>NZ_JCAXEH010000009.1:0-54223 GCF_059758895.1 Chryseobacterium sp. GQ58 | reverse complement strand
GAAAGAATTTGTATCGAGAACTTTTTGATATTAGAACAAACTTCTCGATACTATTTTTCCAAAATCTACTCGAAGCGACGAAGCATTTTAACCTATTTAATTAATAATTTCCAAGCCTCATCAATTTTACTTTCCAATAATAATTTTTGAACGTTTTGATGAATGTTTTCATCTTCATGACAATTTTCAGAAGGCAAAACTTCTACATTGGCAAGCATTCCTAAATCGTTTCCTGTAAAGATTTTGCTGTATTTTACAGCATCAGGAAGAAGATCGAAACCAATTCCTTTTGTTACCAAAGGTTTTGGAACTTCAAAAAGATTATTTTCATTATTTCTCGAATACCAGTTTCCGCCCAAACGAGCGACTATATCCAGTTTTGTTTGATCCAAATTTCCTTCTTCATTCAGATATTCTTCTCTAATATGGATTTTCTGAACTTCACAAATTACTAAGTTCCCCGCTCCGCCTTGATCTCCTAAAGACTTTATTTCTAAAACTTTACATTCAAAGTTTACAGGGCATTCTTCAATTAATTTTGGTTTTATCAAATCGGCATCTTTCATTGTCAGTCCAGATTTGATAAATTCATTAATGCCGCCTTCATATTCGGTCGAAGCTAAAGAAATTTGCTGCACAATCGGGAAATTAACCGTTCCAATAACTACCTCCGGAACTTCATGTACGTTTTCCAAAGTATGTTTAGTTGTATTGTCGCGAACTCTTCTTGAAGGCGAAAAAATTAAAATCGGCGGAACCGTACTGAACATATTGAAAAAACTAAAAGGCGACAAATTGCTGTTTCCTTCTTTGTCAACCGTAGAAGCCAATGCAATCGGACGTGGTGAAACAGCGGTTTGCATAATGGTTTGTAATTGTACAGAAGTTATTTCGGATGGGATTACTGTTTTCATGTTTTTTTTCTTTTTAAACACTTAAGTTAATTTATGTATTTAAATTATGATTTTTGAGTAGAAATTATTACAATATTAAGATGCTTCGACAGGCTCAGCATGACATCGCTACAAATTTACTGCTAAATTAGACAGCTAATATTGGGGATGTCATGCTGAGCGGAGTCGAAGCATCTATGCTTGATTAAAGAATTTAAATTTTATTTTGTAGGAATAATTTTCCCTGAAACTTCACCAAAACCAACTCTTACGCCATCTTTTTCAGCCCATGCCTTCATCGTAACGGTATCGTTATCTTCAATGAATTTTCTTTCTTGTCCGTTGTTTAATTTAATTGGATTTTGACCTCTCCAAGTCAATTCAAGCATTGATCCGAAAGATTTTGGATCGCTTCCCGAAATGGTTCCGCTTGCATACATATCACCAACTTCAACATTGCAGCCATTTATCGTGTGATGTGCCAATTGCTGGGTCATGTTCCAATACATGAATTTATAATTGCTTTCAGAAATTAAATTTTCTTCACTATTTTCAGGCTGTAAATAAACCTGTAAATTGATATCATAATTTTTATCTCCTTCAAACTTTAAATAATCTAAAACTTCAGGATCTTGCGTTGGAGAAGCCGTTCTGAATGGTTCTAAAGCTTCCAGAGTTACAACCCAAGGAGAAACTGATGAGCCGAAGTTTTTCGCCAAAAATGGTCCAAGCGGAACGTATTCCCAAGCCTGAATGTCTCTTGCTGACCAGTCGTTGAAAACGACCATTCCGAAAATAGCATCTTCAGCTTCTTTTGTAGAGATGCTTTCGCCCATTTCGGTGTTTTTGTTGATGATGAAAGCCATTTCCAATTCAAAATCCAATTGATTGCAAGGTCCGAAAATAGGTTTTTCTGCATCGGCTGGCTTCATTTGACCTTTCGGACGGTTGATATCTGTTCCTGAAACAACGATTGATGAAGCTCTTCCGTGATAGCCTACAGGCAAATGTTTCCAGTTTGGCAATAATGCATTTGCTGGATCGCGGAACATTTTTCCAACATTGGTCGCGTGCTCGATGCTGCTGTAAAAATCTGTGTAATTTGGAATGTGTACAGGCATCATCATTTTCACTTTATCCAAATCGTAAAAAGCATCTTCAATAGTTTTCTGGTCTTTAGATAAGATTGAACCTTCCAGTAATAATTCCTGAATTTTGAGACGAACAGCGTTTGTGATTGGTTTTCCTAATTCGATAAATTCATTTAAAGTATATGCTTCAAAAACATTATCGTCCAGCCCTTCAATTTCTTCAAAATAAGCAAGATCGTATAAAGTTGCTAAATCAATTACCTGATCGCCGATTCTTGTGCAGCATGCAATAAATTCTTTATTGAAAACCGCTACGCCAAACGGAATATTGTGTATTGAAAAGTCTGAATTTGAGGAATATTCTACAAATGATTTCATAATGTTGCAATTAAGGGGTTTAATTTAAAAAAGAGGTTTTTTAAATTTAATATTTATTTTTTAGAATAAGATTCTTCATCAATCCACCGGTTTCTGGTATTGATATCGATGAGGTATAATATTCCGTCCTGCTTGGTCAAAAGTAATGTTTTGGCGACCGGAATTGGGATTTTATTGCCTTCAAGCTTGTCTGCTCTCATAGAAATAATGTTTTTCTTTCGGATAATATCTCCTGAAAAGACATTTGAGCTGGTTTCTCCGGTTGCTTTGTCATCAAACATTTCAACGTAAGTAAGGTCTTTATCTTTAAAAATGATAAAGCTTCTTTCTGTGTGATCATCAAAATCTTTGATCAGAATAAACTTTTTATTATCAATATTTACGCTTTCAAGATTTTGGTTGATGCCTTTTCTTTCTTCTAACCTGTCGAGGATTTTGTTCAGTGTTGCATAGTTTTGAGCTTCAAGCGCTAAACCTGCAAAAATTAAAGTACAAATTAATATTTTTTTCATGAAATGGTGCTTTATAAAAAAGTTTTGTCAAGATTCTGCATCCTGACAAAACTCTGTATTATATTCTAAAATTAAAGATTTCCTCTTTTTTCCTGCTCTCTTTCCAAAGCTTCGAATAATGCTTTGAAATTACCGGCGCCAAAACTTTGCGCACCGTGTCTTTCAATGATTTCGAAGAAAAGAGTAGGGCGGTCTTCTACAGGTTTTGTGAAAATCTGCAATAAATAACCTTCTTCATCATGGTCAATTAATATGCCAAGATCCTGAAGTTTCTTTAAATCCTCATCAATATGGCCCACTCTTTCAGGAACCATGTCGTAATATGCTTCAGGCGGAGCAGAAAGAAACTCTACACCACGCTTCTTAAGCTCGGTTACCGTATGGATGATATCTCTTGTAGCAACCGCAATGTGCTGAACACCTTCACCTTCATAGAAATCAAGATATTCTTCTACCTGAGATTTCTTTTTACCTTCCGCAGGCTCATTGATCGGGAATTTTGCAAATCCGTTTCCGTTTGACATTACTTTAGACATCAAGGCAGAATATTCTGTGTTGATCTGTTTGTCGTCAAAAGAAAGAATGTTTACAAATCCCATTACTTTCTCGTACCATTCTACCGTTGGGATCATTCTGTCCCAGCCCACATTTCCTACGCAGTGATCTACATATAATAAACCTGCATCTTCTGGCTGATAAGCGCTTTCCCACTTTTCGAAGCCCGGCATGAAAGGACCTGTATAATTTTTTCTTTCAACAAACATATGTACAGTTTCTCCGTAAGTATAGATACCGGACATTTTTACTTCACCATGCTCATCCGTTAAAGTGACAGGCTCCAAATAAGGTTTTCCGCCTCTTTTTGTGGTTTCTTCGAAAGCTTGGTAAGCATCATCTACCCAAAGTGCCAAAACTTTTACTCCATCACCGTGTTTTTTTACGTGTTCGCTGATAGGTGAATCAGATTTAAGTCCTGTAGTTAAAATCAATCTTATTTTTCCTTGTTGAAGAACGTAAGATACGCGGTCTCTTACTCCTGTTTCAGGACCGGCGTATGCTACAGACTGAAAACCGAAAGCGGTTTTATAAAAGTGGGCAGCCTGTTTTGCATTTCCTACATAAAACTCAATGTAATCAGTACCATTGATAGGCAAAAAATTCTCTGCCTGAGCAATTTTTTCGGCAAATGTAAGTGTTGACATATTTCTATTTTTACTTTTATTTAATAGGTTGCAAATTACAAAATTCCATGAAATATTGAAGCATATAATTGTTGTGCAAACGATTTCATTATTCTCAACGTAAAGAAAAGTTTATTTAAGTATACTTAAGTTTATTGTTTATTTAATGCGTTTTCTATATTTGTATGAGAAACTAGATGTTGAAAAAAGATTATTAACCGAGGAAAGCCGTAATACTTAATTACGGCTTTTTTATTTTACTTGTTTAATCTTCCTGCATCAGGATTATAATTGTCCCAGATTTTCCAGGCATTGTCAACTTTTCGGATAAAGTAAATTTGTGTATTCAGTTGATTAACAAAATGTTCTTCACCGGTGTCACCAACTTTAAATAAAAGATTCCAAAATTCATGAGCTTCAAGAACTTTTTTATCGGGCTCATCAGTAACAATATTGACATCAAAAACTTCATAGTTTGAACGGTTGTTTTTAGTGACCAATTCAAGTTTCCTTTCACAAAGTTCTTTACTGAAAGTTGATGCTCTTTCCAAAAAAGGCGACTTATCAAAAACAAGCTCCTTAAATAACTCTAATTCCAAGATCGGGAATTTTTTATACAGCTCAAACACAGCAGCACAATACTTGTACACGATATCTGTAGAAAATACACCTTCTTCAGCAGTTTGACCATTGATCGTATTTTCTCTTAAATGGTGAATGTAAGAATTGAGATCTTTAAACCCCAAAAAAATACATATTTTGTCTAAAGTTTTCAAGAATCGAAGATCATTATGTGTTTTATCCTGATAATCATTCTCAAAAAAACGCTGTAATGTAATATGCGAAATAGTATTTCCCAGTTCAAACTTTTTATCATCTTTAAGCTCTTCGGACGATGCCAGCTCTTCTTTTATAATTTCTGAAAGAATAATATAGTGGCTTCTTTTCCATTCGTCAACTTTTCCTAAAACTGAATCTTTAACTTTTGAATGTTTGACGACTTCATTTTTTATGGAATTATAAATAGTTTTCAATGTGTAATATTTAAACTAATTTAGCAAAAACATTGCCAAAAAACGTGACGGAATCCCTTAATTGATTAGACTTTGAACTAAATTTTTGTTTTACGTTTATTTTTTAAATTTTAAACCTTTCACGCGCAGCTTTTTCCAGCATTTCTCTGTCGTCAGGATGAGCAATACTTATCAGTTCCTGTGCTCTCTGACGAAGGTTTTTGCCATATAAATAGGCCGTTCCGTATTCTGTAACGACGTAATGAATATGGCCCCGGGTTGTAACAACGCCTGCGCCTTGTTTTAGAAAAGGAACAATCCTGGAAACTCCTTTTTTGGTCCTTGAAGTAATGGCAATGATAGGTTTTCCACCTTCACTTAAAGCGGCGCCTCTCATAAAATCCATCTGGCCACCAATTCCGCTGTATTGCATGGTTCCAATCGAGTCTGCACAAACTTGCCCCGTAAGGTCAATTTCAATAGCAGAATTTATGGCCACCATTTTTTTATTTCTCATTATATTGATCGGAAAGTTGACGGTGCTCACATCATCAAATGAAAAAACAGTATTGTCATCAACGTAATCATACAATTTTCTTGTTCCGAAACAGAAGCTTGTAATCGTTTTATTGTCGTTATAGCCTTTATATTTATTATTAATGACATCATTTTGAATCAAATCAATCACTCCGTCACTTAACATTTCGGTATGAATTCCTAAATCCTTATGATTTGTAAGGCATTTTAAAACTGCATCCGGAATAGTTCCGATTCCCATCTGCAATGTTGATTTGTCTTCGATAAGTTCTGCAACATTTTTTCCGACAAGCATTTCTTCAGGACCTACTTTTGAGCCATAATCTACAGTCGGGAGCTCTTCTTCATGCCAAACCAGCTTATTGATTCTGCTGATATGGATCATTCCGTCACCATGTGTTCTTGGCATTAAAGGGTTCACGATTGCTACAATTAATTTTGCTGTATCTACCGCTGCTCTTGCGACATCTACCGAAGTTCCCAATGTACAAAAACCGTGTTTGTCGGGTGGCGAAACTGTAATTAAAGCAACATCCAACGGTAAAATATTATTTCTGAATAAAATAGGAATTTCACTTAAAAATACAGGAACAAAATCTCCTCTTTCAGAATTTACAGCGTCACGTACGGGCGTGGAAACGAATAAAGAATTTACAAAGAAATTGTCTTTATATTGAGGTTTTGCAATTTCTACATTTCCTTGTTGGGTGATAGAAACCATTTCTACATTTTCGAGACGATGCGACTGTCTTGCCAATTCATCAATTAAATAATTCGGCGTACATGCGCTTCCGTGAAAAAAAACGCGGTTTCCGCTTTTGATTGTATAAATAGCTTCTTCTGCACTTATATAATTATACATATTGAAATTTTTATAGATAAATAATTAGCATTTTCTTTGATTTAAAGATACAGCATTCATTGTAGAAGTCAGGAAACATTTGTCATGTTTGGCACATCATTACAGATGATTTTTATCAAAAAAAAGACCAAATGTCTTGCATTCGGTCTTTTCGTTTTATATTTAAATAATTAATTTATTCTTGAGAACGGTCTTCCAAACTATGATCTTCACTTTCCAGCCAAGAAGTTTTGTAGGAAGGATCTTCCACTTTCATTGCTTCTTCAGTGATTTTCAACGGACGGAAAGGATCAACCATTACCGCATATTCTTCGGTGAATTTTTTACCAATACTTCTTTCCATCGCACCCGGATGTGGCCCGTGAACGATACCTCCGGGATGAAGCGTAAAATCCATCAGATCAATATGATTACGACTCATAAAATCTCCTTCCGTATAAAATAAAACTTCATCAGAATCAATATTGGAATGATTATAAGGTGCCGGAATTGCCTGCGGATGATAATCGTACATTCTTGCGCAGAATGAACAAACCACAAAATTGTGTCCTTCAAAATTCTGATGAACCGGTGGCGGTTGGTGAATTCTACCCGTAATAGGCTCGAAATTTTTGATATTAAATTTATAAGGATAAAAATAACCGTCCCAACCAACAACATCAAACGGATGCGTTGCGTAAATAAAGTCCGTAATCTGGTTTTCTTTTTTTACTTTTATTAAAAACTCTCCTTTTTTGTCTTTTGGTTCCTTGAATGACGGAGCGATAATATCTCTTTCACAAAATGGAGAATGTTCCAAAAGCTGCCCAAATTCATTTCTGTATCTTTTTGGAGTATACAACGGCGAATGACTTTCTAAAACAAAAAACACTGTGTTTTCAGATTCTAATTCAACCTGATAAATTGTGCCTCTCGGAATAATCAGATAATCACCAACGGAAAATTCAAGATCTCCTACAAAAGTTTTCAAGATTCCGTTTCCTTCATGAACGAACAGAAGCTCGTCGCATTCTGCATTTTTGTAGAAATAATCCATTGATTTTCTTGGCTTGGCCAATCCCATTTTCAGATCGTTGTTCATCAAAAGGATTTTTCGGCTGTCCATAAAATCGTCTTCAGGAGTTACATTCATTCCTTTAAACATTCTTGGCGTCACATTTTTATCGACTGCGATTTTTGGAGTAACGTCTTTTGCTTCGCCGATCGATTTTATCTGAGTCGGACGGTGAATATGGTAAAGCAAAGATGAAATTCCATGAAAACCTTCCGTTCCGAAAAGCTGCTCATAATAGAATTTATCTTCCGGAGACTTAAAAATAGTATGTCTTTTCTGTGGGATGTTTCCCGACTGATGATATCTCATTTTACTTTTATATGTAGTTCTTCAAAATTAATAATTTTTAATGAATAGTTTTTAACAATATTTTCTGCAAAGTTTCTTAATCCAAAAATAATTGTTAGTTTTGTCTAACAATTTTAATTTCATGATGCGAATATTATTTTCTGTATTCTTTGTTTCGAGCTTCTGTTTTTCACAGGAAAAAGATAGCCTGAATTTAAATCAAACAAAAAAACTTGATTCAATTAAGGTTTTAAACAAAAAAGAAATTAAAATAAAAGATATTGATGATGTGGTGATTACAGGAACGATAAAGCCGATCAGCCGGTCAAAAAGTCCTGTTGCCGTAGAAATTTACAGTCAAAAATTTTTCCAGAAAAACCCGACTCCGAATATTTTTGAGGCAATCGCAATGGTCAACGGCGTAAAACCTCAACTTAATTGTTCGGTTTGCAATACGGGAGATATTCACATCAACGGTCTGGAAGGACCTTACACCATGATTTTGATCGACGGAATGCCAATTGTAAGTTCGCTTTCCACCGTTTATGGTTTAAGTGGGATTCCGAATAGCCTGATAGACAGAATCGAAGTGGTAAAAGGTCCGGCTTCATCAATTTATGGTTCAGAAGCGATGGGCGGAGTCATCAATATTATCACTAAAAATGCTTTGACCGCTCCAAAATTAAGTCTTGATGTAATGACAACAAGCTGGAGCGAAAATAATGTTGACCTGTCAACTAAATTTAATTTTGGTAAAAATGTCGCTTCTTTATTAAGTTTAAATTATTTCAGCTTTAATGAAAAAATTGATGAAAATAAGGACAATTTCACAGACGGAGCGTTGCAAAGCAGGATTTCAGTTTTTAATAAATGGAATTTTCAGAGAAAGGAAAACCGGTTGGCAAGTTTTGCTTTAAGATATTTGTATGAAGACCGTTTTGGAGGAGAAATGCAATGGGATAAGTCTTATCGGGGAAGCAATGAAATCTACGGTGAAAGCATTTATACCAATCGGGTGGAGGCTTTTGGGATGTATCAATGGCCGATTAAGGAGAATATTATTACTCAATTTTCTTATAATTTTCATGACCAAAATTCTTTTTACGGAACAAATCCTTTTGAAGCGACACAGAAAGTTGCTTTTGCACAAACGTATTGGGATAAAAAGTTTGGCAAGCATGATTTAGTTGTAGGAGCTACTTTTAAAAAAACGTTTTATGACGATAATACGCCGGGAACTTTATCTGCAGACGGATCAATCAATGAACCGATGAAGTCTCCGATTTTTGGAGCATTTATTCAGGATCAGTGGGAAATTAACGAAAAAAACACTTTGCTTTTGGGGTATAGATTTGATTACGATAAAATTCATCATTCTGTACATTCACCGCGTTTTGCCTGGAAATTTTCGCCGAATCCGTATCATGCTTTACGATTCAATTTCGGAACAGGTTTCCGTGTTGTGAATTTATTTACTGAAGATCATGCCGCTTTGACAGGATCGCGTGAAGTTTTGATTAAATCAGATTTAAAGCCTGAAAGATCAATCAACGGAAACTTAAATTATATCTGGAAAATCCCTGCAGGTGATCGTTTGATTACTTTGGATGCTTCCGCATTCTACACCTATTTCAGCAACAAAATTGTAGGTGATTTTGATACTGAACCGGATAAAATTATTTACAACAATCTTCAAGGCTACGGAATTTCAAGAGGCGCTTCCATGAATATTGATTTTTCTTTTAATTTTCCTTTAAATATTATTCTCGGTGTCACTTATCTTGACGTGTATCAAAAGTTTGATGGTGAAAATGAAAAAGTTCAGCAGCTTCATGCTCCAAAATGGAGTGGAACTTACAGTTTGACTTATAAGTTTCCGAGTAATTTGACAATAGATTTTACAGGGCAATTTTACGGGGCGATGCGCCTTCCTGTTTTACCGAATGATTACCGACCGGAATATTCTCCGTTTTATTCTTTGGCTAATATTCAGGTTTCTAAAAGCTTTAAATCCGGATTTGAAGTGTATTGCGGCGTGAAAAATCTCTTCAATTTTACTCCGAATGATCCGTTGATGCGGCCTTTTGATCCTTTCGATAAAAATGTAGATGATCCGATCAATAATCCGAATCATTATACATTTGATACAACTTACGGTTATGCTCCAATGCAGAGAATCAGAGGGTTTTTGGGTGTGAAATATAATTTAAAATGAAAAGGTTATTATTTTTTTTAATTCTGTTTTTATTGCCTTTCTTTTGTCTTTCACAGATGAAAAATATCACTTTTTCTGAGCTTGAAAAACTGCAGAAAGAAAAATCAAAACCAATTATTATTCATCTGTATACAGATTGGTGTTCTGTCTGTAAAATCGAATCTTTTCAATTAAAAAAAGACAAAGATTTGATTGAAATGATCAACGAAGACTTTTATTTCATCAATTTTGAAGCGGAGAAAACGAAAGAAAAAATTATTTTTCAGGGAAAAGAATTCAATTATTTGCCGAATGGAAATTCAGGAATTCACGAGTTGGCTTTAGCTTTATCAAAAAATAAAAATCAACCGATTTATCCTTTGTGGATTTTTTTGGATGAGAATCAAAATCTGATTTATTATCATGAAGGAAAATTTAAGCCTGAGGAAATGAAAGAGAAATTGCTGGAGATTTTAGCCTTGTAGTTTTTAACGTAAAGTAGTTCATTAAGAATAAAATTTTTATTACAGTAAATAGATTCTTCCTTCGTCAGAATGACAAATTTAAAATAGGCATAAAAAATTATGAATAAACTTTACTTCAACAAAACAGCCACAATCCCCAAAATTGCCGGCAAAGCCTGAACAAAAAATATTTTTTTCGTCGCAGAAATTGCACCATAAATTCCGGCAACCGCCACACAAATCAGAAAAAATAAAGCAATATTTGTTTGCCATTTCGGATCTTCGATGAACAGCGACCAAATCAGTCCCGCAGCAAGAAAACCATTATAAAGTCCTTGGTTTGCAGCTAAACCTTTTGTGGGCTTAAACATTTCTGCGGGCAAAGCAGATTTGAAAACTTCTTTTCCTTTGGTTTCCCATGCAAACATTTCCATCCAGAGAATGTAGATGTGTTCTATTGCGACCAATGCGATAATTATTTTTGCGACGATTTCCATGATTTATTGTTTTGTCATTGTAAAACTAAAAAAATAAAGCTAAGTTTGGTTACATAATTTTAAAATGGAAATTTTCAAAGCACATTTAGATAAGTTTATCACCTTAAATGATGATGAATTTGTTTCTGTATTTTCTTTTTTTCAGGTTTTGGATGTAAAGAAAAAACAGGATTTGATGCTTAACGGCGAAGTTTGCAAATCTATGTTTTTCGTTCTAAAAGGCTGTTTGAGAAAGTTTTTTGTGAACGAAAAAGGAATAGAGCAAACTACAGAATTTGCCATCGAAAACTGGTGGATTACGGATACTTTTGCATACGAGAGACAGATAAAATCAGATTTTAATATTCAGGCGGTCGAAAAATCTACAATTTTGATGATTGATTTGCAGGCGCAGGAAGAATTACTGAAAAAACATCCTGCAATGGAACGCTATTTCAGAATGATTTATCAAAGAGCTTATGCGGCTTCGGAAAGAAGAATCCGTTATTTATATGAATTGTCGAGAGAAGAATTATATATACATTTCAGTACACAATATCCTTGGTTTATTCAGCGGATTCCACAATATTTAATTGCCTCTTTTTTAGGTTTCACACCGGAATATTTAAGTGAAATCAGAGCAAAATTACGTTCTTAAACCAGCTTAAGATTTTTACGTTTTATAAATAAGATCTTTGCATTAGAAATTTAAAATAAAATAGTATGAGTTCAAGAATTAACATCGCAAACACAGACACAGCAGCCTACAAGGCAATGATGGGACTGGAAGAATATCTTCAGAATACTTCATTAAACCACACTCAAAAAGAATTGATTAAAATCAGGGCTTCACAAATCAACGGTTGTGCTTTCTGTCTCAGTATGCACACCAAAGATGCTGTAAAATATGGTGAAACTCCGCAAAGAATTTATCTTTTAAATGCCTGGCGAGAAGCTTTGGAATTGTACACCGAAGAAGAGCAAATAATTTTGGCAATGACGGAAGAAATCACTTTAATCAACCAAAAAGGATTGACCGAAGAGACTTATTATAAAGCAAAGCAACTCTTTGACGAAAAGCAGATTGCAGAAATTATTATGGCAATTGTAACAATCAATTCATGGAACAGAATTGCAATAAGTACACATTTGCCAATCATGAAATAAATCTGAAATGATTATTAAAAAAGAGCTTTCGATAATTGAAAGCTCTTTCTTTTAGTAGTTAAATAAATAAGATTATTTTTTCAGTTCTTTTAAAATTGCTTCACCAACACTTTTTGCAGATTGTGGATTTTGTCCTGTAATCACTCTTTGATCTGTAACTACATGATTTTGCCAAAGCCCGGATTTTTCAAATTTTGCGCCTCTTTCTTTCAATTTATCTTCAAGAAGAAAAGGAACAACATTGGTAAGTTTCACTTCAGATTCTTCTTCATTGGTGAAAGCATTGATTTTTTTTCCGTCAACTAAATATTTTCCATTATTTAATTTAATATTGACCAAACCGGCAGGACCGTGACAAACTGCAGCTACAATTCCACCGTTTTCATAGATTTTTGAAGCAATATTGGCCAATTCCGTATTATCTGCGAAATCCCACATGGCGCCATGACCTCCGGCGTAAAATATAGCTGAATAATCATCAGTATTTACTTGTGAAGGCTGCAAAGAACGATCAATTTTGTCTTTGTCTTTGCTTTCCCAAAATTCTTTGTTTGTTGGATCTTTCAGGTCAAATCCGTCAACTGGAGGATTTCCGCCTTTTGGACTTACAAAATCGATTTCATAACCTGCTTTGTGCAAAACTTCCCAAGGATGCGAAACTTCACCAAGATAATATCCGGTATTTTCGCCTGTATCACCTTTTTTGTCATGACTTGTCACAACGAATAAAATTTTCTGGTTCATATTTTTTGATTTTTTGGTTTGCGATTGTGTAGATCCTATTGTAAATAATACAAGAATTAATAATACTAATTTTTTCATATTTATTAATTTTTCTAACCATTAAGGCTTATGTAAGGAGTTTAGAGTATTAGATTTAGCAGCGCTTTAAGCGGTGTACCTTAAAAAATCTATTGATTTCCCTTAATGAATCTTATACCTTAAATTTTCTTAATGGTTTAATGTTAAATAATTTCGGTTAAATAAATTTGAGGTTTTTCCTGCAATTTTTCATCAGCTAAAGCTCCAAAAGCTTGAATATATGGTTGTTGATTATGTTTTGTCAAACCTTCTTCCCTTTTCCAGATTTCGTAGAAAACAAATTGATTTTTATCTTCAATTCCCTGATGAAGCGTATACAATTCGCAATCTTCTTCTTTTCTGGTTTCAGTTACCATATTTTGAAGGATGTCTAAAACTTCATTTCTGTACTCTTCTTTGGCTTTTATAATTGCTGTAAGATATATTTTCATGACGCTAATTGTGGTTTAAGTTCTTTCTTAAAAACGTTTTCAAGATGTTCCTTATAAATTTTCATGTCACGTTCGATATTTGCATTTTTTTCAACATCATGAAAATGAAAGCTTTCCATTTTTTCTAAAGATACAAAAGCATTCATTCTGTGAAAACCAAAAAGCGGTCCGTTATCTACACTTGTCTCGTTGAAAAATTCTCCCGGAAGCGTAAAAGCAGTTTCAGGTGCATTCCAGCTTGTAGTTACCATATATTTTCTTCCGCCAAGCATTCCGCCGGTTCCGTAATTGATTTTTGGATTATCCGAAGTTCTTCCGTCGTTCATGTAAATTCCTTTTGCGTGACCAGCTGTGAAAACTTCATCAATATATTTTTTTAATCCGTTCGGAAGCTGAAACCACCAAATCGGCGTGTGATAAATGATATAATCTGCCCAGACAAATTTCTGAACTTCTTCATTTGTATCGTAACCGTCATTTATATTTGTGATTTTAACTTCTATATTTTCAAATTGTTGCAATACTTTTAAAGTGTTTTCTGCAATTGTCTGGTTGTATTTTCCGCCGGAATGTCCGAAGTTTTGTCCACCATTTATTATGAATACTTTTTTCATTTGTTTATGATATTAAATTTTACTTTGCAAAGTTAAGTTCGATTTTTGTATAATTAAAATAATATAATTAATACCTTTGTATCAGAATTATGATATTTAAAAAATGAATTGTGAATTGTCAATTCGCTTTTGCTTGTCAATTTTTTATGCTGAAAGAATATCTGTAATTCATGGTATTAAAATTCACAATTTACTTTATAAAAATAATTATGGTCAATTTAGAATGGTATCGAACTTTTAAAGCGATTTATAAAACCGGAACGCTGACCGGAGCGGCAGATTCTTTATTTATTTCGCAACCCGGCGTGAGCCTGCATTTGGGTTCTTTGGAAGCTTATGTCGGATATAAATTATTTGACAGAACCGGCAGAAAAATGATTCCGACGGAAAGAGGAAAAGTCTTATTTAATGCTATTTCGGATCCACTAACGAAATTGGAAGACGTTGAAAAAAACTTTCAGAAATCTACAGAAAAACATACGCCAACCATAAGTGTGGGAATGTGTTTTGAAACTTTTCAGACCACTTTGGAGCAATATGTTTCTACTTTACCTTTCAATTTAATTATCAGTTTTGGCGAATATCCTGAAATGCTGGATCAATTGGATAAAGGAATTTTAGACTTAATAATCACACCTAAAAAAGGAACGTCGCCAAATATTCTGCATGAAGCTTTTTCTTCTGAACAAATTATTCTGGTGGGTGGTAAAAATGTTGATAATGAAAGTTTTAATGAAACTTTAAATTCTAAAGGCATCGAATTTGCCGAAGAATGGCTGAAACAGGAAAAATGGTACGGAACGACAGGCGATATGGAACATCTTTTTCAGTTCTGGATTTTGAATTTCGAACACAAGCCGAATTTCCGACCGAATTATATTGTTCCAAATTTAAATTCTATCATTCGTTGTCTGAAAGGCGGAACAGGTTTGGCGGTAGTTCCGGATTTTTTATGTAAAAATGAAATTGAAAGCGGTGACATAAAATTAATTTGGGAAGGCGAGAAAAAGCTCGAAAACACGTTGTATTTCGGATGCAGAAAAAAAACCAATTATCAATCTGAAATTGATCATATTAAAGGATTATTCAGAAAAATGATGAGCAAAGAAGAAGGTTAAAAATTAGTCAAAATTCAAAATTTTATTGGAAATTTGTTTAATATAAATACTCGCAAAATAAAAAACATGGAACAGAAAAAATATTCAGGGCAACCTGTCATAACATTAAATAACGGGATTGATATCCCCGCTTTAGGATTCGGAGTTTGGCAAATGGAAAACTTAAAAGAGTGCGAAAATGCCGTAACCAAAGCCATCGAAACGGGATACAGAATGATTGACACCGCTGCAATTTATCAAAACGAAACTGCGGTTGGAAATGCCGTGAAAAATAGTGGAATAAGAGAAGAATTATTTGTGACTTCAAAGCTTTGGGTTCAGGATGCAAGTTATGAAAAAGCGAAAAGCGCTTTCCAAAGAACATTAGACAGATTGCAGATGGATTATCTGGATATGTACCTTATTCATTGGCCTTACGGGAATTTTCCAGGCGCCTGGAAAGCAATGGAAGGATTGTATCAGGAAGGTAAAATAAAGGCAATCGGTGTTTGTAATTTTACGGTTGAAAAGTTGGAAGAACTGAAGCAAAATTCAACAGTTTTGCCGGTTATTAATCAAATTGAACTGCATCCGATTTTTCAGCAAAAAGAGCTTCAGGTTTACAACAGAGAAAATAATATCATCACTCAACCCTGGAGTCCGCTTGGAAATGGAAATGCAGGACTTTTGGAAAATAATGACTTAAGAAATATTGCACAAAAACACAACAAAACGGTTGCTCAGGTGATCTTAAGATGGCATTTGCAGGAAGGATTCTGTGTGATTCCAAAATCTGTAACACCTTCCAGAATTGAAGAAAATTTCAATGTTTTTGATTTTAAATTATCGGAAGAAGAAATGAGTATCGTCCGTTCTTTAGATACGGGAAAAAGATTGTTCTTTGATCCGAAAGATCCGGCTTGGGAAGAAAAAATGTTGAATGCTGTGGCAGATATTTAATAAAGGTTTGACGAACTTGAGAAGCAAAATCTTTGCTTCTTTTTGTTAATTTAAACAAGTAAAATTATGCTTTTTGACGATACTATTTTAAGCAGATTGCATGTAAAATATCCCATCATTCAGGCTCCGATGTTTGGAGTGAGCACGCCAGAAATGGTAGCTGCAGCAAACAATGCAGGCTGCTTGGGATCTTTGGCTTTGGCAGATCTTTCTGTGGATAAATCCATTGAGTTGATCAAAGAAACAAAAAAACTTACAGATCAACCTTTTGCTGTCAATATTTTTGTTCATCATATTCCGGAAATTACAAGTTCTTTAGAGCAGAAATATATAAAAACAAAAAAGTTTATTGAGAATTTTGCTGATAATAATAATATTAAAGTCAACCTTCCGGATCTAAAAGATATTCAAATAAATAGTTATTATGAACAAATTGATGCGATCATCGATGAAAATTGTGAAATTCTAAGCTTTACATTTGGAAATCTTGATGACCAAAGCATTCATAAATTAAAAGAAAAAGGAGTGACGCTTATCGGAACCTGCACCTCGGTTGAAGAAGCTTTACTTTTAGAAAGATCAGGAATCGATATTATTTGTGTACAAGGTATTGAAGCGGGAGGCCACAGAGGAACTTTTGATGCTGAAAATATTCCACAAATTGGCGGTTTATCTTTGTTTTCGCGGGTTTATGATCATGTAAAAGTTCCGTTGATTTATGCTGGCGGGATTTATAATGCTAAAACTTTGCAGGCTTCCAAAAATTTAGGAGCACAAGGTTTTCAGGTGGGAAGTATGTTGCTTGCTTCCAAGGAAAGTGCTTTGCAGCCTTTTGAAAAAGAAAAACTTAAAAATATCAAAGAAAAAGATATTGTTTTAACGAATACATTTTCGGGACGTTATGCAAGAGGAATTAATAATATATTTATTGAAAAAATTAACAATTCAGAATATATTTTGCCTTATCCTTATCAAAATAAATTGACTAATGAATTGCGCCGTGCTTCAAAAAGTTTACAGAATGCAGAGTTTGTGAGTATTTGGGCAGGGCAATCGATCCACAATTATAGTGAACTTTCTACAGAAGATATTTTAAAAAAATTAATTTTAGATTCCGAATAATAAAGCAAAACTCCTTTCAATTGAAAGGAGTTATTTTTTTATTTCGTCAAATCCAGACCGCCAAAATTCCCCGAACTCATCATCAGAAAAACTCCGTTGGTTTTGTCTAAAGTTTCCCAATAAGCGTGAAGTTCATCTGCGTTGGTGAAAACTTTCAGGTTTGCGTTTTTAAATTTTTCTTTAATTAAGTCAGGCGAAATTGGCTCCATTCTTTTGATTTTCAAAGCATCTTCGGAATAGAAAACAATGGCTTCTTCCAAACCATCCATCGCATGATCGTATTGTTCTAAAAAAACAGGATTTAAGCTCGAATAGGTATGAAGCTCCAGAAAACCGTATTTTTTTTCTTTTTTAAATTGTTCGCAAAAAGCTTTTATAACTGCTTTTACTTTACTTGGAGCGTGTGCAAAATCTTTGTAAAGTGTTCCGTTATCTTGTCTTTCTACTTTTTCAAGGCGTTTTGAGGCTCCTTTAAAACTCATGATGGCTTCATAAAAGTCTTCATCCATGATTCCCAATGTGTGACAAATATGTCTTGCGCCTTCCAGATTCAACAGATTGTGAGCGCCAAAAACAGAAAGTGGAATATCGCCCATTTCAGTTTTTAACAGCACTTTTCCGTTGCTGATTTCATATTCAGGCGTTTTGTAAGGGATTTTTCTGAAATAGTTTTCAGCGCTTTCAACCACTTTTACGACTTCGGGATCTTCTTCATTATAAACTAAAACTCCGCCCGGAGTGATGCTAGCAACAAATCTTCTGAACTGTTCAATATAATCATCAAAGGTTTTAAAAACATTGATATGATCCCATGCGATTCCGCTCATTAAGGCAATATTCGGCTGATACAGCAAAAACTTGGAGCGAAGATCAATAGGAGAGGAAAGGTATTCATCACCTTCCAAAACCATAAAATCATTGTCTTTTGTGAGTTTTACCATACAATCAAAACCTTCCAATTGAGCTCCCACCATATAATCCACATCTTTCTGATGAAAATTCAAAACATGAAGAATCATTGAAGTGATCGTTGTTTTACCGTGAGAACCGGCAATTACCACACGAGTCTTTTCTTTCGATTGCTCGTAAAGAAATTCAGGATATGAATAAATTTTTAAACCTAATTCTTTTGCTTTTGCTAATTCAGGATTATCTTGATGTGCATGCATTCCTAGAATTACGGCATCAATATCGGAAGTTATTTTTTCCGGAAACCAACCCAATTCTTCGGGAAGAATTCCTTTTTTTTCCATTCTTGATTTTGAAGGTTCAAAAATAGCATCATCCGAACCTGAAACTTCATATCCTTTGTCTTTCAACGCAATAGCAAGGTTGTGCATGGCACTTCCTCCGATGGCAATAAAATGGGTCTTCAAATTTATTTAGTGTTTTTTACGTTTTTACTGATGATTTCCTGGAATGCGTTTACGATATTATCCCAATTGGCTTTGTGTTGAGGCATAATAAGGCTGGCATCCGTTTTATTTCCGCTATTGGCTCCGTTTTTTACATTGATCGAAACAGAAACGCGGTCATATATCTTTTTGTGATCTTCGGATATTTGTCTGAAATTGTTCTGGCTCAGCACATGATCTAAATTTTGAATTTCTTCATCGGTCAGTTTAAAACTTGTTTTGATTTTTTTTTCCTGGACTTCGAAAGAGTAATTTGCGGTATTTCCTTTTATAAGAAGGTTTTCGTAGATCGGGGCATAGCCGCCGCTTTTTGAATAACTGATATCAAAATCCGAATATGCTTTTTGGCTGTTACATGAAACAGTGATCATGATCGCAAATAATATTCCTATTAATTTTTTCATAATTACTTTAGTTTTGAGGTTTAGATTGCTCCGATTTCTTTGCTTTTAATTCTTCGTCATAAGTGTGCAGCAAATTAAAATCTTCAGTCTGCTCAATGGCAGTCATGATTTTAAGCAAAATTTCATGTGCATTTTCCTTGTCATAATCAATGTCAAGCGGTGGTTTGAATTCCATTGTAGGTTTCACGCCGGTTACTTTCACACGAAGTCCTTTTTTATCAAATGCTCTTCTAAAACCGTTTATTTTTATTGGTATTACAATTGGACGCTGATTTTTCACCAATTTAGCGGTTCCTCTTCTTCCTTGCGCAAAAGCAGCAGTCGTTCCCTGCGGAAAAGTAGCAACCCAGCCATTATCCAAAGCTTTCATGATATTGTCAACTTCTCCCAAATCGACCATTCTGTTGACATTTTTACCTTCGGCTCTCCATGTTCTTTTTACGGTAACAGCGCCTGCAATTTTAAAAATTTTAGGAAGAATTCCTTTATTCATCGTTTCTTCGGCTGCAACATAATAAAAATCTACTCTCGGATTGAGAAGGTAAATAGGATTTTTAATGGTGTTTAAATATCCGTTGTTTACAGCGCAGAAAGCGTGATACATTGCTGCTACATCAGCAAAATAGGTTTGGTGATTGGATACGAAAAGCACATTAGAATCCGGAAGGTCTACAAGATTTTCTGTTCCTGTGATTTTAAGTTTGTTGAAACCATTGAACCTTCTGTAAGAAACAATTCCCAAGATGAAAATTATAATCCTTTTTAAAAAATACGGAGTTCCAAATGAGTCCGTAAAAATGTTTTTCTTCGCCATCTTTCAATTAAACATAATAGTTGCAAAGTTACATTTTTTTAATCAATTGGCTGAATTCGCTTAAAATCATCGCCGTAGCTCCCCAGATAATATATCCGTTGAAATTGATGACCGGAACTTCTTTGCCTCCGGCACCGGAAAGTGCCATTATTTCAGGAGAATCCGGAAGGTTTAAAAATGAAGTGATGGGAAATTCGATCACCTCAACAGCTTCGGTTTCCTGCAAAATAAATTCGGGATTTTTTTTCGTGTAAGAAATATACGGATACACATAAAAATTGCTTGGCGGAATATAAATAGGAGACATTTCTCTGATGATTCTCACATAATGTTTCTCGATGCCTATTTCTTCTGATGTTTCCCGAATGGCTGTTTCTGCAAAATCTCTGTCCAATTCTTCGCGTTTTCCGCCGGGTAAGGAGATCTGGCCGCTGTGTCTGTCTCTTTCGTTTTCAGTTCTTTGTATCAGCGGAAAATACCATTCATTGTCTTTTAAGTATAAAACGATATTAACGGCCGCAAATTTTGGATTTTTTTCAATAATCTGATCATGACTGAAAATAGCACGGTAAGGCGGGGAAAAAACACCGTGCGCATTGACTCCCGGTAACTGTACTTCTTTGATTTTTCTTAATAAATCTTTTCCAAAACTTCCCATACCTCAAATTTAGTAATATATCTTTGAGAAAGAAAGAAGAGCCATGTTAATTAAATATAATTTTTTAACCAGATTTTATTTTTGAATTCTTGAATTTAAATAGTCTTCTATTTCTTTTTGCTTATATTTTTGAGCGTAATAAAATGCATTTGCACCTTTGTTGTTTCTCAGATCAGCATTTGCTCCGGCTTCGATAAGTTGTTTTACCATAGCCGATTTACCATATTTTGCGGCAAACATCAGCGGAGATTTATCTTCACAAATTTTATTAAGATCAGCTTTTTGGTCAATGAGTTTTGAAAATACCTTTTGCTTATCCATTTTTATGGCGATGTCCAATAAAGAATAAGTTTTTTCTTCCAGCTCAAAACAATCATCAATGCTTAGTTTTTGATTCTTTAATTCGTCAACTAATAATTCTGCATCATCTGTTTTGAAAGCATGTTTCATTTTGTCTGTTATTATTTGCGAAAAAGCCAAAGTAGAAACCAATAAAGTGAAGATAAATAGTAATTTTTTCATTTTAAATGTTTTTTATACACAAATATATATTTAATTTAAGACCAATAAAAATATTGCTCCTGAATAAGGCTAAAATTTGACAGAAAAAAGCCTCCAGATGATCTGAAGGCTTTTTGTTTTTGTTTTTGTTTTAATTGGAAAATCCTATTAATTCTTCTTTTTTAGAATTATAAATTTTGTATTCCAAATATTTAAATGAATCCCGCGGGACAATGGTTACCCATTTTTTGTATTTCATAAACCATTTCACTTGTATGCTGTTGATTCCTTTGGTAAGATAAGCTTCTACGAAAGGATGCACATGCAGATAAAGTTTTCCTTTTTCCTTCTGCATAATGGTTCTGATGGTGTCACCCATTTTTTCTACAATCACGATCGGAGCTACAATTTCTCCGTGCTTGTTTGGGTTTTCTTCTTTGGTGTCGATTTGTTTTTCCGGACGGTTTCTTTGTCTGGTAATCTGTATCAACCCAAATTTACTTGGCGGTAGAATTTTGTGTCGTGCTTTGTCACGGCTCATTTCTACTCTTAGATGCTCATAAAGATCTCTTCTGTGATCGGCATTGGTCATGTCGATAAAATCTACGACGATGATACCGCCCATATCACGAAGACGAAGCTGTCTTGCTATTTCTGTGGCTGCCATTTTGTTTACGTTGAGCGCGTGTTCTTTGTTGGCAGTATTTCCTACAGTAATGTTGTTTCCGGAGTTCACGTCTATTACGTGCAGTGCTTCTGTGTGTTCTATCACAAGATAAGCACCTTTTGAACTTGGAATATTTACGTGTTTTCCGAAGCTTTGTTTAAGCTGCTTTTCAACGTTATAATATTCGAGGAGGGGAATGTGTGAGTTATAAAACTGAACGATATTTTTGCGTTCGGGAGCTATAACTTCGAGATAGATTTTCATTTCTTCAACCATTTGCTCGTCGTCGCAAATGATATTTACAAAATCCTGGTTAAAATTATCTCTTAAAATAGACGATGCCTTATCATCTTCACTCAATACCTTTGATGGGACTTTATTTTTCTGAATATTCTTGAAAGTGCTTTCCCACTTCTGAATCAGCTGATTCATATCATTGTGCAGGTCGGCAACTTTCTTTCCTTCAGCTACGGTTCTGATAATGACGCCGAAACCTTCAGGCTTGATGCTGTCTATCAGTGTACGAAGTCTTACTTTCTCTTCGGAGCTGCTTATTTTTTTTGATATCGAAACTTTGTTATCGAAAGGAATTAATACCAAAAAACGTCCTGTAAGAGAGATTTGAGTAGATATTCTAGGCCCTTTTGTAGAGATCGGCTCTTTGGTAATCTGCAAAATTACCGTATCATCTTTTGTGATGATTTTTTCTACTGTTCCGTGCTTGTCGATTTCGGGTTGTATTTCGAAATTTTTTAAGCTGGATGTATTTTGTTTTTTAGAAACCGTGTCTTTCAGGAATTTTTTATAGGTAAGATATTGTGGCCCAAGATCCTGATAATGCAGAAACGCATCTTTATCGTATCCGATATTTACGAATGCTGCATTAAGGTTTGGCGCCAGTTTCTTTACTTTTCCTATAAACAAATCTCCGACTACAAAATCATTTTTGTCTTCCTCCTCATGAAGTTCACATAGTCTTCCGTCCTCCAACAAAGCAATCTTTGTGAGATCATCTTCATGCGAAACTATTAGTTCTTTCTTCATTTTGTTATAAGATATTTTTTAATAAGATTATCAGTATTCATTTAAGTAATAAATTTTAAATTTAATAAATATAATGTTAAATTCTTAAAATTTCAATAATTAAATGGATCTGATTATTAGCGATCTTATCCTGACAAACAAAAATATAGTCGGTGCATATAAAAAATTAAATACACCAACTATATTAATATATTAAAAATCCGAGGGAAAATTATTTTTTCTTATGTCTGTTCGCTCTTCTTCTTTTCTTTCTTTTGTGAGTTGCAACCTTGTGTCTTTTTCTTTTCTTTCCGCTTGGCATAATGTTAATTTTTTTTGTTAACTAGTTAATATTCTATTATTTTTTATTTTACTGCAACTTTAGTTTTCACTTTTTCCACAAAAGATTTTGATGGCTTAAAAGCAGGAATGTTGTGTGCAGGGATTTCGATTGCAGTGTTTTTAGAAATGTTTCTTCCAGTTTTTGCTGCTCTAGTTTTAACGATGAAAGATCCAAAACCTCTTAAGTAAACATTGTCTCCATTATACATAGAAGTTCTGATTTCCTGCATAAAAGCTTCTACAACTTTCTGTGTTTCATTCTTTTCTGTTCCCAACTTATTTGAGATGGTGTTTACCAATTCTGCCTTTGTCATTTCCTTTTTAAATTTTAAATTTTAGGTGTGCAAATTTAGTCAAAAAAATTGAATAGTAACAAATTAGTAGCGAAAATATTTCGGGTAAACGGCTGACAATTTTGTGATTAGTGTAATATTATGACACAAAAACCGCTTTTTACATGCTGGAATTATAGTATCCGTTTTCTACGCAGAAGCGGATCAGGTGAAGTTTTGTCTTTAAGCCAAGCTTTTCAGTAAGCCTGTTGATGTAGGTGTCAATCGTTCGTGGGCTAAGATTCAGTTTTTCTCCTATCTCCTTGTTACTGAAGCCTTCATAGCAGAATTTCATGAGCTGTATTTCTGTTGGCGAAAGCCCTTCCTGGCTCTTTTTTTGTCTGTTCATATATTCCTGTACGGCCAATGGCTGCTGTTTCCAGTTTTCGGAATATTGTTGATAATCAAAATCTTGTGAAGTTATCCTGCCTTTAATGATATCTTTAATAATATTACTGTTTTTTTGACAATAATAGATATTAGGAATTTTTGCTAAAATATCGGCCATATCTTCCTGATAAGTACCGGAATAGGTAATGATTGGCGTTTCTGTGTTGTTTTTCCGGATAAACTTTATAGCTTCTATTCCGCTCAAAACCGGCATGAAAAGTTCTATAATAAAAACATCCTCCTGTCTTCGGTAGATCCTGTTGATGAGCTCGTGCCCATTGTTGCAGTCATTAAGGAGCATATTAAAAGGGTTTTCCAGCAGCGTTTTAATCATTATTTTTTTAAAATAAAAATCGCTGTCGGCTATAGAAAACCTAACCATATTGGTCAATATTTTACTCATTTTATTTTTTGTGATTTGGTATGGCTAAAATAAAATTTTGTTCACTAAAGTATGAAAATCTTTCGAAATGGAAAATTAAACTTATAATTAAATAATTGTAAAGTATTATAAGTGTAAATTTAATTTTGTGCGTAAGTATTTTTTTTCATATTTTCACAACCCAAACCAAATCACAATTATGTCTACAAATAGGGAGAAAAAATTGAATAAATCCGACGTCAGAATAGGTATTTGGAAATTTATCCTGTCTTTCGTCGTATTATCTTTAATTTCCTTTTGCTCAGTTTTTTTCTTTTTCAAGAGTTATGATATTCAGCGAAAAGGAATAGAAAAGGAAGTTGAAGATTACAGGGACTTGCTCCGCCGAAGTGCTACGCTGAAAATTCAGGTTGACAGTATTTACTACAAGATGTCTTTATTGGACAGAAATGATGTAGATAATGATATTTTTCTCAGAAATCAAATTTTTGATAATGTGCGCGATGCGAAAAGCTTAATGCGTGAAGACAGTGCGAAAAATCTCAAGCATTACGCTGTTCTCTTAAATAAAATCGGGCCTATGCTCTCCTTAAAAAGTAAAATTATCGAAGTAACCAATAAACAACAGATCGCCATACGCAATCTGAACCAGTGCATGGGTAAAGTCGATCATATCAACAACCAGTGGAGAGTAGATCCTACAAGAAAATTTACAGGAAGAAGAAGGTAACCTAAAACAGAAATATTATGCAGGGACAAGTTACATTATCAAAGAACGAAAAACGATATCAGTTTGTTTATCTGATATTGATGCTTATTACGGCATTGATTTTTTTCAGTATACTTTTTCTAAACAATTTTGCATCTCCTTTTTCATCTTCTTCAGAATTTATATCGTTGGAGACTTTAGATCAGAAAGCGAAGTTTGATGAGCGTCAGAAAGTAATGCAGGTGATTGTAGATTCTACTTTCAGCAAGATCGAAAACCTTACCGCCGAAATGCCGCAGCCTGTGGAAGAAAATGATATCAAATACAATATTAATGATATCAACAGTGCTTTTCAGAATCTCAATACCAATGATTTAAGGAAAGAAGGATATCCGCAGATCGCTATGTTTTATATGATGCATTTTTATGATAAAAAAAATGTTTCCAAAATATCCGAAGACATAAAAAAGTTTGAAAAACAGTATGAAGAATGTACAATAGGCTATAGAGAAAAAAAGCAAAACCTGCTGCAACGAAAAATGAATTAATATTTATGTAAATAAAACACATCACAAAACATCACAAAAATTAACTATGAATTATTTTCAAAAGAACAGGAAAAACATCATCATTGGTGTTATCGCTACATTGCTTATTGCTGCACTGGTTGCATTGTGGCTTCAAAAAAAAGTTATTCATTCTTCTGATGATATTGTAGGAGTTGTATATCCGGCATCTATAAGGGTAGGTGATACTCTTAATTTTAAGGACCAAACTCCGTTCGCAAAACAAAAAAAGTGGGATTTTGGAGACGGTACCACATCAGAACAGAACAAAGGATTTCACTTTTACAATAAGCCGGGTTATTATAATGTAACTCTTATTATTGATAATAAATATTCAAAATCTTTTCCGATTCTGGTTTCGGCAAGAAATATTACCAGGCCTAAAGACAGTTTAGAAATCGCTACCACTATTGATGCGCAAACACAGGCCAATCAGTTTGAAACTGTTCAGTTCAGAGCAATTTCTGATGCTACACAATTTAGCTGGAAGTTTGGAGAGTCCGGAAGGATAGATTCTAAAGAAAAAATGGCAACCTACTCTTATCAGAAACCCGGTAATTATGTTGTGACATTATATACTGATAAAAACGAACCGCCTGTTTTGCATAGTATAACAATACGTCCGGGATATGATAATCTGGATGATGAAGAGCTTAAAGTAGATGACACGTACGAGAAAATGGATAATGATTTTAAATATCATTTGCAGCAGATAGCCAACGGCAATAGTTTTAATATGCATTACAATTATTTGCTGAACAAGTATTTATGCAATAACGAAAATGCAATCGTGGATGTGAAAGACAGTAAAGTAAACAATTTTTATCTGTATTGCGCAGGATTGCAGTTTGATAAAAATGTTGTCATTCAAACAGTAAAATTGAATTTTAATGATACTCAGACTTGCGTGACAAAAGTCGACATCAACCAAAGCAAATAAATTATCGTCCAAACATTCATCCGGACACAACACCAATCATAAAGTAAAATAAGATGAAGAATAAATTACCTTTAGCTGCTTATTATATAGGCTTGTCGGTATTGCTTACCGGCTGCCAGGTAAAGTTACCCTCAAAAAAAACTCCTGAACCCAAACAATATGGGCAAATCGATAATTCGCCGGTTATTGATGGTTTTTCCAAAAAATCAGTTCCGTGGATTGCTATTTCAGACAGGTCAAGAAATACCGCTTATCTTGATAAAAGTGATGAAAAATCATATAAGGAAGTTAAATTTTTAGAGCCTTTGATGGTTCTCAAAAACAGAGACGGAATGGTAAAAGTAGCAGAATATATTCCTGATGCTTTAATGAAAAAAGTGTCTTCAAAATCTGTGAAAACATACGGCTGGATTCCGGAATCGGATCTTCTTCTCTGGAATAATTCTTTAAGAAACGAAAAAACCGGATATCCTGTAAGAGTAGCAGTTGTGCCAAATCATCCTGAAGTTATCAAAAGCGCTGAGAGATATTACAAAAATGATTCAATCATGGTTTTTAATTCTCCTAGCTTAATAGAAAATGCGAAGGTGAAGATTCCAAACGGACAGATGGTGTACGTTTATAAAATGGCAGAAAACAATAAAAGATTTTTGGTAGGTAAAAAACCATCTGTTGATATGGATAGTATCAGCACTGGTATTTATGGCTGGGTGAGCTCTGATGTGATTTCTCCTTGGGGCGAACGTTCAGCAGTAAAAATGAAAAATCCAACCGGTATCAAAGAAACTGCATTGGGAATTCATGAAGGATCGCCAGGAGGTACTGATGCAGATAAAAGAACAGCAATTTTCCTTACTGATGTTGATAAAAGAACACCACTTGAGAATATTTTTCCGGTCAATTTATCCCTAAATGATACCATTGCTGGGGATACCAAAACGAAATATTTTACAAATGTTTTAGATTACAGCAAAAATTATGTTTCCAATGTTTTAGGTGACGAGATTTACTTCGATCGTTATAGAGAAATTATTGAAAAAAACAAAAAAGCAAATATTGTTTTTGTTTTGGACGTGAGTGCCGCAAATGCTCCTTATACGCCTATAGTAAAGTCATTGCTTCAGGATCTTCAGTTGAAATTTGAAAAACCGTCTTATTTTAATTCAATTAAATATGGCGTGGTACTTTACAAAAATAATCCTTGTGGAGAAAATGTAGTACCGTCGCCATTAAGTAAAGATTACAGCAAAATAACGGCATTTATTGATGATAAGATTAACGAAATGAACTGCCAGAGTACAGGAGGAAACCAGCCAGTTAATGAAGGTCTGATTGCAGCTGGAAACTTGCTGTCTGAAGTTCCGGACGAGACCAATATTGTGATCACTATAGGTACTTCTGCCAATAGAAGTGGAAATATGTATGGTGTAATCAACTCTTTGACGCAGGCGCAGGCAAAATTGATCATGTTCCAGACCAGTGCCAGGTCTGCGGACACATACAATGATTTTGTTTTGATGGCAGAAAACATTGTGACCAATACTGCTAAAAACGTTGCTGAACTCAAAAAACAGAAAATCATCAATCAAAGTGATGTTTTGATCAAGAATAATTTCAATCTGATTGAAGGTGATGCAGGGTTCTATTCGCTAGACTTCCCAAAACAAAGTATGGCTCCCGGATTTGTTATTTTTCCTAAAAAAGGAGATATTGGAACTCCTGGATTTTTGAAAAAAGCCGTAGACAGTTTGATTGTTCAGGTAACTGCAGACAATATAATGATTGATAATTCGCTCAACGAGAAATTCCATTCATCGGTAGGAGCTGGCAGAACTCACGTCGATTTCAAATATAAATATATGTATCCGGGATTGACAAACCCTGTTCCTTTTGGTATTGCAGCACAATTAATCAATTATGGAAATCCATTTTTGGTGAAAGGCTACATTCCTAAAGATTTAAAAGATTTAAAATCCGGAATGGAAAAAGGAATCTTAATTTCAGAAACAGAATACGATAATCTTAAAGCTTTTTATACCGAAGTTTATAATAAAACAGGAGCAGAAAGAGCTGATTTCAAGCAGGCAAGAGCTTTAAAAGAATATATTAAACTTTTAAAAAAATACAATCCGACAGTGAAATTCCTGGATAAAGGTGAGTTGTATGAGCAGCCAATGTCTTACGCGGTAGGAGTAAGCACAGGTTTTGATAATTCCGAAGAAGAATTAATGTCAAACTATAAGCTTAAAGGCTGGAAAAAGTCTAAAATTATTACCAATGAGCAGGCGAGAACGTATTTTAAACATTACAAAGATCTTGCAGAAAGAATGCTGATCCACAGAAATAATCCTGCTGTAAAAATAAAACAAAACGGACAGGAATTTTACTGGCTCAACGAATATTTTATGCCGACCATGTTACCGGTCGAAGTGCCGGAATATACTCAACATTAAATAGTTATACAATAAATTAAAACGGAAATTACCTTCCGTTTTTTTTATTCTTAGTTCGGTTTTTATTATATTTGAGTACCAAAATATCACAAACTATGTCAGATCAATCTCATGATGACAAACACTTTGTCGCACAAAAAATCAGTATAAAATAAATTAAGGAACCGCAAATTAAGATTGCAACAAAACTGTTTAAAAACAGGAATTGAAATATCAGACACTGAAGTTTTCTTTTGTATAGAATTTAAAAAATTAATGTTTAACAGAATAATTTTACCCGATGATACTTTGGAAAGTATAGCCAGAGAAATAAATTTGGAAAAGCCGGAATTTATTTTGCAGTTTCACAACTCGAAATGTGCAAAAGAAGATCTGATAAAAGACAAATTGATTCCCTGGAAAAAATTACATATTCCCGGAAAGGATTTGGTAGAAAAGGTGAACATTGAAGTTTTTGAGGAGCTCTCAAAACCTCAATACAATCCAAAAATAAAGTTCTTTCCAGAGTCAATTGGCGGAAGTTTCAAAACAATTATTTTGGAAAGCTCAATTAATGCCAACAATAAAAAAGAAATTGTAAAAATTATTTATGATGCCCACTTAAAATACACAGAAACCCAAGATGGATTGCACATCGTAGAATATTCGAGAAGTAAATTCCAAGGAACTCATGAAGGAATGTTGTCTGATTTAGCCTTAAAGTCTTTTGAAAAAATCAGTCCTTTATTGATATTCCTGAACGAAAATGGCGTCGTCGTAAAAGTTGAGGTGAAAAAAGAAATTAAAGAGAATTTTGATAAAATTAAAAAAGAAATTTCTGATTATTTCATTGGGGAAATTGCAGATTCTTATCTGGAAAATTTTGAATATGTCATAAAAAATGATGCTCTTTTCGATAAAAAAATGAAAAAAGATCTTTTTATCAAAACTTATTTTGCGCCAATCAGAAAAAAATTTGACCATGGAAAATCAATTATCAAGCTTGCCTTTACAGAAAAAGAAGAATGGGAAATAGAGCAAAAAGTAGAAGGAAATACAGAAGAAAAACTGAAAATTTTACAAAATTTGGGAAAAGTACCGTTTCCGGAAGATGAAAAATTCAGACATTATGAAGGTCAATACTTATTTAATTCACAAACTTTTTTAATTGAAGAATGTAATGTTATTTTTCAACAAAAGTTTCGCCTGTTGGAACAAGAAACAAAAATAAATATAAAGAAAGTATAGAAGGAAAGCTGATTAAGAAAAGCAAGAATACTTAAAATTCAGGAAATGCTTTTTGCCGAGTCGCAGTTCTACTACAATTTTCACTTTTCATTAAAAACGAAGATGATTATTCGCTCACCCTCAGTATCTTTGATAGAAACGGAGCTTTAATTGAGAGCCGAAACCTAATTTTAAAACCATAAAAAATGAGCACACCCCACGAAAGCAAACATTTTGTTGTTCAATGCGGAAAAGCAATGTGCGATAAAGGAAGCAAGTTTCCCGCCTTTAAGGTAACCAGCCACCAGAAGCATTTTTGGAATGATAAAGAAGGTCAGGCAGATTATTTGGCAGTAACCGAAGACGATGTGATGTTTAATCCTGCTGCAACGCCTTTTGGAAATTGTTCTTTGAAAAACGGAAATCCTTGTGCATTTGCAGCAGCCGGAAAATGGACAAAAACTTATGAAAAAGTAAAAGTAATGGATAAAAAGTGCGTTACTGAGATTTCGGAATTAATGTGCAGTACGGGAGGCAAAATTACGGTAATGGATCACGGGCAAAAAGCACAGATGGGAAAGAGTAATGTAAAGAATGCGGAGCCTAAAACCGTTCAGCATGCCAATCCTTTGGTGGATTCGGAAGAGTTTAAAGAAAGATTTGATGAAAATCAGATTGACGTCTATTAGAATATTTTTTAATTAAAAAAGGTATGGCAAAGAAAGGCGTAGCAAGAATAATTGGAGAAACTGCTCCGAAAGTTGGCACAAAACTCACTTATCACGTTGCAGAATGGCATTCGGGAACATCACAAAGTGAAAGAAATCCTGCGAATGTAAATTGGCAGCTTTATAAAGAAAATAGTAACGGTGGTTTTGATAAAGTAAACTTTTTAGTAAAAGGAGAGCAGGGCTTTACTTTTAAATGGTCTGCAATTAATAAAAGGTTCAAACTCGTAGGTTATCTTTATCAACCTGAAATGTCAACCGCAATAGAAATCCGTCCGCAAGCCGGCGAAAGAAGTATCAGCAGAATCTCATTTCTGGATGTAAACGGCAACAGACTTACACAAACTCCAAAATACGGACAGACATTAAAAGTAGTCATCGAAACTATCAATATGTTTGCCGAGACTTTACATGTAAGTCTTTGGGAAAGAGATACAATGAGCGATTCGGGGCATGATCCGGAAGACAACACCAATCTTTGGGGTGAAAGAGAATATGTTGTAGATTTCAACACGGGTAAAGTTGTTTTTGATATAATGCTGAACCCCAGTTGGGCAGTTCAAGCTAATAAAAGCCTTTTTGAAGGAGGAGAGCACGAGTTTTATCTTTTAGTAAGAGGAGACGGAGCAACAACAAAATATTCTGTGCAGCAAAATGTGGAAGATAAAGAAGTGCCCCAACAACCGTCAACAGGGAATTCTACACCGACATCATCTCAACCAAGTTCAACAAATAACCAGCCTCCAGTCTCATCAAGACCGCAGCCACGTCCACAAACCCCAAATAACGGAAGTCAACCTGCAACAGGAAACAACGAAATACAAGAGCCACTAAGAGTTGAAAATCAGCCTGCCCCAAATCCGGTTGAGGGAAGTGGAAGAACAGCTACTACAGTCAACGAACAAAAAGTAGAAGGGCTTATTGATGCTTATTTTGCAAAGAAAGAATATACCAAAAAGACTGGAGAAGAAGCCGGAACATTGGAATATGAAGTGAAAAGTAATGGAAATAAAACATCAACCGATGCCGAAAAAGAAAAAATTGCTAAAATTATCTTTGATAAGCCTGCAGTAAAGGCGCTTACAGAAAAGAAAGAATATACAACTGTAGAAGCCATTAAAGAAAAATTAACAAAAGAGGTCTATAATAACGGAGATAAAATTACAATAACAACCTTTAAGCTTGGTGAAGAATTTAAAAAAATAACCAGTGCGCCGTTAGAAGATAAAGTATATTTGGTAACAACTTCTTATTTGCTTGAAGGTAAAGAAGCTAAAATTATCATAAAAGAAAAAGACGGTATTATTAAAGGTTCTGCTGATGCAGCATTTCCTGTTTTGGAACTTACCGAAGCACAAATGGAACAAAGCGAACCTCTAAAAGAAGAGGAAAGAAATGAAAAGTCGGAATTCACAGGAACATTCAAAGATGATATTGTAAAAATCCCGATTCAGCTTCGCCCCAAATCTGATGAAGAATTGGCGCAATGGAAAGAAAAGATTGCAAAAGGAAAAGAAGAAGGCGAGTATACCTACACATTCAGCAATGAAAATGGAACAACGATAAATGACAGCAATAAAAAAGAACTTGCGGGAATTATTCTTGAGAATGCTAAAAAAGGAAAATTAGGAAATCCTAAAATAGAAGACGGTAAAACAGCATATGCAGAAGATGTAGAAGGGAAATTAGAAAGTAAAATCTATACAAAAGGAGAAACCATCATTTTCCCACTTTACAAAAAAGTAACTGAAATGCTTTGGCTTGATGTCTCTTGTGACGGAGATCTGGCGTCTTATAAAGAAGAGTTTTTGAAGAAAGAAGGTGCATATTTTGAGATTGGAAAATCAAAAGAAATTATATTTCCTTTACGTGTTAAGCCGGAAAACGATCCGGATTATAAATGGGAAAGTTATTACTGGGCAGGATCACAAGGAGCAAATCAGGCCACTTTCAACTCAAACAGAGGAGGCGGAACTAGAAAACATGCCGGAAGAGACCTTTATACTAATCCCGAAACACCGGTTGTTGCTATTTGCAAAGGTGAAGTTTTAGAAGTTAAAAGCTTTTATGCTCAAACAGATCAAGTGACTGTTTTGCATGAAACGAATGACGGCAGAAAATTTATTATCAGATACGGAGAATTAGCGCCGAATAGTATAAGCCTTAAAAAAGGAGATCCTGTGGCTCAAGGAGACCAACTAGGAGTTACTGGTCATTTAGTAGGTATAACGGTTATTAGTGGACAAACGGTTTACATGTTGCATTTTGAACATTATACCGGTGAAAAAGGTTTTGATTTAACAACACCTTTGACGACTGATGATGTACCATTTTTAAGAAGAACAGATTTAGTTGATTCCTTAGAAATTTTGCAAGAAGGATATCGAAATACATTTGAAAGCGGTACTGCTGGTGATAGAGTAGATCCTAATACATTAACTTTTTCACAAAACGGGTTAGACTTTTTAAAAGGTTATGAAAAAGAGATAAAAGAAAATGGAATGCACGTTGCTTTTGATGATGATTATGGATTTTGTACAATCGGTTATGGACATCTCATTGCCGGAAAGCAAAGTTGCAGCAATATAACGTTGCCTACAGAATTTGTCAATGGTTTAACTGACGCACAGGCTAATGCCTTATTATCTATAGATGTACAAAGGATATCGAATCTAGTAAAGTCTAAAGTTACTGTAAATTTATATCAACATGAGTTTGATGCTTTAGTAAGTTTAGCTTTTAATGTTGAAGCCGCAGTTGGTTCTGAATCTACATTATTGAGAAAATTAAATGCCGAAGATTATGAAGGTGCAGCCAATGAATTTAAAAACTGGAGAATGGCAGGAGGTGTTGTTGCTCCCGGCTTAGTAACAAGAAGATCTCAAGAAACAAATATATTTAAAAACAATGTTTATGATTCAACACATTAAGTATTTTATAATTCCTTTGTTGGTATTTATATCACTTTCATGCCAGCAAAGTTCAAAACCATCACAGGAAATTGAGCCTGAGAATCATAAAAATATCGAGAAGCAAATTCGAAATTTTGTATTTTATAAAAGTTTCGGATTTTGCAACAGCCAAGTAGGGTATTTTTCGCAACAGGAAGCTGATGATTTATACAATGATAAAATTATTACAATTGATAAAAAGGATGAAATAAAGTCTGATGCTACTTCAGTTTTTGACGAAGAAAAATGGAAATGTTTAAATGAAAACCTGAATCTGAAGCAAAATAATAATATTAAAATAATTAAAACTAAAGACGATTTTCCATTTGAAAAATTGGTGCTGCTAGACGACAAATATGTAATTGTTTCCCGTGATGGTTATTTTTTCATTTTCATTTTAAAAGAAACCAACGCATCAGCACAGAAAAAAAGTAAAAATCAACAAGATTTTACTCCGTTATTTAATGTTCAGCTTACAGGATTATCAGATGTTAATTCAAAAGAACAGGATATTTATAAAAAATATGGATTAGATTTTTCAACTCTTTGTAACTGCAATTCACCGTCAATATATTTAAATAAAGAATCTAAGGAATTAATAATTTTTAATTATTGTGATAAAGAAAAACCTTTTAAAGATATAAAAAACAAATACCTTTTTAAGATTGATAAATTAGAAGTTGTTGATAATAAAATGATTGTGTCAAATGATGATTTGGAACTTAGTTTTCAAAAATTAGAAGATGGAAAAATCTATCAAATGAAAGTATTGAAAGGTAAGTTTCCGAATGATTTTGTAGGTAATGATTTGAAAACTTTTTATACTTCCCAGCCTGAAAAATTTCAAAAAACAAGTTGTGGAGATTACGATGGTTAAAATTTAGGACATTGTTTATGACAGATAAATAGAATTAAAAAATACTTTTAATAATCTAATAATAAAAATTTCTCAACGTTGATTGCAAAATAAAAATAATGTTTAATAAATTCATTTTACATAAGGATAAAATCATTATTTTAGTTACACCAAAATAACATACATATTAATATCAAAAATGGGAGTACTTGTAACCAACGAAACAGTTAAACAGCTTTTTCACATAGCGCAGTCGATAGCAAAAGAGAATTACAATGCTACTTATGACGGGCCGCATATTTTACAGGCTTTAATGCATAAAGATATCGGGCTCAACGAATTTCTGAAAAATATAGATAAAGATCCGGGATATTTTTACGAATGGGCAGATGTGCGCATTGAAGATTATCCAAAAACGACTCATCTTCCCGATGAAGTTGGCGAAGGCCAATTTGTAGATCAGATTTTGGAAGAAGCCGATGATATTAGATTAAAACTGGGCTTAGACGAGATTACTCCGATCTGTATTTTGACCGCTCTTGTAAAACCGCAGGTGGCATTTACTTTACAGCAGCTTAAATCTTTGCCGCTCAGAGAGCATGAAATATTTAATTTATACCGAAAAGATACACCTTTTGCAACATCTGAAGACAGTGGAATTTCATCATTATTTTCAAATAACGGATCAGATTTTTCAGATTCTTCCTTTCCTTCCATTAAAAATTATTGTGTAGACAGAACTTTGCAGGCCAGACAGGGAAGCCTCGAAAATATTATCGGAAGAGATAAAGAACTTCGAACTCTTGTTGAAATCCTTTGCCGAAGAAGCAAACCAAATGTAATTATTATTGGTGAACCCGGAGTTGGTAAAACAGCTTTAGTTGAAGGTTTTGCCACCGAAATTACCAAAGGAAACGTACCTGAAATGCTTAAAAACGCAACTCTTTTGGAGCTTGATACGGGAGCTTTACTCGCGGGGACTTCTTATAAAGGTGAAATTGAAGACCGTCTCAAAAAAATAATCAATGAATGCAAAAAAATAGAAAAAGCTATTTTGTTTATTGATGAAATTCATACGCTTTTAGACCCGAAAGGAAGCATCGGAAATGTAGCCAATCTTCTGAAACCTGAACTGGCGAGAGGCGAAATTACCGTAATCGGAGCCACAACACAGGAAGAATACAGAAAGATTATTGAGCCGGAACAAGCTTTCAACCGACGTTTTGAAGTACTTACCGTTAATGAGCCCGACGAGCAGACTTGCGTGAAAATGATTGATGTCCTTTTGGAAGGTTACAAAAAACATCACAATATAGAAGTAGAAAAAACATCACTTCCCGAATGTGTACGATTGGCAAAAAGATATTCAAAAGGTAAAAAATTACCCGATGCAGCGATTGATTTGCTAGACAGAACAATGGCCGCAATAAAAATGCTTGATGAGCTTTCGGAAAAAGAGCTTGAAAGCTGGAAAGAAAGCTATGAAAACATTTTAAAGGAAGAATATTTAAGTGAAAAAGATCAGGCAGACGAATTGATCTGGAATTACAATTTGTTGAGAGATAAAATCAGCCCGATTTTGTGGGGTTCATTAAGTGAGCAGCCTCAGATAGACAATTCTATGTCTGTTGAGCACATTAAAAAAACAATTGACGATACTTTTACAGAACTTTTGCAGCATGCTGCGAAAAAAAGAGAAAAAGTTGACCGACTTGAATTGGCAGCGGTAATGGCAGCAAAAACCAATATTCCGATTGGTAAAATTCAGGCACAGGAAAAAGAGAAACTTTTGAACATGGAATCTCTTTTGATGAACAGAGTCGTTGGTCAGGATCATGCTTTAAAAGTACTTTCCGATGCAATTGTTGAAAACCGAAGCGGATTAAATAAACCCGGACAGCCAATTGGTTCATTTTTCCTTCTTGGCCCAACCGGAACAGGAAAAACCGAACTGGCAAAATCAATGGCCGAATTGCTTTTTAATGACGAAAAAGCAATGGTTCGTTTTGATATGTCCGAATTTAAAGAAGAACATTCTGCAGCTTTATTATACGGTGCGCCTCCCGGATATGTTGGTTACGAAGAAGGAGGAATGCTGGTAAACAAAATTCGTCAGCAGCCTTACACCGTTGTTTTATTTGATGAAATTGAGAAAGCGCATCATTCTGTTTTTGATGTCTTTTTACAAATCATGGATGAAGGTAAAGTGCATGACAAGTTGGGTAAGGAAGGAGATTTTAGCAATGCTATAATTTTATTTACATCAAATATCGGAAGTGAAGAAATTGTAAAACAGTTTGAAGAAGGAAGAATTCCGCAGTCAAATTCTTTAATGCAGATTATGTCAAATTCCGGACGTTTCAGGCCTGAATTTTTGGCAAGAATTACGGAAATCATTCCTTTTGCGCCGATCACAGAATCTATTGCAGAAAGAATTTTCAATATTCAGCTAAAATCACTTCACAAATCGCTTCACCGTTTGGGAATGACACTTTCGATCACAGATGAAGCAGTAAAAAATCTCGCATTAGGCGGTTTTAGCAGCAAATACGGAGCAAGACAGATTTCCGGAGTGATAAGAGCTCAGCTTGCAAGGCCGATTTCTAAAATGATTGTAAGAGAAGAGGTGAAATCCGGGCAAACGATCATCGTAGACTGGAATCAATCCGAAGAAAAGCTTATCTGGAAAGTCGAATAAATGGTAATTGAAATCAAGCCGAATGCTTTAATAGTTGAGTTTTTGGTTTTTCAAAAATTATAATTTTTAAGATTCATTTAAAATGAAAACGTATTTCAGCAAAATAATATTTGCAGCCGTATTTTTTGCCTCTTTTGACTTTGCGGATGCTCAGTTTCTTTCGGCTTCGGATACGTCAGAAGGCAGTGTGAGAAAATATAACAGCATCATTAATTCAAATAAAGAAATCGTTGCGTTTATAGAATATTCTTTAGTAAAAAAAGGTTTGCCTAAACATTTAAGAAACCTAGCGCTGATAGAATCTCACTTCGACAGAAATATCACTTCACACGCCGGAGCGGTTGGTGTTTGGCAGTTTATGACAGCTCATGCCAACCAATATGGGCTTACAGAAGATCGCCGTTCGGATCTGTACAGAAGCACAAAAGTAGCTGCTGTTTCGCTTGCCAATCTTTATAAAAAATACAACAATTGGATTACGGTGGTGGCGGCTTACAATTGCGGAGAAGGTAATATTGCCAAAGCAATGAATGCTGCAAACTCGACACAATATCATGTTTTTTCCAAATATTTACCTGCGGAAACAATAAATCATGTAAAAAAATATTTGAATGCATGCTACGCCACCGGAGAACTGAATGCTGTTTTGGTAAATTATAATTCTTCAAGACTGAAGGCTGTTTTTGATGCAAGAACAGGAGAAAAAGAAGGCTCATCATTATCCGAAACCGAAATTAATGCCGGATTCAATTTACAGATTATTGCTGAAGAACTTAAAGTTGATCTTAAAGAAATTTTAGTTTGGAATCCCGGAATTGAAGAAGAACTCCAAAATAACGGCGAAAGCCCTTTTTATCTTCCGACAGATCTGATGCCCGACTTTTTATTAAAGAAAAATAAAATACTTTCGCGTTCTGTGAAAGAAGGAAGTAATTCAATTCTCAGATAATTGCAGTATTGTAAAGTATAATGTATTTATGTTTTTAAATGCAAATAAGTTTTCATATCGTACAATTACTACATTAAATCGTAGAATTACTACAAAATCATAGAAAATGTTTAAAATTTTTGAGTAATATTTTTGGTGTTGTTATCTTTGAGTATAGAATTACAAATCATCAAATTATAACGATTAAAATTTATTTATCATGGCAGCAAATTCAAGAGGAATCTTAAAATTCAACGGCGGCGAAGGCCAAAAATTATTAAAGCTGAACTACAGCGTATCAAGATCTACAGACGTTTCAGGACGTGTTGCATCTGATCCTTCAAATGCAATTATTAAATTAACGGTCGAAGCGACAGAAAAGTCTGATATTCTGGAAAGCTTACTGAACGGCAAATACAAGCCGACAAGCGGAGAAGTTACTTTCAACAAATCACACGAAGAAGGTACTTTGATTACCCTAAACTGGGAAAACGGATACGTGATTCAGCACGAAGTAGACTTTGACGCGGTAGATGAAAACTCTATGCTGATCAGCTTTGTGGTAAGTGCAGAAAAGATCAATTATGGGAATGCAGCTTTCGAAGGTCTTTGGCCAACAAGCTAAACCCGATCCATCATTTATATATGAAGATATACCAAAGACTGTCCCAAGAAAGACGGTCTTTTTTGCCTGAATTTCAGGTTTTAATTTCCTGAAAATATTTTTTTGATTAATTTTTAATGTCTTTTTTAAGCTTGAATATATCTATTAAATTTAATGTAAACATTAATCTGGCAGGCTAATTTTGCTACTTTAATTATCTGCTTTTTCGAGATAAAAAGCAATTCAGATTAGATTTGTCATTTAAGTCTAAAATTTAAAATTCAAAATCCTTTAAAGTGCTTAAAAATTAATAACTTTAAACCACACCACAATTACAAATTATGACAACAAATCCAGAGACTTCATCGTTGAGCTCTTTCCGTCCGTCTCAGAACGCGGAAGGTGTTTCAGAGAATCATCATACCGGTATCAACCGTTTGGTAAAATTATCTTTGGTCATAGAAGGTAAAGTGATCAGGTATTACAAGCATTTTAAGCTTAAGCAAAGTACCCGTCGCCACCATGAGTTTAGCTTAACGCTGGCTCACGATACGCTAGGCGATCGTCAGACGCATACTTTGGAGGAGGCTAATAAGTTTTTAGGCAAACGCTTAACGGCTGTTATTTCCTATAAAGATATTGAAAAGAGTCCCGAACGCACCTTTGTCGGCGTCATTACAGGAGTTGGCTTCAGCCAGGAAAAAATGAGCTTGGGCAATATTGTGCTTACGGGTTACAGTCCTACTATTTTGTTGGACGGAGCACCGCATATTCAAAGCTTTGGAGGCAGCCAGCCTGTGAATATGGGTATCATTGCTGAAGAAGTGATAAAACAAGGTTTGGATAAAAGCCGTTTTGATATCAGGATCGATACGAATGATCATTCTCAAATTATTTACAGCAGCCAGTATGACGAAACGCATTACAATTATCTGTCAAGAATGGCAGAGGCGTATGGCGAACAGTTTTATTATGATGGTGAAGTTTTACACTTTGGAAAGCTTCCACCACAGAATAAGCCGATCAGACTGACGTACGGAAGCAGTGCAAACGATATAAAAGTAGAGCTGAAAGCCGTTCATACCAAGCCTCAATTTTACGGCTACAACAGCAGCAGACATGAAAAGTTGACCTCAGGAGCCACGCCGATCCAGCATGTCGGAGATCTGGCAAAAACAGCTTACGAGCACAACGATAAGATTTATAAAACCCCATCTTTAAGAGTGGCACCGATCAAGGCATCCACTCATCTCGATGTAGAATATTCCCAGAAAAGTACGGCAGGAAGTGAGGCGGTGAATGTGTTTAATGTTTCAGGCTCAACGACGGTACCTTTTTTACATCCGGGCTGTGCGGTAGACATCGAAATGCGCAAGCCGGATACGAATGAAACATCGTATTTCACCAGAATCATGATTACGGAATCCGAGCATGAGATTGATACGATCGGTCATTACACAGGAAGCTTTGAAGGTATCGCATCAGACACGGGTTTTTTACCCAAACCTGAATTTACGCTTCCAAAAGCTGAGCCTCAACTGGCAACGGTTATTTCCAATGCCGATCCTGAAGGTCAAGGCAGGGTCCAGGTAAGATTTGACTGGCAAAATAATGATACCACACATTTTATTCGGATGATGAGTCCGGATGCGGGAGGTACGGATCAGATCACGCAAAACAGAGGTTATGTGGCGATTCCTGAAGTTGGTGACCAGGTAATGGTTAATTTTGTTCATAATCATCCCGACCGACCGTTTGTGATGGGAGGTATGTTTCACGGACAAGTGGGACTGGGTGGAGGTATGGACAACCGTGTAAAATCTATCCAGACCAGAAGTGGGCACCGTGTGGTTTTCACGGAAGATGAAAGCATTATCATCACCGATAAATCCGGCAATGAAATTCATCTTGATACGACAGGAAGTAATATTAATATCACGGCACCTGAAACAATGACTTTGAACTGTAAAAACATGAATATCAATGTAATTGAAAGCATGAATACTACCGTTGGCATGAACCAGAATAATACGGTAGGAATGAATATTTTTGAAAGCGCAGGAATGAATAGAACTTCTACCGTCGGCTTATTGAATATGCTTTCTGTTGGAACAGATTTTATAACCAATGTTACAGGCAAAATGATGGAATTTATTACAGGAAATAAAGAATCACACACCGAAAAAGACCGTATAAGAACAAGCAACGGAAAAATTACTACCCAAAGTTCAGGGAATCATGAGCAACACTCTGATAAAGAAGTACAAAATAATTCCGGAGAGAAATCTAAAAACCATTGATGAATTATGAAACAGACATTCGTAGGTGGAGATATCATAGAAACAACCGGAGGCAGTAACCTTTCTTACGCAAAAGATGTTATTGAAAATGTCGGAAGCCAGGTTATTCAGCAAGGCAAAAGTAGTGGTGTAACATACGGAAAACAGGGAGCTCCGCCAAAAAATGACAGGGTTTATGATGTTGTCATGTTTGTGGCCGGAACGACCGATCCGGTGAATACAACCGGACTAAAACATCAGGCCAATACAGATTACTGGCAAGCAAGCAAAGATAATTTCTGGAACAAAATAAAGGAATTAAAACCGCAGTTTCTCAACCTCCATATTGAAGGAAGCTTCTTCAGCTGGTCTGGAGACAATGATACAAAAGAAAGAAATCTTGCTGCAACCAGGTTATTGGATTTATTGTTAAGAGTTTACAAATTTTGGAAGAATCAGGAGGTTCATATTCATCTGATAGGACATTCGCATGGAGGAAATGTGATTAATCAGTTTACAGAGCTTATCGCAACAGATTCCAAATATCCCAAAGCTTGGAAAGTAAAAAGTATCACGTATTTATCTACTCCGTTTTTTCAGCATAAGCATCAGCTTAATCATTCTAAACTTCATAAGAAATGTCAGATCATTAATGTTCATAATGAATATGATTTGACACAGCAATTGATTGCTGATTTCAGTCTGGTGAATTTGGAAGGATTAATAAAAGCTTTCCAAATGGATAAATTTGACAAAGGAATAAAAATCTTGAAAGGTGTAAATACAGAAGCTATTGCAAAATATCTTAAAGGTTTTCCCACTAAGAATAAAGCGGTTGCAGCATGGGCGGAGATGGCAAAAGCGTTTTTAGGAATCAATATCATCGCGTCAGAATTTATTAGTTATATCAATTCTATAAAACTTGATAATGCCAATTTAACGGCGGAAAAAAATTCGTTTATCAGTCTTTTAAATCATTTTTTGCAATGGACTTATGATGTACATAAAAATTATACAAACGGAGAGAATTATGATAAAATAACCTGGGTAAAAAACTTAAACCTTACTCAAGGAATGAAAGTTTTAAATATTCTTTTTGACATTAAAAGTGGTGTTAAAGACAGCTATATTTTAAAATTACTGGCAAAACTGTTTAGAGCAAATGCCGGAATTACAGATTCGATAGAAGTTACCTCATGGAATCCGTCAAAACAAACTAAAGGTTTACCTATTTTGCATGTCCCGATTTTTGATAAAGATCCGTATCACAGCAGAAATAAAAGAACACAGTGCAAAAACTTCATTGCAGGAGCATCGGCTGCTGTACACAACAATAATTTGGAAGAAGTTTTGATGAGACTGTTGAGCCAGTTCATTAAACCTGCTGAGCTGGAAAAATACATCGACAATATCAACAATGCAGAATATATTTTAACAGGAAATCTGGATAAAGAGCTTAAAATTTTAAGAGGAAATTTTGAAAGATATCATACATTAGTTGAGCAATATTATGCCGATCTTGTAACCGCCAAGGATGAAGAAGATATCAAAGATTTAATAAAAAGGCCAGGAACGATTCCTTATCTGTCAATGGCATCGCATAGTTTGAGCCATACTCAGTTTTGGCCTCAAGTAGAGGCGGGATTAAAAAGCTCCTTCAGCTCCGGCAAAAATCCGGGATATATGAAAAAATAATCTATGAGAAATAATAAAAAGCTAATAATAATAAGTCTTCTCATCTTTATTTTAGCAACAATAGCAACGTCTTATTGGTATATTTCATTGCATTATTACAGAGAACGTGACTTGAAGAATCTTTCAACGATCGTTACACAAGTAGGATTAGTCGGCGGATTCTTTACTACATTTATATTTTTATTAATTAATCTGTGTATAAGAAAAGTAAGGGATAAAGGTTTGCGAACTTTTTTGATTGTTATTTTAATTATTCTTTTTATTGTTTTCGTTTACCATCTTACTTTAAACATAGTATTTTATCATACAGATAGTCCTCATTCATTTCTAAAGTCATTAATGGAGCTGTAATCTGTACAATTAATTTATATGAAAAAAATAACTTTTTTACTCTTTATAAGCTTATCTATTTCGGGTTTTGGGCAGTCTGTTCAGAAGATTGTTAAAGATTTTGACGGTGATTCAAAAAAAGATACGGTTCGTATTGACAGTGATTCTAAAACCTTAGTTTGTTTATTATCTACCCAAAAATATAAAAAAATACAAAGCGGAAAAATCTGGAAACTCAATTTTGGAAACACGTTGGTTTCAACAAAAAAAGGCTTTGAATTTTGGAATGACTTTGACAGATCCGGCTTCAGATGTGTTTTTGAATACGACCTGAAATCAAAGAAAATGCAGCTTGTACAAATGAGGCGAATTGATGATATTTTGAGCTATGATTATGGAGAGAAAGCTAAAGGAAAATCAAGCGTTAATCTTCTTACAAATCAATATACAGGAGATTTTTATAAGGTTGCGAATGGTAAATTACAAAAAATACCAACTATCAAAACGACAATGATTTTTCCGAAAACATATCTTGAAACATTCAGCGATTCTTTATGTTTTGATTATGAAGCAAAATGTTTGGCTTTATATAATGAAAAATAAGAATAAGCAAAGTCAAGATAAGAATAGAATGATTGAGGTATTTTCAATTATAAAACAATTATCGTAGAAGTACTACACAGAATCGTAGTATTACTACAAAATATCAATTAAGGATGGAAATACTTTTTGCAACCAATCTTTGGCTCTATCTTCGCTTTAGAAAATAACATCAATCACAAAATATTTAACTGATTAAAATTTACATTATGGCAGACAATTCAAGAGGAATCTTAAAATTCAACGGAAGCGAAGGACAAAAATTACTAAAGCTGAACTACAGCGTATCAAGATCTACAGACGTTTCAGGACGTGTAGCATCAGATCCTTCCAATGCGATTATCAAACTTACAATCGAAGCTACGGAGAAATCTGAGATTCTGGAAAGTTTGTTAAATGGTAAATACAAGCCGACAACCGGAGAAATTACTTTCAACAAATCACACGAAGAAGGTACTTTGATTACCTTAAACTGGGAAAACGGATACGTTATTCAGCATGAAGTAGACTTTGACGCTGTTGATCAAAATTCTATGCTGATAAGCTTTATCGTAAGTGCAGAGAAAATCAACTACGGAAATGCTGCTTTTGAAGGTGTTTGGCCGGGAGCATAAACCTTTTCATCTTAGTGAAATAAACTTGTTACAGAATAGCGTGCTTTAAAGTAGGCTATTCTGTTTTCTTGTTCGGTCATTGTTAAAGTAAATATTTTAATCAACTATATTTTTGATGATAATATGCAGATATTACGGAAATTTAATTTTTTTTCTAAAAAATTATGATTTTTGGTGCAATATCTGCTATCAGATAAGTAAGAAGGTTCACTTCACAAATATTAAATAAAATGCTATGTTTCAGGATAATAAATCTACAAAACTGCCAAACTCTAAAAATTTGAAAAATTCTTTAAATGTTCAGGGTTTACAAGAAGAAGCAGCTGCAAAAGTAGCCGACAAGGCAGGTGAAAAAATTCAGAAAATAGGTTCGGGCCTGAATCGGGTTCAGGCATATTCGAAAACTGTTGAAAGTTCTTCGGTAATGTTTATGAATCAGAATTTTCAGCAAAACAATCCTATTACCACGCAGGGAAAAACATGGGCAAAACAACCTACCTCAAAAATACATAATGCGACGGCTATTCCTACAAGTCAGATTTTAGGAATTAATAGAGTTGTGAAGCTTGAGATTATTATTGAAGGAAAAATTATTCAGCATTTTAAGCATTTTAAACTGAATCAAAGTGCGCTTAAACATCATAATTTTAGTTTGATTCTTGCGCATGATACCTTAGGAAATGCCGAAAATCATAATTTAGAAGAAGCTCAAAATTTCTTAGGAAAAAGAATTACTGTAATTTTTAAATATAAAGATGTAATTGACGGCCCCGAAAGGAATTTTGTTGGCGTTATCACAGAAGTAGGTTTCAGTCAGGAAAAAGGCAGTCTGGGAAATATCGTTTTGTCGGGTTCCAGTCCGACTGTGCTTTTGGATGCCGCGCCACACATTCAGAGTTTTGGAGGCGCACAGGAAATAAGCTTAAACAGTATCGCAGATCATGTGATAAAAGAAGGGCTTGGAGGAAGCAAATTTGATTACAGAGTCGATGCAAAACATGGAAATGTGTCTTACAGCTCACAATATGAGGAAACTCATTACAATTATCTGGCAAGAATTGCAGAAGCATATGGCGAGCAGTTTTTTTATGACGGCGAAGTTCTTCATTTCGGGAAGCTTCCGCCTCAGGAGCAGCCTGTAAAATTAACTTATGGAAGCAGCGTGAATGATGTTAAAATTAAAATGAAAGCACAACACGTAAATCCAACTTTTTACGGCTACAACAGCAGTAAAAATGAAAAACTCACGACCGGAAGCTCAAAAATAAATCATACTTCAGATATTGCTAAAAGGGCTTATGAAATATCAGAAAAAACCTTTACGACACCTTCTTTACGGGTTGCTCCGATAAAAGCTTCGTCGTTTATGGATATTTACGCGTCTCAAAAAGGTACCGCCGGCAGCAAAGCGTCAAATGTTTTTATTACTTCAGGCACTACAACGGTTCCGTTCTTATATCCAGGATGTGCAGCGGATATCGAAATGCGAAAATCAGATACCAATCAAACTTCCTATTTTACAAAACTAATGATGACCGAAGTGACGCATGAAGTAGATGCAAGAGGTTATTATACAGGAACTTTTGAGGCAATAGCTGCAGATTGCGGCTATATTCCGCGTCCTGAATTTGAAACTCCGAAAGCAGATTCACAGTTTGGAAAAGTGATTTCCAATACAGATCCTTTAAATCAGGGAAGAGTTCAGGTGCAGTTTGACTGGCAAAACGGATCATCGACTACAGAATTTATCAGAGTAATGACTCCTGACGCCGGAAGCAGTGATAAAGTCAATAAAAACCGAGGTTTTATGGCGGTTCCCGAAGTTGGAGATCAGGTGATTGTTAATTTTGTGCATCAGCATCCCGATCGTCCTTTTGTGATGGGAGGAATGTTTCATGGTGCAATCGGCGCAGGCGGAGGCTCAGGAAATAATATCAAAAGCTTAAGCAGCCGAAGCGGAAATAAATTGGAATTAAATGACGGCGAAGGCTCAGTTTTTCTTACCGATCAGGGCGGTGCGAATATGAAATTTGATGGTGCCGGAAATGCTACAACGAATGCCAACAACGATAAAACCGTTACCGTCGGACAAAATAATACCGTAAAAGCCGGTGCAAAACACTGTACTGACGTAGGAAAAGGACAAAGCGTTCTCACCATGGGAAAGGATGGCGTAATCGATCTGAATGGAGCGACAAAAGTTACTTTAAAAGTTGGCGATAGTTATATTGAAATCACAGGAAGCAAAATTGTCATATCAAGTAATGAAATTGAGGTTTTAGGAAAAACATCTTCTACAATAAAAGGTTCAGGAAGTGCAAAAGCTGTTTTTAAAGGAAATACAACTATTACAGGAGATAAAGTAATTGAAAATTAATTATAATTGTTTAAAGCTTGGAAAAGTATTTTATAAAAAATGAAGATTCTTTAGAATCAATAGCCAAGGAATTAGGCTTAAATATTAGTGAATTAATCAATTATCATAACAGTAATTCCAAATTGCACGAGCAGATTAAAAATAGTGATTTGCCTCAATGGTCTGATTATATCATCATTTCGGATTCTATCGAAAATCTTAAAGCTATTAAAGAAAAGAAACAGGCTTCCAATACAATTATTTTACAAAAAGAAATTGAGCCTTCAAAGTATTTAATAACTCAAAAAATTGATATGCAGGTTTCTGGTAACAGTATGATAGAATCTGAAACTGAAATTGTCTGGAATTATAAAAAAGAGAAAAATGAAAACCATTTTTTTGCCTATCTCGACCAGGAATCTCATACGGTAAAATATATAAAATCTATATACCGTGCATTGGCGGAATACATGCAAAAATTTAATAAACCTCTGGAGAAATTGGTTTTAAAATTATCAGCTAAAGGAAATGTTGAAGAGATTGCTAATCAGCAGCAAATAAATGATCAATGGATTGATCTTAAAAGAGACCTTATCCCTCAATTGGGAAACACATTGGAAGAACAGCATATGATTGAAAGCGGCGATAAAGATTTTTCAGAAAGCCTTCCTTTAATTAAAAATAATACTTTATATAATCTTTTTTTTATAAATGCTTACCAGGAACATAAAATATCAGATACGTTTGAAGAGCATGAAAAACAAATATATTTATCCCAGATTTTCAGTAATGAAAAAGTAAATATTACAACAAAAAAGAAAGTAGAAAAAGAAAATAATATAGTAAAAATTAAACTATACTCAGAAGCCGATACATCTCAAAATAATCATTTAAGAAATATTTATGATGAAAAATTAAAACCCTTTTTACAGGAAAATTACAATTACTCGCTTACTTGGGCAGTAGAATATAATTTTAATATAGAAACGGGAAAATTAATTTTATGTAATTCTAAAATTAAAGAACAAACTGGTCCTAATTACAGTCACGTTTTGGAACATACCATAGAATTGAAAAAAAACTAAAATTATGGCAAAGTTATATGTACCTGACGGAGCATGGCTAGTGTGTTCCAACGGAATGAAAAAACAGCAGATTAAAGTTACGAGTCAAAGCACTGTAACTATTGCAGGAGGATATCTGAAAGCAACAATTGACGATCGTCCCGGAGGAAATTTTGTTTGCGGGAAAATGATGCTGATTGGTGCTATTGCAGGAGCCGTTATAGGCATTGCTCTTGTTGCAGGCTCTATTTTAACAGGAGGAGCATTGGCTGTAGCAGCGGTTGCCGCTGCAGGAGCCGCCGTTGGAGCAGGTGTTTCAATGATACCGTCCATTTGTGGAATGTTATTAAAAAATTGGACGCCTTTTGATACGAATGTTCTTACGGTAGGAAAGCATCCATTATTAGAAAATTCTCAAATTCCTTGTATGTTGGGAGGGAATGTCATGATCCTTTATTCTGAAAAAGCAGCTGATGAATTTACAGATCTTACCATTGGTAAAACGGCTTTCAATGTAGTGGGTGTGATAGCATTATCATATATTTTATACCCGGCTTTAGCTGCGATCGGCACTACGGCTGTTACTGCAAAAGCTACAATAGCTACCTTCGGATGGGGAGCCGGAATGAATTATCTAGGAGGTGTTACATTAACTACAGGTATTGCTTATGGAATAGGTTTTGGGGTTGATCAGGGAAAAGGATGGCTTTATTCTCAAGTTCCTACAGGAAATGGTACAACATTAAAAAACTATGTCGACGGCTTTGAATCTGATCCTGAAAAGCTTGTTGAAAATCAAAGATTAGCAAACGGCGATGGAGACAAAGCTATTTATGAACATACAAATGACGTAGGAGGAGCAAATGGACCTGGTAGAGAGACCATTGGTGACAGAACCTCTCAATACAGTACAACAGAAAGATCCTCTGCCGTCAGACTTGATGATATTGAAGAACATGGTCCTACGACTTATAATGAATCAGGAAGGGTACAAGGCGCCATTGAAGGAAGAAATCCTACCAATACGCAGGGAACAAATGTCGTTGATCAGGATTTTGGAGGAAGGTATCAGGAAGTGGAAAGAACATCAACAACTACAAATTCTCAATATTCTCCGTTAACAAGATCAGATGTTCCGTCTACTGTGGGAAGTGCGATGAGAAATACTTATTTAGATCAAAAAGGACTTCCTACATTCTCAAGGACTGAAGGTCCAAAAGGAGGAGGTTTGGTAATGGGATTATTACAGGATGCTTACAAAGGCGTGAGTAATTTTGTTCTAAAAGGACAATCCGAAGATCTAATACAGGCGTTACAAAACGAAGAAGCTGCAGCTAGAGCTAAAATAACAGTATTGGCAGGAAAAGATTAATTTTATGAAGATAAATGAATCTAAACTTTTTTTAATTTCTTTATTTCTTTGTTTACTCTATTTTATATATTCAATAACAATTAGCATTTGTGATTTTGCAAATCTAAAGCAGCAAAATTGGGAAAATGCTGAAAATCAAAGTACGGTGTATTCAAGCAGAAGAAGTACCACTGTTACCTATAATTTTATAAAAGACAATGTAAGAATCAGTCGTAAATATCCAGGTATTTTAGAAGGTATTAATACATGGATGTGGGGAATAGATAAGAATGCTACTCTGCAAAATATATCATTTTACCTTCGCGAAAAAGATGATATTAAAATTAAAAATAATCAAATAAAACACAGACAAGATATTTTAGGAAATAAACTTAATGAAATAAAACCAATACCGTTTTTTGGATTGAGAAAAATACCTTCAAAATCCGGCAAACTCTTGCTCATATTAGATATTTGGAAATATAATTACTCAATCTTAGCAGCATTTATTTTGCTTATTTTACCATATCTTATAATTTTTATAATAAAAAATGTGTTTAAAATACATTTAGAAAAAAATAACAATAAAAAATTAGAAAGTAAAATCGGTGGTTATATGATTTTCTTTTTTGTTCTTCTTATAATTAATTTAATTGTTTAAATATGAAAAAAGTTCTCCAGATTATTATCGGCATTATTGCTCTTGGTTTTTTAATTGTCATTATTAAAAGTAATTTCTTTATTTCTGCTGATACGAAATCATATAACGAGGGTTGGGATGCGTATGAAAAAAGTCAATTTGAACTGGCTATTTTTCATCTCAATCATGTCGACAAAGAAAAACATCCTGATGTGTGGGTAGCATTAGGGTCATCATATTTAAAGACTGGCGATTATACCAATGCTATTCAGCATTTACAAAAAGCGTATGATTTAAAATATAAAGAAGGCACAGAAGATTATAATAAGCTTTTAGTCTCATTAGGGATGAGTTATATGTATTCCGGAGATTTAAATAAAGCAGAATTTTATTTGGAAAAAGCTAGGAAATCAGGATATGACACAAATTATAATTTCAGAATTCTTGATTCACTTAAGCAAAACAAAACTGAAATATAATAAAATTTCAAATATGAAAAAACTCCTTTTTATATTCATTTTAACAGCATTTTCCCTTACAGCCATACAAGCTCAAACCAATTCGCTTGCAAAAACAACTTGGCAGGTAGAAAAAGTGAATTCAGATGGAAGTGCCGTTTTCAAAAAAGCAAAATCAATTAATTTTCCGGAAGAACAGCCTCAATTCTTTTTCCTTCAATTTGAAGGTGACAAAAGGTATCACACAGGAAATTCGTGTTTTCATATGATGGGAATGTACAGTGTTTACGGAGATAATCAAGTAGAAATGTCTGAAGGTACAGCAGATATGTCAAGCGAATGCAAAGAACCAAAAACCTTTATCGGAACTTATAATTTCAAGATTAATGAAGATCGGCTTGAGCTTATTCCGGTGAAAAATTAAATATTTTACGCGCCGATATTTCTAAATTTAAATCCCAAAAACCGGAACAGAAATATTCCTATTTTCTTATATTTGTTCATTATACAAAATATGGACGCAACTCAAGATAAAAGACTGTTTCTGGTTGATGCTTATGCGATGATCTTCAGGGGATATTATGCATTGATCAGAAATCCGAGGCTTACCAGTAAAGGATTAGATACTTCTGCGATTTTTGGTTTTACAAATTCTTTGATCGAGCTGATCAGGAGAGAAAGACCTACACATTTGGCAGTCGTTTTTGATGTCGGGCAGGCAAGTGTGAGAACAGATGATTTTGCAGCTTATAAAGCCAATCGAAGTGAAACGCCCGAAGCCATCAAAGCAGCAATTCCTTACATTCACAGAATCTTGGAAGCTATGCATGTGCCTATTTTAGGAGTTGAAGGCTATGAAGCCGATGACGTGATCGGAACCATTGCCTGCAAAGCCGAAAAAGAAGGTTACACGACGTTTATGGTAACGCCGGATAAAGATTTTGCGCAATTGGTTACGGATAAAATTAAAATCTATAAACCCGGTTTAAAAGGCGGAGATATTGAGATTTTAGGCGTTGAAGAAGTCAAAGCAAAGTACGAAATTGAAGATCCAAAACAGGTGATCGATTTCCTTGCAATGATGGGCGATGCGGTTGACAATATTCCGGGTCTTGAAGGAGTTGGAGAAAAAACGGCCATGAAATTCCTGAAAGAATTCGGAAGTATTGAAAATCTTTTAGCCAATACCGACAAATTAAAAGGTAAGCTTAAAGAAAAAGTGGAAGCTTCGGCAGAACGCGGAATTTTATCTAAAAAGTTGGCAACGATTATTTGTGATGCTCCGATAGAATTTCATCAGGAACAATATGATCTCGAAACGCCTGATTTTGAAAAAGTTAAGGAAGTTTTCGACGAAATCGAGTTCAGAAGATTATACGAAAACCTTTACCGTGCTTTTGCTTCCGCAGAAACTGTAGTGGTTACAACAACGGTTGTTTCAAAAGACGGAGTCACAATCACCGAAGTTGAAGCGTCTCAAATACCCGAAACACCGCAACAGAAAGTAGCGAGAAATGTCGGGCAGCTCGATCTTTTTGCTAATTTCGAAGAATTGGATCAGGCAACTTCCACAAAAGAAACGATTGAGCAGAATGATCATTTATATCAATTTGTTGATAATCCTAAAGCCCAGAAAATTTTAGTTCAGAATTTATTAAAGCAAAAAGTGGTGTGTTTTGATACAGAAACCACTTCCCTGAACGAGTTGGAAGCCGAGTTGGTCGGGATGAGTTTTTCATACAAAAAAGGCTTGGCCTATTATGTTCCTTTGTCGGAAGATCAGGGCGAAGTTTTGCAGACGCTTGAGATTTTCAGGCCGTTTTTTGAAAAAGAAGATTTGCTGAAAGTTGCTCATAACTTAAAATTCGATTATAAAATCCTCAAACAATATAACATTACCGTAAAAGGATCCATGTTCGACACAATGATCGCTCATTACCTTTTGAATCCGGACGGAAGACACGGAATGGATTATCTTTCAGAAGTTTATCTTAATTATAAACCTGTTTCGATAGAAACAATTATTGGTAAAAAAGGTAAAAAACAAGGCAATTTCAGGGATGCAGATTTAAGGACTCAAACGGATTATGCTGCGGAAGATGCAGACGTAACTTTTCAGTTGTATGAATTGTTTGCGCCGCAATTGAAGAAAGAAAGCCTTGAAGATCTTTTCTACAAAATAGAAATGCCGCTTATGGAAGTTTTAGCCAAAATGGAATTGGAAGGAATTTCTTTAGACAAAAAGTGGCTTGCTCAGGAAAGCATCGATCTTGAAAATGATTTAAGACAACTTGAATCCAAGATTTTTGAAATTTCCGGCGAAGAGTTTAATATGAACTCACCAAAGCAGTTGGGAGATATTTTGTTTGATAAAATGCAGCTTGATCCGAAAGCTAAAAAAACCAAGACAGGGCAATACGCAACTTCTGAAGATGTTCTTCAAAAACTTGCTTCAAAGCACGAAATCATCAAGCATATTCTTGAATACAGAACATATCAAAAATTAAAATCGACTTATGTGGATGCTTTGCCGTCTCAGATTGATAAAGATGATAATCGTGTTCATACCAATTTCTCACAAACAACGGCTGCAACAGGCCGTTTGGCAAGTGTAAATCCGAATTTGCAGAATATTCCGATTCGTACTTTGAGGGGCCAGCAAATCCGTGGTGCTTTTGTTTCTGGTGAAGGAAAAAAGATTATTTCCGCCGATTATTCACAAATTGAATTGCGTTTAATTGCCGAGATTTCCGGTGAAGAAAATATGATTAAAGCTTTTCAGAATGGAGAAGATATTCATGCTTCCACCGCTGCGAAATTATTTAAAATTCCTTTAGAAGAAGTTTCAAAAACACAGCGTGGACAAGCAAAAACCGTCAACTTCGGGATTATTTACGGACAAGGAGCTTTCGCTTTGGCAGAACAGACCGGTTTGTCAAGAACCGAAGCCAAACAAATGATCGAAGCCTATTTTGAAACATATCCGAAACTGAAAGAATATATGGCCGAACAGGTGCGTAAAGCCCGTGAACTAGGTTATGTGGAAACTATTTTAGGAAGAAAACGTCATTTAAAAGATGTTAATTCAGGAAACTTTGTAGTGAGAGGGCATGCGGAAAGAAACGCCGTGAATGCGCCTGTTCAGGGAAGTGCTGCCGATGTTGTAAAAATGGCAATGATTAAAATTGATAAAGAACTGGAATCTCAAAATCTTAAAACCAAAATGCTGCTTCAGGTACATGACGAATTATTGTTTGAATCTCCGGACGATGAAGTAGAAGCCGCTACAAAACTCATCAAAAAAGAAATGGAAGGTGCCATCGAAACGCAGGTTCCGCTATTGGTTGAGGTTGGAGTTGGGAAAAACTGGCTGGAAGCGCATTAAAAAATTATATTTTAGAAGATACTTCGACTTTGCTCAAAATAAATCAATACTGTGAAAAATAAACGTAGTATTGGGAATGTCATGCTGAGCGTAGTCGAAGCATCTTTTATGAATCAAATAATGGTGTGATAATTTAATATTTATTAAAGAATCGATCAATATTCAAATTCAATTCCGCCTAAATAAACCAAAGATAAATCATCGCTTTCCACAGATTTTGGTTGTGGAATTTGTCCTTGACTTACAAATATTAAAGAATTGATTTCAAATTTAAGGTTCATTTCGTTGATTCTGTTGAATAGAATAGGCAACCATTGCTCTGCGAAAGAGTATTCTGAGAAATGCTGAATACTTTCTTCAAAACCATATTCTGCAAAATCATAATCGAACCAAACGGTTTTTTGTGATTCTGCAAATTTTGAAATATAGTTATTATCATCTTCTTCCTCGAGATAATAATTGTCGTTGTCCTCTACAAATTCGTAAAAATCATCTTCTGTTTTAAAATTTCCTGCCCAAAAATCTAAAATCTGCTTATTCATATATTATATTCAAAGATCAAAGGTATAACAATACTTTTTGTGCTGAAAGTTTTGAGTGTATTGTAGGTTGTAATTTCATTGAAAAAAGAAGTTAAGTCGATCTTGAATTCGTCAATTTGAGTAGCAAAACAAAGTGAAACGTCGAGAAATTATTGATTAAAGTTCTCGATATATTTCTTTTTATTT
>NZ_JCAXEH010000008.1:0-95635 GCF_059758895.1 Chryseobacterium sp. GQ58 | reverse complement strand
AGACGTTTTACCTATCAGTATTTGATGTAAGAAGAATTTGAGTTATAGTAGCTAAATATACTTTACTTATTTAAATATTGTTTACTGAAATGAAAATATATTTTGCGACAGCAAGAATATTGTTTATAGTAGAAAGGATATACTCAGTAAAGTATCATTTAAGTTTAATCTCATCAAGGGTTCTCGAAGTTTAAATGTGTTGTAAAGCCCCGATTGAACGGTTTGTCTTAGCTCTTTTTATAAGGCAAGAATTCTGCTCGGAATAAAAAAGCGAGTAGTGAAAGCGGGTGTAAGCTCATGAAAATAAATATTCTATGAAAAAGCAAAAATCTCATACCACAAGTATGAGATTTAATATACCACATATAGCAAAAATCGTGCTAAAAATTATTTTTATCAAAAAAAAATTATTAAATTCGTAGAATACGTTATGTTAAACAAAAGTCAATATGCTTAAACAACATTTACAACTTAAATTAGGACAAAAATTGGCGCCCCAACAAATTCAATTGATGAAGTTGATACAGCTTCATACTTTGGAATTTGAAGAAGAATTGGAAAAAGAGCTTGAAGAAAATCCTGCCTTAGAAGTAGTAAAAGAAGAACCTAAAGAAGATGAATATTCGTCTTTAGAAGAATCTTATGAAAGCGAAGGTACAGACAGTATAGAGACGGATTTTGATGTAAACGAGTATATTTACGATGATGAGCCGAACTATAAAACAGCGTCCAGCAATTATTCTGCAGACGATGAAGATTTTGATAATGAAAGTCTTTTAACTGAAGGGCAGTCGCTTTACGATTATCTTATGGAACAGATTAATCTTATCAATATAAATGATGAAGATTTAAAGATTGCGGAGTATATCATCGGTAATTTAGATACTGATGGATATTTGAGGAGAGAAATAAAATCTATTGTAGATGATCTTGCTTTTTCTCAGGGAATTTATACCACAAAAGAAAGAGTTGAAGATATTTTAGAGAATTATGTGCAAAAACTTGATCCGTCAGGTGTGGGAGCGAGAGGATTGCAGGAATGTCTTCTTTTGCAGATCGAGAAAAAAGTAAGTGCAAATAAAGCGGTTTCTTTGGCTGCAAATATTCTTAGATTCCAGTTTGATGCTTTAACCAATAAACATTATAATAAGATCATTCAGAAATATGATATTGAAGAAGAGGATTTGAAAGATGCTTTAGAGGAAATTTCAAAACTTTCACCAAAAGTAGGCGGTAACTTTGATACGCAAACGATTACCATCAATCAGGAAATCATTCCGGATTTTGTAATTCAGGTAAAAGACGGGCAGGTAATACCAATGCTGAACAGCAAGAATGCACCAACTTTAAGGGTTTCTGAAGAATATAAAGATATTTTAACGACTTATTCTCACGATAAAAATTCTTCTGAGCACAAACAAGCTGCGTTATTTATTAAGCAAAAACTAGACGCTGCAAAATGGTATATTGACGCAATTAATCAACGTCAGAACACGCTTTTGCAAACTATTAATGCAATTGTTAAATTCCAGCATAATTATTTTATTACAGGTGATGATAAGTCTCTGAAGCCGATGATTCTGAAAGACATTGCCGACATTACAGGGTTCGATATCTCTACAATATCGAGAGTTGTAAAAAGTAAATATGCAGATACTCCAAACGGGATTATTTATCTTAAAGATCTGTTTTCGGACAGCTTGACCAATGATGATGGCGAAGAAGTTTCTACTAAAGAAATCAAAACTCATCTTCAGGAAGTAATAAGTAAAGAAAATAAAAGAAAACCGTTAACCGATGATGCTTTGGTTGTTATTTTAAAGGAACAAGGTTATAATATTGCCCGAAGAACAATCGCAAAATACAGAGAACAGCTCAACATTCCTGTTGCAAGATTAAGAAAAGAGCTTTAAAAAATATAATTATCTAAATAAAAAATGCATTCAAATTTTGAATGCATTTTTTATTTATTAAAAGTTATAATTTAGTTTTTAATGAATTGTACTGTTTTATTTTGCTTATTGGTATATATTTTTGCTATATAAGTTCCTTTCTGCAAATGCTCAATATTAAGAGTAACTTTATTTGAATTTGTTACTTTATCATCAACTTTTTGCCCAACCATATTATATATTTCTATTCGATTGATAATGTCGTTATTTATGACAAAATTAATTAAAGAATTACTAGGATTTGGGTATACAAAAACCATTTTATCTTTATTTGAAGCTTCTCCTACAGATAAAACGGCTTCATTATTTTGGTTATAAGTTGGATTTTTTAGCACAAAGTTACCTGTTCCGTTAGGAATTCTGGCGTAGCTAATATTAGGAGTTTGTATTCCAAAAGTTACAGAATCTATAATTGTACCGTCAACTTTGGATAAAATAACACTTTCTCCCGACGCTGATAATTTGATATTTACATGAACACCGTCCGTTTGTGTAAGATCTTCATCTGCCCAAATCATTAAATAACCATTTGCCGGAATAGATATTCCATTTGGAAATTGCCATTTTTGTAGATTAGCAGCATTATCGGTAAGGAATAGCCCATCTAAAGATATGGTATTAGCGGTATTGTTATATAATTCTATCCAGTCTTCGAATTCACCCGCAACATCGGAAATTGTAGTTGTATTTTGAGCCATTAATTCATTTATTTTAATTTCTCCGGTATTTATAGAATTTGTAGCATTTATTGAATGAAATTCATGCTCAGCTCTGGCTGGTGAAAAAGCTCCTATTGCATTATTTTCTGCATAAATATAATACTGCATCGTAACGTTACTTAATAAAATAGGTGCAGTCCCATATATATTATCTCCGGCAGCATCGTCGTTGTGTGCACCATCGTCGAACATTTGCACTTTTACAAATTTATTATTCAGATTGTTTCTATGCCCGAAAAATACAGCATCATTATTTGTATTAATTACCGTTGCTTTGAATGATATATTTGTATTAATCAACGGTGAAGCCTGAGAAGGTGTAATATTTGAGATTATGGGTTTTGTAAAAGATAAAACAGGGTCATTTTGTAAAAAAGTTTTTCTTAAAGACATTAGTTCTGAAATACCGTTAGCTGTAAAATTATCGTGTACTAAAGTGCTGGTTGTCATTCCATTTTGAAATAAAGTGTATGGATAAAATTTATTTACATCATTTTGTACGGACGTATCTATGAGCGTTCGCAATGCATTACTTTTTGTAATATAATAGTCATTACTGAAATTTTCATTTAATATTGTATTCATATGCGCCAGATACATTTTTCTGTATCTCGGATTTGATAATAACTTGCTGATCAGAGGCCAGTTAGCGCTATTCTCGTGGGCATATATATCCAGCTCGGCTTTCTCTGTTAATGATGCTAATCTAACAGTACTAAATTTCAATAAATCAAATGTGCCAAATGACATATTCAGATCCCAAACTATCGGACTGAATCTCCCAGTATCATCTTTATATAGATAATAATTATTATTGATGAGTCCTGTATAGCTGTCTAAATTGACCATTACGTTGTTAAATGCCAGCATCCACAATGTCCTGTCAACATCCAAAACTGTTTCAATCTGTGAAGTATTGTTGTTTAATACATCTATGAAATTTATAAGATCATCCCAACCCGTGGCTGACTTCATTTCAAATGCACCCTGATAAGCAGCAGGATTTGGTCCATAATAAACCAAATCTGGCTTGATCGTAGAATTTGGTGAAGCTCCTCCGGCTATTTCAGCTTCAAAAAAAGGATTATTATTAGACCCGAAATGATCTTTCACAAATTTTTTAGTAATAGCTTCTGTATTCACATACAATCCTATTAAAACATTATTCACATACACAGTAGTATAGTTTGCCTTTGGGGCGTGCATATATTTATTTATAATGTCATATGAAACTATTTCTCTCACAAATGATGGATCAAAACATTACTTAATTTAATATCCTTTATCCCATTATAATCTTGATCCTGATAAGTATCCAATTCAATATGAAAAGGGTTTTTTGCGAAAGTGTTTCTAAAAGAGCTATTCCCTTTATATTTCACTCCGACGTTTTGAAAAACTGTACCATTGATAGATACTGATTGCGCAGGTACATATCCTAAACCATTTATTTTTGCATTTATTAATGTATTGTTCCAATTTGGATCAGTAAATGTAATCCTGATTTCCTGTATTGTATTCTGATCATAAAAGTTTTGTGAAAAAATAAATGAACACTGAAAAGTAAGTAATATTAAAAGTAATAATTTTTTCATTTGTATAATTTTTTTGATTTTTATTTGTGTGGGTAAAACTAAAGATAATAATTGCAAAAAAAAGGTGACTAAAGTCACAGAAATGTTATTTTCGTAATTTTAATGTCTTTTAATTATATTTAATTCAAATTATTGTAAAAAAATATGTTTATATAAAAAAACAAAAGAGCATTTCAAATGTGAAATGCTCTTTGATTATTTAAATTTAATATTTTTAGTTTTCCTGAGAATCTATTTCCTTAAGCTGATTTAGGTTCTTATCAAGTTTCCTGATTATAATTCCATAAACTACTCTGTAATACAACCAAACCATCAGCACCGCAAGAATAGTACTGATAATAATCCCGACAATAAAACCTGTAAGTGAAGAATTGCTGACTTCCACATTTTGTATATTGACAATGTAAAAAACAAAAATTGTAAAAATTGAAGTAACGGTAATTAATAAAACAATGTTAATTAATATAAAAGCATTCACTGTTTTTTTGAAATTAATAATTTTAAGGATGAAACTTTTGAGATTTTCCTCAATTTTTATACCCTTATAGTTTTGATAAAATTTATATACAAAGTAAGCTGTTATTGATAAGCTTAAGATTTTCAGCACCAAAAAAACATTGTCAAAAGTTGTTTCCAGCTCTAAAGTTTTGTTTACGCCAAGTCTTTCGAGAATTTTCAGATATGAACTAGATTCTTTCCCCTGAATTATATAAAACAATCCAATTGCTGTAATAAATAAAAATTCGGCAACGCTGATCCAAAAAATATATTTCACATAGTTGCGCGACTTTCTGTTGAGCATCTTCAGGATCTCATTATCGTCATATTTCTGTTGAACAGGCTGTTCCTGCCAAGCTTTTTTAAGGCTGTGTAAATCAAATTCAGGCATATTTTTGCATCTGTTCTTTAAGTGTTTTTTTTAATCTGTTCATTTTCACGCGCGCATTCACTTCGGTAATTCCGAGGTTTTCTGCAATATCCCTATAAGGCAAATCATCCAGATACATCATCACAATAGCTCTTTCTACATTGGGCAGAGTTTTTATGACGGTATAAAGCAAAGAAATCTGCTGCTGCTTATCGTCATCATCTTCTACAAAATCTCTATGATTAATATCCAATTCGTTGGTTGGCAAGCTTTTGCTTTTTTTTCTGAAAAGTGTAATTGCGGTATTGAGAGCCACCCGATACATCCAGGTAGAAATTTTTGAATTTCCTTTAAAAGAATCGTAACTTCTCCAAAGCTGTAAAACGATTTCCTGAAAAAGATCTTCCTCATCTTCCAGAGAATTGGTATAAAGCCGCGAAACCTTAATAATCAAGCCCTGATTATCCTTTATAAGCTGCGCAAACTCTTTCTCTTTAGAAATCAAAATAAATATTTAGAAACACGAAGATAATAATTTATTAGTCAATTGTGAATTTTACTTCGTAAGTCAATCGTGAATTCCTCCAAAATTTAAAAGCAAAGTTTTAAATTGATAACCAAGTGAATTAGCCACTTACAATTCACCCTTATCTCGTGCAATTCCGTATCTTTGCATTCACGAGAAAGTCGGCTTGTTGATTCTTACTTCGGTAAGGGTAGGAAAGTCCGGACACCATAGAGCAGCAAAGCGGATAACATCCGTCACCCGTGAGGGTAGGACAAGTGCAACAGAAAGCAGGTACAGTTCGGCTGTAGTGAAACCAGGTAAACTCTTTGCGGTGCAATGATAAGTATATCGGTTCTTTTCAGCAATGAAAATAGGGGCGGCTCGCTCTGAAAGCCGAGGGGTAATCAGCTAAAGTTTTTGCAGCAATGTAAAACGCAGATAAATAACAGGCACTTTTTAAGTACAAAATCCGGCTTATAGATTTTCTCGTGATTTTTTATTAAATGCCACGAATACACGAATATTTTAGAGACTTTTTATTTATACTCGTGCATTCGTGGCAATTTACTTTTATATATCTTTAGTTCTAATTGAATATTCTACTCGCTTTCCAACTGCTTTTTGGCCTCATCCAAACTAGTTTTGCCTTCTTTTGAAAGTTCAGGAAATTTTAAATTCATTTTTTCTAAAGTTTCAATAATGATCTCTATTGCTGCTAATCTTGCAAACCATTTATTATCTGCCGGAATTACATACCAAGGCGCATGCTCTTTTGAAGTTTCATTTATTGCAGTTTCATAAGAATCCATATATTGGTCAAATAAAGCTCTTTCGGGCAGATCGGCTGCGGAGAATTTCCAGTTTTTTTCCTGCTCGTTGATCCGGTCGAGAAGCCTTTTCTTTTGTTCATCTTTTGAAATATTCAGGAAAATTTTAATAATTGTGGTTCCGTTTTGGGAAAGATGTTTTTCAAAATTTTTGATGCTTTCATAACGGTTTGTCCAAAATTCATTATCAAAATCTTTTACAGAATCCCATGTTTTTTCATTTAAATTGTATTCCGGATGCACTTTACAGACCAAAACACTTTCGTAATGCGAACGGTTGAAAATTCCGATCATTCCTTTTTGTGGAACTGCTAAAAAATGTCGCCAAAGAAAATCATGAGAATATTCTCTCGAACTTGGCGTTTTAAAGCTTGTAACGCTACAACCTTGAGGATTTACGCCACCGAAAACATGCTCAATTAAGCTATCTTTTCCGGCTGCATCCATCGCCTGCAATACGACTAAAAGTGATTTGCTGCCGTCTGCATACAGTTTCTCCTGCAGCTCGCGTAGTTTTTCTTTTTCCTGAACCAGCAATTGAGCTCCTTCATCTTTGGTTAGCTTTCCTTTATATTCTGTTGGAACTTTTTTTATTGAAAATTTTCCATTGATCTTAAAATCATCTGAGAAATTGATATTCATATATTTATAATTGTGAAGATTACATTCTGATGTTTAGTTTGGTCAAAATTCAGCCAATTCAACATTAAATGTAATAAAAAAACCGCCTCATTTGAGACGGTTTAATAATTTTTTGAGTAAAAATTATTTTTTCGAAGCCATTTTAGCTGCTTTTTTTTCTGCTTTAGCTGCTGCTTTTTCTTCAGCTGCAGTTAACGGTTTTGGTTCAGGAGCGTTTGGGCTTACTTCACCTTTGATGTAGATTACACTTCTGCTGTTCACAGGATCGTTAGAAAATACTTCGATCATTTTGTTGAATGGAGAAACAGTTGCAGTGTTATATCCAACTTTAATTTTAGTAGATTTACCTGGCATGATCGGGTCTTTGCTCCACTCAGGAGTTGTACAGCCGCAAGCTGGCTTTACATTTGAAAGGATCAAAGGTTTGTCACCAGTGTTTGTAATGGTGAAAAATCTGTGACCGTCAGAGTTTGGCTTAATCATACCATAATCGTAAGTGGTTTTATCAAATGTAATTGTTTGCGCAGAAGCCAACGCAAAAGTTCCGAATAATGCAATTCCTGCAAATAAATTTTTCATATTCTTGAATGTTAATATGTTTGTTAGATAATTTTTGAGAAACAAAGTTAAAAATTATTTTAATTAATGCTTACATTTTTTTACTTTAAACTATTTTTGCAAATTATAAGTTAAAGAAATTAGAATTTATGCAGATTTCAGAAAAGTATAATCCACAGGAAACAGAACAAAAATGGTACAAATTCTGGCTTGAAAATAAGTTTTTTCATTCAGAACCAAACGAAAAGCCGCCTTATACAATTGTAATTCCACCGCCGAATGTCACAGGAATTCTTCACATGGGGCATATGCTGAATAATACCATTCAGGATGTTTTGGTCCGCCGTGCAAGAATGCAGGGCTTCAATGCCTGTTGGGTTCCGGGAACTGATCATGCTTCGATTGCTACCGAAGCAAAAGTTGTTGCCAAGCTGAAATCTGAAGGAATTAGTAAATCAGATATTACTCGTGAAGAGTTTTTAAAACACGCTTGGGAATGGACCGATAAATACGGCGGAACAATTCTTGAGCAACTGAAAAAGCTGGGCTGCTCTTGTGATTGGGACAGAACACGTTTTACACTGGAAGAAAAGCTTTCTCAGCAGGTGGTAAAAAGTTTTGTTGATCTTTATAATAAAGGATTGATATACAGAGGTTACCGAGTTGTAAACTGGGATCCTGAGGCAAAAACGAATATTTCTGATGAAGAAGTAATTTTTAAAGAACAAAACGGAAAATTATATTTCCTTAAATATAAAATCGAAGGTACAGAAGAGTTTCTTTCGGTGGCTACAACGCGTCCTGAAACCATTTTTGGAGATACTGCCGTTTGCATCAATCCAAACGATGAAAGATATGCTCATCTGAAAGGTAAAAATGTAATCGTACCGATTGTAAATAGAATTGTCCCGATTATTGAAGATGAATATGTTGATATAGAATTTGGAACAGGTGCTTTAAAAATAACGCCGGCTCATGACGTGAATGACTACGAAATCGGCCAAAAGCATCAGCTGAAAATGATCGATTCCTTGGATGATGAAGGAAATCTGAACGAGCACGGCTTACATTATGCAGGAAAAAATAGATTTGACGTAAGAAAACAAATCGCAAAAGAATTGGAAGAAAAAGGTCTTTTGCTAAAGGCAGAAGATTATGTAAATAAAGTAGGAACTTCTGAAAGAACGGGCGCCGTTATTGAGCCGAAAGTTTCTGTTCAGTGGTTTTTAAAAATGTCTGAAATTGCAAAGCCGGCTTTGGATGTTGTAATAGATGATGAAGTAAAATTCTATCCTGAAAAGTTTAAAAATACCTACAAACATTGGATGGAAAACATCCGCGATTGGAATATTTCCCGTCAATTGTGGTGGGGACAGCAAATTCCCGCTTTCTATTATGGAGACGGAGAAAATGATTTTGTAGTTGCTGAAACAAAAGAAGAAGCTTTAATTTTAGCTAAAGAAAAAACTCAAAACCCAAATCTTGAAATTTCAAACCTAAAACAAGATGAAGACGCTTTGGACACTTGGTTCTCATCATGGTTGTGGCCAATGTCGGTTTTTGATGGCTTGCTTGATCCTGAAAATAAAGATATTAATTATTATTATCCGACTTCAGATTTGGTAACAGGTCCGGATATTATTTTCTTCTGGGTTGCCAGAATGATCATGGCAGGATTGGAATACAGAAAAGAAGTTCCGTTCAAAAATGTTTATTTTACAGGAATTGTAAGAGATAAGCAAAGGAGAAAAATGTCTAAACAATTGGGCAATTCGCCCGATCCTATAGAATTGATTGATAAATATGGTGCTGATGGAGTTCGTGTTGGGATTTTACTAAGTTCTGCGGCTGGAAATGACCTACTTTTCGATGAAGATCTGATGCTTCAGGGAAGAAATTTCATGACGAAAATCTGGAATGCCTTCCGATTGATTCAAAACTGGGATAAAGAAGATAAACCAATCAACACGTCCGACAGCGAAGCTATTGAATGGTTTGGATATCAATTAAATAAAACAATTATCGAAATCGATCAGCAGTTTGAAAAATTCAGGATTTCTGACGCTTTGCATTTAATTTATAAGCTTATTTGGGACGATTTCTGCGGTTGGTATTTGGAAGCAATAAAGCCAAATTATGGAGAAGGTATTTCTAAAGACGTGTATGATCAGACGATTATTTTCTTTGAAGAATTGATGAAGCTTTTGCATCCGTTTATGCCTTTCTTATCGGAAGAATTGTGGCAGTTGATTTCTGAAAGAAATATTGAGGAAGCGCTGGTAATTGCTCAGCAGAAAAAGGCGGAAGAGTTTAATGAAGAAAAAATTAAAAACTTCGAAACGGCTAAAGAATTGATTTCGGGAATTAGAAATTATCGTCAGACAAAAGGGATTTCGCCAAGAGAAGCTGCGGAAGTTTATACCAATGCAAATCAGTTTGAAAATGAAGCAGTTATTAAAAAATTAGCTCATGTTTCTGAAATTCACTTCGGACAAAAAACTGATAAACCGAGCTTTACATTTTTGGTTGGATCAACAGAGGTTTCAATTCCGCTAAGCGAAAATTTAGATTTAGAAGAAGAAAAAAAGAAAACAGAAGAAGAAGTAAAATATCTGAAAGGATTTTTGATTTCTGTTGACAAAAAGCTTTCCAATGAAAAATTCGTTGCCAACGCAAAACCTGAAGTCGTTGAAGTTGAACGCAAAAAGCAAAAAGATGCGCAAGATAAGATTGCGATTTTAGAGGAGAAATTGAAGAGTTTGTAACTGAGGTTGAGACTTAAGCTAAGGTTGAAATAATTCTTAATTCTTAGCGTCAACCTTAACCTAAAAATTAAAATGACACACTTAGAAAACATAAAAAAACTTTTTTCAAAAGACTTTGTAGAAAGTCCGCTATTGGAAAGTTTTGAAGTTGGGAAAATTTATCTTCCGACCGGAAAGCTGGTTGCATGCGATCCTTTAATAACGAATGATATGCAGCCTTTTTCTACTCAATTCCCAAAAGGTGATTTTACGGTTTTACTACACAAAGAAAGAGAAAGCAATTGTGTGGCGTATGCGGAGATAATTTTCAGCGATTCCGAAATATCTTCATGGAAACTGGCGACGACAGATTCTCAGAATATCAAAGATCTGGCAGAAGGTGAAGTGTTCGGTTATCCTGTGGAAAGCGGAATGGGATGTATTATGGATGTAGAAACTCAGGAAAGCCTGAACGATCTTGAAAAAATGCTGTATCGCAGAAAAGGAGTGGACTTTAAAGGGATTTACGAAGAATTCTTCCACGAATATTTTTTTGATGAAAACGGCGCAATAGATCAATATGCTTTTTTAAAACCTTCGGAAGAACTTCCGGGAACTATTTTTGCCTTTGAAACAGGATATGGAGAAGGTTTCTATGCCAGCTATATTGCATTTGATAAAAATAATGCACCTGTAAAAATAGTCACCGAGTTTATCGAAATATTGGTTAATTAAAAAATATTATCTTTAAACAAAAGATTAAAATATGAACTTTTCCTCAGAACAACCCAGAATCATTGTCGTAGGCAGCTGCTCGTTGGACTTGGTTTTATATACGGAAAAAATACCTTTTTCCAATGAAACGGTTTTAGCGCACAATTCTGAAAATTATTTTGGTGGAAAAGGAGCCAATCAGGCTGTAGGAACTGCCCGGCTTGGCGCCAATGTCTATTTCATAGGCTGTGTAGGTATGGATCCACTTGGCCAGCAAATCATGCGAAATCTCGTCAACGAAAATGTAAATGTTGGCTTCGTAGCAGAAACCGATAAAGAATCTACAGGAACGGCTTATGTTACAAGTACGGATGGCGAGGTGGCAATTGTAGTGGTGCCGGCAGCAAACAATTATCTCAGCGAAAAAAATGTTGAAGATGCCGACAAATATATTTATGCGTCTCATCTTGTGCTGCTTCAGTTGGAGATTCCTATGAATGTAATCGAGTTTACGATAAAAAAAGCAAAAAAATATGGTAAGCTGATTGGTTTATACGCTTCTCCCGGAAGACCGCTCAGTAACGAAATTTTAGATAATGTAGATTTTATTGTTGCTAAAAGTAACGAATTGTCTGTCATTTTTGGCGAAGATCAAAAAGAAAAAGTCCTGAAAAAATATTTTAATAAAGTTTTCATCAGAGATGAGACCAATTCTACGATTTATTTTGACGGAACTGAAATGAAATATTTCCGAGACGAAGACGAAAGCATGGTTTATAAAATGGGCATGGGCGATGCTTTTACTTCAGGATTTGCCATCGCGCTGTGTCATGGTAATTCGATAGAAGATTGTGTGAAATTCGGGAACGAAGTATCATCAAAAGTATCTTTGGGGAAAGGCGCACAAACAGCGCTTCCAAAACTTTCCGAATTGTTATGACAATTATTTGATGCATATTGAAAGTTTAGAAATCAACAAAATTATACAACAGAAATATCCACTTTTGAAGTGGATATTTATTTTTTAAGTCCATGGAAAAATTGATTTTTAATACTTCTGTTACCGCTCACCTTTTTAAGCCGGAAAAAAGCAATCAAAAGATTCTTCTGATCAATTCGGCAACGGGTGTGAAGCAGCAGGTTTACTTTTCTTTTGCTCAGTTTTTTGCTGAAAACGGCTTTACTGTCATTACTTATGATTATCGCGGAATTGGCCTTTCAAAGCCCGAAAAAATGAAAAATTGCGATGCATCAATGAGAAGTTGGGGCAGCGAAGATTATAAAGCTTTGACACAATATATTATTGAAAATTATCCGGATTATCAAAAATATTGTTTGGGGCATTCGGTTGGTGCTTTGATTTTGGGAATGAATCGCGATTCTGAAATATTCAATGAATTTATTTTTGTAGGAACTCAAAATGCTTTTGTTGGAAACCTTAAATGGCGGACAAAAGTTGAAGCCACGCTTGGTTTTGGAATTGCCCAGCCTTTATTTACCGAGATTTTGGGCTATTTTCCGTCGCATTGGTTTGGACTTGGAGAAAGTCTTCCAAAAAATTGCGCTTATGACTGGAGAACCTTAATTTTGAATTCTAAATCAACCAATAAATTATTAGAGAAAACGATTGATTATTCTAAAAATTTAAGGCAAAAAGTATTGGTAATTCAGGCTGAAGATGATGCCTGGCTTATAGAAAGAGGCGTTAAATCTTTGCTGAACGATACTTATCCGAATCTGAAGCCAAATTACAGGCTGGTAAAAACGTCAGAATCTGAAAAAGGCGAAATAGGACATGTTAATTTTTTTAGGAGCTACAATAAAAAACTCTGGAATATTATTTTAAACGAAATTCAATAAATGAGCAGTACAATAGAAAATACGGTAGAATTTGTAAAAGAAAAACTGGAAGGTGCGGAAGCCGGACATGATTGGTTTCACATCGAAAGAGTGTGGAAACTTGCCAAAAAAATAGCTAAAACCGAGAATTGTAATCAGGATGTTGTCGAGCTTTCAGCATTGTTGCATGATATTGCTGATCCAAAATTCCATAATGGTGACGAAACTTTAGCTTTAAAAATTTCAAAAGATTTTTTAGAAAGCCAAAATGTGGATGAAGAAATTATAAAGCAGGTTTTATTTATCATTCAAAATATTTCGTTCAAAAATAGAGGAGAAGCGCCTAAAGATTTGCCGATCGAACTGAAAATAGTACAGGATGCAGATCGTATCGATGCCATCGGAGCCATCGGAATTGCGCGAGCCTTTAATTTCGGAGGTTTTAAAAATAATCTGATGTATCATCCTGATATTGAGGCAAAACTGAATATGTCGAAAGAAGAATATAAAAAATCAAACGGAACCACAATCAATCATTTTTATGAAAAACTTTTGCTATTAAAAGATTTAATGAATACCAATGAAGGAAAAAAAATAGCCGAACAAAGGCATCAATATATGCTGAATTTCCTCGACCAGTTTTATAAAGAATGGAATGTTGATTAACATTCCCTCAAAAGATCTCTAATGATTATCTTTGCAGCATGGGATTTATTATTTTCGTCATTTTAATTTCTTTAATTATTTCTCTGTTTTTATATAAGATAAAATCAGGGAAAGCTGCTGTGGGCGCGAAAATTTTCAGGATTGTGACTTTGGTTTTTTCGATATCATTATTCACTTATTGGTTTGTCAAGAAAAGTTCGATCGGAATTGTAAATAACTCTGTTTCGCTTCAGGTGATCAATAAATTGCCTCAGCCTTTAGATTTTTATGTCATTAATGTAAACAATCTTGATAAAAGCGGAACTTTTGAGACAAAACATATTGGTAAAATTCGTCCTGAGCATTACAGAATTGAATATCTAAAATTGGCAAAGTCCGATCAATATTGGGTTGCAGGTTATCTTGGAAGAAAGAATATGGTTTATTTTTCACAACATGCGATTCCCAATAAAAATATGGATCAGGTGGTGGAAGTTCAAAACTACATCAACCAAAGCGAAAAGCTTTCAAAACAGGCAAAAAAGCAGATTGAAAATTACAAATTTGATAATATGCAGCAAGGTATCTGGATTGTGCTTATTTTCCTTTTGATATTTCTGAATGTGGTTTTAATGTTGCGGAGAAAATAATTTTAAAACAAGCTTGGCATATTTTCCTGTCCCATTTTAGGAATTGGCAATTCCGTATTCCATTCTTCATTTATTTTTTTAATAAAGTAAGCGGAAAGCAGCGGTGACGCTTTTTCAATATTCTGATGCACAAAGAAGTATAGATTTTGAAGGCCTTCTTTTTTCCATCTTGTCAAATGTTCCAGCCAGTCGTCTAATCTTTCATAATCACTTTCGGCATTGGCACCAACGTATCTTATAAACGCATTTGGTGTTGTGAGCCGCATATGAAGCATATCTCTTCTTCCGGCTGTGTCTACAATGATATTGGTAATATTATTTTGCTCAAAAAGCTGGCAGGTTTTATCGAAAATCTCTTCATCGGTGAACCATTCTGTATTTCTCAATTCAATGGCTAAAGGAACTTCTTTAGGCCATTTGTTGACAAATTGTTCCAATCTTTCGTAATCTTTTGGTTTGAAATTATCATGAAGCTGTAAAAAAACCATTCCCAGTTTTTTATCAAAATTCAGAACAGCCGTTGCAAACTGAGTGACCACATCATCAATATTCAAAAGCCTTCTGAAATGTGAAACGGTATTGGTGATTTTCGGGAAAAACTTAAAATCTGAAGGGGTTTTCTCTTTCCATGTCAAAACCTGTTCGGAAGTCGGCATTCCGTAGAAAGTTGCATTCAATTCGATAGAATTAAACTGAGTTGCATAATATGTCAATTCGTCTTTTGTTCCTTTTGGATAAAATCCTTTCAGATCTGTTTTATTCCATTTTGCGCAACCAATTGAGATATTTTCAAGCCCTTTTTTATTTTGCTTTAAAATTTCTTTGGTTTTTGGATGATCTTTTGGTAAGGTAAAATCTATTTGTGAAGGATCTTCTACTTGTCCGAATTTCATGCTTTGTAAGTTTAGGAATTAGATTGCAGATTTATTATAACAAATATAAAATAAAAACCGCAGAAAAAGTTCCACGGTTTTCTATTATATTTTTAAATATTAATTACGCTTCACAAGCCGAGCAGCTTACAAAATTCACCATCATTTCTTTAGAAACAGATGAACTTCTTTGATAATACAATGTTTTTACTCCTTTTTTCCAAGCTTCGATGTAAAGATAATTAACGTCTTTTACAGGCATTGTAGAAGGAATCTGTAAATTCAGCGACTGAGCCTGATCGATATACTGCTGTCTTTGTGCAGCCTGAGAAATAATCTCCATCGGAGAAATTTCTTTAAATGTTTTGAATACTGCTTTCTCTTCGTCAGTTAATTCATTCAAGTGCTGAACAGAACCGTGGTTTAACATAATCGTTCTCCATGTTTCTTCATTGTCAAGACCTTTTTCTTCCAATAATTTAGCAAGATATTTATTCTTACGCATGAAGTTTCCTTTTGCCAAACCAGCTTTATAGTAATTTGAAGCAAAAGGCTCAATTCCAGGAGAAGTCTGTCCCAAAATCGCCGAACTTGAAGTCGTTGGAGCAATTGCCATTACTGTAGTATTTCTCATTCCGTAACCTTTCAATAATTCAGGTTCTCCGTAGATGTTGGCCAGTTCTTTTGAAGCAATATCTGCCTGAGCTCTGATATGTTTGAAAGCTCTTGCATTAAACTGAGTCGCCTCAAAACTCTCAAACGGAATCATGTTTTTCTGTAAATAAGAATGATAACCCAAAACTCCCAATCCAAGTGCTCTGTGGCGCATTGCGAAGTCTCTTGCTCCTTGAAGGTAATAATTTCCTTCCGTTTTTTCGATAAATTCAGATAAAACAGCGTCAAGGAAATAGATCGCCAACTGTACTGCGTTTGTATCTTTCCATTCATCGTATAATTCTAAATTCATAGACGACAGACAACAGATGAAAGACTCTTCTCTAGTTGACGGAAGCATGATTTCCGAACAAAGATTACTCGCATTAATCGTTAATCCAAGGTCTTTATAAACCTGAGGTTTGTTTCTGTTCACATTATCTGTAAAGAAAATGTACGGAAGACCTTTTTGCTGGCGGCTTTCTAGAACTCTTGCCCAGATTTTACGCTTGTCGGCATCACCGTCAATCATATCCTGCATCCAGTAATCTGGCACGCAAATTCCGGTAAATAGGTTCTGAATCGGACTTCCGATGTCTTTAATTGATAAAAATTCTTCAATATCGCCGTGGTCAACATCAAGATATGCCGCAAAAGCACCTCTTCTTACACCACCCTGAGAAACGACATCCATAGAAGTGTCAAATAATTTCATAAACGAAACCGCTCCCGAAGATTTTCCATTATCGGTTACTGCCGTTCCTCTGTTACGAAGTTCCCCGAAATATCCTGAAGTTCCGCCCCCGATTTTCGTTTGCATAATCACTTCACCCATTTTGTGAGTAATTCCTTCGATACTGTCCGGAATATGAACATTGAAACAAGAGATTGGAAGACCTCTCTGCGTTCCCATATTTGCCCAAACTGGCGACGAGAAACTGATCCATCCCTTGGTGATCATTTCTTTGAATGCGGGTTGTAGTTCGGGTTTGTATAATTTTTTTGCTGCTGCTGTTGTGATTCTGTCGATTGCTCCGTCTACGGTTTCTCCTTTCAATAGGTAACCTCTGTTCAACATTTGCTCAGATTCTTCGTTGAGCCACCAGATATTGCTTTGTTCTTCCATAGTTTATATTGTAAAAATGTACAGTGTACATTGTATTGTTAAAATTTTTATGAGCAGAAAATTTCGTTTTTCTTTTCACTTGTGTACCTGCTTTCGCTACTCGCTTTTTTCTTTGTCAAGAAAAAGAGCTCAGACAGACCGCTCAATCAGGGCTAAGACGGTTTTTGTTTTTCTTTATAACCGTAATTGAGAACGGTTTTCAAGCATTGTCATTCTGAGGAACGAGGAATCTCTTAATAACTGAATAAATCTTAATGTTTCAAAATTAACCATTAAGGTCAATTTAAGGTTAAGATATTAAGTTTGAGATCTTCACTTCGTAAACTTCGTTTAGAATAACATTTTCTAATACTAACTGTTTCGACGCTCGCTTCGCTCGCGCCTTTATTTTAAACAGATTTTAAAAACTCTACTTTGTGAGAATCATTTAATCCACTTTCGTCTCTCAATCTCTGAAATTCTTTGAAAGACGGAATATTCAAAACCTCAGTTTGCACTTCTTCATTTTCATAATTTGAATAATGCAAAAACGTAACACCATCTTCTTTTACAAAAACTTTATATTCAAATTTTGTCTGATCTAAATTTTTAAAGTCTTCCAGAAACTTTTGAATATTGCTTTTGTTTTCTGAAACGAATTCAGGCTTTACGGTATAACTTACGATGACGTTGATCATATTTTTGTTTTTTTAGTCATTGCGGGAACGAAGCAATCTTTTATAATCTTAATGTTTAATTTTAACCATTAAGATTTTTAAGTTTTAAGAATATTAAGCTTGAGATTCTTCACTTCACTTCGTTCGGAATGACAGATCTCTAATACTAACTGTTTTGCCGCTCGCTTCGCTCGCGCTTTTTAATTAAAATAAATCATTCGCAGTAATACTCTTATCATGCTTCGTATAATCCACCGGTCTTTTTGCAAAGAAATCATCCATAGAATTAGCGAAAACTTCTTCTTCAAACCATTTCATCGGGCTGTATTGTTCTGCAGTGGTATTGTAACGTTTTTCCATATTGATTTTAGTTAAACTTTCGTCAACACGATATTTCATGAAGTTAATTAAATCTTGTTTTGAGAATTTATCCAATTCGCCCATTTCAAAGATCCAGTCAAGGATTTCTCCTTCCAGTTCGATGGATTGGTCTACCAAAGTATAAATATCTTCAATATCAGAATCTGTTAAAAGATCCGGCTGTTCTTCACGGATTTTATTAATCAGATAAATTCCACCATTAGCATGAATCTGCTCATCAATAGACGTCCAAGCAATAATATTTGAAACATTTTTCATGAAACCTTTAAATCTTGTGAAAGACAAAATGATCGCAAACTGTGAAAATAAAGACACATTCTCAATCAGAATACTGAATAACAACAGCGACGAAACATATTCTTTAGGTGTTGCAGAATTGGCATGCTTCAGAACGTTGGATAAAAATTCGATTCTCTTTTTCAATGCAGGAACTTCTACAACATGCGTAAATGCTTCGTTGTAACCCAAAACTTCCAGCAAACGCGAATACGCTTCCGAATGACGAAATTCGCATTCTGCAAATGTAGATCCCAAACCGTTCAGCTCAGGTTTTGGAAGGTGGTGATACAAGTTTCCCCAAAATGATTTTACAGAAACTTCAATCTGGGCGATAGCTAAAAGTGCGTTTTTTACAGCATTTTTTTCGTGCGGCTCAAGTTGTGACTGAAAATCCTGAACATCTGCCGTGAAATCAACTTCCGAGTGTACCCAAAATGACTTATTGATGGCTTCTACAAACTGAAGAACCTCAGGATACTCAAACGGCTTGTAGCTTACTCTTTTATCAAAAATTCCCATATTAAAATTGTAATGTCTTTAAAAAATTATAAAAATTGATCACTGTGCATAAAATTCAAGAGGCGGTAACTTTCTGGGTCGTTGAAAGTTGTATTGGAAACTTATCAACGGGAACAATCATTCATCTCTTGTAGCGTGCGAAGCACAAAGTTAGACAACGCAGACTGATTTTAAAAGGGCTAAAGACTAAATGGTTGAGTTTTAACCTTAAAAGTTTTCCACATTTACATGAAACTCGCTCTGATATTGATTTAGAGATACTAAAGTCACAAAAATGGCACTTCTGTAAAGATTAGAATTAAACGGCTTTATGTAAATATTTGTATTTTAATTAGTTGAATATTAAACAATAAATTATTTAAAGAAATTAATAAACTTGTAACAAATCGAAAATAGATGCTACTTATTGGAAACAAAAACAGCAGTCACTTAATGTTAGTAATTCAGAATTTACATAAATCGTACGACACGGGGAAAAGTAAGCTTCACGTTCTCAAGGGAATCAACCTCAATATTTCTGAGGGCGAATTTGTCTCTATTATGGGAAGTTCGGGTTCCGGAAAATCTACTTTACTGAATATTATCGGAATTTTGGATGAAAAAGACAGCGGTACATACGAGCTGGACGGAATTCCAATCGAGCATCTTAATGAAGTAAAAGCTGCCGAATATCGTTCAAAGTTTTTAGGCTTTGTCTTCCAATCTTTTAATTTGATAGGATACAAAACGGCTTTGGATAATGTTGCTCTTCCTTTATATTACCAAAATGTACCGAGAAAAGAGCGTAATCAAAGAGCTATGGAATATTTGGAAAAAGTAGGTTTGGCGCAATGGGCAACACATCTTCCCAACGAACTTTCAGGTGGGCAAAAGCAAAGAGTTGCCATTGCAAGAGCGTTGATTACAGATCCTAAAGTTATTCTAGCTGATGAACCAACTGGAGCTTTAGATTCCAAAACCACGCATGATATTATGAAACTTCTTCAGGATATTAATAATGAAGGAAAAACCATCATTGTTGTGACTCATGAGCCGGACGTTGCCGCACAAACTAAAAGAAACGTGATTCTGCGAGACGGAATTATTGAAAGTGATGAGTTTATAAAGCAGATTGTACTTTAAAGGTGAATTGTGAATGGTCAATTTGCTTTGCAAGTGAATTTTAAAAGCAACCTTTAATAATTATAAAATAAACACGGATGAATTTTAAAAAGAAAAAAAATGTTTTTAAATCTCAATCATTATAAACTTGATGTTTATAAATCAGCAAGAGAGTTAAGATTTGAAAGCTATAAAGTTTTAAGCAGGCTTCCTGATAATGAAAGATTTAGTTTAACAGATCAAATACGGAGAGCTTCAACTTCAGTAGTATTAAATATTACAGAAGGATGTTCCCGAAAATTTGAAATTGAAAGAAAAAGATATAGAGGTTCGGTAATAGAATTAGATTCATGTTTTGATATAATTATTGAATGTAATTATATGCAAAGAGAAAATTTAGAAAAAGTAGGAAAATTAATAAAAGCAACTTTCATTTTATTAAGTGGTATGTTGAAAAGTTAAAAAAATAATAGTGGATAGTCAATTTTGTTTCGCAAGTAATAGTCAATTTAAGATAACAATATTTTAAAATTCACAATTGACTTCAAAGAAGATTCACAGCAAAGCTAATTGACATTATAAAAATCAAAAAAAATATGTTTGACCTAGATCGTTGGCAGGAAATATTCAGTTCTATTCGCAGTAACATATTGCGGACGGTGCTTTCGGGATTTACCGTTGCTTTGGGTCTTTTTATATTTATTGTTCTTTTTGGGATCGGAAAAGGTTTGCAGAATGCTTTTACGGAAGGTTTTGCGAGAGATGCTCAAAATCTGATTTCTATTTTTACAGGAAATACGACAGTCGCTTATAAAGGCCTTCAATCTAACAGAACGGTAACGATGAATAATGATGATTATGATTTTCTGATTGATAGCGACAAAGAGAAAGTAGGATATTCTACGCCAAGATATACAGCAAATTTATTGGTAAAATACGGAAAAGAAAGCGGTTCGTATCAAATCAACGGAGCCGATACGGAAGAAAAATATATTGAAAACAGAAAAATGCTTGAAGGTCGTTACCTTTCGCCTGGAGATTTAGAAAGAAAGCAAAATGTTGCTGTGATTGGAAGAATGGTGCAACGGGATTTAATAAAAAATGGCAGCCCTGTCGGGAAAGATCTTGATATCAATGGAACCATGTTTAAGGTTGTCGGTGTGTTTTCTGATGACGGAGGCGATTGGGACGAAAGGCATATAACAATTCCCATTACCACGTTGCAGCAGATGAAAAAAGGTTCGGATACGGTAAGTACAATTTACATTGCTTATAACGAAAATATGCAGCCGGCTGAGGCTATAAAATATGGAGATCAACTGAAAGAAAGGCTTAAAGCCAGAAAAAATGTTTCTCCTGATGACGAAAATGGAGTGCGTGTCTGGAATAATGCCCAAAACATGAATGAAACCTTTATGTTTATGGCGGTTCTTACAGGAATTGTAACCTTCATTGGGTTGGGAACTTTACTTGCCGGAATTATCGGAATCAGCAATATCATGGTGTATATCGTAAAAGAAAGAACTAAAGAAATAGGCGTAAGAAAAGCCATTGGTGCCAAACCACAAAGTATCGTTGCTCTTATTGTTCAGGAAAGTGTGGTGATTACCGTCGTTTCGGGTTTTGTAGGAGTTGGAATCGGTGTTTTGACTTTACATTTGATCGGAGATAGCCTTGAAGAATATTTTATTAAAAATCCAAGCGTTGGCTGGGGAACTATTTTTATGGCATTTATTGCTTTGGTTTTTTCAGGTTTGATTGCGGGATTCGTTCCGGCTTACAGGGCCTCAAGAATAAAGCCTATCGAAGCTTTAAGAACAGAATAACGAATGGTGAATAGTCAATGTGAATTTTTAAAATTCAGTCAAAAGGAAATAAAAATAAAGATTAAAAATTGACTTGTGAAGCAAAATTCACTGTGAAGCAAATTGACTTTTATAAAGTAAAAAAATGACAATTTAGGAAATGAACATTATATTTAAAAAAGATACCTGGCAGGAAATTTATTATTCATTACGAAATAATAAGCTCCGCACATTCCTTACCATGATTGGTGTGGGTTGGGGTATGTTTTTGTACGTTGTATTGCTGGGTTCCGCAAAAGGTATGGAAAACGGTTTTGATAAACTGTTTTCGGGTTTTGCGACCAATTCTATATTTCTTTGGGCGCAAAATACATCGATTCCTTATGAAGGTTTCCCAAAAGGAAGAGACGTCAATCTTCGATTGTCGGACATTGATATGTTGAAAAGAAAAATTTCGGATATAGATTATGTTTCACCTCAAAATGCAAGGGGAAGTTTTGCAGGAACGCCTGGAGAAACAATGTCCAGAAATGGCAAAAGCGCAACTTATTCATTAACAGGAGATTATCCGATCGGCAATAAGATTTCGGAGAAAAAACTGATTTTCGGACGATATATCAACGATGCGGATGTTTCAGGAAACAAAAATGTAGTGGTGATTGGAGAAGAAGTTTACAACAACTTTTTCGATTCAAAAAAGAAAGAAAACCCTTTGGGGAAATCAATTAATATTAAAGGAATTTTCTTCAACGTGATCGGTGTTTTCAGAGTGAAAAAAGGAGGCGGTTTTGAAAACGACCGAACGGTTTTTATTCCGCTTTCCACCTACACCAAAATGTATAATGCCGGCGATGAAATCGATATGTTTGCGATCGTGAGCAAGCCCAATGCCGAAGTAAATACCGTTGAAGAAAGAGTAAAAACCGAGCTGAAGGCAAAAAATCAGGTTTCTCCTGAAGATACCAATGCTTTTGGAAGTTTTAATTTAGGAAAAGAATTTAAAAAACTGACCGGCTTTTTAACAGGAATGCAGCTTCTGACGATTATTGTAGGAACTTTAACCATTCTTGCGGGAGTGATTGCAATTTCGAATATATTATTAATTACAGTAAAGGAAAGAACCAAAGAAATAGGTATCAGAAGAGCTTTAGGAGCAAAACCTTCGGAAGTGAGAAATCAGATTCTGCTCGAAAGTGTTGTCATTACGCTCAGTTCCGGATTGTTTGGTTTTATTTTCGGAATTTTTGTGCTAATGATTTTTAATATGCTTACACAAAATCAGGATGAATTTCCATTTTACAATCCAACCGTCAATTACGTAAATGTTTTCGCAGCGATGTCGGTAATGGTGATTTTAGGACTAATTATCGGAATGATTCCAGCTCAAAGAGCAGTAAAAATACGGCCGATTGAAGCATTGAGAAGCGAATAAGTAATTGAAAGTGAATCAATTTTAATTTAAAATAAAAAAATAAACTATACATATGAAAAAGAAGTTTACCTGGAAAAAGGCCATTTACATATTTTTAGGGCTTTTATTGGCTGCCGCATTATTTTCGGGGATCAGTTATCTTGTAAAATCAAATTCTAAAGAAAGTGAAGCTTTCCTTACAAGAAAACCAACCGTTCAGAATATGGATGATAAGGTGATGGCAACAGGGAAAATCATTCCTAAAGAAGAAATTGAGATTAAACCAAATATTGCAGGTATTATCGATAAAATCTTGGTGGATGAAGGAGACAGAGTTGAAGCCGGACAATTGATAGCAACGGTAAAAATCATCCCGAATATTGCAGAAGTAAACAATGCGCAGCAGGAAGTATTAAATTCTCAACTTCAGATAAGTAATGCAAGAATGAATGTTGATAATATGCAGAAGCAGTTTGCGATGCAACAAAAATTATACAATCAGGGTGTAATTTCCAGACAGGAATTTTTAAATTCTCAGCAGCAATTGTATGCGCAACAGCAAAATCTGAAAAATGCCAATCAGCAGCTTCAGACCGCCCAAAAAAGACTACAGATCGTAAAAACAGGTGCAATTCCCGAATTACAAGGTTTGGCAACAACTCAGATTCGTTCAAAAGCTTCCGGAACGGTGCTTGAAGTTCCCGTAAAAGTCGGAAGTCAGGTGATTGAGGCCAACTCTTTCAATGCCGGAACTACAATTTGTTCTATTGCAGATTTAAATTCACTTATTTTTCAGGGTGAAATTGATGAAGCTCAGGCCGGAAAGCTGAAACAAGGTATGGACATGAATATTGTGATCGGTGCTTTGCAAAACAAATCTTTCCCGGGGAAACTGACGATGATCGCTCCAAAAGGAAAAGACAACAACGGAACTATAAAATTCCCGGTTGAAGGCGATGTTCACAATCCGAATAATGAATACATCAGAGCAGGATTTTCCGCAAACGGAGAGATTGTTTTAAGCTCACAGAAAAATGCATTATTGTTGGATGAGTCTTTGATTCAATATGAAAAAAAGAACGGTAAAGACAGGCCATTTGTTGAGGTAAAACAACCTGACGGAAAATTTAAAAAAACTTATGTGAAATTAGGAGCAAGTGACGGAATCAATGTACAGATTCTTTCAGGAATTGATAAAAACTCAGAAGTTAAAGTTTGGAATCCTTCGGATAAAGACAAAGAAGAACTGAAAGAGAAAGCGAAAAAATAATAACGTTAAAATATCTGATTAATAGTTATGAAGAGGATTCTTTCTTTTTTACTTTTCAGTGTAATGATGAGTGTGATTTTTGGTCAAGCTAATAATTATAAATCTACGGTTGATCTTTTTCAGAATAATTATAATTCGGGAAAATACGAAGAGATTTATAATATGTTTTCGCCTGAAATGAAGAAAGCTCTGCCTCTGGAAAAAGAAAAAGAATTTTTCACGGGTTTAAAACTTCAGGTTGGTAAAATTGAAAGTAAAGAATTTATCAATTATCAGAAAACATATGCGGTCTACAAAACCAAATTTGAAAGAGCAGTTTTGTCGGTGAATATTTCTTTGGATAATCAGAATAAAATCAACGGACTTTTTGTAAAACCTTATGTAGAGTCGGACGAAAATAACGCTGAAACAGATAATAAAATCGCAAATGCTTTACATCATTTTCCAAAAAATATAAATGAAGCTATATTTTCAAATACGAAGAACTTTCCAAATGACACTCAGATTTCAATTGCATTTATTGAAAATGGGGAAACTCATTTCTACGGAATTATTAAACAAAATGATACAATAAAAAGTATTAGGAATCAAAATAAGGTTTTTGAAATAGGTTCGATTACAAAAGCTTTTACTTCAACTGTTTTGGCTTCCTTAGTTGAGGATAAGAAGATTGATTTAAACGATAGTGTCAATTCATATTATTCTTTTTCTTTCAAAGGAAATGTCAAACTGAGTTTTCAGAGTTTAGCAAATCATACTTCAGGTTTACCACGTCTTCCTGATAATCTGGATTTGTCCAACGAAATCAATCCGTACAAGAATTATGGGAAAAAAGAAATTGAAAATTATCTTAAAAATAACTTAAAATTAGAAAGCGATCCTTTGACAAAATATTCATATTCAAATTTAGGTGCGGGATTATTAGGATATACGTTAGGATTAAGTCAAAAAACTACATTTCAGCAATTATTACAAAAAAGAATATTCGACAAATATAAAATGAACAATTCTTACACAAGTTCTGAAAATCTAAAAGATAAACTTGTAAACGGATTAAACGCAAATGGTGAAAAAGTTTCAAACTGGGATTTTGACGTCTTATTTGGAGGTGGCGGAATTTTGTCCACAACGGAAGATTTGGCAAAATTTGTTGAAGCTCAATTTAATATTAGAAATAGGGAGCTTTCCTTAACGAGAAAACCAACTTTTACGATTAATGATAAAATGAAAATCGGATTAGGATGGCACATTTTGAAAAATGAAAATAACAGCGAATTTTTTTGGCATAACGGAGGAACGGGCGGATATTCTTCGTCTTTGGCATTCAGCGCTGAAAACAAGAATGGCGTCATCATTTTATCAAATGTTTCAGCCTTTAATCCAAAAATGAGGAACATTGACAATTTGTGCTTTGAATTGATGAATACAGCAACTAAAAAATAATAAACTAAATCGATAAATTTTATCTGAGTCCCGGAATTTTTTTTGGTTTTTTGGTTTAAAAAATCGTGAAATGAATAGTTGCTTTTTAAGGTTTAACACTTAATTAACTTCCAATAATATTTATTTATGATGATTAATTCTATATTTTCGTTATTCAGAAAAGAATTATTTTATGAAGCCAATTTTCAAAATCCTGTTTTTATTTTTAATGACAATCATCTTTAGCTGCAATTCTAAAGAAACTTTTCAGGAGCCAAAAGTCCTTTACAAATCGAATGATTTAATTATTAAGCAATTGTCAGAAAATGTTTATCAGCATATTTCATATTTCAATTCCGAAACGTACGGAAAAGTTGATTGCAACGGAATGATTGTAAAAGACGGAAATGAAACCGTGATTTTCGATACACCTGTTGATGACAAAAGTTCTGCCGAATTGATTTCCTGGATTAAAAATAATTTGCATTCTAAAATCAATGCAGTCATTCCGACTCACTTTCATGAGGATTGTGTTGGCGGTTTGAAAGAGTTTGAAAAAAATAAGATTCCTTCTTATTCGAATAATAAAACGATTGCATTTGCAAAAGAAAAAGGCTTTAATATTCCTAATCACGGCTTTGATAACAGCTTAACTTTGAATGTCGGTAAGCAAAAAGTTTACGCCAATTTTTTTGGCGAAGGACATACGAAAGATAATATTGTTGGCTACTTTCCAAGTGAAAATGCTATGTTTGGAGGTTGTCTGATTAAAGAAATCGGAGCTTCAGAAGGCAATCTGGAAGACGCAAATGTTCAGGTTTGGTCTGAAACGGTTGAAAAAATAAAAAAAACGTATCCGGATGCTAAAGTAATTATTCCGGGACACGGAAAAACCGGCGGGCAAGATTTATTGGATTATACGATTCAATTATTTAAAGATAAATAGCCGATTTTTGCGTAAAATTATTAAAGAAATTTTCATCAATTTATAATTGAAGCCTATTGAAATGTAGGTGGAATTCCTTACATTTGGGGTGGAAAATCTAAAAAATCTAAAAATAAATGGACATTATTTTCGACCTTATTGAAAAAGAAAGACAAAGACAATCCCACGGATTAGAGCTTATTGCTTCGGAAAACTTTGTTTCTGAAAATGTAATGAAAGCGATGGGAAGCGTTCTTACCAACAAATATGCAGAAGGATATCCCGGAAAAAGATATTACGGAGGATGTGAAGTTGTAGATGAGGTTGAAACTTTGGCGATCAACAGAGCTAAAGAGCTTTTCGGAGTAGATTATGTAAATGTTCAGCCGCATTCGGGTTCGCAGGCAAATGCTGCGATTTATTTGGCAGTTTTGAAACCGGGTGACAAAATCATGGGAATGGATCTTTCAATGGGAGGTCATTTGACTCACGGTTCTGCAGTTAATTTTTCAGGAATTCAATACAATGTAGTTTCTTACGGAGTTCAGCAGGAAACAGGTTTGATCGATTATGATCAGATGCGAGAAGTTGCTTTGAGAGAAAAACCAAAAATGCTTATTGCTGGTTTTTCGGCGTATTCAAGAGATTTGGATTATGCAAAATTCAGAGAAGTTGCAGATGAGATCGGAGCTACACTTTGGGCAGATATTGCTCATCCTGCCGGTTTGGTGGCTAAAGGATTATTAAATTCTCCGTTTGAACACTGTCATGTTGTAACGACTACGACCCATAAAACTTTAAGAGGACCAAGAGGCGGAATGATCATGATGGGGAAAGATTTTGAAAATACGTATGGCCACAAAACTCCAAAAGGAGAAATCAAGCAGATGAGCCAGGTTCTCGACGGAGCTGTTTTCCCGGGAATTCAGGGCGGTCCGCTGGAACACATTATTGCCGGTAAAGCGATTGCTTTCGCGGAGGCGATTGATAATCAATTTTTGACTTATGCAAAACAAGTTAAATCCAACGCTCAGGCTTTGGCAAAATCTATGATGAGCAAAGGTTTTGACATTGTGAGTGGCGGAACAGACAATCATTTGATGCTTGTAGACCTTAGAAATAAAGGAGTAAACGGTAAAGAAACTGAAAAAGCACTTGTAAAAGCAGACATTACTTGTAATAAAAATATGGTTCCTTTTGATGATAAATCGCCATTCACAACTTCCGGAATCAGATTGGGAACAGCAGCGATTACCACAAGAGGTCTGAAAGAAAATGATATGGAAACTATTTCAGAATTGATTTCTGAAGTTGTTGATAATATTAAGAATGAAGAAGTTCTTACTTCTGTAAGGAAAAAAGTAAATGAATTGATGGAAGGTAAAGCCTTATTCAATTATTAAACTGAAAAAGCAATAATGATAAAGGCGCAAAGTATTTTGCGTCTTTTTTATTGAGAAATTTTATGGAAATGAAATATTTCTTTAAAGCTATATTGAAACTCAAATTTAAAACTCAAAAATGTCAGACGACAAAAAACTTTTCACTTTTGAAGAACTAAAGCAAAAACTGGTCAACTATTGTGTTTATCAGGATCGCTGTCATGCGGAAGTCGAGCAGAAGATGAGAGAATTTGTTTTAATTCCTGAAGCGAAAGAAGAAATCATTTTATATTTATTAAAAGAAAATTATCTAAACGAAGAAAGATTTACCCGAAGCTACATTCGAGGTAAATTTTATATTAAAAGCTGGGGAAAGAATAAGATTAAAATGCATTTAAAACAAAAAGGCATTACAGAAAAGCTGATTAATAAAAGTTTTGATGAGATTGAAGATGAAGATTATATAAAAACAATTCGGAAAATCTACGAAAGTTATTCTTCAAAACTCAAAGGTTTACAGATGTATCAAAAAAAGTCTAAAACAATTAAATACCTTTTAAGTAGAGGTTTTGAGTATGATGTTATTTTAAGCATAATTAATGATTAAGTTAATTTTATTATTAATTAATACTATTTTAAAGAAAAATTTATAGTTTTGTTAGCTAAAACAAAAACTATATATGGATTTAAAATTATGCAATCTATTAAAAATGTTACCTGCATTTTTAATGACTTTTTTCTCAGTTTTAGGATTTGGGCAAATAACAGAAAGTTTTGAAAATGGTCTTCCTTCTTCTTACAATGTGAATTTAACAACAGTTAATTTAGGAAGTGGTAATTGGGAAGTGGCGAATGTAATTAGCGGTACAGTTGGAGTTACTAATGGATCAAAATCGGCTCAATTAAGAAGCGGTACAGGTTCTCAAATAATTACTCCCAATTTAGTCGGAGGTGTTGCTATGGTTTCTTTTGATGTTGTAGCTTCTACTTCTTCGGGTGGTTATCAAGTTAATATTTCTGAAGATAATGGCCAGACTTGGTTGCCTGCTCCGGGTTCTCCTTTTACAATAAATCAAACTCAAGGCAGCAGAATAATAAATATTAATAGTTTAACGGTTAATAAAATTCAGATTTATAGAACTTCATCAACCATTTATGTAGATAACTTTACGGTAACTGTACCCAATACTCAAAACAATACTCCTACAGTAACGGCTTCATCTTTTACAGGAAACGTAGGCCTGGCTTTTTCTCAACAGATTGTCGCTTCAGAAAATCCTACATCTTATGCATTGGCAAACGGTTCTAGCCTGCCAAATGGATTGACATTGAATACAACTTCAGGCGAAATTAGCGGCACTCCTGTTTCCGCAGGAAATTTTACAACAGATGTTACGGCTACAAACTCCGTCGGGACTTCACAAGCTGAAAGTCTTTCTTTCACTATTGGAAAAGGAACTCAAACGATTGCAGGTTTTACGAATCAGACAAAATATATAAGCAGTCCAGCTTTTAATTTTCCTTTAAATACAGAAAATGCTAATTTACCGGTTACTTATTCAAGCTCAAATACAAGTGTTGCAACAGTTTCCGGAAATACGGTTACGATTGTAGGAATGGGATCTACTAATATTACAGCAGAACAGGTAGGGAATAGCAATTGGAATGCATTGAATCAACAAATTGTTTTGACGGTAACCGCAGATCCATACAATGGAGCAGGAAGATTTGAAAAAATAAATTCTGCTGTAGATTTGACCGATGGCTATTATATACTTGCTGACAGGAATAATCAGGTAATGGCTATAAATACAGTAAACAGCGGTACTTTGGCAACTGCTAATTTAAATGCCATAAATAATGAAATAATTAATCCTCCTGTAAATAATGTATGGAATCTTGTAAATAATAATGGAACATTTACTATTCAGAATTCCGGTGACTCCAGATTTTTAGGATATACAGGAAGCAGTACCAATTTATCAACGGTAACAGCGGCTTCGACAGATCAGCAAAGATGGAATATTACTTATGAAACAGCGGGTTATTATTCAGCAGTAAATGTAGATGATCCATCACGAATTTTAAAATACAATGCTAGTTTAGGAACTCCTGGTTTTAAAGCATATGCAACATCAAGCCAATTACCCGAGCTTTCACTTTATAAAAAAATTGAAACTACAATCTGGAATGGCTCAACCTGGTCCAATGGTTCTCCAGACGCTAAAGATGTAACTTTTACAGGATTATATTCAACGGCATCACTTCCTGCTTTTACAGCTAAAAAAGTAACAATTAAAAGCGGAGGAATCTTAGAAATTACATCCGGAAATACAATAAATGCATCAGATATTACTATAGAAAACGGCGGAAACTTTATTCAAAAAGATGGTTCTGTATTAAATTACAGCGGTACTTTTTCTGTATTGAAGAATGGAACAAGTGCTTTGGATAAATACGCATTTTGGTCTTCTCCGGTTGCATCACAAGATTTAAATTCGATCTACGGAACAGGAAATACACCTGCTTTCATTACAGAATACAATACGGCGACAGATTATTTTGTAAACGCGGCTTCTACAATTTCAATCTTTGGAAAAGGATATTCCATTAAAACTCCTGTAGCCAATGCCTCCTTAATATTTACCGGAACTCCGAATACCGGAACCCAGACTTTCACTTTGTCAACGGCTGGTAACGGATATAATTTAATTGGTAATCCTTATCCTTCAAATTTGAATTTAGACACATTTTACAATGTAAATGCTGCCAGAATTTCAAATACATTCTACTTTTGGGATAATACAAGCAATTCGGTAACGACTCAAAACGGATCAACCACAACGAATATTGGCTATGCAACTTACAACCCTTCAACCCAGACTTGGGTGCCTGCGCCCAATATTTCGACTGTGCCTTCGGGTAATATCGCCAACATCGGACAAGGATTTATTGTTCAATCTTTAACAGCCACAGACACTTCATTAACTTTTACTAACGAAATGAGAACCGCAACCGCAGGATCATTCTTTAATAAAAATGTTTCATCTGTTGAAGGTAAATTCTGGTTAAGATTAAATTCTTCTTATAACACCAGCAATACTTTTGCGGTCGCTTATTTGAATGCTGCTTCAGATTCTTATGATAAATATGATTCTAAAGCATTCGCTACAGGTTCTGATGCTTTTTATACAATTGCAGATGCTGAGAAATTAATTATTCAGGGAAAAGGAGCTTTTGATCTCAATGATGTCGTTCCGGTTGGAACCAGGCATTTTGAAAACGGAAATTTCGTGATTTCATTAGTTCAGAAAGAAGGTCTTTTCGATAGCGGACAGGCAATTTATCTTCACGATAAAATTTTGGGAACCTATACCAATCTTCAGAATCAAGGCTATTCATTTACAGCAAATACTGGAGAGTTTTCGGACAGATTCGAGATTGTTTACCAATTAAATGTATTATCTACAAATGAAGCCGCGAAAGACGGATTTGAAGTTTACAGAGACGGCGAAGATTTCTTTGTAAGAAATGATAAAAACATAGAAAAAGTAGAAATATTTGATGCGGCGGGAAGAAAAGTTGAGCAGATCAACGCCAATTCAAAACTGATCAGAATAAAATTGAAAGCAAAAGGATTATATATCTTAAAAGCAGTTTCAAAAGGAAAAGAATACACAAAGAAAATAATTAAATAAAACACGATGAAAAAAATAGTAATAATAGGTTCAATTGCTTTTTCGGCATTTAGCTTTGCTCAGGAATCGGATAATTCTTTCGTTTACGAATCGACAGAACAAACAGAGGAAGAAAATAATTTTCCCGGAAACCCAGGTGATCCGGAACCAGCGCCAATTGACGAGTATGTTCCCCTGCTTCTGATTGCTGCGATAAGTTTGATAATTTATAAGAAAGAAAAAATAGCAGCAAAATAGTTTAGGTAACTCTCTGATTTAGATTAGAGAGTTTTTTATTTAAAAAAAATATAAAATAATTAACAACTTATTCATTTTGAGGGGTCCAAATTCTTTTTAAATGTTAAGTTTAGTTAAGGTTATTTAAATTACAAATAATCTTGATTTTATTTAATTGGCTTTGTTTTTGTATTAAACTAAAATTCATTTTATTATTTGGATTAATATGATGAATTTTTGATATCTATTAATAGCATTAACAATAAATATTTTTATTTTTTTAAAACATAAAATATATTTAATGGTCATTTTAAAATAAATAATATGATTATCTTTGCCACATCTAACAAAAAAAGACCGATGCTGAATGAAAAAGCTGAATGATGCTTTTGCTGCAATTTACAATGGAGATAATATTGTAAAAATCACAGAATTAAGATATATACCTCGTTGGACGGTTATAGTTTTTGATATTATCATCATTTTAATTTCCATATTAGTTTCTTATTTTTTCCTGGATAAACTTCATGTGAAAGTAAATTTTCCGGAATATAGGACAGAAAAAAGACTTTTGCTGATTGCAGTCAATATAGGTTTCATGTACATATTCAAAACCTATGCGGGAATTATCCGACATTCCACTTTTTTTGATTTTTTCAAAATCATTTTGTCTTCGGGAAGTACTCTTATTACGCTTTTATTAGTAAATTATTTTACAGAATTTATATTTGGAAAATCATTGTATTTATATCCAAATCTGTTTCTGTATTTCTTTATATCTGTTTCTCTGATGTTCTTTTTTAGAATGGTTATCAAGCAGTTTTTTAATGCATTGATTGATATAAAAGGATCAACAAATAAAACAAAAGTAGCTGTTGTAGGTGTGGGAGATGTTTCTGTCTCACTAGCAAGAGCGATTATGCACAACCCAAGCTATCCGTATCGTTTGGAGGGTTTTCTTACCAAAAGATCAGATTCTAATAAGGCCATATTGTTAGGTCATAAGATTTATAATAGCGAACAATTTTTTAAGAATGAAGAGCTGATAAAAAAGTTTGATGCTGTTTTAATTATCAAAGAAATCATGACAAAACATGAGCTTGAAGAATGGATGACCTTGGCATTAGATAGTGGTTTGAAAGTTTTGAAAGCGCCAACTGTAAGCAAAATGAGAGATTCTGATTTGCTTGGGGCGATCCGTCATCTTCAGATTGAAGATTTGCTGAATAGAAGACCTATTAAAATTGAAAATGAAGAGGTTAAAAAAAGACATTTTGAAAAAAATATTTTAGTAACCGGAGGTGCTGGCTCTATCGGGAGCGAGATTGTGAGACAGGTTGCACAGTTCAATCCATCGTTGATTGTTGTTCTTGATCAGGCTGAATCTCCATTATATGAATTAGAATTGGAATTGATGGAAAAGTTTCCTGATCAGAAATTTAAATTTGTATTGGGGGATATTTCTAATATATACAGACTTGAAAATTTATTCGAAACTTATTCTTTTTCAATGGTTTATCATGCTGCAGCTTACAAGCATGTACCTTTAATAGAAGAAAATCCGCATGAAGCAATCTTTGTTAATATTTTAGGAACTAAAAACGTTGCGTTGCTTTCAAAGAAATATAAAGTTAACCGTTTTGTGATGGTTTCTACAGATAAAGCTGTGAATCCAACAAATGTAATGGGTGCGTCAAAAAGAGCAGCTGAATTATTCGTACAGTCGTTGCAAAATTCAGAAGGTAACATTACTAAATATATCACAACACGTTTTGGTAATGTATTGGGTTCCAATGGTTCTGTTATTCCGCATTTCAGAAGGCAGATTGAAAAAGGAGGCCCTGTTACCATTACGCATCCTGATATTATACGTTATTTTATGACCATTCCTGAAGCGTGTGAACTTGTGTTACAAGCCGGAACGATGGGAGATGGAGGGGAAATATATGTTTTTGATATGGGTGAACCCGTAAAAATAGTGGATCTGGCAAGAAGAATGATAAAACTATCAGGCTATACCCCTGAAGTAGATATAAAAATAGAGTATATCGGATTGAGACCCGGTGAAAAGCTTTATGAAGAACTTTTAAGTGATAATGCCACAACAATTCCTACTCATCATAGTAAAATTATGATCTCTAAAGATCCAACAATTAGCTTTGATGAAATAGAAGTCTTAAGTAAGAAAATCATTGTATCTGCGTTAAAGCGAGATAAGCTGCAGGTGGTAAGAATATTAAAAACTATTGTTCCTGAATTCATCAGTAATAATTCCGAGTTCGAGATTTTGGATAAGGAACAAATCAATACGGTGGAAAATTTTATAGATAATTAAAGCTCTCTGAGTATTAATATATTGGAACAATTTAAACATATAATAATATAACAAGTTTTGTTTAAAAAATAATAATCCTAATTTTGTGAAAAAAAATTCAAGAATGATTGTAAAAAAATATTTTATATATGGTGCTTTAAGTTTAGCAGTATTTTCATGTACACCAAGACAAGAGATCAATTATATGCAGGATATTGAGAATATTGCCCTCGATAATTCTATTAAAAATAGCCGCAGTACTTTGCAGCCTGGCGATAGGCTGATTATTACAGTGACGGCAAAAGATATGGATGTTGTTGCTCCGTTCAATCAAAATTATTCTTCAAGCACAACAATTACTCAGTATTCTGTACCTAGTTCTAACAATTTGCCTCAGCAGCAGCCAATATCTGGCCCAACTTATCTTGTAGATACAAACGGAAATATTACTTTTCCTCAAATTGGGCAGGTAAGCACTACAGATGAAAATATCGAAACGTTAAAAGTGAAATTAACAAATCTTATTTCGGAATATGTAAAAAGTCCGGTAGTTGAGGTTAAGCTAACTAATTTTAAAGTTTCTGTTTTAGGAGAAGTAACAAAACCAGGAACGTATGTTATACCGGATGGTAATACAAGCTTGCTGCAAGCATTAGGTTTAGCAGGCGATCTTACGGTATTTGGTGTAAGACAAAATGTATTGGTTATTAGAAATATTGATGGACAGATCACAAAAGAAAGGATAGATTTGACAAGTGCTCAATTTATTAATTCACCTTTTTACTATCTGAAGCAAAATGACATCATATATGTACAGCCTAATGCTAACCGTGAAAAAGCATCAAGGATTGATCCTAATACAGGGATTTATATTTCTATAGCTTCTGTAGTAGCTTCATTGGCTATTGGAATTTTAGCACTGACAAGAAATTAATATAACTAATAACAGTTTTATAGTGGATAAACAAATAGAGGATTGGGATCAGGAAGAGTCTTTAAATATTAGAGAACTGATTAAACCCTATATTTACCGTTGGTATTGGTTTGTAGTAGGTGCAATCGTTGCAGTTATTGGAGCTTGGTTTTTTCTAAGATATAGCATTCCTGTTTATAATACCGAAGCAACATTATTGATTAAGGAGGTTAAAAAATCATCATCTTCCCAACCTGAGATGTCTGTGCTTTCAGAGCTAGGTGGTATTGGAGGGATGGGTACCAATTCTGTAGATAATGAAATTGAGATTTTTAAATCAAAAAAACTCATGCTTTCTGTAGTAAGAGAATTAGGATTAGAAACCAATATTTATTCTCAAGGGAATGTAAAAGATTCTGAATTATATAAAGATAGTGCACCATTTATCGTTCGGGTAATAAGTGAAAAGGCTAAAGCCAAATATCCTAATAAAGAATTTTTTGCGAAAGTAAAAAATAACCGTATAATCATAGAATCTGAAGCTTTAAAAAAGCCAATTGAAGCAGAATTCAACAAGACGGTGGCGATGCCTTTTGGAATCATCATGTTTCAAAAGAATCCAAAGTTTGTCACTGAACCAGAAAATTCAGGGAAATATATTCTGCATTTTATGTCGGGGATGAATAGAGCAAGAAGCCTTTTGAAAATACTCAATGTGAGTTTGGTTGAAAAGGATGCAACTGTACTGAAAATTTCCATGAACTATCCGGTTCCCGAAAAAGCTGAAGACATACTGAACCGTTTAGCAGTAAACTATAACCGTGAAGCAAATCTTGATAAAAATTCCGAATCTCAAAAAACAGCCTCTTTTATCGATGGAAGAATCAGAATTATAGGCGAAGAATTGGGACGTGTTGAATCTCAGAAAGAAGATTTTAAGGTTAAAAATAATATAGCAGATATACAGACTGAAGCAGAATTGTCTCTGCAGACAGCGGTAGATGTTCATCAGAAGCAGATTGAAAATGAATCTCAGCTGGAGTTGATCAACAGTTTATTAGGTTCTATCAACAAGCAAGGAACTTATCAGGTTTTGCCTTTAAATGTAGGTCTTTCGGATGGAAATACTACATCAGATATTGCGATGTATAATCAACTGGTTATTGAGAGAAACCGTTTATTGGAAAATTCAACAACAGCGAATCCTGTAGTTAAAGATATTACCAACCAAATCAACAGCATGCGGAGTTCGGTAGTTCAGAGTCTGCAAAAAAGCAGATCTGCACTTCAGATATCCAAAAATAATATTCTTGGTGAGCAAAACAGGTTGTCAGGCAGGATTTCTAAAATACCTGTACAGGAAAAATTGTTTAGGAGTATTGAAAGACAACAGAATATCAAAGAACAACTCTATCTTTTATTATTACAAAAAAGAGAAGAGGCAGCTATTTCATTAGCGATAGCCGCGCCAAAGGCAAGAATTGTAGATGATGCTTTGACTGCACCTGAACCGGTTTCTCCAAAAAAGCAAATCATTTATTTAGGAGCATTATTAATTGGTTTATTGATTCCGTTCGGAATTATTTATCTGATGGAATTGCTGAATAATAAAATACAATCAAAACACGATCTTGAAAAATTATCCAAGGATGCACCGGTAATTGCGGAAATTCCTAGTTTGGAAAAAGGCGAACCAGAATTGGTGCAGCTAAATGATCTTTCTCCGTTGGCGGAAGCTTTCAGGATTTTGATTACCAATCTCAATTTCATGTTGCCTAAAAATAAAAAAGGAAATGTGATTTTTGTAACCTCCACAGTAAAAGGTGAAGGTAAAACATTTATCTCGGTGAATTTAGCACTGACTTTGGCAACTCCTCGCAAAAAAGTGATTATTATAGGTTCAGATATTCGAAACCCACAATTGCAAAGATATAATGAAGGCCGAAGAGGTTTGATTGGTCTATCAGAATATATGTATGACGATCAGGTAGATATTTCGGAAATTACCCATCAGACGACCTTTAATCCTTATTGTGATGTAATTTATTCCGGTGCTATTACCCCAAATCCAACAGAGCTTTTATCTAATGGAAGATACCAAGAATTGATAGAAAGTTTAAAGCCAATGTATGATTACATCATATTGGATACGGCACCATTGATGTTAGTAACAGACTCATTCTTAATTAGTGATGTAGCAGATTTAACCGTGTATGTTACAAGATCCGGATATACCGAAAAAGAATTGATTGAATTTGCCAACAGACAAATTGGTGAAAAGAAAATTAATAACGTAGGTTTCATTTTGAATGATGTAGACAAAAAACATAGCGGATATGGATACGGATACAAATACGGATATGGATACAACGCTGATAATAAAAAACCTTGGTGGAACAGGTTATTTAATTAGCAAAAAACATCATTTTAATGATGTAATCAATATAAAATGAATACAAAACATAAAATTGCCATTATTGGATTAGGGTATGTAGGTCTGCCATTAGCAAGATTATTTGCCACAAAATATCCAGTGGTTGGCTTTGATATAAATACCAAAAGAATTGAAGAATTAAGACTCGGAACAGATTCTACTTTAGAAATTAAAAATGATATTCTGCAAAAAGTTATCGTAAATGAAAATCCGGTAATAAATAATTCTGAAAGTGGATTATATTGTTCTACAGATTTAGAAGATATTAAAGAAGCAAACATTTATATAGTTACCGTTCCTACGCCAATTGATAAGCATAACCGGCCGGATCTGACACCTTTATACAAGTCAAGTGGGACGGTTGGGAAAGTATTAAAAAAGAATGACATTGTCATTTATGAATCTACGGTTTATCCGGGAGTTACCGAGGAAGAATGTGTTCCTGTCTTAGAAAAAGTATCGGGATTAAAATTTAATGTAGATTTTTTTGTTGGTTATTCTCCGGAACGTATTAACCCTGGTGATAAGGAACATACGGTAGATAAGATCCTAAAAGTGACTTCTGGTTCTACTCCTGAAATAGGTCAGGTTGTAGATGATCTTTATCGATCAGTAATTACTGCAGGTACGCATTTAGCTCCGACTATCAAGGTTGCCGAGGCCTCAAAAGTAATTGAAAATTCTCAACGTGATATTAATATTGCTTTTATAAATGAACTGGCAAAAATATTCTCTTTGATGAATATAGATACACACGATGTATTGGAAGCTGCCGGAACAAAATGGAATTTTCTTAAGTTTAAGCCAGGTTTAGTAGGTGGACACTGTATTGGTGTTGATCCTTTTTATCTTGCCCAAAAAGCTCAGGAGGTTGGTTATTATTCAGAATTGATTTTAGCAGCTCGAAGATTAAACGATTCTATGGGAGCATTTGTAGCTTCTCAAGTCGTTAAATTAATGATTAAAAATGATATTAAGGTAAAAGGTGCGAAAGTGCTGAATTTAGGAATAACTTTTAAGGAAAACTGTCCGGACATAAGAAATTCGAAAGCAATAGATGTCATTACCAATTTAGAAGAATATGGCGTGGAAGTAACTACTTATGATTCTTGGGCAAATCAAGATGAAGTTAAACATGAATATAATATAAACTTTCATTCAAATTTGGATAAAATCATCTTAGAACAAGGTGAAGAATCTCAGTTTGATGCCATTATTTTAACGGTAGCACATCAAGAGTTTTTGAATATGGACTGGTCAAAATATCTAAATAGCAATGGTGTCATATATGATGTCAAAGGATTTTTAAGTTATTATAATTCAAGGTTATAGCTGAATAAATTTTTCACATATTAAGTATAAACTTTAAACTAAGGGATAAGAATCAAGCTTATGAAAATAAAAAATTTAATAATTTTTGGAACACGTCCGGAAGCTATAAAAATGGCCCCTTTGGTTAAAGAATTTCTAAAGCATAATAATGTTTTTGAAACCAGAGTTTGCGTAACGGCCCAACATAGAGAAATGCTCGACCAGGTGCTGGAATTCTTTGAAGTAAAGCCGGATTACGATCTAAATTTAATGAAGCCCAATCAAAATCTATATACACTTACTGCCGATATCATTACGGAAATGAAAAGTGTTTTAGAAGATTTTCAGCCCGATTATGTATATGTACATGGCGATACAACAACGACAATGGCTGCAAGTATTGCCGCATTTTATTCAGGTGCAAAAGTTTGCCATGTAGAAGCAGGACTGAGAACACATAACAAACGATCTCCGTTTCCGGAAGAAATCAATAGACAAGTAGCCGGAAGAATTTGTGATTACCATTTTGCTCCAACAGATATTTCCAAACAGAATTTACGCAACGAAAATGTTTCGGATGAAAATATATTGGTTACAGGAAACACTGTAATTGATGCGCTTTTTGAAAGCTCCGAAAAAGTGAAAAATATTGAAAATGAAGAGATTTTACAACTTAAAAAAATAGTTGACTCTTCTAAAAAAATAATTCTTGTTACTGGGCACCGACGTGAAAATCATGGGCAAGGTTTTATTAATATTTGCGAAGCTCTAAAGCAGATTGCTTTAGAAAATGCTGATGTTCAGATTATTTATCCTGTTCATCTAAATCCAAATGTAAAAGGGCCGGTGTATGATATTCTTTCAGGAATTGATAATATTCAACTTATTGATCCTCTGTCTTATCCGGCATTTGTATGGTTGATGAACCAATCTTATCTTATTATTACAGATTCTGGTGGTGTGCAGGAAGAGGCTCCAAGCTTAGGAAAACCCGTTTTAGTAATGCGTGATACTACAGAACGTCCTGAGGCTGTAGATGCAGGGACTGTAATTTTAGTAGGAACTGATAAAAACAAAATTGTTTCTGAAACCAACAATTTATTAAAAGATATAAAACGTTATCAAACGATGAGTGCCTTACATAATCCTTATGGAGATGGAAAAGCATGTCAGCGTATCGTACAATTTATTAAACAAAATAGTAATATTTAAATAAAAGTATGCAATCAAAAGTAGTAACTATAGGTTTAGGATATATCGGATTGCCAACATCCGCTTTAATTGCGAATAATGGTATTCCTGTACATGGAGTTGACATTTCTCAACATGTAGTAGACACAATCAATGCGGGCAAAATTCATATTGTAGAGCCTGATTTAGATGAAGCTGTAGAAAATGCAGTTAAAAAAGGTTTTTTAAATGCCGATACGAAACCCGTAACAGCTGAAGTTTATCTGGTTGTTGTTCCAACACCATTTAAGGGAAATCATGAGCCGGATATTTCTTATGTCCAGGCTGCAACAGAAGGAATAATTCCATTACTAAAAGAAGGTGATCTGTATATTATAGAATCTACATCTCCGGTAGGAACTACGGAAAAAATGCAGGACTTAATTTTTACGAAAAGACCTGAATTAAAAGGAAAAATTTATTTAGCATATTGTCCGGAAAGAGTTTTACCGGGAAATGTAATGTATGAATTGATTCATAACGACCGCGTTATTGGTGGTGTTAATGAAGCTTCTACAGAAAAAGCAATCAATTTCTATAAACAATTTGTAAAAGGAGAATTACACAAAACCAACGCAAGAACTGCCGAAATGTGTAAATTAACTGAAAACTCATCTCGCGATGTACAGATTGCTTTTGCTAATGAACTGTCTTTGATTTGTGATAAAGCAGGAATCAATGTTTGGGAACTTATTCATTTAGCAAATAAACATCCGAGAGTAAATATTCTACAGCCAGGATGTGGTGTTGGTGGGCATTGTATTGCGGTGGATCCTTATTTTATTACTTCAGAATATCCATTAGAATCCAGAATTATAGGAACTGCAAGAGAAGTAAATAACCACAAATCTTTTTGGTGTGCAGAGAAAATCAAAGAAGCCAAAAAAGAATACAAACTTAAATATAACAAAGAACCAAAGATAGCCTTAATGGGTCTTGCATTCAAACCGAATATAGACGATTTACGAGAATCGCCTGCTAAATATATAGTTCAAAGAGTTTTGCAGGAAGCAAATGATGAAGAATATTTCATCGTAGAACCCAATATCCAGGAACACAACATTTTTAAAGTAACTCATTACAAAGAAGCTATTGAAAAGGCTGATATTGTAGCTTTGTTGGTTGCTCATAATGAATTTAAAGAATTGAATTTTGGAGAGAATCAGGTTGTATTAGATTTTTGTGGAATTGTAAAATAAAACGAAATGGACATACTTAGTCTTATAGGAAGATCTACAGAATTATTTTCTAATGATATACAGAATTATGAATCTGAATTGAGATCAATTGTATCTTCTTCTAAATTTTTGGTTATTGGAGGTGCTGGTTCAATAGGTTCTGCTACCACAAAAGAAATATTTAAGCGCAATCCAAAAAAGCTTCATGTCGTTGATATTAGTGAAAACAACATGGTAGAATTGGTGCGTGACATCCGAAGTTCTTTCGGATACATTGATGGTGATTTCCAAACCTTTGCTTTAGATATTGGTTCGATTGAATACGATGCATTTTGGGAAGCAGACGGAGATTATGATTATGTATTAAATCTTTCCGCTTTGAAGCATGTAAGAAGTGAAAAAGATCCTTACACTTTGATGAGAATGATTGATGTAAATGTTTTCAATACAGATAAAACATTGCAACAGTCTATTGACAAAGGAGTTAAAAAGTATTTCTGTGTTTCCACTGATAAAGCGGCTAATCCTGTTAACATGATGGGAGCCTCTAAGCGTATCATGGAAATGTTTTTAATGAGAAAAAGTAAAGAAATTACAATTTCCACAGCACGTTTTGCCAATGTGGCTTTTTCAGACGGGTCTTTATTACATGGGTTTAATAAAAGAATTGAAAAAAAGCAACCAATTGTAGCACCGAACGATATCAAACGTTATTTTGTTATTCCAAAAGAATCGGGAGAACTTTGTTTAATGTCTTGTATTTTCGGTGAAAATAGAGATATATTCTTCCCAAAATTAAGCGAAAATTTACACTTAATTACATTTGCTGAAATCGCTGTAAAATATCTTGCAGAAATAGGCTATCAACCTTATTTGTGCAGAGATGAAGAAGAAGCAAGAACATTGGTTGAAACTTTACCGCAGGAAGGAAAATGGCCTTGTTTGTTTACATCAAGCGATACTACAGGCGAAAAAGATTTTGAAGAATTCTTTACCGATAAAGAAACTTTGGATATGGAGCGTTTCGAAAATCTAGGAGTAATTAAAAATAAGCTAAATATCGAAGAAGAAAAGCTTAATTTATTTGAAACTAAAATCAATGAATTAAAAACTGCCCGAAAATGGAATAAAGAAGAAATTGTAGAGTTGTTCTTTACGATGATTCCAGATTTCGGACACAAAGAAACGGGTAAGTATTTAGATTCTAAAATGTAACCATGGAGAATATTCAAAATATGGTCTCTTTCGTTAGAGATCATTTTAATACAGATAAATTTATTCCGCTTCACGAACCGCGTTTCAGAGGCAATGAAAAAAAATATTTAGCAGAAACAATTGACTCTACATTCGTTTCTTCGGTGGGTGCATTTGTCGATCAGTTTGAAAATATGATGCAGGACATTACTGGCGCATCAAAATCAATTGCTGTAGTCAATGGAACAGCATCTTTGCAGGTTGCGTTGAGATTGGCAGGCGTAAAAAAAGACGAAGAAGTCATCACTCAAGCACTTACTTTTATTGCAACAGCCAATGCAATTGTTTATAACAATGCAATCCCTGTTTTTGTAGATGTAGATTTAGATACAATGGGACTTTCGCCTAAAGCACTCGAAGATTTTTTAGAAGAATTCGGTGAACTTCGTGAAAACAGCTGTTATAATAAATCTACTGGAAGAAGAATCGCTGCCTGCATGCCAATGCACACATTCGGTTTTCCGGTTCATTTAGATGAATTAATAATGGTTTGCAACAAATGGCAAATTCCGTTGGTTGAAGATGCAGCAGAATCTTTAGGAAGTTTTTACAAAGGAAAACATACAGGAACCATCGGATTAATCAGCGGCTTTTCATTTAATGGTAACAAAGTGGTAACCAGCGGTGGTGGTGGCGCTATCGTTACAAATAATATCGAACTTGGAACTCAGGCAAAATATCTAACTACTACAGCAAAGCGTCCGCATCCTTACGAGTTTTTCCATGATGAAATGGGTTATAATTTTAGAATGCCCAATCTGAATGCAGCTCTAGCTTGCGCACAATTGGAATCATTAAATGGTTTTCTTGACGATAAGAGAATTTTTGCGAATAAATACGCGGAGTTTTTCAAAGAATCTGGAATTAAATTTAGACAAGAAACTGCCGACACAAAAGCAAATTATTGGTTGATGTGTGTTGAGCTTAATAACAAAGCTGAAAGAGAAGAATTTTTAAAAAATACTAACGACCAAGGTGTAATGACGCGCCCGATTTGGAATTTAATGTATCGTTTGCCAATGTATGCACATTGCCAGCGTGATGCACAGAAAAATGCTGAGTTTTTAGAAGAAAGAATCGTTAACATTCCAAGCAGTGCCAGATAAACATTCCATAGCAATAGTTGGATATTCAGGACATTCGTTTTGTTGTTTTAGATGCAGCGAAAGAGATAGGCTAGAATTAGCAAATATTATCTGAACGAATTATAATTTATGAATTAGTATAAGACCACAAAGTAATAGTTACATGAAGAAAATAGGAGGAGAATTTGAGATTAATCCGATTGTATTCAATGAAATGAATTTAGAAGATCACCATCTTCCTTTCTTATATTCTAACGGAAGAATTGCATTGTTGGCAATATTGAACCATTTGAAATCTTCTCGCAGCAGCATTATTCACCTGCCTTTTTATATTTGTTCCTCTGTTGTTGATGCCTGCAGGTCGGCGGGATTTAATTTGAAATTCTATGAACTCACTGAAAATTTTGAATTTCCAATGGAATATTTGGATTTTATTGGTTCAAACGAAGTATTGCTGACTGTTTGCTATTTTGGCATGGTCAATGACAATGCCATCATTACTGAAGTTAAAAAAAGAAGGAATGATGTAATTTGCATTAGTGATCAAGTAATGTCCTATTGGACTTTTGAAAATTCGGTGGGGGATTATTCATTTACAAGCCTAAGAAAGCATTTTGCGATTCCGGAAGGTGCTTTAGTCAATACAACAATAGCTATTGATGACTTGTATAAGGAGACTTCAATAAATTCATTTTATAAAGACAAATATATAGCAGCTTTTTTGAAATTTGCAGAAGCAGATGAATCAACTTATTTAGAGTTATTCAGTCAAGGTGAAAATTTGATTGATCAAGAAACAAAAGAAATATTACAAGCTTCTAAACTATCTAGATACTTATATTTAAATACTGAATTTGAAGAAATACAAAGCAAAAGAAAAGTGAATGCCAACTTCGTTTATGAATATGGTAAAAGTTTAGGTTTTGAATTTGTGTTTCCAAAAATTTCTAAGGATTCAACTCCTCAACACATTCCAATTTGGGTTTCCGATGGTATCCATTTAAGAAAAAAATTATTCGAAGAAAAAATATATTTACCAATTCATTGGCCGGGTGATTCTTTTAATGAAAATTCAGCAATATCAAAAAAAATGCAAACTCAGTCCATATCTTTGATTATAGATCAACGCTACGATTTACAAGATTTAGAAAGGATGCTTAACGCTGTCAAAAAACATGCTTAACGCTGTCAAAAACATGAGTAAAAAATAATACAGTAATTTTACATTATGAATATAGTAGGTGAAAATATAACATTAAGAGCCATTGAAATGGCTGATCTGCCTTTGTTGCAATCTTGGTCTAATAACCCTGAAATTCAATATTGGCTTGGCGGGTGGCATGCTCCATCTTCGGCAACAGTAATGGAAAATTGGTTCAAAAGAATCACTACAGATAATGATAACATTCGATTTGCTATAGAGCACGCAGATTTTGGTTTAATAGGTACTGCAAATCTGGTAAATATTAATTGGAAGGACAAAAATGCAGTTCATGGAATGCTTTTAGGAGATCCAAATCTAAGAGGAAAAGGAATTGGATTTGAGGTTGTTAATTTAGTCATGCAATTTGCATTTGAAGAGCTTGGGCTAAACAGACTTGACACTACAATCATAGAGTATAATGAAAGCTCCAAGAAGTTATATATGGAAAAATGTGGTTGGAAATTAGAAGGTGTCGCAAGAGAGTGGTATTTTAGAAAAGATAAATTTTGGGATAAATTGCTAATTGGGATTACAAAGAAAGATTATTTTGAAAAAAGAAATATCCGATAACATACCTTTTATGATAAAAGTGCTAGATCTTTCACAAAGTTCAATTTGGAACAAATTTTTAGCTGAAGTTCCTCACTCAAATTTAGACATCTATTTTACTCCGGAATATTATAGTTTATATGAATCCAACGGAGATGGGCTCGCCAGATGTTTTGTTTTTCAAAATGAAATGGGTATAGCCTTGTATCCCTTTTTATTAAATGAAGTTCCACAACATTTCAATTTGAGTAAAACTTATTATGATATTCAAGGGGCTTATGGTTACAATGGGATAATATTTTCAAATGAAAGTAAAGAATTTATTGATTTATTTTACTTAAACTTTAATGAGTTTTGTGTTCAAAATAATATCATTGCTGAGTTTACAAGATTTCATCCGGTTTTAAAAAATCAAACTTTTAGTGAAGGTAATATGGATATTTTGATGGACAGGAAAGTTGTAAGTTTAGATTTACAAAATTCTATTGAAAAAATTTGGACAGATTCCTATTCATCAAATAATCGGAACATGATAAGGAAAGCTCAAAAAAATGGAGTAGAAGTATTAGTTTCGGAAGAAGAAGCCGATTACGATGCCTTTTTTCACATTTATACCGAAACAATGGAAAATGTACAAGCAAGCCAATTTTATTTTTTTGACAGAGGATATATTGATGATTTCAAAATCAAATTGAAAGACAATCATAAATTATTGGTAGCAAAATTTGAAGGACAAGTAATCTGTGCAATGCTGATGATGTACAAAGGTGACTATGCACATTATCACCTTTCAGGCAGAAAGAAAGAATTTTCAAAGTTAGCAGCCAATAATTTGATGCTGCATAAAGCAATAGAGACAGCTAAAGAATTAGGGTGTAAATACTTTCATTTTGGAGGAGGAACTAGTTCGGCAGAAGATGATTTTCTTTTTAAATTTAAATCCAATTTTTCTAAAAATATATTAGATTTCAAAATCGGAAAAAGAGTTCATTTTCCTGAAATTTATACAGAAGTAGTACTTAACTGGGAACAAAATAATCCAGATAAATCGGATTCAAAACTTTTATTAAAATATAGAGAATAAGTGAAAAAAACAATTGCACTTTTTACAACCACCAGAGCTGAATTTGGAATATTGGCTTCTTTTATAAGAAAAGTCCAAGAAGATGGTTCCTTAAATTCATTTTTGTTTGTTGGAGGCACGCATTTAAAAAAAGAATTTGGTCATACTATTGATGAAATTAATAATTCCGGATTTAAAGTAACAGATACATTCGATTATTTGGATCAAATTGAGGATAGCCCTTACAATTTAACCAAATCTTCAGGAAAATGCATGGAACAGTTAGCCGAAATTTTTAAGAAATATTCATTCGATTATACATGTATTTTAGGTGATAGATTTGAATTGATTCCAATCGTCCAAACATCCGTTTTATTCAATGTCCCAATTATTCATTTTGGAGGAGGAGAGATTACCGAAGGCGCTATTGACAATAAAATCAGACATATGGTGACCCAAGCTTCAGATATTCATCTGACGGCAGCTGATACCTACTCTCAATTTTTAGTAAATATGGGAATTCCGAAAGAAGATATTTGTACGGTTGGTTCTTTGGCTGTTGAAACAATGAAAAATGTTGCGCCAATCGATAAAGAATTCTTATTCAAAGATTTAAATTTAGATTTGAATAAGGAAACCATTATGATGACATATCATCCGGTAACAGTGAAGGGTGAATATACTCAGCTTCAACAAATTGAAAATATATTTAAAGTACTTTTAGATTATGATTTTCAGATAGTAATAACAGCACCAAATCTAGAAGCAGAACGAGAAATCATAATTGACTATATAAACAAACAAGTTGAGCAAAACGAAAATATGCATTTATTTAATTCCTTAGGGATGAAAAGATATCATAGCATGATATCATATTGCTCTTTTATAATTGGAAATTCCTCAAGCGGAATATTCGAAGTTCCTTTCTATAAAAAGCCTACAGTAAATATCGGTGATAGACAAAAAGGACGCTATCTGCATCCAAGTATTATCCAAACAGACAATTCAACTCTTTCTATAAAGCAAGGAATTGAAAAAGCAAAATCAGCTGAATATTTAAGTGAAATAAAAGATATGAAGTATCAATTTGGAGAAGGAAATTCTTCGGAATTGGCTCTTCAATTCATAAAAAGTAAATTGTTAGATTTATGTTAATACAAGGTAAAACATTTCTTATTGGAGAAGCAGGAGTAAATCATAACGGTGATTACAAACTTGCTATAAAATTAATTGATATCGCAGTTGAAGCAGGATTAGACGCGGTAAAATTTCAAACATGGAAGACTGAAAATTTATTAACTAAAAATGTTAAAAAGGCAGATTATCAGATTTCTACAACGGGAGCTGAGGAAACTCAATTTGAAATGATAAAAAAACTTGAACTCCCTTTCGAGGATTTCAAAAAACTAAAAAGTTATGCTGAATCAAACGGGATTTTGTTTCTTTCTACAGCTGCAGATACTGAAAGCTTAGAATATTTAATTGATATCGGCTTAAATATTTTCAAACTTTCGTCAGCAGATTTGACCAATTATCCATATTTAAAATTCTTGGCAAAATATAATAAGCAAGTTATCCTTTCAACTGGGATGGCCAATATTCAAGAAATTAAAGATGCGTTAGCAGTATTGCTAAATAACGGAACAGATAAAAAAAACATATCAATTTTACATTGTAATACCGAATATCCAACCGCAATGGAAGATGTTAATTTGCATGCGATGGAACATATCCGTGCAGAAACAGGAATAGAAAATATCGGATATTCAGATCACACAATGGGAATCGAGATTCCAATAGCAGCAGTTGCACTTGGGGCAAAAGTAATTGAAAAACATTTTACTATAGACCGAAACATGGAAGGGCCAGACCATAAAGCATCTTTAGAGCCTGTAGAACTTCAACAAATGGTAAAAACAATTAGAAATGTTGAAATAGCTTTAACAGGTTCAAAAATGAAAACCCCAACAGCCTCCGAGATGAAAAATATTCCAATCGCGAGAAAAAGTATTGTAGCTATAGAAAATATAAAAAAAGGAGATGTTTTTACCAGTAATAACTTAGGCGTCAAAAGGCCAGGTACTGGAATATCCCCAATGGATTGGGAAAATGTCATAGGACAAATGGCATGTAGAGATTTCAATATAGACGAATTGATAGTTACAAAAACCAAAGAAAATGAATGACATAAACAGGCATTTAATAAATGAAAATGAAACAGTTAGAAATGCACTCATTCAATTAAATGAACTGGCAGCTAATGCGATTTTATTTGTCGTTAATAGTAAAAATTTCTTAATTGGTTCAATTACAGACGGAGATCTCCGTCGTGGATTCATCAAAGGTTTAGGATTTGAAGATTCGATTTTAGATTTTATACAATCAGATCCTAAATTTATTTATGAAGATGAATACAATCAGGAAAAGTTAGAAGATTTCAAAAAAAGAAACTTTAAAATCATTCCCATTATTAACAGGGAACGTCAGATTGTCGACGTATTAAACTTTAGAGTCAAGAGTGCATTAATTCCCGCAGAAGCTTTGTTAATGGCGGGTGGAGAAGGCAAAAGATTGCGGCCATTGACAGAAACAACCCCAAAACCACTATTAAAAGTTGGTGATAAACCGATTATCGAATACAATATCGACCGATTAATCAATGTTGGGATTAAAAAAATAACCATCAGCATCAATTATTTGGGAGAGCAATTGGTAGATTATTTTAAAGATGGAGAAGAAAAAGGAGTGAAAATTGCTTACGCGAAAGAAACCAAACCACTGGGAACCATCGGATCTATCCATCTTTGTGATGAGTTTGAATACGAAGATATCATTGTGATGAACAGTGACATCTTGACCAATATTGATTTTGCTGATTTTTATAAAACTTACAAAAATTCGGGTGCAGACATGGCTGTGGCAGCTACGAGTTATCATGTTGATGTACCATATGCCGTACTAGAAGCGGATGACCAGCAAACAGTAAAATCATTAAAAGAAAAACCAAGATATACCTATTATTCCAACGCTGGAATTTATATTCTCAATAAAAAATTATTGGAAATGATTCCCAAGGATACTTTTTTTGACATCACGGATTTAATGGACAAAATGTTGGCGATGGATCTAAAATTGGTAACTTTCCCAATTAACGGCTATTGGCTGGACATCGGTAAACATGAGGATTTCAAAAAAGCGCAGGAAGATATAAAACATTTAAAATTGTAACGATGCTAGCAATTATTCCAGCAAGAGGAGGTTCTAAAGGATTGCCCGGAAAAAACATTAAAGAATTAAATGGGAAACCTTTAATTTCCTACACAATCGAAGCTGCGAAAAAATCGGAGTTTATTACCCGAATTATCATCAGTACAGACGACGAAGCTATCGCAAAAGTAGCTGTAGAATATGGGGCTGAGCTACCCTTTATGCGTCCAGAACATTTAGCAGGGGACGAAGCCAGGGCAATCGACGCATTCAAATACACACTGGATAGATTGGAAAATGAAGAACAGATAAAAATTAATGAATTTATGGTCTTGCAACCCACAAGTCCGTTACGAACTGCTGAAGATATTGATATTGCGATTAAAATGTTCAGAGAAAAAAATGCAGATTCTATTATCAGTTATTGTGCAGAACACCATCCTATCAAATGGCATAAATACATAGACAAAAACGGTAAATTTGAAGATATTTTCGAAACAACCCTAAACAATCGACAAGCAGAAAGAACTTCTTATTTTCCTAATGGGTCGATATATATCTTTAAAAGAGAATTAATCGACCAAGAAATCTATCAAACCGAAAAATCCTTTGCTTACATTATGAACCGAAAGAATTCCGTTGATATTGATTCTTTGGAAGACTTCGAATATGCTGAATTTTTATTAAATAAAAAATGAATTTAAAAAAGAAGTTTAATAAATTACTTAGTAATAATGTTAACTTATTTAGTTTAAGTAGAGTTGATCAAGAAAAACTTTTAAATAATTACCCAATTCCTGGTAACTTATGCGAAAGATCGTACTTTCAATTCACAATACAGTTTAATCTTCTTCCTCTAAGCAAAAGAATTTTAAATAATATAATTAGTTTTTTTTTATTACCTGTTATATTTCTCCAAGCGTCTTTTAATTATAAAAAAAAGGTCAAAAAATTAAATACAAAAAAAACAGCCGTTTTTCCGTATAAAAATTTAAACTATCACGACGCCCTGCCACAAGAGATATTGGATGAATTTGATGTTCATTCAATCAACTTTCAATCAGGGTTGTCAATTAATTTTGATGATTTAAGATTTATATCTAAATTGATTTACAAATACTTTTTCGCACCTTATTTCTTATCGAAGTGCATTTACAAAATTTTGTTTTATAGGTATATAATTAATAATTTCGATCCAGATGCGATTATCAGCAGTGCAGAATATTCTTTTACTTCTTCCATTGCAACCGCTTATTGCGAGCGCAATGATATAGAACAAATTAATATCATGCATGGGGAGAAATTGTTTTATATACGGGATAGTTTTTTTCAGTTTAGTAGGTTTTATATATGGGACGAATTCTATAAAAATCTATTTGTCAAATTAAAAGCAGAACCCAATCAGTTTATTGTAGGAACTTATCCTTCACTGAAATTAAAAGTAGATAATAGTGTAAATAAAAAGTTTCTATATACCTATTATTTAGCTGCCGAAGATGAAGAAACTTTATATAAGATCAAAGAAACTATGCTTCTTTTGGCAGACTTGCAATACTTAAATATACGTTTTCATCCTAGATATTCTTCAATCAAGCAAATCCAAGAGATTTTCAATGGGTTTAACATCGAGAATTCAAGGGAAACAAGTCTTGAAAATTCATTTGGCTCTACTGAGAACGTCATTTCTTTATATTCATCCGTTTTACTTCAGGCATATTTTTCTGGTGTAAATATTGTTATTGATGATTTGAATAATAAAAACTATGAAAAAGTAAAGCAGGCCGAATATATAATCTTTAATAAAAAACACGAGCTATTAAGTAGTTTAATAAAAGTATGAAACTTGTAACACTGATATTATTTATAATTTCAATTACTTTAAATGCCACAGAAATCAACGTGAAAAACTTTGGTGCTAAAGGCGATGGAGTAAGCGATGACTGGAATAGCTTTCAAAAAGCTTTAGATTATGCCTACAAAAATAAAAACGTTAACCAAATTTTTATTCCCAACGGGCAATATAAAATTTCAAAAACTATTATTGTTTATGGAAGTAATTTATCAATTAGAGGAGAAAGTAAGGAAAAGACACTTCTTATTAAAAACGTTAATCTAGGATGGTGGGGAGATCTGATGTATATATGTGGCCTGGTTCCGGGCAATAAGTATTATGATTCTAAAACAGGAAAAGAATATTTTTATAAAGGAAATAAAATACCTTCTGAAAATATCATCATTAAAAACCTTTCTTTTAAAAGTACTTCTGTAGATAAAGTAATAAATAATATAGGTATTGTAAACTCCAATAATGTAACAATTGATAATTGTATTTTTTTAGGAAGTTCAAACTCAAATGTCGCAATAGTAAATGATGCAAAGAAGTGTGGTAATAACAATATCATAATTAAGAACTGTATTTTTCAAAAAGCTGGCACACATAATTTACGAGTATTATCCATGAATGCCGGAACATACAATGCAAACTCAGTCAGTGTTATAGATTCAAAGTTTTATCAGACAGGTTTTACTGATTCTAAAGAGTTAAAGAATAAAAATGTGCATATTTGGTATAGAGGTGGAGTTGGTTCAAAAAATATAAAACTTAAAGTTCAGAATTGTACATTTGACAAATCAGGTGTAGTACATTCTACAGTAAATGCTAATAATTTGGTAATTGAAAACAGCAATTTGGCTGGTGGCTATATTATATCAAATAGTTCTACATTATACCCTAATTCAAAAGTGGAAATTAGGAATATTAAAACAAATACAAATTCTGCCAAAGAAATTTCGGGGATAAAGAAATGATTAACAAATTAAACAAAATTTCTAAGTCCACTCTATTTAAAGAGTCCATTATTTATGGCTTTACGAATGCTTTGTATTCAGGAATTCCAATATTAATTTTGCCTCTTCTACTTAAAGTTCTTGAGCCTGCAGATTATGGGTTAGTAGAGTTTTATAGAAATTTGTCACTATTATTGACGCCTATTTTAGGTTTAAGTACTGTTCAAGCAATCACTAGGTTCTATTTTGATTTAGACAAAAATGATTTTAAAGTGTTTGTTTCAAACATCATTTATTTACATTTTTTCAATTCAATTATAGGATCAATTATTATACTGATATTGTCAGTATTTATAAAACCTGAATATTTTTACATTACTATACTATGCGTAGTTTATTTTTTATTTAATCAAATAACCGAAGCGCTTTTAAGTATTTTTAGGGTGGAAAAAAAGCCTAAATTATATTTGATTTTTAGGATTCTTAATATTATTCTTGATTTAGCTTTTTTAGCTTTTTTATATTCTCTCCTTTCTTCATTTGATTGGACATATAGAGTATACCCCAATGTAACAGCTGCTTTTTTAGTAGGAATTTTAGCATTGATTTTTTTTTATCGAAGTGGATATTTTCACAAGTTAGATAAGATTTTTCTAAAAAAAGCTATTATTTATAGTTCTCCTTTAATTTTGCATATGATTTCGGGGTATATTATGAATATTGGAGATCGTTTTTTTATTCTTTACTTTCTTACTGAAAAAGATTTAGGAAATTATGCTGTAGCCTATCAATTAGGTATGCTAGTGAACTTTCTTTATACAAGTTTTAACTTAGCATGGGTCCCAACTTTTTTTAGTTTAATGAAGAACGAACAATATCATAAAATAAACAAAATCAGATCTATTACTTATGTAGGAATAATATTATTCAGCATATTTGTCATTGGAGGAGTGAGTTTAGCATTAAAATATACTTCTATATTTGGCAAATATAATGTTGATTTATCTCTAATAATTATAGTTTCTGTAGCGTATATTTTCAATTCGATGTATAAATTTGAAGCTAATTTTTATTTTTATAATAAAAAAACTAAAAAGTTATCTTTTATTACATTAGGAGCAGCTTTAATAACCATAATACTAAATTTAGTATTTATTCCTATAATAGGCTTATATGCGTGTGCATTAGCAACCCTTATATCCTCATTATTTATGTACTTGTTAGTAGTAATTTATAAAAATAAAAGTAATGAAAGTATTACGAAAGCTTAAAAAAAAATTCTTTAGATATTTAGCCTATTTTTCGTCAAAAAATAGAGATGTTTTAAATGTACATGTAAACAATTACTGTAAATTTTCAAAGAATACGATTTTTGGAAACAATACACATTTCAACGGATGTAAGATTTTCGGGAATGGTATTGTTACCTTTGGAGATAATTTTCATTCTGCAGAAAATCTAAAAATTATGACTACTTACCATAATTATGATGGAGAAAAGATCCCGTACGATGAAACTACAATTACGAAAAATGTAACAATAGAAGAAAATGTATGGGTAGGACTGGACGTTATTGTTTTAGGAGGCGTAACAATTGGTGAAGGTGCTATTATCCAAGCAGGTAGTGTTGTTGTTAAAGATATTCCAAAATATGCAATTGCTGGTGGTGCACCTGCAGTAGTATTCAGTAAAAGAAATATTGATAAATATTTAAAATTAAAATCTGAAAATAAGTTTTTTTGATGAAGAATGACAGGTTAAATTTTTTATTAGCACTATTAATTTATAGTCCAACATTAATAGTTTTACCCCAGTCGATAATGTATATAATCATTTCTGCTATTGGAGGTGCATTTCTATTGGTAGATATCAAGAAGAGAAACTTGTACAAACAAGATTTTATTTTGTTTATTTTTGTTTTTCTTACAGCTATAATCTATTTTGCAACCTCTCCAATTTCAAATGTTGCTAGTAGGTCAGCGAATGATTTTATTCCCTATACAATATTTCTACTAACAACTATATTTTTTTCAAGGCATTTAAATGATAAGGTAATGCATTTTATTTTATACATAATCTGTTGTGAAATTTTAATAGGTATCATAGAATATTTTGTTTTAAAACAAGCTTACATTATAAAGCCTTCTGTAACAGGAGAAACAGAGTTTGGAGAATCTCAACTACTATATTATAACAGAGTTTATGGTCTGTCTCAAGCTGTAAGTATACTTGCCTATAAAGTATTTATAGGAATTATTTTAGTGTTTTACTTAAAAATAAAAAAGTATAAATTTTTAATAATAGCACTTCTTTTAGTGGGGCTATATATTACTTTTAATAGAACAGCTATTGTTGGATCTATCATATTTTTAGGTATATATGGAATTAGTCATTTACAGAAAGTAAAACTTGGTTATAAAATTATACTGGCAACCTTGTTAATAATTCTGACTTATTACATAGGAGCTAATTCAGATGCTATTATGAATCAGTTCTTAAGGGGAAAAGAAGGAGATTTATCTGGCCGGGATATGATTTTTCCGTATTTTTTTGATTTTATAAAAAATAATTTATTATTAGGAAATAATATACATAAAATGTGGGGCAAAGTAGGAGATTCCGTTTATCATGCTCATAATTCATATTTACAAAGTTTAGCAAATCTTGGAATTATATTTTTTATTCTATTATGGATTTATATACTATCATTCATGAAAAAAAATAATCTTATTTTTTTAATTCCAATATTAATCTACAGCTCATTCCAGTATGGAATTCTGTGGGGAGTATCTTTTATGGATATCATATTCTTCTATCTCCTTTTCAAAAGCCAAAATAAAAAAATACTTTCAAAAAATGAAAATACTACTTCTCCATCAATATTTCCTCGAAGAAGATGATCCTGGCGGTTCGCGGTGGAACGAAATGACAAAAGTATGGACTGAAAAAGGTCATGACGTAACAGTCATAGCCGGGATGATGCACGCTAATGGACTTGAAAAAAGAGATGAATACAAAGGGAAATATTTTGTAAAAAAGAAGCAAGGTGGAGTAACCATTCACCGGACACACGTTTCTGAATCCTATAACAACGGATTTTTGGGGCGTCTTTGGGGGTATTTTTCTTTTATGTTTTCCTCACTTTGGGCAGGATTGTTTAAAATAGAAGGCAAATACGACTCAGTAATTGTGACTTCTCCTCCTTTATTTGTAGGAATCTCTGGCTACATGATTTCTTTTGTTAAAAGAATTCCTATGGTTTTTGAGATAAGAGATCTATGGCCGGAATCTGCTATAGATACAGGTGTTTTGACAAATAAATGGATCATTAAACTTGCTTTTGCTGTTGAAAAATTCATCTATAAGAAATCTAAATTAATCAATGTATTAACACCTGCATTCTATCAAACCTTGAAAAATAAAAAAGGGATCGATGAAAATAAATTAATCATGATTCCTAATGCAGCAGATTTTTCGCTATCCGACGAAATCTTGACAAATTTTGATAGGAACGAATTCCGACGAAATCATGATTTAGAAAACAATTTTGTCATCACTTATGTTGGTGCGCATGGAGTCGCCAATCACCTTGAACAAATTTTGGAAGCAGGAAAAAAATTAGAAGATACCAATGTTTTATTTTTGCTGATAGGGCAAGGAATGGAAAAACAGCGTCTTCAAGAAAAAGCTGAAAAAATGCAAGTGAAAAATGTGCGATTTTTAGATCCGGTTCCAAAGAAAGAGGTTTTCAAATATATTTTAGCTTCAGAAATGGGAGCTTCAGTTTTGAAGAAAGTTGACACTTTTAAAACGGTATATTCAAATAAATCTTTTGATTACTTTTCATGTAAAAAGCCAATATTGATGGCTATTGATGGAGTTTCGCGTAAACTTGTCGAAGATGCAAAAGCAGGATCATTTGTTGAGCCTGAAAATGCTGAAGAATATAATAGAATTATTAGAGCATATCTTACAGATCCTAATAGATTAATAGAAGAAGGTAATAACGGTTATGAATTTGCTAAAATAAATTTTGATCGTGAAATACTCGCAAATAAATATTTAAAATCGATTGAGCAAATCATTCAATAATGATCAAAAATATAAGATGTACAAAAATTATATAAAAAGATTAATTGATTTTGTCGTAGCACTTTTTGCATTATTAATTTTAAGTCCTGTTTTTATCATTGTAACTATCGGATTATATTTTGCAAATAATGGCAAACCTTTCTTTTTTCAAAGAAGACCTGGAAAAAACGAAAAAATCTTCAGCATCATCAAGTTCAAAACAATGAATGACAAAAAAGACGCTCAGGGAAGTTTACTTTCTGATGCTGAAAGACTTACGCCGATCGGTGCTTTCGTAAGAAAAACATCATTGGACGAATTGCCGCAGCTTATTAATGTGCTAAAAGGAGATATGTCTTTGATTGGTCCGCGTCCTTTATTGCCACAATACTTATCTTTGTATAGCGAAATTCAAAAAAGGCGTCATGAAGTCCGACCGGGAATTACCGGCTGGGCACAGGTAAATGGACGAAATGCTATTTCATGGACAAAAAAGTTTGAATTAGATGTTTGGTATATAGATAATATTTCATTTGTGACAGATCTGAAAGTTTTTTTTACCACCTTCAAGAAAGTGTTTAAAAGTGAGGGAATCTCACAGCAAGGGCAAGTGACAATTGAACCTTTTAACGGAAATAATTAAAGATCTGAAATGTATTTGTACGGAGCAAGCGGTCACGGAAAAGTAATTGCAGAAATTGCAGAAGAAAATAATATAAGCATACACGCTTTTATAGACGACGATTTGTCAAAAGAGAAAATGCTAAATTATCCTGTTATTCATGAGATTCCAAATAAAAGCATTGATGCGGTTATTTCAATAGGAAACAATTTAATTAGAAAGAATATTGTTTTTGATAATCGGAATTTTAAATATAAAAAATTGTTCCACCCTAAATCAGTTATTTCAAAAAGAGCAGAAATAAATGAAGGAACGGTAATAATGGCCGGCGTTACTATTAATTCTGAAGTTGAAATAGGGAAGCACTGTATTATTAATACAAATGCATCAATTGATCATGATTGTATTATTGAAGATTTTGTACATATTTCTCCAAATGTATCCTTAGCCGGGCATGTACATATTATGGAAGGGACTCATGTCGGAATCGCAGCAACTATAATTCAAGATGTAAAAATAGGCAAATGGTGTACAATTGGTGCGGGATCTGTAGTTTTAAAAGACATTCCGGATGGTGCAACCGTAGTCGGTAATCCCGGAAGAATTATTAAAATAAAAAATATTATATAAACTAAATCCAATAAGAATATGCAAGATAAAATATGGCTTTCTTCGCCACACATGGGAGGCAACGAACTAAAATATATACACGAAGCTTTTGATGCAAATTGGGTGGCACCTTTGGGACCAAACGTTGATGGATTTGAAAAAGATCTGGAAACGTTTTTAAATGCTGATGTAAAAATAGCCGTTCTTTCCGCTGGTACGGCGGCCTTACATTTAGCATTAATAGAATGTGATGTAAAATATGGTGATGAGGTAATTTGTCAGTCGATGACGTTTTCAGCTTCTGCCAATCCTATTGCTTATTGTGGCGCAACACCGGTTTTTATTGATTCTGAAAAAGAAACCTGGAATATGTGTCCGGTTGCTTTGGAAGAAGCAATTGAAGACAGAATATCGAAAGGTAAAAAGCCAAAGGCAATCATTGTAGTTCACTTGTACGGAATGCCTGCCAAAATGGATGAAATAATAAAGATTGCAGAAAAATATCAAATTCCTGTAATTGAAGACGCTGCTGAAGCATTAGGTTCAACATATAAAGGAAGAGCTTGCGGAACATTCGGACGTTTCGGAATTTTATCTTTCAACGGAAACAAAATTATTACAACTTCCGGTGGTGGAGCTTTAGTTTGTCATAATCAGGAAGATAAGGATAAAGCGGTATTTCTTTCAACTCAAGCCAGAGATAATGCTCCGCATTATCAACATTCTCATATTGGATATAATTATCGTATGAGTAATATTGTTGCAGGTATCGGTCGCGGACAAATGGAGGTTTTGAACGACAGAGTAAATGCACGTAGAGAAATGCATGATTTTTACATCAATCTTTTCAAAGATATTGAAGGTGTGGAAGTTTTTTCTGAGCCGACTGAAGATTATTATTCCAATCACTGGCTTTCAGCAATTATTGTAGATTCTGAAAAAACAGGTAAAACAAGAGAAGATTTAAGATTAGCATTTATGGATGATAATATAGAGTCGAGACCATTATGGAAACCAATGCACATGCAACCTGTATTTGCTGAAGATCCATATTATGGTGGAAAAATAGCTGAAACTTTATTCGAAAATGGATTATGCCTTCCTTCCGGATCAAATCTTTCGGATGATGAAAGAAGCCGAATCGAGGCAGTAGTAAAAAGTGTATTTGTTAAATAATATTATCCATTTTCAAATATATTGCTTGTTGGGTTATAAAAGATTTGTAATCGATTCATATTAATATGATAAAAGAAATGTAGTTTTAAAATTTAGCGTAGATGTTAATAATTTACTTAACTTTAAAATGATTTGTAATAGTTGTATAGAAAGATAAAATAAAAGACGAAAATCAAAACTCTGTAATGGCTTCATTTCTAAAAACTGAAGCTATTTTGTTATATTTATCTATTTATCTTTGTAAAAAACATTAACAATTCGGTCGCTAAAGTTTCAAATAAATTATGAATTAATTTCCATACTAGAATAATGAAAATTCAAAATAAAACACTCTTGATTACTGGTGGAACCGGATCCTTTGGAACTGCCGTATTAAATCGATTTTTAGATACAGACTATTTCAAAGAAATTCGGATTTTTTCTAGAGATGAGAAAAAGCAGGATGATATGCGTAATTTCTATAAGAATGATAAAATAAAATATTTTATTGGAGATGTGCGAGATTACAACAGTGTAGATTATGCAATGAATGATGTAGATTATGTTTTCCACGCTGCAGCTTTAAAACAGGTTCCGTCATGTGAATTTTTCCCAATGCAAGCCGTAAAAACAAATGTAGAAGGTACACAGAATGTTATCCGTGCTGCAGCTTCAAACAGTGTACAGAAAGTTATTTGTCTTTCTACAGATAAGGCGGCTTATCCTATCAACGCAATGGGGATTTCCAAAGCAATGATGGAAAAAGTAGCGGTGGCGGAAGCTAGAAATTTAAAAAATACGGTAGTTTGTTTAACGCGCTATGGAAATGTAATGGCATCACGTGGATCGGTAATTCCATTGTTTTTAAAGCAGATAGAAAATAATGAAGATATTACCATTACAGATCCTAATATGACCCGTTTTCTGATGTCGTTGGATGAAGCTGTAGAATTAGTATTGTTTGCATTTGAGCATGGAAATCCCGGTGATTTATTTGTTAATAAAGCTCCTGCTACTACAATTGATAATTTAGCAAAAGCTGTTTTAGAATTGAAGAATGCTGATAACAAAATCAAAATTATAGGAACAAGACATGGTGAAAAATTATATGAAACGCTTTGTACTCGTGAAGAAATGATGAATGCTGAAGATATGGGTGAGTTTTATAGAATTCCTGCTGATAATCGTGATTTGAACTATGCTAAGTATTTTTCAGAGGGAAACAAAATTGAGTCCACAATAGAAGATTATAATTCTCACAATACGATAAGAGAGGATGTTGAAGGAGTAAAAAAATTATTGAAAAAATTAGATTTATTTCAATAGTAAAAGACGGATGATTTTGATTCCAAAATGGGAAAAAGAATAGAAATGAAAAAACTAAAAGTTGTTACCATCTTAGGTACAAGACCAGAAATCATACGATTAACCGAATGTATAAAAAAATGTGATCAATATTTTGAGCATATATTAATACATACCGGTCAAAATTATGACTATGAGTTGAATGAAATCTTTTTTGAAGATCTAGAATTACGCAAACCGGATTATTTTCTAAATGTCGCAGGTGAACATTTGGGACAGACTATAGGAAATGTAATCTCGAAATCATATGAAATTCTGTTAAAAGAAAAACCCGATGCCTTATTGGTTTTAGGAGATACCAACAGTGTATTGAGTACAATTGCCGCAAAAAGACTTAAAATTCCAATTTTTCATATGGAAGCCGGAAACAGGTGTTTTGATCAAAATGTTCCGGAGGAGATCAACAGAAAAATTTCAGATCATATCAGCGATATTAATCTTACTTATACGGAGAATAGCAGGCGCTATTTGCTGAGTGAAGGTTTTCGGAAGGATCATGTTTTTGTTACTGGCTCTCCATTAAGAGAAGTTTTAAATAAATATGAAAATAAAATTGAAAACAGCGACGTTATTAAACGTTTGTCTTTAAGGGAAAATAATTTTATCGTTGTAAGTGCTCACAGAGAAGAAAATATCGATTTAGAAAATAATTTTGAAATACTGATAGACTCAATCAACACAGTAGCTGAAAAATATCAGATGCCTGTTATATTTTCTACACACCCCCGCACAAAAAACAAAATAGAAAAAAATAATATTCAGTTTCACCCATTGATTCAGAATGTAGCTCCTTTAGGTTTTTTTGATTATGTGAAACTACAAAGCAAGTCATTCATTGTTTTATCAGATAGTGGAACGATAAGTGAAGAATCTGCCATGATGGGCTTTCCTGCCATAAGTATAAGAACAAGTACAGAAAGACCCGAAGCTATCGACGCAGGAACAATTGTTTTAGGTGGGATTTCTAAAGATCAAATGCTGAATGCCATCGAAATTTCAAAAGGATTATTTAATTCAGAGATAAGTTTACCGTTTGAGTATGAAGTGAGCAATACTTCAGATAGAGTTATTAAAGCAATACAAAGTTATTCTGCAATTGTTGATAAAGTAATATGGAATAAGAAATGAAAAAAATACTCATTATAGGAATTAGAGGAATGGCAGGGCATGTCATTTTTAGATATCTTTCTAAAAATAAAAATTATCATGTTTTTGGAATTGCAAGAAATATTACTGAAAATGATCGTGAGATATCTCTTGATGTTTCAAATACAGATAAACTTAAGGAAATAGTAATTAATCATAATTTTGATACAGTAATCAATTGTATCGGAATTTTAAATAAAGATGCAGAAGATCATCCTTCAAAAGCAATTTGGTTCAATAGCTATTTTCCTCATTTTTTGGAAGAAATTACTAAAGATTTAAAAACCAAGATTATACATATTAGCACAGATTGTGTTTTCAACGGCAAAAAAGGAAACTATGCCGAAAATGATTTTAAAGATGGTGAAGGGTTTTATGCTCAATCCAAAGCTCTTGGAGAAATCATAAACGACAAAGATCTTACGATTAGAACTTCGATAATAGGACCTGAATTAAACCAAAACGGAATAGGGTTGTTTCACTGGTTCATGAATCAAACAGGCGAAATAAACGGCTATACATCTGCATATTGGAGCGGCGTGACAACATTAGAACTTGCAAAGGCGATCGAGTATGCAATTGAAAATCCTGCAAAAGGCTTAGTTCATCTTACCAACGGTATTGCAATAAATAAATTTAATCTGATTAATTTATTTAAAGAAGTTTGGAAAAAAGATCAAACTATCATTTTGCCATACGAAGGAAAAAAAATTGATAAATCATTACAGAAATCCAAAACATTTGAGTTTCAGGTTCCGAGTTATCGCAGTATGCTGGAAGAACAAAGGCAGTGGATGACAGAAAATAATAGCTTATACAATATTTATGATATCAATAGTTACCGCATATTATAACAGGAAAAAGCTTTTAGTCAGAACTTTAGATAGCCTTAAAAATAATTTTGGAAAAATAGATTTTGAGATGGTTGTCGTGGATGATGGTAGTTGTGAAGAGGAAAGACTGGAAGATCTATTAAACATATATCCGTTTTTACGTATATGCAGAATTGAGCCTGAGAATAAATGGTATACAAATCCATGCATTCCTTTTAATATTGGGTTTGAAATGGCTCATGGGGATAAGATAATTCTGCAGAACCCGGAGTGTTATCATTATGGTAATATTTTAGAATTTGTTGACAAGAATTTATCAGAAAATCATTATTTGAGCTTTGGTTGTTTTTCGCTTGACGAAGAAAATACCGATTCTGAAGAGCTATTCTTTAATAAAGACAATATAAATAGAATTATTGAAAAATCCTCACACACAGTTTTGATAGACGGAGGTTTAGGCTGGTATAATCACTCTAAATACAGACCTGTTGCGTACCATTTTTGTTCAGCAATAATGGCAAAGGATTTGGTTGATCTAGGTGGTTTTGATCCACGTTATGCATTAGGCTACGGTTTCGATGATGATGATCTTATTTATAGAATAAAACTAAAAGGGATGAAGGTGAAATTTATTGATCAACATATTGTATTGCATCAGAATCATTACATAAAACCTTCCTCTGACATAGATGAGATTCCAAAATACCAAAATGAGAAAGCTGACAGAAATAAATATATATTTGATCATATAACTAGCACATCATATGTATATCGCGCAAATTATCTTAAAATTGTATCAGTAAATCATACTTTATCAAAGCAGTATTTAGGCAAAGTTATATCTAGGATTTCAAAATTTGTAAGACTTCTTGCAAAATAAAAAATATATGGGAAGCAAAGACAAAACGCTAGTAAGTAATATTGCCTCTTTGGGAGTTGTTCAAATAATCAGTTATATTTTTCCATTATTAACAATTCCATATATTTCAAGAATTATTGGTCCTGACGGATTGGGATTATTTAATTATATATCAGCATTTGTCACCTATTTTGTTTTAATGGTGAATTACGGTTTTGACTTAACTGCTACAAGGAAAATAGCCGGTAATCCTACTAATACTGAATTTGTTTCAAAAATCTATTCAACTGTAACAACATGTAGGCTTTTGCTTTTGACTGGAGCAACTATTACTTTCATTCTGTTGTCTTTTTATTTTCCTAATCTAAAAAATAATCTTATACTATCCGGAATTTTATTTCTTAATGCTGTATCAGCCTTATTTAATCCGCAGTACATTTTTCAGGGGCTCCAAAAATTATCGTTTTTTAGTTCATTAAATGTAGTTAAAGGAATTATTACTACAGTTTGCATATTCTTATTTGTAAGTGATGCTAAACATTTAATTATTTATGCATCAATAGGTGTTTTTACCAATCTTATCTTTAGTATATTTTGGACAATTTATGTAGTTTACAAGTACAAAATTAAATTTGTTTTTATATCATTAAAATCTTGTTTTAAAGAAATATGGGATAGTAGGCTTGTCTTCTTTTCTACTATAATCTTTTCATTCTATACAACGGCTAATATTATAATTTTAGGAGTGTTTGCACCGCCCAAAATTATTGCTTATTACACTACTGCTGTAAGCTTGATTAATATAATTCAAAGTGTGATAAATGTGCCAATTTCATCATCTTTGTATCCATATATTGGAAAAGCTTTTGCAGATGGCAAAGAAGTTGGACTCGAAAAATTGAAAAGAATAGTTTCTTTAATATTTTATTTTACATTAGCTGCATGTATATTCATTTTTGTCTTCGCACCGGTTTTGGTAAAAATTATTTATGGTAGCCAGTTTGAAAATGCAATTATTAGTGTAAGAATTCTAAGTGTATTGCCAATCCTCTCATCATTAAGTGGTACAATGGGAGTGCAAGTTATGCTAAACCTTGGAATGGACTTGAAATTTTTGCGTATAACTACAATAGCAGCAATCTGTAGCATTATCATGAATTTTTTATTTTCATATTATTACAGTTATATAGGATCTTCAGTTGCATATTTATTGACTGAAATTTTCATTGTTATTGCTTTAACGCTTTCACTTAGAAAAAACGGTATAACAATTATTAATTTAAAGTATTTTCATCCTTCAAGTGTGTTAGATTTTGTAAGGCAGATTAAAAGTAATTTATTATAATTAAGATTGATATAGGTTTATAAAAGTTGCCTTACATGAATAAGATGTTTAATTTTCTCTTTTTAAAATAAATCTTTAAATCTATAATCAACATCTTTCCCTTATCTTTACAGATCAATTTTATACAAGTGAAGAAATATCCTTGGTGGAAAGCAATAATGGACTACGGATTAAGCTTATTAGCAATCATTATTTTCCTGCCCTTTTTTTTTATCCTTTTTCTAGCAGCATCTTTTGATGCAGGTTTTCCTGGTATTTTTAAACAGAAAAGAATTGGTAGATTTGGTAATACTTTTATGATCATTAAATTTAAAACTTATCACTCAAAAACTCACATAAAATCTCCATTTGGAAAGTGGATGAGAAAAACTAAACTCGATGAACTTCCTCAACTATTGAATGTTTTGAAAGGAGATATGTCATTGGTTGGTCCACGCCCGGATATTTCCGGATATTATGACAAGCTGCAAGGTGCTGATCGATTAGTTTTAGCTTTAAAACCGGGATTAACAAGCGAAGCTGGAATTAAATATAGAAATGAAGAAGAAATCTTAAACCAACAAAAAGATCCTTTGAAATATAATAATGATATATTGTTCCCAGATAAGGTAAAAATGAATCTGAATTATTATCATGAACTTTCCTTAAAAAAAGATCTTTATATATTATTTAAAACTTTTTCTGTATTAAAGTAATGGTGCTAAAATATGAAAGTTACTAAGCTCGATCTTATCAAAGTCTTCCTATTTTAAAGCTATTGAATACGATCTTAAAAATAAATATAATTATAAAGGTTCGATATGGCTTTAGACAAACCCTTGAACAGTAAGTTCTCTTCCCGAAAGTTTTTTGCTTTTGAAATGATCAAATGCACGCCTAGTTAATAATATTTATTAAAAACGTGAATGTATTATATTTATTTTGTATATTGTACGATTTTTGTAGATTTTTTATACGATTGCTGATTGGTTATAATATTTGGATAATCACCAGAATATCATTAAAATGATATTATCAATGCTCTCGGTTTACTAAAATATAAATATATTTGCAGCGTTTAAATACAATAGCTAAAATAATCTTAAACCTCAAAATAGATCCAAGCAAAAATGGATAGTAAAAATAATAAAGAAATTAATTTTAAAGAACTGATAAAGCCCTATTTGAAAAATTGGAAATATTTCTTAGGAACTATCTTTTTAATGGGTGTTTTAGCAATTTATTATATTAAATCCACCTCTACGATATATAAAATTCAGACATCTGTTCTTATTAAAGATGCGAAAAAAATGTCATCAGCATCAGGTGATTTTGGTGTGCTTCAAAGTTTAGGTGGTTTTTCAGGAATGGGAACCAGCAGTATTGAAAATGAATTAGGAGTGTTTGAATCTAAAACAATTGTGAATGATGTATTAAAGGAATACAATTTCCAGACTCCTGTATATGCAAAACAAAGATTTAATGATCTAGAACTTTACGGAAAGACAAATCCGTATATTATCAATATTATTTCTGAAAAAGATGCTGAGTTACCCGAGAAACCTATTTTTATCAAAACAAAAGGTGACGAAATTGTATTGTCTTCTGACGAATGGGAAAGTGATATTAAAACTTCTTTTAATAAAACAACAAACTTACCATTTGCAATAATAATGATTAGCAAAAATCCTGCATTCAAAGTGCCATCAAAGGCGAAAATGGAAGAGATCTATTTCAACTATAGTGATTTTGAAAGTACAGTAGTTGATTTTCAGCAAAGTTTAATTGTTGACTTATTAGATAAAGAAGGAACAATCATAAACCTTTCGGTACATTTTGCAAATAAAGATAAAGCAAAAGATTTTCTTAACAGTCTTGTGAGACAATATAATATATACGCTGTTAATGATAAAAATATAGAATCTAAAAACACCAAAGATTTTATTGATGAAAGAATTGCTCTTATTTCTAAAGAATTGGGAGATGTAGAGAATCAGAAAGCTGGTTATAAATCTAATAATAATATTGTAGATCTTCCTACAGAAGCTAAAATAAACCTTCAATTAAAAGAACAAAGTAAAGCTCAAATATTAGAAATAGAAACTCAATTGGAGCTAAATAATATTCTTCAAAATGCTCTGAATAAAAAAAGTATTGGAGATGTGCTGCCTTTGAATATAGGTTTGGATAATGAGGCTTCTACTAAAGCTATACAAGAATATAATAATCTTGTTTTGCAAAGAAATAAGTATATGGAGAACGCTACTCCAGATAATCCTCTAGTGAAAGAAGCTAGTAAACAGATTGAAGAAATGAAGTCTTCTCTATCGCAATCTTTAAGAAGAAATGCAACTTCTTTAGAATTAGCTAAAAATAAAGTTACCAGTCAACTAGGAAGTTCAGAGAATATGATTGGCAAAATTCCTACTCAGGAAAAGCTCTTTAGAAATATTGAAAGACAACAACAAATAAAAGAAAGTTTATATCTATTGCTATTACAAAAAAGAGAAGAAGCGGCAATATCTATGGAGATTACGGCTGAAAAAGCAAGAGTAATTGATAAAGCTTTTGTTTTAAAAAAACCTGTGGCACCAAAAAAGATGATTATCCTGGGAGGGTTTCTTTTTGTTGGTTTAGTAATCCCTTTTGCTTTTATTTATTTAAAACAGCTTTTACAAAGTACAATTGTAACAAGAAGAGACATAGGTAAACTTACAAAATTACCGGTGATTGCTGAAATTCCTAAACTTAAGAATAAGGAAAAAACTTTAGTTACTTTTAATGACGTTTCTCCAATGGCAGAAGCTTTCAGAATATTTGTAACAAACTTAAAGTTTTTATTGCCTGTTAAAAACGAACCGCAGACAATTATGGTTACGTCATCTGTAAAAGGAGAAGGAAAAACATTTATTTCTACCAATTTATCAATCATATTAGCATCTTCAAGAAGCAAAGTTTTGGTAGTTGGAGCGGATGTGAGGAACCCTCAATTACAACGTTACAATCCTTCGATGAAACAGGCAAAAGGACTTACGGAATTTTTAAGTGGGGAAACGTCACAACTTGAAGAAATTATTCATCCAAGCGGATACAATGAAAACTGTGACTTTATCTATTCGGGATCTATACCGCCTAATGCTTCTGATTTATTACAAAATGGTAAGCTAGATGAGCTTTTAGAAATAATTAAAAAACAAAATAAATACAAATATATTGTTTTAGATACAGCACCATTATTACTTGTAACAGATTCTTTCCTTATAGCAGATAAAAGCGATGTAATTGTATTTGTTACAAGATCTGAGGTTACAGAAAAAAGTTATCTAGAATTCATTAATAATTCTATTAAAGATAAAAAGCTTAAAAATGTAGGAATTGTTATTAATAGCATAAAAGAATCCAATTTAGGCTACGGAAATAAATACGGTTATGGGTATATCGCAGAAGAGAAAATAAAGTGGTGGCAAAAATTCTTTAGAATCTAGTATTTTCTGTTTATAGTGCTAATAAAATAAGAATTACAAGATAGTGGAAGTGTTTTTAAATAAAATTTTTCAAATATCAATAAACGATATTGATGTTTCTTACTCACTTGTTTTATTTATAATAAAAGAGTTTAGTGGTTTAATTTTATTTGATGAGTAAGCTGTATTTAATTTCAAATTTAAGGAAAGATGTAAGAGAAGGAGGAATGGCTAGAAATTTAGCTTTTCAAAATGAGTTATTAAAAAGAAAAGCAAAGATATTCAGTTTTTCTTCAATGAATTTTTTCTACCGAATTTGCAGTTCTTTTAAAATTCTTTTTTTCTTATCAAATATTAGGAAATCTACAGTTGTGATTTTACAAAATACATTTATCACTTATGTATTTCCATTGCCTCTATTTAGATATAATTTTTTTGTTGCAATTGTCAGAAAAATTTTTATCAATGCGTCAAAAAGAAACAATATATATTTTGAGATCAATGATCTTATATATGAACAGTCGAAAGATTTAAAATTACATGTTAATCCATATTCTTCTACATATGAAGATTTTATTTTTGGAATATCCGGGATGAAATTTATATTCGCATCCAATAAAATGAGAGAATATATTGTTGATAAATATGGAGTCAAATATGAAAATACTCAAGTAATTCTCAATGGGGCTCCTGAGATTTTAAATATCGATGAAATAAGACCAAAAGTTATTCTGGATGAAAAGTTGATAAAATTTATTTATGTCGGAACTCTTAATAAGGGTAGACAAATAGAAGAGTTGATCAGCATTTTTGATAATATTAATCATGAATTATATTTGATGGGAAAAGAAGGTGAATGGATTAACTTGTCCAAGAAAAAAAATGTTTTCTATATTGGAAGTTTTGATGAATATCAGGCCTTGATAAAAACATCTCAATTTGATATAGGTGTTATACCTTATGACAATACTGCTTTTTATTACAATGTGTGTTATCCGACTAAGAATGCTTTTTATTTATCATCTGGCTTACCAATTTTATGTACTCCTCTAGAGGAAACAAAAAATGTTTTCAAAGAATTACTAAATGAAGATATAGCAATATTTGCAGAGATTGCAGATTGGAAATCAATTATTGAAAATTTAAATAGATCTAAAATTATCTCTTTGCAAGAAAACGTAAAAAAAATGAAAAATAAAATTTATTGGAGTAATATTTTATCTGAATTAAAATTAGATATGCTAAATTAAAATGCTTGAATGAGAATGGTTAAGTTTAAAAGTCAAGAAATAGTAATATTTATGGTTATATTTTAGAATATGATTAAATAATAATAAATGGTATTAATACTTTTTGCTTTATTTGCTTTAATATCAGTATTTTTAATTTTTGACTTTAAAAACAAAATAGTCAAAAATGTATTTACAATTGTTATAGCGATTATTTTAATATGTTTCGCTGGTTTTCGTGTGAAGGATATGGATAATGATTTTTATGTTTATAGGGATTATTGGCGCACTCACAAACTTTTTGGGAGAGTAGAATATTCTTTTTATATAATTAGAGAGTTTATTAAAAATTCTTTAAATTTAGGTTTCCAATATCTATTATTAACATATGCTGTTTTAGGAGTTTCAGTAAAATTTGCAGCTATTAGGAAACTTGCACCTGTTTTATGGGGCTCCTTGCTTATTTATTTGTCACACTATTTTTTATTACATGAGTTTACGCAGATAAGAATAGGCGTGGCTACAGGATTTCTTTTGTTTTCAATTTATTTCATAAGTGAGAAAAATTATTTTTTATATTCAATTTCAGCCATTTTAGCCATTTTATTTCATCAATCATGTGTTTTAGTTTTATTGTTTCCATTGATAAGAAATACTGAGAAAAATGCATGGCTGTTTTCCTTATTAATACCTTTAGGTTATATCTTATATTTTTTCAATACTTATCTCAACATAAATATTCCAATTCCAGGTTTACAAAGTAAAATTGAAGCATATGAAGAGGCTACAAGTTCAGGTTTTTTAAAAGATACTAAAACTAATGTATTCAACTTCTTATTTCTATTAAGGATATTTATTTTTTATGTGTTGTTTTTTTACTCAGAAAAAATCTCTCCTTTTTTTCCTAAGCTGCATATTTTTTTAAAAATATACGCCCTATCGCTTTTTAGCTTTTTATTCTTAAGTAAAATTCCTGTGTTTGCTTTTAGAGTACAAGAATTATTAGGAGTTGTGGAAATTATATTGATACCAACTCTTTTATTTATTTTTTCAGAAAAATATAAATTATTTGGAAGGTTGACAATTTGTTGTATTGCGCTTGGTTTATTACTTTTAGATATCTATTATGTCAAATTAATAATAGTAAAATGATGAATATTGCTATACTATTATCCACCTATAATGGCGAAATGTTTTTAAAAGAGCAAATAGATTCTATAATAAATCAATCATTTAAAAATTGGGATTTATATATTCGAGATGATGGTTCAACAGATAGCACCTTGTTAATTATTAAAAAATATTGTAAAGATCACCACAATATACATTTAGTAGAAGACAATAAAAACTTAGGAGCTTGCCAATCTTTTCTTTGGCTATTAAATTATGTGGATGCTCCTTACTATATGTTTTGCGATCAGGACGATATTTGGCTACAAGATAAAATTTATCTATCTTTAGAATTAATGAAAAAATCTGAATCTGTTTATCCTGAGATTCCTATTTTAGTACATACAGATTTAAAAGTAGTTGATACAGATTTAAAAGAGATTAACACCTCATTTTGGAATTATGCTAAATTAAAACAGCGTTATTTATCAGGCTTTAATTATTTAGGTGTTTGCAATGGTATTACTGGGTGTAGTATGATGATAAATGACAAAACTAAAAAAGTTTCTTTACCGTCTAACTTAAAAATACCAATGCATGATTATTTTTTGGCACTGAAAGTTGCAAAATCTGGTAAGATCGTATATTTAGACACTTCTACAATATTATATCGCCAACATGATAAAAATGAGTTAGGAGCGAAAGATACTAATTTTGTTTATTTTTTAACAAGATTAAAAAAACTGAGGGAAACTATCAATAATCAATTAAAAGTATACAGATTTTTGCGTGAACTTAATTATGGTTCTTTATTGAAATTTTATTGGTATAAAATAAGTTATACAATAATTAGAAATATATGATTTCCGTTTGCATGGCCACCTATAATGGTGAAAAATATATAAAAGAGCAGCTTGATTCTATTATAAAACAGTTGAATGATGATGATGAAATAGTAATATCTGATGATGGGTCTACAGATAAAACCATATCTATTATTAATAATTATAATGATTCTCGTATTAAGATATATCATCATGTCAAAAAAAAGCAAAAATTTAAATTCGGTTATGTTTCAAAAAATTTTGAAAATGCAGTAAAAAATGCTAAAGGTGATTTTATTTTTTTAGCCGATCAGGATGACATTTGGCTTGAAGATAAAGTTAAGAAGCAGACTTCTGCTTTGCAGGATGCAGATTTGGTCTTGTCGGATTGTAAAATCGTTGACGAATCACTCAATATCATAATCACTTCAAAATTTAATTTGGAAAATGTGAAAATTGGTTTTAAGAATATATATAAATCTGGATATTTAGGTTGTTGTATGGCATTTCGTAAAAGTGCTTTAGTATATATCTTACCTTTCCCAAAAAATGTACCCCATGATCTTTGGATAGGTTTAATAACAGATTATAAAGGTAAGTTTAATTTACAGAATAACCAGTTATTACTTTATCGGAGGCATAGCAATAATATCTCTGCTACAAACCCTCTTTTTTTAGAAAGAGAAAGAAGCCTTCCAAAAAATAATAATTCTTTGTTTTTCAAATTATCATATCGTTTTTATATATTAGTTGCATTTTTTATAGCAAAATTTACAAGGTAAAATAATAAAGTCTATATAAATCCTTAATTAAAAACCTTAATGACAATGAAGATCTTACATGTAATTACACGTTCTGATTTAGGCGGTGCTCAGTCTGTTGTGATTAATCTTTCAAATTATATGTGTAATGATCATGAGATTATTGTTGCAGCTGGAGAAAATGGGCCTATGTGGGATGAACTGGACTTAAAAATAAAAAGAATAAAGATTAAGGAAATAGTAAGACCTATCTCTGTTTTAAACGATTTTATTGCACTTTATAAGTTAAGAAAATTATACAATGATATAAATCCCGATATTATTCATCTACATTCATCGAAAATAGGAGTGTTGGGAAGATTGGTATTTCCTAAAAAAAAGATTGTATACTCGGTCCATGGTTTTGATTCTATTAGACTTGCATACAGAAAGTTTCTTCCTTTAGAAAGGTTGCTTAAAAATCAATGTAAAGCTATTGTGCTGGCAAGTAATTATGATAAACAGAATATAATTAATGAAGGAATTAAAAACAATTTGTTTATTGTACATAATGGAGTGCAAAACCCTAAATATGAAACAGATTTGTTTATTGGAAGAACTGAAAAATATAATAAAATTATCTTATGTATTGCTCGGATTTCACCTCAGAAAAGATTTAAAAGCTATATTGAAATTGCAAAACTTCTCCCACAATATGCATTTGTTTGGATTGGAGCAGAAAAAAAATATACAAATCTCCCAGAAAATGTTATATGTTTAGAAAGTTTGCCAAATGCAAAAAAATATATAAAACTGGCAGATGTTTTTGTTCTGCCAACTAATTATGAGGGTATTCCTATCGTAATTATTGATGCTTTAAGTTTTGGAAAACCTGTTGTAGCCTCGAATGTAGGGGGGATTTCCGAAATAGTTATTAATAATCACAATGGATACGTAGTAGATAATGAAGATGCAATTTTTGCTGAAAAAATAAAATATATTTTAGAAAATGACAATATTCTTCAAAAATTTTCTAAAAAATCTTTAGAAATTTTTAATGAGAATTTGAGTGTACAAAAAATGGTCTACAAATATACTCAAATATACCAAATGTAAATTAAGCATGATCTAAAATCACTTCTTGTATTAAATTTAATTAAATTAATTTAATACAAGAAGTGATTTTATTTCTTAATATCAATATTTTTTGTATATCTTCATTTGAAATTTTACAGAAGTAATAAAATAGAAAAAATACCTCTATTTTTTAAATTACTAATAAAAAAGCAACATTTGTAAAATTAATTTAGTTTATTATAATGTACTGTGGAAAAACTTCCTTAGATTCGCGGAATATTTAAAAACACATGTACAAGATTTAAATTTAATTATATATTGTAGATTTTTATAACACATTTGATAGTATTGTGGAGAATAGTTTGACAAAAGCAATTGTAACGATTAAAGAAAATAGACAGGTTTTTAAAGTAAATGGACTTATAAAAGTCTGCCTTTTCATTAATGTTAGTGATATATCGTTAAAGCTTTTTAAGGATAAAAAATTCAAACGAAAATATAAGGCAATTTTGTACGATTCTCAGCAATCTAGAATAACAATTTCAGAATATCTTGAAAAGTTCAATATTAGATGTATTGTTTTAGAAACATCAAACATTAATCATCTGCATAAAGATATTGCTAATGAAATTGTTTCTGCCAGAAAAAATGGGATTGCTGTATATGATGCTCATGAGTTTTATGAACATGTAAGTAAGAGGATTCCTTTAGTAAGATTAAAAACTAATGAATATCTTATAGATGATATTTTTACAATTGGACAAAAACAGAAAAAATTTAATCTTAAAAGATTTATTGATGTTTTTGTTAGTATCTTATTAATTCCATTTGTTATTCCATTAATACTTTTTGGGTTTCTTCTTGTCATGCTTACTTCACAAGGGGGACTGCTTTTTACTCAAGAAAGGGTTGGTAAAAATTCAATTCCGTTTACAATCTACAAGATCAGAACAATGGTTTCAAAACATAGTGGTGACTTCACAACAAAAAATGATCTTCGTGTAAATGGTGTGGGTAAGTTTCTTAGACTTACTAAGATTGATGAACTTCCTCAGCTGTGGAATATTCTTAAAGGTGAAATGAGTCTTATAGGGCCGCGTCCCGAGAGACCTTATTATGTAGAAATATCTAATGAAGAAAATGCTATGTTTGATTTAAGACATCTTGTAAAACCAGGTGTTACAGGGTGGGCCCAAGTTAACTTGCCAAAAGCAACTCCGAGGGATAATCTTGAAAAACTTGAGTATGATTTATTTTATATTAAAAATTATTCTTTAATCTTGGATATTCAAATACTTTTACGAACAATAAGAGTTATTTTTACATTAAACAGTAATTAGTTTATGACAAAGAGTTTCACATTCTTTTTATTCTTTTTGTTCTTTTCGGGTTTATGCCAAAAAATTCCAATACTAGGATTTCTTGGTGTTCCTGAAGATCATGCTACTCCAAAAAATTATAAAACAATGGAAGGTGCAGGATTTTCTTTAAGTTTAATGACATTTTCAAATCATGAAAATGCCCTAAAAGCCCTTAACGCAGCTCAAAATTCAAATATTAAGCTTATACTCTCTTATCCTGAACTATACTCAGAGCCACAAAAAGTAATTCCTGAAATAAAAAATCATCCTGCTTTAGAAGCCTATTACATGGGAGACGAGCCGTCTCCTACGGATTTCATTGGCTATATCAATTATGCAGAAAAGATTCAAAAATACGATCAATCTCATTTTTTTTATGCTAATCTATATCCAAACTATGTACCTTCACAAAGTATTAAAGGTTTATCTTATGAGGATTATATTACAGAAGCAATAAATAAATTACCATTTTCGTTTATTTCATTTGACCATTACCCTTTAGTTAATAATAAAGTAAGAGGAAACTATTACGAAAACTTAGAAATAATAAGAGAAAAATCCCAAAAGAGCAACAAGCCTTTTTGGGGATTTGCATGTGCTACAATACACTTTGATTATTTAGAACCTAAAATTGAAGGAATTAAACTGCAGCATTTTGCAAATTTGCTTTATGGAGCACAAGGTTTACAATATTTTACTTATTGGACAGATCCTTTTTGGAAAAAGGATTATTCCTATGCTATTGTTGATAGCAAAGGTAACCCTACACCAACCTACAATATTGTAAAAACAGTTAACGAGCAAATCCAGAGACTAGCATGGATTTTCTTGGGGGCAAAAGCTGATGTCGTTTTCCATACTGGGAAAGAAATACCACAAGGAACTAAAAAGTTGAGCTCTCTTCCGGATAGATTTAAATTCTTTTCAACATATGGTAAGAATGCTCTTGTTTCATTTATGACCAATGGAAAAAGAAAATTTATTATTGTCCAAAATAAATCGTTAACGGATGATTTGACATTAGAATACCAATTTGATAAACCTATGAAAAAGGTAAACAATACATCTGGTAAAATAGTCAATCTTTCTATTTCAAAAAGATATAAAACTGATATTTTACCTGGGGATATTCTTATATTCACCTATGGAAACTAGTTTTAAAAGATAAATAAATTCATGAAAATAAAATCTACTCCACTAAAAGACTGCTATATCATCGAGCCCACAATTTTCGAAGATGAAAGAGGCTATTTTTTTGAAAAATTCAACGAACAAAAATTTGAAGAATTAACAGGAATGAATGGACATTTTGTTCAGGATAATATTTCAAAATCTTCTTATGGCGTATTGCGGGGGATTCATTTGCAAAAAGGTGAACATGCCCAGGCAAAACTAGTTTCTTGTTTGGAAGGAAAAGTTTGGGATGTTGCGGTAGATCTTCGAGAAGATTCTCCAACGTTTGGTAAGTGGTTTGGTATTGAGCTTACTGCGGAAAATAAACTTCAGCTATACGTTCCGAGAGGTTTTGGACATGGTTTTTCTGTTATCAGCGAAACAGCCGTGTTTGCATACAAGTGTGATAATTTTTACAATAAAAATTCAGAAGCTAGCGTAAAATATAATGATCAAGATCTCAATATAGATTGGAAGCTGAATGAAGAAGAAGTAATCCTTTCCGAAAAAGATCAAAATGCTCCAAATTTTAAAGAAAATAAGTTTTTAATTAATTAAAACGTATTTTTTTACGAATCGTTTACTTTATATTTGTAGAATGGCAGAAATTATAATTATTGGTATATGTGTATTGTTGCTGGTATCTTATTTTTTTGATATTACTACAAGATTTTCAAAAGTTCCGTCTGTTATTCTTTTACTATTGACTGGTTGGTTTCTTAATCAGATCAGCGGGCTGTTTGATTTTACAATTCCAAATCTGAATAGTTTGCTGCCAATTTTAGGAACTGTAGGTTTGATTTTGATTGTCTTAGACGGTTCATTAGAATTAGAACTCAACCGTTCCAAAAAATCTCTTATTAAAAAAACAATTATAGTTGCGCTTATTCCTGTTCTCATTATTGGTATTGGCTTTGCAACTTTTTTACATTTGGAGTGGGGCTTTCCTTTTAAGCAAAGTTTAGAAAATATCATTCCGTTTTGTATTATTTCGAGTGCGATTGCTATACCAAGTTCTATTAATTTGTCAACATCTAAAAGAGAATTTGTAATTTATGAAAGCAGCTTATCGGATATTTTAGGAGTTATATTTTTTAATTTTGCGACTTTTGGTACTGCAATTACACTTTCCAGTGTGATGGTTTTTACTTGGCAATTTTTTTTAATGTTAATTATTTCGGTTGTCGCATCGCTTATTTTAGCATTTTTGTTAGGCAAAATAGATCACCATATAAAATATGGGCCAATTATTATTTTAACGATTTTAATTTATGAAATCTCAAAAATATATCATCTTCCTGCACTTATTTTTATCTTATTTTTTGGATTAGTACTTGGCAACATCGATGAGATGAAGCATTTGAAGATTTTAAAAAGCTTCAGATTTACAAAAATGAATCGTGAAGTGAGACATTTTAAAGACGTTGTTGTGGAAGCCACATTTATCGTAAGATCTATATTTTTTCTGGTTTTTGGTTTTGTTATTCAAACGGAAGATATTATAAATCCGGATTCTTTGGTTTGGTCTGTTTCAATACTTTTCTTTGTATATCTGATAAGATTTTTGATGTTGAAATTTGCGAAAATGGAAATGTCTCCTTTACTTTTAATTGCTCCAAGAGGTTTAATTACCATTTTGTTGTTTTTAGCTATTGCTCCTGAACAAAGAATTCCGTTTATCAATCAGTCTATAATTGTACAGGTTATTATCATTTCAACACTTATCATGATGATTGGAGTGTTATTCAGTAATAAAGAAATTAAAAAAATAAAAGAACAGCTTCCGGATTAATTCAAAAAATATAAAAATATAAGAACCGATTATGGTTCTTTTTTTTATCACTAAATTTGCAGCCTGAAATTTATCATTCATCAATTTATGAGAACCAAATCTGTAGGTAAGAAAAAAATTAATATCGTAACGCTTGGATGTTCCAAAAATGTTTACGATTCGGAAGTGCTGATGAGCCAGCTAAAGGCTAACGGCAAAGAGGTTGTGCATGAAGACAAGGGAGATATTGTGGTAATCAATACCTGCGGATTTATTGATAATGCGAAAGAAGAATCTATCAATACTATTCTTGATTTTGTTGAGGCAAAAAATAGAGGTGAAGTAGAAAAGGTTTTCGTTACAGGTTGTCTTTCAGAAAGATATAAGCCGGACTTAATCAAAGAGATTCCTGATGTTGATCAATATTTCGGAACAAGAGATTTACCTATTTTATTAAAACATTTGGGTGCAGATTATAAGCATGAATTGGTTGGCGAAAGATTGATTACGACGCCAAAGCATTATGCTTATCTTAAAATATCGGAAGGTTGCGACAGGCCTTGTTCGTTTTGTGCAATTCCTTTGATGAGAGGCGGACACATTTCAACACCGATCGAAAAATTAGTAAAAGAAGCTCAAAAGCTTGCAAAAGTTGGCGTAAAAGAATTGATTTTAATTGCGCAGGATCTTACGTATTACGGTTTAGATATTTACAAAAAAAGAGCATTGGGCGAGCTTTTAAAAGAACTTGTAAAAGTTGATGGAATTGAATGGATTCGTCTGCATTATGCTTTCCCGAGTGGTTTTCCGGAGGATGTTTTAGATATTATCAGAGAAGAGCCGAAGGTTTGCAATTATATAGATATTCCGCTTCAGCATATCAATTCCGATTTGTTGAAATCGATGAAACGCGGAACAACGCACGAAAAAACCAACGCTTTATTAGACAAATTCCGAGAAAAAGTTCCACACATGGCAATCAGAACTACTTTAATTGTGGGTTATCCGGGCGAAACTGAAGAAAGATTCCAGGAATTGAAAGAGTGGGTAAAAGAGCAGAAATTTGACAGATTAGGGTGCTTTACCTATTCTCACGAGGAAAATACGACTGCACATGTTTTGGAAGACGATATTCCGCAGGAAGTAAAAGAAGCAAGAGTAGAAGAGATTATGGAGCTCCAGTCGCAAATTTCATGGGAAAAGAATCAGAAAAAAATTGGTGAAGTTTATAAATGTGTTTTTGACAGAAAAGAAGGAAATTATTTTGTGGGACGTACTGAATATGATTCTCCGGACGTGGACAATACGGTTTTGGTGGCTGCTGATAATACTTACATTTCAATTGGTGAGTTTGCCAATGTGAAAATCACTTCAGCCGAGGAATTTGATTTGTACGGCGAGCTTGTTTAAATATAATATGAAAACCAATGATACATTCATTGGTTTTTTTTTTAGTTGGGTCAAATTTAAATTGAATCTACAATTTAAGCTTAAAATTAATTAAGCAAGTAATAAAGAAATTCTCCAAAACTTTTTCCGGCAGTAAATATCATTAAGCCGGATAGCGCTAAAGCTACAAAAAACAGGGGTTTGTTGTTTTTAAGTTTTTCCATAATTAATGTATTTAAATAATTAGTTGAATGCATTTTTAAAATGTTACAAAGCTATTTATATAAATTGTGAATATTATTAATTGCCTCATTATCAATATTTTATATTGTTTGCTGTTTCATGATTATACATTGGTTAGTTAATTATGTTAACTTTTAGGGTTTAATTTTAACGTTTTTTAACAACATGCTTTAAAAGCTCTATTTATAAGGGGTTGCGACAATAATTAACATATATTTAATTTTTTATTAACTTGTTTTAACATTTCGAATAGTGTGTTTACGAGTTTCAGTATACTTTTGCCTCGTCAAACAAGTAAAAGTTCAACATGATGAAAAGATTCATTCTCGTAATCATAATGATGATTTCAACACTAGGTATTTATTCTTTCAAGAACAATGCCGAAGATGCGAAGAAAACAAGTTATGCGTCGTACTACCACGACAAATTTAATGGTAGAAAAACAGCCAGCGGAGAGATTTTTGATAATTCAAAACTTACCGCAGCGCACAGAACGCTTCCTTTTGGGACCGAACTTAAGGTTACCAATCTGAGAAATGGAAAAGAGGTAATTGTAACGATTAATGATAGAGGGCCTTTCCATTCAGCAAGAGTTTTAGATATGTCTAAAGCAGCGTTCGATGAAATCGGAGATATCGATCGCGGTACCATTCCGGTGGAATATGAAATTGTCGACTAAATTTATGATTTAAATTAAAAAGCCAGCTCAATTGAGCCGGCTTTTATGTTTTTTAGACGTTTATTTCTACCAAAGCAGGGCAATGATCAGAATGTGCAGCTTCTTTTAAAATAACAGCTCTTGAAAGCTTGTCTTTTAATGAATAGGAAGTAAAATTATAATCCAGTCTCCAGCCTTTATTTTTTGCGCGATAATTTTGCCTGTAGCTCCACCAGGTATAATTATCCGGATCGCTATTGAAAAACCTGAAACTGTCAATCAATTCACATTCTTCAATGAAGTTGGTCATCCATTCTCTTTCCATCGGCAGAAAGCCAGAAACATTCTTTAAACGGATCGGATCATGAATATCGATCGCTTCATGACAAATATTAAAATCTCCCGAAATAATAAGATTTGGTATTTCTTTCTTTAGGTTTTTAATATATTCTAAAAAATCGTTGCAAAACTGCATCTTAAAACCAAGTCTTTCGATATTCGAAGCCGAAGGCACATATACCGAAATCGCAGAAAATCCGTCAAAATCTGCACGGATAATTCTTCCTTCATTATCATAGCTTTCGATTCCGCAGCCGTATTCTACATGATTGGGTTTCACTTTTGATGCAATTCCGACACCGCTGTAGCCTTTGCGCACGGCAGAATGCCAATAACTGTGATATCCTATTTTTTCAAGGCTTTCGATATCTATCTGGTCGTTTCCGGCCTTACTTTCCTGAATACAGATAATGTCCGGATCGGCGGTTTTCAGCCAGCCTAAAAAATCCTTCGTAAAAGCCGCTCTGATTCCGTTGACGTTGTAGGTAATTAATTTCATTTGGAGATAGTTTAAAGATCAAAAGGATCGCGCAATTTTATTAAACTTAAAATTCACACAATTTTATTATTCAAAAATATAAAAAATCGGGCGGAAAAAATCGAAGATTTTTTCCGCCCGAGCTTCAAATAATAACTATGAAAAAATTATTTTGGTTCTAAAATACTTATCGGAATAATACATTCTTCAAGAGAAATTCCGCCATGCTGATAAGTTTCTTTATAATAATTTACAAAATGATTATAATTTTTAGGATAAGCTAAAAATATATTATTCTTTGCAAAAATATATTTGGAACTGAGATTTCCTTTTGGTAAGAATACTTTTTCGGGATTTGTAATTGCCCAAACATCTTTATCGTCGTAAGTAAGACTTTTTCCTGTTTTATAACGAATATTGGTAGATGTTTCACGGTCGCCGACAACACGGCTTGGTTTTTTTACATAAACTGTTCCGTGATCGGTGGTTATTACAAGCTTAAATCCACTTTCTGCAGCGAGCTTAATGATTTTAAGTAAAGATGAGTTTTCAAACCAGTTTAAAGTTAACGAACGGAACGTTTTATCATCCCGAATAAGCTGATCTACAATATGATTATCGGTTTTTGCATGCGACAGAATATCGATAAAGTTGTAAACGATTACCAAAAGATCATTGTTTTTGTGCTGATTGAAGTCGTCGTAGATTTTTCTTTCAAAATCTGCATTCAAAACTTTCAGATATTTCATTGATTTGGAATTCAAACCAATTCTTTTCATTTGATCTTCTAAGAAATCACGTTCATATTCGTTTTTATTTCCGTCTTCATTATCGTTAAACCATTTATCTGGAAAACGCTTTTCAATTTCTGAAGGCAGCAAACCCGCGAAGAACGAATTTCTCGCATATTGAGTTGCCGTCGGAAGAATACTGTAATAATAATCTTCCGAAACCTTGTTGTAAAATTTTGTGAATAAAGGTTCGATTACTTTCCATTGGTCATAACGTAAATTGTCGACCATCAACAAAAGCACTTTATCTTTTTCAACTTCAGATTTTATTTTATCCTTAAATAAAGTATGGCTCATCATCGGTTTATCAGAACCGTTCAACCATTCTTCATAATTGTTTTCGATAAATTTGGCAAACTGAATATTGGCTTCTTCCTTTTGGGACTGCAGAAGATCTGCAAATTCGTTGTCGGCAACTTTGTCGAACTTTATTTCCCAATTCAGGATTTTCTTGTAATATTCTGCCCAATCCTGATAGGTTCTCAAGTAAGAAAGCTCCATTGAAAGGTTTCTGAATTCTTGCTGGTATTGAAGAATTGTTTTCTGCTCTACCAAATTATCTTCCTGAAGATTTTTCTTTAATGATAATAATATTTGGTTGGGATTTACAGGTTTTAAAATATAATCTGCGATTTGAGAACCAATGGCTTCTTCCATGATGTGTTCTTCTTCGCTTTTCGTCACCATTACTATTTTTAAAGAGCTGTCTTTATTTTTAATCATAGGAATAGCTTCCAGTCCGGAAATTCCGGGCATATTTTCGTCAATAAGTGTTAAGGCAAATTTTTCTGAATCCATCAGTTCTAAAGCCTCATTCACATTATTCACCGGGGTCACATGGTAACCTTTCTTTTCTAAAAATACGATATGAGGTTTGAGTAAATCTATTTCATCATCGATCCATAATATCTTTTCCGACATAAAAATTTAATTTTTTCTTTGTTTAATATATCAAAACTGTGACCAAAAGCCCTTAACAAAAGCCAAATTGAAGCTTTGAATAGTTAAATCTTAGTTAAAGAATTTTCAATTATTGTTGTAACAAATTAATGTATGAAGATAGTGCAATTAGTCCAGTTTTGTAAACAAAATTCAATAAAATGTGGGAAAATATCATTTTCTGTTTCCTTAATTTACGTTTTAAAAGTATAATTTTGCAGTAATCACAGTATTTATATGCAGAATAAGCTAAAAATTATCAACGATCCGGTTCACGGTTTTATAAGAATTCCTCACGAGATTTTGTTCGATATTATTGAGCATCCGTATTTTCAGAGATTAAGAAGGATTTCTCAGACCGGACTTTTAAATTTGATTTTTCCTGGAGCTACGCATACAAGATTTCATCACGCGATTGGTGCAATGCATCTCATGTTTACAGCCTTGGAAACTTTAAAGCAAAAAGGAATTAAAATTTCGGAAGAAGAAGAAAAAGGAGCAATGCTGGCTATTTTGATGCACGATATTGGTCACGGCCCGTTTTCTCATGCTTTAGAAAGTATGTTGATGCACGATTGGCATCACGAGAACCTTTCCTTATTATTAATGAACAGGTTGAATGATGAATTTGAAGGTCAATTGTCAATTGCTATCGAAATGTTTCAGGGGAAATATCACAGAAAGTTTTTCAATCAATTAATAAGCTCACAATTAGATGTCGACCGACTGGATTATTTGAAAAGAGACAGTTTTTTCACAGGAGTTTCCGAAGGGAATGTGAATACGCAAAGAATTATCTCAATGATGAATGTTTGTCAGGACGAGCTCGTCATTGATGCGAAAGGTGTTTATTCTATCGAAAATTTTTTGATGGCCAGAATGTTTATGTATTGGCAGGTATATTATCATAAAACATCGGCTTTGGCAGAATTTATTTTGGTTAAAATATTGAAAAGGGCAAAATATTTAGTTTCTCAAGGAATAGATTTACCGGCTGCCGAAAATCTAAAATATTTCTTGAGCCGAGGAAAAAGCCTTGCAACAGATGAAGATGTAGAAAGATTTACACAAATGGATGATAATGATATTATTCAGGCGATGAAATTGTGGCAGAATTCTGAAGATTTTATTCTTTCTTATTGGTGTAAATGCGTTATTGAGCGAAACCTTCCGAAAACGATTATTTCTTCGCAACCTTTTGAAAAAAAGTTTATTGAAGAAAAAATAAGAAATACGAATGAACTTTTTGGAATTGATAATGCCGAGGAATTGGTGCACGAAATCGAAAGAAGTTTATTACCATACGACACCAAAAAGCAGCCGATTTATCTTTTGCAGAAAAATGGCAAAATCATAAAACTTGATGAGTCTGAAGATCAGCTTTTATCAGGGTTAATTGGCAGTAATACAACAAGATATATACTTACTTTCCCAAGACAGTAGAAGAAAAAAGTCTTAAAGAATCTTAAAATCTATATTCCTGAAACTAAAAAATGATTACGAATAACAGAAATTCTTATCTTTGCAGAATATGGAATTCACAGCTTCGCAAATTGCGAGTTTTATTGACGGAAAAATTATAGGCGACGAAAATGCGCTTATCACAGGAGTTTCGCCTATTGAAAACGGTGAAGTCGGGCATCTTTCTTTTATTGCCCAGGCAAGGTTTTCACATTATTTGGATACTTCAAAATGTTCAGTTCTTATTGTTTCAGATAATATTTTAGAAAAAGATAATTACAAACAGACCATTATTGCTGTAAAAGATGCTTACCTTTCCTTTCAGGTTCTGATGAATCTGTATCAGGAAATGAGAGGCAGAAAAGAAGGCGTGGAAGACGGAGCTTCTATACACGATACAGCTGTAGTTGGTGAGAAAGCTTATATTGGAGCTTTTACCTATATTTCTGAAAAAGTAAAAATTGGCGAAGCAACACAGATTTATCCGCAAGTTTACATCGGAAAAGGTGTGAAAATTGGTAAAAACTGTAAAATTGACAGCGGAGCCAGAATTTATGATTATTGTATTATTGGTGATAATTGTATTATTCATTCGAATACTGTAATCGGAGGCGACGGATTTGGTTTTCAGCCGACAGCGGAAGGATTCAAAAAAATTCCTCAGCTGGGAAACGTAATTATAGAAGATGATGTTGAGATTGGCTCAAACTGTAGCATAGACAGAGCCACGATAGGCTCCACAATCATTGGTAAAGGAACCAAAATAGATAATCTGATCCAAATAGCTCACAATGTGAAAATAGGTCAGAATAATGTAATTGCAGCACAAGCCGGAATTGCAGGATCTACAACAATTGGAAACTGGAACCAGATTGGCGGTCAGGTTGGCGTCGTGGGACATATAAAAATAGGAAATCAGGTCAAAATACAGGCTCAAAGCGGAGTGAATTCTAGTGTAAACGATAAGGAAACCATGTACGGCTCACCTGCAATCAGCTACAACGACTATTTGAGAAGCTATGTTCATTTCAGAAATTTACCTGAAATTGTAAAACGAATAAATAATCTTGAGGATAACTCAAAAGATCAAACTAATGAGTGATATGCAAAAAACACTTCAGGAAGCAGTTACGCTTTCCGGAATTGGCCTTCATACTGGTAAAGAAGTAAAATTGACCATCAGACCTGCCAAAGAAAATACAGGTTTTATTTTTGTAAGAACAGATTTGGAAGGGCATCCTCAGGTAGAAGCTGATGTGAACTATGTTGTGGCAACAGAAAGAGGAACTACTCTTGAGAAATTAGGAGTAAAAATCAATACTTGTGAGCACCTTTTAGCTGCGTTGGTGGGATGCGATATTGATAATGCCATGTTGGAAATGGACGCTTCAGAACCGCCGATTTTAGACGGATCATCAAAGTTTTTTGTTGAAGCGATAGAAAGTGTTGGCGTTGTAGAGCAGAATGTTGCGAGAGAATATCTTGTGGTAAAAGAAGTTCTTAGCTACAGCGATCCAGCAACTGGTTCAGAAATTACGATTATTCCATCAGATAATTACGAGATAACGACAATGGTAGATTTTGGGACCAAAGTTTTGGGAACTCAAAATGCTACTTTAAAAAATATTTCAGAGTTTAAAGAAGAGATTTCATCTGCAAGGACGTTTAGCTTTTTGCATGAGTTGGAAATGCTTTTAGATCACGGTTTGATCAAAGGAGGAGATATTTCTAACGCGATCGTTTATGTAGATAAAGATCTTACTCCGGAAACGACAGAAAAACTAAAAAAAGCCTTTGGTAAAGACAATGTATCGATCAGACCAAACGGAATTCTTGATAACCTGACTTTAAATTATCCTAATGAAGCTGCAAGACACAAATTATTGGATGTAATTGGTGATTTGGCTTTGGCTGGTGTTAAGATTAAAGGTAAAATTATTGCCAATAAGCCTGGACATTTTGTAAACACACAGTTTGCAAAAAAATTAAATCGCCAGTGGAAACTGCAAAAGAAAAAAAACGTGCCTGATTTTGATTTAACGAAAGAGCCGGTTTATGATATCAACGGAATTATGAAGTTGATGCCTCACAGACCGCCGTTTTTATTGATTGACAAAATTCTTGAACTTTCAGATTCTCATGTTGTAGGTTTAAAAAACGTAACAATGAATGAGCCTTTCTTTGTTGGGCATTTCCCTAAAGAACCCGTAATGCCGGGAGTTTTACAGGTTGAAGCTTTAGCTCAGACAGGAGGTATTTTGGTATTGGCGAGCGTACCGGATCCTGAAAATTATTCAACTTATTTCATTAAGATTGATAAAGTAAAATTCAAAAGAAAAGTAGTTCCCGGAGATACTATGATTTTCAAAATTGAATTAATTGAACCCATCAGAAGAGGAATCGTACACATGCAGGGATACGGATATGTAGGAGATACTGTGGCGGTAGAAGCCGAACTGATGGCACAAGTAGCAAAAAATAAAGTTGATTAAATGATCCATCAATTAGCAGCCGTAGATAAGCGTGCGAAAATCAGCAAAAATGTAGTTGTAGAGCCATTTACAACCATTGCAGCGGATGTAGAAATAGGGGAAGGAACCTGGATTGGTTCCAATGTCACTATAATGGATGGAGCAAGGATCGGAAAAAATTGCAGGATTTTCCCTGGAACTGTAATTTCTGCTATTCCTCAGGATTTAAAATTCGATGGTGAAGACACCCAAGTGATCATTGGAGACGACACGACAATCAGGGAATGCGTTACGGTAAACAGAGGAACAAAAGCTTTAGGTTTTACGAAAATCGGAGCTAATTGCCTGATTATGGCGACATCTCATATTGCTCACGATTGCATAATAGGCGATCACGTGATTATCGTAAACGGTTGCGGTATTGCGGGACATGTTGAAATAGGTGATTTTACGGTGATGGGAGGGCTTAGTGCCGTTCATCAGTTTGGTAAAATAGGAAAGCATGTCATGATTTCCGGCGGTACTTTAGTTAGAAAAGATATTCCGCCATATGTAAAAGTTGCCCGCGAACCGATGGCGTATGCAGGAATTAATTCTGTAGGTTTGAGAAGGAGAGGATTTACCAATGAGAAAATTTTCGAGATCCAGAAAATATACAGAGCAATCTTTCAGATGAAGATGAATGTTTCGCAAGCAGTTTCACACATTGAAAAAGAAATGCTTCCAACTGCTGAAAGAGACGAGATTCTTCAGTTTATCCAAAATTCTCCGAGAGGTATTGTAAAAGGATACGGAACAGGTAAAGAATAATATAAAATATAGATAAAAATTAATGGCAACAAGTAACGATATAAGAAAAGGTCTTTGCATAGAGTATAGCAATGATATTTTTAAAGTAATCGAATTCCTTCATGTAAAACCGGGAAAAGGGCCGGCTTTCGTAAGAACAAAACTGAAATCTGTAACCAACGGAAAAGTGATTGATAATACCTTTTCTGCAGGTCACAAAATTGATGAAGTGAAAGTGATTACAAGAAAATTCCAATATTTGTATGAAGATGATAATGGTTTTCATTTTATGAATAATGATGATTTTTCTCAGATTTATCTTGATAAAGAAATGATTGAAAATTCGCAATTCATGAAAGCCGGTGAAGAAGTTACCATCATCCTTAAAGAAGCAGATGAGGCTCCGCTTTCGGCAGAACTTCCACAATCTGTTTATTTAGACGTTATCGAAGCCGATCCGGGAGTGAAAGGAAACACGGCAACCAACGCTTTGAAAAATGCAATAGTTGAGACTGGCGCAAGAGTAATGGTTCCGTTGTTTATCGAGCCGGGTGACAAGATCAAAGTGAGCACAGAAGACGGTTCTTACTTGGAAAGAGTAAAATAATAACAAAATTATAGCCGGAAGCTGGAAGCAAAAGTCTTCCAGCTTCTGTCTTTTAACTCCGCACTTATTTATGAGATTCCATTCTCCTCAAAAGCTTAAGACAATTGCAGATTTAATCGGAGCAAAGTTTATTGGTTCCGAAGACTTTGAAGTTTTAGGAACAAATGAAATTCACCGTGTAAAGCCCGGCGACATTGTTTTTGTAAATCATCCTAAATATTATGATAAAGCTTTAAATTCGGCAGCAACGATTATTTTAATTGATAAAGAAGTTGAATGTCCTGAAGGAAAGGCGCTTTTGGTTTCTGAAGATCCTTTCGCGGACTTTAATAAGATTAATACATATTTCACGAAAATATATAATTTTACAGATGACCTTCATAATGCTGAAATTGGTGAAGGAACAAAAATACATCCTTCAGCAGTTATCGGCAACAACGTTGTAATTGGAAAAAACACTATAATTTTTCCTAATGTTGTGATTGGTGACCGAACTGTAATTGGCGATAATGTTATCATTCAGTCAAACACTGTTTTGGGCGGCGACGCTTTTTATTACAGAAAATTAAACGGAAATTTTGATCGTTTAATTTCTGTCGGAAATGTAATTATCGAAAATAATGTTGAAATAGGAAACAGTTGTACGATCGACAGGGGAGTTACAGATTCCACCATTATCGGCGAAGGTTCGGTGTTGGATAATCAGATCCAGATCGGCCATGATACGGTGATTGGTAAAAAGTGTTTGATTGCTTCTCAAGTTGGTATTGCGGGCTGCTGCAATATTGGTGATGAGGTAACTTTATGGGGGCAGGTTGGTATGGCTTCAGGAAATGCTATTGAAAGCGGATCTGTAATTCTAGGGAAAACAGGAGTCAACAGAGATCTTAAAAAAGGAACTTATATCGGAATGTTGGCAGAAGATTTTAAAACATACCTTAAAAAAGAAGTTAAGCTGAGGAATTTGGAGTAAAATTATTTTTTGCTCCAATTTTCCTTTAGCTCGTCATTCTCTTTTTTCAGAACCTTTATGTAGTCCAAAATATGAGCGAGCATTTCTTCGTTCACATCGTTGTAATAATTGTAGTTGCCAAAATTTTCTCCTGTAGCATGATTTTCAACATTAATTACTACTTTTTGTTCATTTTCTTGGAAAATATCATCTTCTGAAACTTCTAAACATGCAGCAAGCTTTTGCCATTCAACTTTAGTTATTTTTATTTCTCCGTTTTCTTTACGACAATAGGTGGTTGTTGTCCTGTGTATTGCTTTAGCTGTTTCCTCTTGTGTAAATCCTTTGGCAATGCGCGCATTTTTCAATTTTTCTTTAATCATCATTATGTGTAATATTACAAAATTACATAAAAGTGCATAAATATCATGCAAATTGCGCAATAAATAGACAGTAAAAAAGCAATAGGTTTTGCTATTTTTTACACATTTGTTTGGTATTTTTGTAATGTTTAACGAAAAATATTAACATTATGAAAAAATTATTATTAACTTTACCTTTCCTAACTGTAGGGTTTGCGAGTGCTAATGTTACTTATGCATCAAGTAGTGAGAATTGTTATAGTGATGTTCGAATTCTAAAAACGCATACAATTACTTTTCAACTTTCTTGTAGGAATGTAATTTGCACAACTGAAAAAGAATATACTGATGCTCAACTCCAAATAGCAGCCGCTGGTTTAGAAGAAACTTTTTGTAATACAACTGGTAGTCCAAAAGATTTCGAAATAGTAAGGAATTAACTTATTTTTAAAATTCAATTTCATCCAAAAATGAAATTGAATTTCTTTTTAATCAAATTTTATTTTTATGAAAAGCAAAGTAATAACATTTATTTTAGTTTTGTTTAATATTCTTTCATTTTCTCAAGAAAAAGTTGATATTTCAATTTCCTATAAATTAACTTATAAAATAGATTCAACATCAGAAAAAGTAAATAAGGAAAATTTTATTCTTTTTGTTAATAAAGAAAAAAGTATGTATGAATCTATAGCAAAATATTTTAAAGATTCATTATCAGAACAGCCAAATCAAAATCAAGCAGCTATAGCTATTAAATACGGTACAGAAAATGACTATTATATAATTTATAATTCGAAAGACAAAGTGTTAAGTCACTTTCAACCAATTTTGGGTTCTAATATATATTATTCTACCAACTATAAAATACAGTGGAAGATCGAACAAGAAACAAAAGAAATTTTAAATTTAAAATGTCGAAAAGCAACTACAAAAATGTTTGGTAGAAAATGGATTGCTTGGTTTGCAGAAGAATATCCATTACCTTTTGGTCCATATAAATTCAATGGATTGCCAGGTTTAATTCTTGAATTATATGATTCAAAAAACTATTATAATTTTAATGCGTACTATATTAAAAAGGAAAAGAACACATTAATAAATTTTAACATTCAAAATGATTATACAAAAACAACAAAAGAAAAATTTTGGGAATTAGTCTTTAAAAATAAATTTGATGTAGATTATAAATATAGAGATTTTACATTTCAAGATCCAAATGTGATTCAAACTATGCGCAAAAAAATGATCGATAAACAAAAAATATATAACAATCCTATAGAGTTAATACACTAAGTGGTTTTTTGTAAAAATGGTGTACAGAATAAAAGATTATCTTAAATTTATAGTTTAATGAGCTTTTTGAACGATTGCAAATTTGCAATCGTTTTTTGTAATCTAAAAATCATCTTTTTTCAAAGAAAAATAAGTAAATTTGTGAGCATTAATAAAAAGATAAAATAAATTAAAACAACAATAAAATGTCAATTTTAGTAAACAAAGATTCTAAAGTAATTGTACAAGGATTTACAGGGAACGAAGGTACTTTCCATGCAGGTCAGATGATTGAATACGGAACCAACGTAGTAGGTGGTGTTACTCCCGGAAAAGGAGGAAGCGAGCACCTTGGGAAGCCGGTATTCAATACTGTTGCCGATGCTGTTGAAAAAGCAGGAGCTAATGTAAGTATCATTTTCGTACCGCCTGCATTTGCTGCAGATGCTATTATGGAAGCTGCTGAAGCAGGTATTAAAGTTATTGTATGTATTACAGAAGGTATTCCTGTAGCGGATATGGTAAAAGTAAAATCGTATATCGCAGACAGAGATTGCAGATTGATCGGACCAAACTGTCCGGGAATCATCACTTCTGAAGAAGCTAAAATTGGTATTATGCCAGGTTTCGTTTTCAAAAAAGGCAAAGTAGGAATTGTTTCAAAATCAGGAACTCTTACTTACGAAGCAGCTGATCAGGTTGTAAAAGCAGGTTTTGGTGTTTCTACAGCAATCGGAATCGGTGGTGACCCAATTATCGGAACTACGACAAGAGAAGCTTTAGAATTATTCATCAACGATCCTGAGACTGATGCGGTTGTAATGATCGGAGAAATCGGTGGCGGATTGGAAGCTGAAGCTGCAAGATGGTACAAAGCAAGCGGTTCTACAAAACCTGTTGTTGGTTTCATCGCTGGGCAAACTGCTCCTAAAGGAAGAACAATGGGCCACGCAGGTGCAATCGTAGGTGGTGACGAAGATACCGCTCAGGCAAAAATGGAAATCATGAGAGAAAACGGTATCAACGTAGTAGATTCCCCTGCTGACATTGGTGTTACCGTTGCAAAAGTTTTAGGATAATAAACCAAAATTGATATGAAAAAACTTTTATTAGCCTCCGCTTTATCACTTTCTACTTTATCTTTTGCACAAATAGATCTAAGCAGTACAAGATTTGGTGTTACAGCAGGTGGCAACTATTCCAGAGTTAAAAATGCACACAATCCCTCGGGTGCAAGATTCGGATTTCAGGGTGGCGCTTTGGCGCTGATTCCTATGGGAAAAGACAATCAGTTTTACCTTCAGCCTGAAGTCGTTTATTACGGCGCCGGCGAGTCGGGTAAAGATAAGGATGCTAAGGGTATTGAAGGTTATGATGCTGTTTATGCAAATAATTACATCAGTGTTCCTATTTATTTCAAAGGATATTTTTCTGAGGCAGAATCAGAGTTCTTTGGAATGGCTGGCCCAAGATTTAATTTTTTAATAGATCAAAAAGTAAAGAATGAATCCCGTGAAATCTACAGAACAGACCAGCTGGGTAAAGCAAGTTCATTTAACTTTGCAATAGGCGTTGGTGTAGGATACAGCTACAAAAGACAGCTCGAATTGGCTTTAAAGTATGATTTTGGTTTGTCAAATACCTATCCGGATTTGGACGAAACCAAATTGGATGCTAATTCAGCTAAAAAGAAATCTGAGCAGGTTCTTAGTTTAAGCTTAAGCTACATTTTCGAATAAGGTTTTATTCAAAATATAAAAAATCCCGAAACTTATTGGTTTCGGGATTTTTGTTTTTAAGTCTTATTTAGATTTTTGTTCGAATTACTATTTTAAGATAATCTAAATTTAACTTCTTATCCACTTCCAAAGTTCCTTTAAGGTCGCTTTATTTCCATACATCAAAATTCCGACTCTGTAAATTTTACCTGCAAGGAAGATCATAAAAATGGTTGTTACCAGCAATAAGCCAATCGATAAAGCAATCTGCCACGCCGGAACTCCGTAAGGTATTCTCGCAATCATCGCAACAGGCGACGTGAAAGGAATAATAGAAAGCCAGACACCTAAAGGCCCGTCGGGGTTATTCATTACAGAAAAACTTCCGTACATGCCCAAAGTCAATGGAAGAATAGCAAATAAAGTAAATTGTTGAGTTTCTGTTTCGTTGTCAACCGCAGAACCGATTGCTGCATAAATTGAACTGTAAAAAATATAACCAAGCAGAAAAAAAACAATAAAAACAAAAATGATTAATGGAAAATTAAGTTCCAATAAGCTGTGCGAAACCTGTGTTGCAATTTGAGCCACGTCAAGCTTACTCATCATATCTTCATCTCCTCCCGGAATATTTTTTTGAATAGACGAAAAGCCTGTATTTAGAATCAGTGCGCCGATTACAGACATTGAAATCCATATAATAAACTGCGTTAAAGCCACCATCGTTACACCTAAAATTTTGCCCATCATCAGTTCAAAAGGCTTTACGGAAGAGATGATAATTTCTACAACACGGTTGTTTTTCTCTTCCAGGACGCTTCTCATCACACGCACGCCATAAATGATAATAAACATAAATGTAACGTACATCAGCCCCATACTTAGGCCGGTTTTTACGCCAAATGTAAGATCAGAATCTTCCTTATTATCATCCGAAACGTTAATGGTTTTCAGGTCAAAACTTTTATCAAGATTATTGAGCTGCGATTCTGCAATGCCAAGCTGCTTTATTTTTTCTTTCTTTACAACATTACTTATATCCGAAATGATGCGCTGCTTCGTGTCAAATCCGATTTTAGTATTGATAACCAGTCTTGTATTTTTTTCAAGATCATCAAAATTTTGAGTGTTCATTTCTGGCAAAACCAAAATACCATCCAAAGACTCGTTGCCTTTTAGATTTTTTATTTTAGTTTTTTCTTCAATTACAGGTACAAAAACATAATTGATCTTGTCGGTAGATTTCAACTGATCTTTAAAAATTCCGCTGTTGTCTACAACTTCTATAATTGTGTGGGATTCGTTGGCTTTAAACATCAATCCGATTACCGCTCCGAAAGCAATGATCATCACGGGTGCCAATAAAGTAAGTATAATGAAAGATTTTTTCTTTACCTGCGTAAGAAATTCTCTTTTTGTAATTAAAAAAATATTATTCATAAAATTAAGAATGATTACCTACGGCATTAATAAAAACTTCGTTCATGCTTGGAATCTTTTCGTCGAATGATCTCACTTTTCCCACATGCACAAGATCGGATATGATGCTGTTTTGATCGGCTTCATTTTTAAGCTCGAATGAAACAAGGCTGTTTTCGGTGGATAAATTGAAAATTCCGTATTTGTTTTTAAAATTTAAAAGTTGATCTTCATTCACTTCCGAAAGAGTGATCCCAAAAATATTTTTTTTAAATTTTTCTCTTACATCAAAAACTCTTCCGTCTATAATTTTTTTAGAATTGTCGATCAATGCTACATAATCACACATTTCTTCAACGCTTTCCATTCTGTGTGTTGAGAGAATGATGGTTGTTCCGTTATTCTTAAGTTCAATGATCTGATCTTTGATTAAATTGGCATTTACAGGATCAAAACCGGAAAAAGGTTCATCCAGGATTAAAAGATGTGGCCTGTGTAAAACTGTTACCACAAACTGTATTTTCTGAGCCATTCCTTTCGAAAGTTCAGAAAGCTTTTTCTTCCACCATTGATCGATGTGAAGCTTTTCAAACCACTTTTTGGCTTCATTTTGAGCTTCGTTTTTGCTCATTCCTTTTAGTTCCCCAAAATAAATAATCTGATCGCCGACGCTCATATTTTTATATAAACCCCTTTCTTCGGGCATATATCCGATGTCCTTGATATGATTGGGATTGAGCTTTTGTCCGTTAATAAAAACATCTCCGGAATCAGCCTGAGTTATCTGATTAATAATTCTTATAAAAGAAGTTTTTCCTGCGCCGTTGGGTCCCAAAAGACCATAAATACTTCCTTTTGGCACATGAATGCTAAAATCTTCCAAGGCTGTTTTTTTTCCTGCATTGTAAGTTTTAGTAATATGTTCAGCTTTTAGCATTTAATTGTTTTTGCAATTAGTATAAAAATATTCCGAAAGTTACGGAATAGAGATTGCCTGTAAAAGAAAAAATCCTGATGATTATCAGGATTTCATATTATTGTTTTACTATTTGAGTAACCTTTTGAGTATTGTCGCTGAGAATATAGCGGATCAGATACTTTCCGGGCTTTAATCTTTCAATGTTGATTTCCGCTTTATTGGTGTTCACCGAATAATTAGCAACCTGAGTTCCCAATATAGAATAAAACGTAACATTTTTTATTTTTAAAGAAGAATCTTTTGCTTTAACGATTAAAAAATCCTTTGCGGGATTTGGGTATGCAATAAGAACTCCATCATCTGACTTTTGCGAGATAGAACCAGGCTCTCTGAGCTGTGCCTTCAAATTGCCGGAAAAACCAACAAAAGTGCCTGTAAATATGAATAAGAGTAGAAGTTTTTTCATCAACGTATAATTTGCATAAATATTACTAACAAAAATAATAAATTATATAATCACCCGCAAGACTTATTTACGGAAGTTATATTAAATTTGCAATAAATTATTCAAAAAGTATTCCAAAAATGATACATTCAAGAAATAGAAGGCTCAGAACAAATGAGTCTGTGAGAAGCTTGGTAAGAGAAAATACACTTTCGACAAATGATTTTGTAATGCCGATCTTCGTGATGGAAGGAGAAAATAAGCAGGAAGCAATACCGTCTATGCCGGGAATTTTCAGACGAAGCATTGATTTGACGGTGAAAGAATGTCGAGAATTGTTTTCTTTGGGTGTAAAAGCAGTCAATCTGTATATGAAAGTATCGGAAAACCTGAAAGACAATACAGGAAAAGAAGCATGGAATAAAAATGGACTGATGCAGAATACCATCAAAGCAATAAAAGACGCGCTTCCGGAAATGATTGTGATGCCCGATGTAGCTTTGGATCCTTACTCAATTTACGGCCACGACGGAGTTATAGAAAACGGTAAAATTGTAAATGATGCTACCAATGACGCGTTGGCGAGAATGTCGGTTTCCCACGCTGAAGCCGGAGCTGACATTGTGGCACCAAGTGACATGATGGATGGCAGAGTTTTGACCATTCGTGAAGCTTTGGAAGAGAATGGATTTACAGATGTTGGAATTTTAAGCTATTCCGCAAAGTATGCAAGCTCTTTTTATGGGCCTTTCCGAAGTGCTTTGGACAGTGCGCCAAAAGACAATATAGAAATTCCGAAAGATAAAAAAACATATCAGATGGATTTTCACAATTCCCGTGAAGCATTAAATGAAGTTTTTAAAGATATTGATGAAGGCGCAGACATTATTATGATCAAACCTGGACTTCCTTATCTGGATATTGTTTCTAAAGTCCGTGAAGCAATTGATCTTCCGATTGCAGTTTATAATGTAAGCGGAGAATATGCAATGGTGAAAGCGGCTGCTCAAAATGGCTGGCTGGATAATGACAAAACAATTATTGAAAGTTTGACTTGCTTCAAAAGAGCCGGAGCGGATATGATTTTTACCTATTTTGCAAAAGAAGCGGCGATGATTTTAAACAAGTAATTTGAAAATCATA
>NZ_JCAXEH010000007.1:0-116605 GCF_059758895.1 Chryseobacterium sp. GQ58 | reverse complement strand
ATTCAATTAATAATAAAAATTATTTGCTTGTTGACGCTGTAGCTTTACCTGCTTCAGCTTTTTTTGGTGCATTTTCCCAACCGTCTTCCGGCATCAGAGTAGCAACAATTCTGTTTTTCGTAAGATATTTTTTAGCAACATCCTGCAAATCTTTTACGGTTAAAGCTTTTACTTTATCCTGATAATTCAGAATTTCATATTTATCGCTTCCGTCATATTGATTTTGCGTAAGCTGATTCATCCAATACATATTGTCTTTCATATTGGTTTTATCATCATTATATTCACCTTCTTTGTACTTATCAAGATCTTTTTGCTCCGGACCTTTCTCGATCAGCTTCTGAAGTTCTGCGATTGCACTTTTCGTAAGCTTATCGGCATTTTCAGGCCCACAAGGGAAACTGATAGAAAAATTATAAACTCCGTAAGGTACTTTGCTCATACCGCCTCTTGCTCCACCGCCGTAGATACCACTTTCATCTTCTCTTAATTTTTCAATCACTTTGATGGTTGCGACTTCTCCTAAAGCAGATAATGCCAAATCATCTTTTTCGTTATAAGGAGCTTCTCCCGAATACGAAATGCTAACCAGACTTTTAGGATCTTTTCCTTTTTTATACACTTTGGTATAATCTCCTGTTACAGATCTGTAACCCGTGTCTTTGAAAGTCGTGGTTTTTCCTGCAGATGGTAAGCTTGCAATATACTGTAAAACTTCATTTTTAAATTGAGTTTCATCAATATTTCCTACAAAATAGAAATGGAAATTACCTGCATTGGCAAATTTCTCTTTATAAATATCATATGCTTTTTTGTAATCTGTTGCTGCCCAATCCTTTTCCATCGGGATGATGCCTATAAATCTCGGGTTGTTTTGATTCATAAATTTGGCATGCTCACTTGAAAAATAAAACTGCGGATTTGACAGCATATTATCCATCATTGCAGATTGCTTTTGTTTGTAAGCATTAAATGCTTCAGGGCTATAATTTAATCCTGTAAAATAAGCATATAAAAGCTCCATTGCCGTTCCGAGGTCTTTTTGAGAAGTTCTTCCCGAAATACCTTCTACATAATTTCCGACAAAAGGATTTACGCTTACCTGTTTTCCGGCTAAATAGTTGGTAAGATCAGATTTAGATAAACCATTAACGCCTGCTTCCGGCAACGCAGAATAAGCGAATTGCGTTTTGTTGTATTCAGCATCAGGAACCAAAGAGCTTCCGCCTAAGCTTCTCGTCGTGAAAACAATTTCGTCATCCTTAAAGTTTGTTTTTTTGAAGGTTACCTTTGCGCCATTGCTCAAAGTCCATGTTGTAGTTCCTAATTTTGCATCTGTTTCTGTTTTGGCAATTTTACCTTCAGATTTGAATGGTTTTACCAGGTGTTTAATTTCAGCTTTTTCTTCGTAAGGTTTAAGATCGGCCATTTTTACATTCTCGAAAGTCTTTAGAACCATTGCTTCCGTAGGCATCGTTACATTGTCTTTTTTAGGACCCGTAATGATGATTACCCTGCTGTCGTCTTTTACCATTTTTTTGATAACATCATTGGTCTGAGCCAGCGTTACAGACGGTAAAAATTTCTTTGTATCTTCATATTCCCAAGCGATGCCGGGCATAGGCTCCTGCTCCAGGAAGTTTCTTACATATTCATCCACCAACATATCGCTTTCTGTTTTATCACGATTATTGTACGCTCTTTCCAGGTTTGAGATAATCTGAGATTTTGCTCTGTCTAATTCACTTTGTGTAAATCCGAATCTTTTAGCTCTTTCAGTTTCTTCCAAAAGTACATTCAGCGCATTGAGCTGGCTTCCTTCTTTCGTCACAGCAAAACCCTGAAAAGCTTCTTTTGTTCTTGCGTAAGTTCCGCCATGATAAACAGAACCGTAAGTAAACGGCGGATTATTTGAATTGATCAATTCTCTCAATCTGTTGTTCAGCATTGTTGTAGCCAGGTTTTCTATCAAACTTTGATTGTATTGCTCTACCGTAACATCCGGCTGATAAGAATCTGCATCTTTCATTACAAACTGAACCATAGAATTAGTAGCATCAGGATCAGTTTCTATTGCAACAAGGGTTTCTTTATGATTGGGTAGGTCAAAAGTTTTTCTTTCTCTCGGCTTTGCAGGGTTTTTATATTTACCGAAGTTTTCTTTTATTTTTTTCTCAACTTCTTCTACATTGATGTCTCCCACCACTACAATCGCCATAAGATCCGGTCTGTACCAGTCTTTATGGAACTGTCTTATCACATCCGGTTTGAAGTTTTGAAGCACATCTTTCGTACCGATCGGCAATCTGTTTGCGTATTGTGATTTGTGAAGTAATTTTGGCAGATATTTGTCAGACATTCTCTTGTCTGCTCCCAAACCAAGTCTCAATTCTTCCAACACAACTCCTCTTTCTTTATTGATCTGCTCATCGGTAAGTGTTGCATTAAATGCCCAGTCTTCCATTACTTTAAGGCCGGCATCAAGATTTCCGGGCTTATCTAGCGGAACTGGAAGCATGTAAACCGTTTCGTCAAAACTTGTATAAGCGTTAAGATGCTGACCGAATTTTACTCCGATCGACTGTAAAAAGTCTACCAGTTTATTATCTGGAAAGTTTTTAGTTCCGTTGAAGTTCATATGCTCCATAAAGTGAGCTAAACCCCTTTGGTTTTCATCTTCTAAAATAGAACCTGCATTGATTGCCAGGCGGAAATCTACTTTCTTTTCAGGTAAATTATTCTTTTTGATGTAATACTTCATTCCGTTGGGAAGAGTTCCTGTCTTTACAGAAGGATCCATAGGAATATTTTGTGCAAATGCGTTGGCAGACATCAGTACAATGACTGCAAATGACGATAAAATTTTTTTCATACGGTTTAACTTTTATAAACTGCCATAAAAATATACATTATTCACAACTCAATGAAACTTTTAATGATGAATTATAGTTAAACTTCCGTTAAAGTTTTAAAAAATAAAAAAACCGGACATACATCCGGTTTCTATCGCTTATCAATTGTTTTATTTAAAATCTGCGTCGCTTACTCCAGAATTCAGCGTTATTTTATTGGTTTTGATCGTTACCGTTTGGCCACCGCCTTTAGCTTCGATCAGTTCCGGGAACTTAATTCCATCTACAGTCATATAGCTTTTCATTATAGCTTCCCCTTGAGAAGTTTCTGCCTTATAAAGCAATCCTGTAGCGACGTCAAAATAAAATTTACCTTTATCCGAAGACAAAACATGATAATCTTTATTATCAATCTTTTCAGAAGCTACCGACTGAAATTTTGAAGCTTCGTACCCTAAAGCGTCAATTGTCTGGCTTTTCTTCAGTTCTGCCAATTGATCTGCCGGAAAATCGGTTTTGGTTCCCATTTGGTTCATATATCCTTTTTCGCCGTCAAAAACCTGGGTCATCTCCTGCCCCATCACATTCTGTACAGATTTAAATTTATTCCCCATCTTTTTTGTGGTAGAATTGATCTCCATCCCTTGAGCAGAAATGGTATTTTCAATCACTGTAGATTTTACAGCTTCCAGCTTTGCTTTTCCTCCAAGAGCAGTCAAATAATTATCAATCACCTGTTTTGGTGTCATTTGTGAAGTAGCAGATGCTGACTGCACGGTAGCGGTAGATGTTTTTTGTGCGAATCCTGAAGTGGAAAAAAGTACGGCACAGAAAAACGGTACAACAATCTTTTTCATATAATTAAATTTTAGTCATGTAAAGATATGAATATTGCCCGATAACTGATTATTAAGTTTTATTACATAAAAAAAGCCGCCAAAAAACTGGCGGCTTTCAAATTCTTTAAACTGTTGGCGTTTCACTATCATCATTACCTGATGTCCCTTTTCTGCTGACCAGCAACATATTGTATTGTGCTGCGAGGGCATTGAGCTGATTGATGACCGTAGTGTATGGCGAAGGCGGCGTTTCTACCAACAGGTGAAGTGCATCTATCCTGTCGCGAAGGGCATAATAGGCAACGTTAGCCTCTTCTCTTTTGGCTTTGATTGTTTCAGGATTGGCATCGCCGTACTCCTGTGTTCTGGAAAGATATTTTGTATTGAACTCTTCGTTGGCGGTTTTCATTTCGCTCACCCATGCCGACAGATCAAAAGCTGCTATTGCATTGGCAAGTTCCGGTTTGTTTTCCCAGTCGCGCAGAAGATTGTTGAGTGTAGATGTTTCTGCCTGATAATTGAGGCGGGCGATTCCTCCACCGTACAGTGCCATATTGTTGAGGAGCGCTTGGGCATTCTGTTTTTTGACGTTGTCAAAATGGTAGCTTTGCGATACCAGGAAATAATAGATCCCGTTGATGGCATCATCCCTCCTTTGATCCAGTGTTAAAACCTTCTGAGTCTGTTCGCTGGCAAGGGCTTTTTTGAAAAGTGCTTCAAGCTCGGTAGTTTTCCCTGTAAAAGCGGCTAGTTTGTTGTCAATCTCTAAAGACTCGGGGTTGTTGAGGTTGATGATTCCTGCAAAGTCTTTCATGTACTGCAGATACTCCGCATTGCGGAGCTTTGGTAGATCGATAGCGTTCATATTTGTGTTTTTTAGTTGTTAACTGAATACTAAAGTAAGAATAAAAACAATACGATGATGAAAAAATAAAAATATTTTTGAAATATGTTTATATTTTTGTTAATAATCTGAGCATATTTTACGAAGATACTTAAAAACGATACAGGTTGAGTGTTTTTATTATTGTAATCCGGGGAGTTCCGAATGGGTATTCTTGGTTTTTTCGCAAAGGCGCAAGTTTTGGCAATACGAAATATTTTAAGGCGCAGGACAATCAAAAATTTCGACTCTTCACAAACTGCTTCACACAATCAATTTTATCAAAGATAAAATCCTTGCGTCTTAAAAAAAGTATAAATAGTAAAATCTTAGCGCCTTTGCGAAAAAACCAACAAAGATATTTAAAACGAGATTATTTAGTAAACAAATATGATGTAAAAAGCAGAATAAAATACATACTATATGTTGCAGGCAAAAGGCAGAAAAAAACAGAGAACATCAGCGATGTCATGTTGAGCCTTTCGAAGCATCTCTATAATCCCGCAATCACTTTTATCCGAAAACCTCCAACATCCCTGCAAGAGGTTTTCGGAGCTTCCCGAAAGTACGTTACTAGGGTGCGACAGGTTTTCGGAGCTTCCCGAAAGTCTGTTGCAGGGGTGCGACAAGCTTTCGGGAAAAGCAGAAAGCGATGGGCTAACCCTTGGCCTTGTTTTTCCAGTAGTTTACCTGATCTTTCAGCTCTTCGATGCGCTCTTCGTATTGCTCTACCAGCTTTTCTGATAAGAATGAATTTATCGTCGTTATAGTTCCAACATTTTGAAATGCAAATCCTCCTAGTTGATCTAAACTACTAAAGTTATTGGTTTCATCAGTTAGAAAATCTTCGGGTTTTACTTCTAAGATTTCGCTTAGCTTTTCTATATGGGCAGCCCAAGAGTGGCTTTCTCCGGTCTCTATGCGTGCATAGGCAGATTGCGAAATATGCAGCCTTTCTGCCATATCGTCCTGAGAAAAACCTTTAGACTTTCTCAGTCTTTTTATTTTTTCTGCCACGTTGTTGGTCATATCGTTTATTTTGAAACAAATATAAAAATAATTTCCTTTAAAAAAGTTACCCGAAAAAAGGGTAAGATTATGCGGAAACAGGTTTTGTAACATGAAAAATATTCTACATTTTTGTAATGAAGAAAAATTTTATATATTTAGGATTCTAATAACACAAAAAAATTATGAGAAAAAACATTACTCTCGGGCTTTGCCTGCTCACGGCTATACTGCTGTCAATCTACTCCTGTCGTACGGACGAAGACTATCTCAAAAACAAGGATGCTGCTGCTGCTCAATCTAAAAAGTTTTCGGTATTCACCTCCAAAGACAACCAGCCCGTCAACTATGCAGACGGATTCAGGACGCTACTCGAGCGACATGATGAGATCAATGGCGAGCAGCATACCGTAAAAGCCATGAAAAATGCATTGTCAAAGTCTTCTGATGTGAGCGGCGAGTATGTAGAGTTCAACATCCGCTCTCAGGATATCATTGTTCATGAAAATGACCGATATATTCTTTTTCCTTTCATTAAAAACTACAAGGTAGAAGGCATTGTAGCCGCTATTCTAAAAGATGATGAAACAAAAGTAGATTTTGTAAAAGTAGACCTGCAAAGTGATTATTATCAAAAGATACTGGAACAGTTCAGGGAACAATATCAGAAAAGCACTTCACAAAATAAATCTGCCAATAAAGGTATAGACGGTCCTTGTGGGTTTCCCGGAGCTCCGCCATGTGATATTGATGTAGTGATCATTACAATTCCTACACCTCCGGATACCGGAGGAATCACTTTCCCACCGGGTGGAAGCATTTCGTCGGGAGAGTGCAGCAAATTTCAGGACTGTCTACATAATGATTTTCTAAACGGAGGCGGAACAAATAACCCTACTGATTCTACGCAGACTAAAACACCGTGTGAGAAAACAAAAGCGATAGTAAATAATCCCAAAATGGAAGCCGGCCTTAAAGAGCTGAAAGATCAATCTGCCCTTCCTAAAACGGATCCCAACTATGGAGAGAAAGGAATAAAATTCAAAGCAGACGGAACGCCTTCTGCAACCATAACAGGAGAAGATCACAAAGTAAATTTCGGAGACAAGACAGGCTACGAAGGAGGATATCACAATCATACCGAAGCCGGAATACCTATGTTTTCCCCGCCGGACATAGACCAGTTATTAGCTTTTGCAAGAGCACAACCTACCTCAAACCCAAGTAATGTAAATAATGCTTATTTAGGGATGGTTGCTCCCAATGGTACGCATTATGTAATAACGTTTGGTGGAAATTATCTTGATTCGACAACAAATTTCTCACAGGAACAATTGGATGATCTTGGAAGAGATTATCAAACGAGAAGTGCCTTATATAATTCTTTAGGACAATCCGGATTAGAAAAATTATTTTTTAGCACTTTAAAAGATATGGGATTGGAAGGTAAGGTATCTCTACAAAGAATAGAAAGTAATGGAACAATAAATACGATAATTAAAAATAATGATGGAACAAGATCAGATATACCTTGTCCTAATTAATAAATAAAAGAAATGAAAAACATAATTTTAAAAATAGTATTAGCTTTTGTGTTAGTTTGTAGCTTTTCATGTAAAGCACAACAAATTTACCCTCTGAAAACGGATTATACAGAAATTCCTCAAAATTCTTATCTAAAAGATTTAAATAATGAGTTAGATGCTTTTGTAGGTAATTGGCAAGGTAATTTTAATGGAAATATAATTTCCTTATTTATAACCAAAGAAATACATAAGTTTTTTAATGGTAGTAAATATCAATATTATAGAGATGTATTATCTATGAAATATACAATTAAAAGCTCCTCAGGGATAACCTTACAAAATACTCAAAATACATTATTTTCACCAAACCAAATAAGGCATACAATTTACAGTCAGTGGCCAGAGGATAATGGAAAGACACTTTTGTTTTACTACGGAGGAACAAATTGTAGTGTGGGCTGGGGAACTATTATATTAAAAAAACTTAACACAACACAAATATCTTGGGAATATCGTCCTAATGATATTATCGTTGATGATAGCAGATGCCCTCCCGGAACAGATACTACTATATATCTTCCTGAAACGAAGGATTTAATCTTTATTAAACAATAGTGAGGAGCTTGATAGTATTTTTAGGGGTGTTTGTTGTGTTTTCATGTAAAGCACAACAAATCTATCCTTTAAATACGGATTATACTACTATACCAAATAATTCTTATATAAAAGATTTCAATAATGAATTAGATAATTATATTGGAAATTATAAAGCCACTTTTGATGGTAATCAAATAAACTTATTTATTACTAAACAACCCTATAAATTAATGCAAATTGGAAATAATAATTTTTATAAAGATATACTTTCAATAAGATACCAAGTTATAAATTCTTCTGGAGTAATGCTCCAGGACACTCAAAATATGAGCTTCCAACCAAATCAGCTACGTTTTGCTATTTATAGTATCATAACACGACCAAATTTACAAGTAGTGTCATTCAGTTATGGTGGAACGAATTGTGCAGTTGGGAATGGTTTGATTTATTTGAAGAAACTTAACACAACACAAATATCTTGGGAATATCGTCCTAATGATATTATCGTTGATGACAGCAGATGTCCTCCCGGAACAAATACTACTATATATCTTCCTGAAACGAAGGATTTAATCTTTACGAAGCAATAGTGAGGAGCTTGATAGTATTTTTAGGATTGTTTGTTGTGTTTTCATGTAAAGCACAAGAATATCCGCTAAATACTGATTTTAGAAATATCCCTGATTATTCTTATTTAAAAGATTTAAATAATGAATTGGATCCATATATCGGGACTTACAAAGCTACTTATGATGGGAAACAAATAACATTATTTATTACAAAAGAGTCCCATAAATTAATTGAATATACAGATCAAAAGTTTTACAGAGATGTGTTATCTATAAAATTTACAGTAAAAAATTCTAACGGTGTTATTCTGCAGAATACTTATGCAATAAATACTCAAAATAATTCTATATACAGTATGAGAATAAATCCGTATCATAATATTCTAACATTTAATTATAGGGGAACAAATTGTGGTGTGGGAAATGGTTTAATATATTTAAAAAAACTTAGTTCAACACAAGTTTCTTGGGAGTATCGTCCAGATGATATTATCGTTGACGACAGCAAATGCCCTCCCGGAACAGATACAACAATATATCTTCCAGAAACAAAGGATTTAATCTTTACTAAACAGTAGTGAGGAGCTTGATATTATTTTTAGGGGTGTTTGTTGTGTGTTCTTGTAAAGCACAGCAAATTTACCCTCTGAAAACTGATTATACAGAAATTCCTCAAAATTCTTATCTACAAGATTTAAATAATGAGTTAGATGCTTTTGTAGGTAATTGGCAAGGTAATTTTAATGGAAATATAATTTCCTTATTTATAACCAAAGAAATACATAAGTTTTTTAATGGTAGTAAATATCAATATTATAGAGATGTATTATCTATGAAATATACAATTAAAAGCTCCTCAGGGATAACCTTACAAAATACTCAAAATACATTATTTTCACCAAACCAAATAAGCATACAATTTACAGTCAGTGGCCAGAGGATAATGGAAAGACACTTTTGTTTTACTACGGAGGAACAAATTGTAGTGTGGGCTGGGGAACTATTATATTAAAAAAACTTAACACAACACAAATATCTTGGGAATATCGTCCTAATGATATTATCGTTGATGATAGCAGATGCCCTCCCGGAACAGATACTACTATATATCTTCCTGAGATAAAAGATTTGGTATTTACAAAACAGTAATGAGAAGCCTCTTCGGAGGCTTTTTTTGTCTTTAATAATATAGGCAATAACAAAAAACCTCCAAACAATTGGAGGTTTAATATTTTCTATAAAATAAATTACTTTTTAAGTTCTTCTAAAAACTCGTCGTGAGAGATTTTAGTTTCTTTTTTCGTAGCCTTTTCAAGGATAACGTCTTTTAGTTTTGCCATTGCAACTTCAGAAGAGATTTGTCTTACCTGCTCTTGATCTTTCAACATTTCAACAGCATATTTTTGGATTTCCTCGTCTCCTAAATGATGAATTCCGTAGATCGCCAATTGGTTTCTTACCAACTGCTCAGCCTGAGCCAAAACATCAGCGTAATCTAATTGGATATCGTTATCGCTCATCAATTTACCTTCAATGATCTGATATTTCAATTGATTTTTTTCAGCTTCAAGAATTTGTTTAGCCTGCTCTTCCGACTGAATATTCTGATTAGAGAAAACCAACCATTTCGTTAAGAATTCTTCCGGAAGTTTTACTTCTTCTTTTTCAGAAACCTGCTCCAATACTTTATTTACAAAATGTACATCTGCATTTTGCTGGAAATATTCATCAAGCTCAGTTTTTACTTTTTCTTTAAGCTCGTCTTCAGACTTGATGTTTCCTTCTCCGTATACTTTATCAAATAATTCCTGATTAAGTTCTGCCAAATTTAAGTTGTAGAAATCTTTTACTTTCACTTCTACTTCAGCATGATGCAAGTGCTCAGCTTCTTCTTTGCTGAATCCTAATTCTTTAGCCAAAGTTTCGTTTTCAGCAAGAGTTTCTTTAGAAACTTTCACAGACTCATCCATTTTCAAAGATTTTACCAATTTGAAAGCATCTTTGTTTTCAGCGGTAATGGTAACGTTCTTTGGCTGGTGATGATGCTCACCTTCAGCATCTTCTTCAACAACTTGAGAAATTTCTAAAGCAACGTAAGAATCTTTAGAGATCTTATCTTGCGGAACCTGCTCTGCAAAACGCTTTTGCATGTTTTCGATGCTTTTGCTGATCTCTTTTTCCGAAGCTTCTACTTTATAATGCGGAGCCTCATATTTAGCCAAATCTATAGTAAATTCTGGTTCATAACCAACTTCAAAAGCAACTTCCAATTTTTCAGCATTGTGATTGAAATCATTCACTGGTTGAGGTACTGGCTGACCAACTAATCTTAGTTTGTTTTCGTTGATATAGTTATTCAAAGCATCAGAAACTTGTTTGTTGATTTCTTCGAATGCAATCCCTGCTTCATATTGCTTTCTAACCATACTCAAAGGCACTTTTCCTTTTCTAAAACCAGGAACTTGTGCGTTTTTAGCATAATTAATCAATTGCTTTTCTACTTTTTCTTTGTAGTCAGATTTCTCCAATGTTACTGTAAGCAATGCACTTACATCATCATGGTTTTTTGCGGTAACCTTCATTATTGATTAAAATTTTAGGTTGCAAAAATATGAATTTTTTATCAAAATATCCCATTAAAGACAAATTCTTCCCGCCAAATTTCATAAAAAAGAAAGCCACCGAAAATATCAGTGGCTTTTTTTACATTACAGTAAGTTTTTAGTGAACATCAAGATTAATGAAAACATCTACGTCGCTTTCACCTCCAACTGTAGTCCCAAGCTGATTATCGACAGAAGGAAAATTATCATTTACCGAAGTTGGTGTATGAACTAGTTTGATATTTACTTTACCTGTAGGAGCTGCACTTGTGATGGTCCATTGTGTTCTTAGTCCCAGTTTTTTACCGTCGGTTCTTACAATATCATTTGCTGCTCTTTTTACTTTTATATCTGAATTTGAAAAAAGGTATGTAATAAAGTGTTCGTCTTTTTCTTCCTCGATTTCGCCATTTGCACTGTCATAATGATCGTTGTGCATCGTCTGAAAATCAAGTTCTACATTGTAAACGTCACCAATATGCCCATGAATAGGAGCATCAGCAATTCCGCCAATTACATTGATGGTTTGCACATCAGTAGCATCTGCATTATTTGTAAGCTTTACCACTACCTTTCCGATTTCCTCATGCTCGTGGATATCTTCAGGAATATCGTTTCCGTCATCTGATCTACAAGAGAACATTAAAAGTGCTGCAAAAAGTACGAGTGTAATGTTGAATAATTTTTTCATTTGATTTAATTTTAAATATTAATAATTAGAAATTGTATTTAAGAGTAAGGATAAAATTCCTTCCGGATTCCGGCATAAAATATCTGAGTCTGTTCAGATATTCGCGATACTCTGTATTAAATAGGTTATTGATTCTGAAATTAAGATTCAGATTTTTAAATAGATCTGCTCCAACCGAAGCATTAAATAAAGCATAAGCCGCAGGAGTAGAGCTTAGATCAACGGTTTCATTAATGATTTCGCCATCTTTAATGAATGTCACCGGAAGATTCCTGATCGGAAAACTTTTTTGCTTAAAAACATTTTGATTTTCAAGTTTTACATAAAAGTTTTTGGGAGCATTTAATTTGAATTCAACCGAGTTTCGTAGATTAGAAGGCATCATTAAAATCAACGGTTCGTTACTTGATAAATCATCACCTTTCAAAGCACTAAAGCCGGTATTCCATTTTAAATTATCGAGAATATTCAGCTCGGCATCGGCATCGATCCCAAAAATTCTTGCTTTGATCTGCTGATACGTCCAAACCGGAAAGACGCCTCTGTTTGTATAAAGCACACCTGTCGGAGTCTGATTAACAAAATTGTCTGAAACCATGATGTAAGGATTAGCCTCCAAATGCAAACCTTTCAAAACATTGAAATTCGCCGCCAGAGAAAGATTCGCCTGATAAACTGTTTCTTTGTTGATTTTCAAATCTCCTTCCTCGATCACTGCTGCTGAATGGTGAAGTCCGTCTGCAAATAATTCTGCAGGATTCGGAGTTCTTTCGGCTTTAGAAAGATTTAATTTAACTTCCACACTTTCAAAAGGCTTATAATCTAAACCGAGATTTGCAGAAAAATTATGATAATCTAAAATAGGTCTTGCCAAAATCCTGCTGTCGCTTTTCTTAACAAAAAAGTCAGGGAAAAGATTGGCATAATTAGCATTCCAATCGGTTTCATCATAATATTTATAGGCATCATATCTGCTGAAATCATATCTTGCCGCTGCTTCCGCATTCAGTTTTGCATTAAATCGATATTTGAAGACAGAAAAAGCGCCTGCATCATATCTGTAATAATCGGGAATCAACCTTCTGGCTTCGGTTCGCGGATCAGGATAATTGTCTTGAAAGCTTCCTGAAATCCCGCTTTCGAGACTCCAATTTGATCTTTCAAGCAAATGAACAAGGCTTGCAGAATGTGTAATCAACCTCAAATCCATCGATGGCTTATCGGCCAAATCACCTTTTCTGATGTCATATTCTTCCCTGTGATTCAACTGAAAACTATACTGAAAAGTCAGCTTTCCAAAATCTGCAAAACGTTTATAAGCAGAAAGCTTGGCAATATGATGTTCCACCTTTTGTTTGGGATGATCAATATTATAGCTGAAATCATCCAAAAAATAAGGCTGCCCAAAATTAATCGCCTTATAAAAATCTTCGGTGCTTGATAAATGCGCGCCTTTGAAAATACCAAATTCCTGATTGATTCCGCTGTACGAAACATCAAAACCCTGCATAAAGCTGTGATTTCCAAAAGAGAAATTAAAAGAATTAACTTCCGCTCCGGTATTTTGCAACGTATGATGCGGAATATAAAGATCTCCCACCTTTTTGTAGCTTCCGCCGGTTTTTACAAACCATTGGTTTTTCCAGGACTTTAAAATATTGGCTGAAATCTCGCCACCTCTTCCGTTCGAAATACCTGAAAGCTTAATATTTCCTTGCAAAGTATCCTTTTGGGGAATGGCTGCCGGCTCGAGAACGACAATTCCTCCGATACCTTCATTTCCATATTTCAAAGCGGATGCTCCTTTGATGACATCAATATGCTTGAAATCATTCACATCAATATTGGGCGCATGCTCTACTCCCCACTCCTGTTCGGCCATCTTCACACCATTGTTTAGAATAGAAATCCGGCTTCCGTACAAACCATGAATAACCGGTTTTGTAATATTATTACCTGTTTTCAGCGCAGTTACCCCCGAAAGTCTTGAAAGTAAATTCCCTAAATTTTCAGTGGAATTTCTTTCAATATCAGATTGGCCGAGCGTCTGCATAATTACAGAGCCTTTGCTTTTGTGGCTTCCGTGAAGGGTAACCGTTTCTATATCGCCAATGTGATGCTCTAAAGTTATCGCCAAATGCAAATCCTGTGTAACTCCTACATTTTCAGTATAATCATTACAAGCAGGATGTTTGGCAATGAGTATATAGTTTCCCTGCGGGATTTTATTAAAAGAAAACTTTCCGTTTTTATCTGTTTTGGCGGTGTAAGTCCCCAATTTTACCAAAGCATTTTCGAGCATGGTTTTATCATGGAAATCCTGAACCACGCCCTGAACCGTAAAAGTTTTTTGTGCGTTTGTAAATACTAATCCACAAAAGATCAGCATTATGCTATACATCAATTTCATTGTAAATAGATTGATTGCGTACTTTTAAAAAGTACATTTTTAAAATCGTGAGAAGTAATTACTTATTTAAATTGTATGATGTATATATTTCACATCAAGCTAATATTTAAATGCTCAACGTTCAATTAATGGTTTAATCTTCCATTAACAATCATTTTAAGCCTTAAAAAATTAGGCAAAATCAATAAGAAATCTGAGAATTAAGAAAGTGCGGGAGGTCCCCGAAGATGAAAAGTATATTTGGTCTGAGACCAGATTTCTTCCTGAATAGTAATGATTTGTTTTACTTCGTGCGAATAATTTTCGAAAGTAAAACTGAATTCTTCAGGAACCAAAGTGTTCCCGGTTGCCAAAAAATGACACGCCAGACAGTCGCCGGCTTTTTCTTTGGCTTCGGATTTTGAAATATTGTTTTCAGATTTTTTAAAATTAAAACCTATAAAAACATCCGCTGAATCGTGACTGTGAAAACTCGAAGAAAACAGCGCCAAAAAGTAGATCCCAAACATAAGCTTGGAAACAAAACTTTTAAATTGTCTGGTTTCTTTAAATATCATGTGTCAAAAATATGAATAATTATTTAAGTTTTACATTAAACTTGCTTAAAAACATTCTCCAAAACTTGATTATACGTCGTTTTGATTGGTACTTTGTTACAAAAATGCCTCTACTTTGTTCAAATATCATATTATGTTAAACTAATTGCGAGCCCAAATGTTCCCATTCCTGCAACGTAAGATCCAGCTCTTCTTTAATTTTATTATATTTTTCTAAAGTTTCTTCGGAAGGATTTTCTTTTGTAAAAGTGGCTTCCATTTCTTCGATCTTTAATTCGAGTTCGGAAATTTTTTCTTCCACTTTCTTTATTTTATTTTGAATATTTTTTTGTTCTTTACTGATAATCTGAGATTTTTCTTCAGCTTTAACTTCTTTTACGACTGGCCTAGCCGGAATTGTATCATCATGAAGCTTTGCTTTCTCGGCAGAAATTTCTCTGATCGATTCTTTCTGTCTGTATTCAAGATATTCGTTGATACTTCCAAGGAATTCTTTCATTTTACCATCTCGGAATTCGAAAATTTTATCACAAAGTCCTTGCAGGAATTCTCTGTCGTGAGAAATTACGATCAAAGTTCCTTCAAATTTCTGCAAAGCCAGCTTGATAATCTCTTTAGACTGAATATCCAGGTGATTGGTCGGCTCATCCATAATCAACGTATTGAAAGGACGCAGCAACAATTTACAAAGCGCCAAACGGTTTCTTTCACCTCCGGAAAGCACTTTCGTTTTCTTATTTACCGCTTCACCCTGAAAAAGGAAAGATCCCAGCAAATCCCTTACTCGAGGCCTCGTTTCTTCCGTTGCAGAATCTTCAGCTTCTTCCAAAACTGTTTTATTTGGCGTCAAAACCTCTTCCTGATTTTGAGCAAAATAGCCAATATTTACATTATGTCCTAAATTCCAGCTTCCTGAATAATCTTTAATATCTCCGGCAAGAATCTTGGCCAAAGTTGTTTTTCCTTGTCCGTTTTGCCCTAAAAGAGCAATTCTGTCACCTCGTTGAACGATGAAATCCACCTCATCAAAAATCTGTTTTTTTCCGTAAGCTTTTCCTAAGTTTTCCGCTTCAAAAATCACTTTTCCGGGAACGACAGATTGCACAAAACGGATATTAAATTTAGAAACATCTTCATTATCAACCTCAATACGGTCTATTTTATCTAATTTTTTAATAAGCGACTGCGCAAAAGACGCTTTTGTAGCACTTGCACGGAACTTATTAATATTATCTTCCATTTGCTTGATTTCCGCATCCTGATTCTTTTTAGCCTGAATCAGCTTTTCGCGACGTTCTTCACGCATTACCAAATATTTGGAATAATTGGCTTTATAATCATCAACTTTCCTGTTATTCACATCAAAAGTACGGTTACAAACCGCCGTCATAAACTGCTTGTCGTGACTTACCAAAACGATTGCGCCCGGATAATCTTTCAAAAAATTCTCCAGCCAGATGATCGATTCCATATCCAAATGGTTGGTTGGCTCATCGAGAAGCATCAAATCATTTTTTTGAAGAAGAAGCTTTGCCAATTCGATTCTCATCCTCCATCCACCGGAAAATTCGTCGGTAATTTTATGAAAATCATCAGCTTTAAAGCCTAATCCAAACAATACTTTTTCTACATCGCCTTCCAGATTGTAAGCGTCGTGATGCATCAAAAGATCATTCAGCTCTGTCATTTTGTTGATAATATCCGTATAAGCATCACTTTCATAGTCTGTTCTTGTAGCCAATTGATGGTTTACTTCCTCCAGTTCATTTTTCCAGGCATTGATCTGTTCGAAAGCCTGCATGGTTTCGTTCCAAACAGTTCTGCCTTTTACAAAGTCAAGATCCTGCTTTAGAAAACCGATCGTGATATTGCCTTCCGGAACTACAATTCCTTCAAAAAAAGTGATTTCCTTGGAAAGCATTTTCAGTAAAGTGGATTTTCCAGCTCCGTTTTTACCGACCAAACCAACTTTATCATCCTTTTTAATGGTGAAATTCACGTTTTGAAACAAATAGTTTCCCGAATGATGTAATCCTAAACCTTGAACCGAAAGCATCTTTTATGATAATTAATGATGAATAATGACTAATGAATATTTTTCGGGTGCAAAAATACGGAAAAAGAAATGAATGTACAGAAATAAAAAGAGTTGCCTAATAGACAACTCTTTTTAAATTAAAATGATTTGTTTTTATTAAAAATATCCGTTTTGTACACGAGAACGCGTTTTTTCAACCACTTTCCTGTAAATTTCTCCCATTCCTGAAAGTTTATCTACCGCAGAAAGCACAAGATCTTTATTTTTTAATGATAATCCCATATCTTCCACCGATAAAATTTCCGGAGTAAGACCTTTTGCCATTTTGGCTGTTGGCGTACCGTCTTTTACTCTTTTTTGTAATTCGGCAGCTTTTTTAGCATACAAATCATCCTGTACAAGATACAGCTCAAAGCTAATCTTACCGGCAGCAAGAGAATCTACCAAAGCAGCCTGCAATGCAATGAATTTTTTGTAAGTTGCCAAATCTGCAGCCACACGAATTCTTGTAGCGTCTAAAGCTGCTGATAATTCTACATCTCTGGGACTTTCCATAAGTCTGTAATAAATTGCGGTAGTCGTCACTGCTTCACTTCCAAAAGTCTCGTCATCCTGAATATTAATTGATGATGCATACAAAAAAGCAATAGTTCCCGGCTGCAACCTATTCATAGAAAAAGCCAAGCTGGCAGCAGAAGTAGATGATGATTTTGCCGCTTCTGCAACCGCATTCACAACATCTGCATAAGCATCAATAGCTGCACCACTCGCCAAACCTTCCGGATTTGTAGGATCTTTCACAGCCTTTACAGCTTTTAATGCCGAAACCACTACTCCGGCTATTTTATCTAAGCTAAATTCGCTTGTATATTCCGTTTTGATATTTGAAGTATAAGAAATCTCTCTCGCATCAGTAAGTTGCGCACTTGCCAAATGCTCGTCAATCTGCTTATAAAAATTAGCTTTATTTCTAGCTTCCTGAGATTCAATCATTGACTGAAGCTTGTCGATCTGTTCTTTTGCTTTTACTGTTTTATCTGCCACTCTTTCGACAGATGCTGTTCTACATGCCATATTATTATTTTTTAAAGATTATTTTATTTACTTTTTTTGTTTAATCTGCAATAAGCGGAGGTGTTTTAAGGCCTCCATTTACCATTTCAATCATTTTTTCGAGGCTTTCTGCCGTTTCGTTATAAGTAACCTGCTTAATTCCGTGATGCGAACCAATTGCATGTTGCAATTCATTTAAAGCAGTAGCCTGAGCCATTGAAGTTTTTTTGCTTCCGTTTTTTTGTGATTTTTCATCTAAACAAACTTCTAAAAGCTTGTTTGCCTTTTTTAGCCATTGTGAAACTGTCATTTCCTTATTATTTTGTGGTTATTGTATTGATGTTTTTTGTTCACATTTTTTGAAGCTTCATTAAATGAACACTCCAAAGTAACGATGAAAAAAAAGCAGATTTTAGAGTAAAAACTACCAAATAAAAAAATCCGTACTACTACGGATTACAATTGTTGAAACAGATATAAAGTTTTATTTTTTAAAAGTCATTAATAATTTCTGACTGTCACATGAAAACAGCTTTGTTGTCTTTCCTTGATGTAATAAATGCGGCCTGCATTGGCATAATGTTTTAAAACTTTTTCCAGCGCAACTTCCATTTTTGGATTCCTTTTTAAAACACCATTAAATCTGACATAAGATATATCGAAAGAATTTCCGTAATTGTGAGAACTGATTCCCAACGACGCATTAGAATTTACTTTTCTTAGCCTGCATTGGTCTTCCAGCGTTCTGGTTATTGAAGAAACCGTAAAAGTATGTCCTTTTGTTTCTTTGCTGAATCTCGAGCCCATATTTTCCAAAGTGATTTTAGCCTTGGAAACAAGATATGCTCTGCTGTAATCTAAATTTTGGACACGATATCCTTTCCCTGTCTTTTTTACTTTATGAAATTTTCCGCTATTAATATATTTCTGAACATTTCCTGAATTTTTTAAAAGCTTTACATTAAATCTTTTTGAAGCGTCCAGATGCGGCTTGTAAAGAGGCGTCGGCTGCACCTTCAAAACCGCTGTAAGATCATAACACGGCAGTTTTTTCTTTGAGGCTTGGCTATAAACAATCTGCTGAATAAATAAAGGAATAATGTACAGAAACTTCTTCATTAAAGGGCTATTTTGAAAACTTTAAACGCAAAAATATCATTTTTGTTACGCTAAAAAAGCATTAATTAAGTAAACACAAATCATTCATAAATAGATACGACAATATAAAATAAGTTAAAACTTTAATAATATTTCAAAAATTAAAATAAATAATCATAATTATTTTATCAAAAACAGCATAATGTTGACTAATTTATTTTTGTAATTTAGTGATCTAATCAAAAAAATAAATAACGATGATTTCAAAAACTTCAAAATTCGTAGCAGAAATGCTTGGCACAATGGTTCTTGTTCTGATGGGATGCGGTAGCGCAGTCATCGCAGGAGCAGACGGAACGACAGGTGTGGGACTTTTAGGAATTTCTTTTGCATTTGGTCTTAGCGTCGTTGCAATGGCTTATGCGATCGGCCATATTTCCGGCTGTCACATCAATCCGGCTATTTCAATTGCAATGGTTGCAGCAGGAAGGATGAAAATGGAAGAAGCGGTCAGGTATATTATTGCACAAATAATCGGGGCAATCATTGGAGCAGGAATATTGTATGTAATTTTTACCAATCATCCCGGCGCAGAAATCGGACCTTGGGCATTGGGCTCAAACGGCTGGGGAACAGGCTATCTTGATGAATACAATACAATTGCAGCATTTGTAGCAGAATTTGTATTTACATTTATTTTCCTGATGGTTATTTTAGGAGCAACTTCTACGAAAAATATCAATGGCGGATTTGCCGGTTTAGCAATTGGCTTTTCTTTGGTTTTAATACATATCGTTGGCATAAAAGTAACAGGTGTTTCTGTAAATCCTGCAAGAAGTATAGGCCCTGCAATTTTTGCTGGCGGTGAAGCTCTTTCGCAATTATGGCTATTCGTTTTAGCACCTGTTTTGGGAGGTATTGCTGCGGCATTTACATATAATATTTTGATTGAAAAGCCCGAACGTGCATAAGATATATTTAAATATAAACCTGAAATCCTGTCAATTCTGACAGGATTTTTTAATTTAATCTTTTTTATACCAAGAAGAATATTTTACATAATTGTCAGCAATTCTATTGACTTCGCCTTCCAAAAGTGCCGCAGAAATATCTTTAATTTTTTTTGCAGGAACTCCGCCCCAAACTTCGCCTGATTTAATATGAGTCCCTTGGATAACTACAGAACCCGCTCCCACAATAGAGTTTTCCTCAACAAGGCAATCATCCATGACGATAGATCCCATCCCAATCAATACATTATCTTGAATCTTACATCCATGCACAATCGCATTATGGCCGATCGATACGTTATTCCCGATCTCTAAAGGAAACTTTTCATAAGTACAATGCAGCATTACGTTATCCTGCACGTTTACCTTATCCCCCATTTTAATGTAATTCACATCGCCTCTTATCACTGCATTATACCAGATGCTGCAATCTTTTCCCATCACTACATCTCCGATTACTGTTGCAGTTTCTGCTAAAAAAGTGTTTTCACCGATTTGAGGTGTTTTTCCTAAAAGTTCCTTTATAAGTGCCATAAATTTGGTTGTTAATTTAAAAAAAATAATAAAGATTCAAAAATGAATGCTGCTAATTTCTGTGTCTAAATCAAAGCGATAGCAAAAATCTAACTTCTATCTTCCGACATCTAACTTCTTATGCGTATTTTTGTATCTCAAATTTAATTAAAAAATGCGTACTATTCTTATAGAACCAACAGAAAACCCAAAAGTGATCAAATTTGTAGCAGATTACAACTTGATTCCAGGGTCTTTAGAATTGGACAGAAATTCAGATATATCAGAAATTCCTTTGGCTCAGGAACTTTTCAATTATCCCTTTGTTGACAGAATTTTTATTACTGCCAATTTCGTGGCTGTAGCCAAGCAGGACACCGTAGAATGGGAACATATTGCCGAAAACCTGAAAAATGTAATCGAAGACGAGCTTTTGGCCAATCCGAGAATTTATCTTCAGAAGAAAAAGGAAATGTATCAAATTTATGCAGAAATGACTCCCAATCCTAATGTGATGAAATTCGTTTCCAGCAAGATGCTGCTTGATGGCTTTGTGGAAGTAAAATCAAGAGATCAAGCTGAAGGAGTTCCTTTGGCTGAAACAATCTTTAAAGAATTTGATTTTGCTAAAGAAGTTTTTATTTCAGATAATTTTGTAGCCGTAACAAGAGATAATTCTGTTGAATGGCATGAGGTAATGGTGGCCGTTCGCGGCTTGATTGCAGAATATCTTCAAAATGGAGGCGAAATCGCTAACATCGAAGCTCAGAAACATGAAAGTCCGGTAGAAAAAATCATCAACAGAGATTATACCGACGATGAACAGAAAATCTCTGACATTTTAAATGAATATGTTGCTCCTGCGGTAGAAAATGATGGCGGAAAAATTTCTTTAATGGAATACGATGAAGCTACCAAAACAGCAAAAATGCTTTTACAAGGAGCTTGTTCAGGCTGCCCGAGTTCTACGGCGACACTCAAAAACGGAATCGAAAATATTTTAAAACAATTCGTTCCGGATTTGGTGGAAAAAGTTGAAGCTGTAAACGGATAAAAAAATATTAGTAATAAGTGATGAGTAATAAGTAATTTTGAGTACTGCTTATTGCTTATTATTTATTACTCTTTACTTATATTTATGAAAGGAATTTTATTAGTAAATCTCGGCTCACCAAGATCCACTTCCGTACCCGATGTAAAAGAATATCTTGACGAGTTTTTAATGGACGAAAAAGTGATCGATTATCGCTGGATTTTCCGTGCACTTTTGGTTCAGGGAATTATTTTGAAAACAAGACCTCCAAAATCGGCCGAAGCATACAAAACAGTCTGGACAGATGAAGGTTCGCCGTTGATTGTCATTACTCAGAAAATTCAGAAAAAACTTCAAAAAATAGTTGATGTTCCTGTAGAAATAGGTATGCGGTATGCACAGCCAAGCATTGAAGCCGGAATCCAAAAATTAGTAGACCAAGGTGTTTCTGAGATCGTTCTTTTTCCGTTGTATCCGCAATATGCAATGAGTACAACCGAAACTGTAATTGAGAAAGCTGAAGAAGTTCGAAAAAAGAAATTTCCCGGGGTTAAAATCAATTATATCCAGCCTTTTTACAACCGCGAAATTTATATCAATTGTCTTGCAGAAAGCATTAAGGAAAAACTTCCTGAAAATTTTGATGCCTTGCAGTTTTCGTATCACGGCGTTCCGGAAAGGCATATTTATAAAACCGATCCTACAAAAACATGTAATCTAAACGACTGTTGTTCGAGAGATCATAATCCTAGTCACCAGTTTTGTTACCGTCACCAGTGTTTCAAAACTACACAGAGCGTGATTGAAAAGCTTGGTTTACCGAAAGAAAAAGTGATTGTTTCTTTTCAATCGAGATTAGGAAAAGATAAATGGATTGAGCCTTATACAGATGAAACGTTAGAAACAATTGCAAAAAAAGGAGTGAAAAATTTGGCTATTGTCTGTCCGGCTTTTGTCTCAGATTGCCTGGAAACTCTGGAAGAAATTTCGGTTGAAGGAAAAGAACAGTTTTTACATGGCGGCGGAGAAAATTTCCATTACATTCCTTGCCTGAATGATGAAGACCGATGGATTGAAGTAGTAAAAACACTTTGTGAAGAAAAATTGGGAGAATTTTATTTTGCTTAAATTTTAAAAATGATTTTCAGATACGCTCGACATACCAATAAACTTGAAAGCTTGGTGAATTTCTACACCAAAATATTAAATTTTGAAATTTTAGGAGATTTCAAAAATCATGATCATTACGATGGTGTTTTTCTTGGAAAAAAGGGAGAAAACTAGCATTTGGAATTTACCCAATCCGAAGAAAAAACAATTTCTGTTTTTGATGAAGATGATATTTTAGTTTTTTACCCTACCGAAATTGTTGAATATCAAAAAATCTTAGAGAATCTTAAAACATTTGAGGTTCCATTAATTCAACCAAAAAATCCTTATTGGAAAGAAAACGGAATCTGTTTTGAAGATTGTGATCATTTTAAAATTATCATATCAAAACAGAAAATCTCTGAATAATTTATTTAACCGGCGTCCTGAATTCTCCGTAACCAATTAATCCATCGTAATTTCTGCCAAAAGGCTTATAATATAAAAAAGCCTGATAAAGATTTTCTGTCTGCCAGAAATTTCCGTTGACTTCTCCAAAATTCAAAGCTCCGTTGCTTTCTTTTGTTGCCAGAATATAATTGTAAAAACCCTGTTTCAGGAAAATTTTTGCGACATATTGTTTTTTGTCGGCATCATAATGCATTTGGTTTTCTTTACCCGCCTTAAAATTATTAAAGCCTCCCAAAACATACAGTTCTTTGTCAATAGGTTCAGAATCCAAAGAAAAGTAAACCCAAGAATAATCGGCTTCTCTTTCTGCATTTCTTTCGATTCCCAAATCATTTCTTCGGTAATAGAAAGCACCATTCACGTCAGGCTGATACTGATAATTCAGCGGATATGCCCAAACCGGATGCAGATAAGTCTGGTTGATTCCGTCTATATTACCCGTTTCACGAACCATATCGGCCGCCATGTCCATATTTTTATTATCAAAATAATAAAATTCATTATTTCCCGGAAAAGTAAGATCCATCTGCTGAAAAAGAATCTGGCTTCCCAAAGTAGAGCTCGGTCTTAAATTATTAACCGTAATGTGCATATTGTTATTCTGAACGACATTTAAAGTCATCGAATTTACATTTGAAGAAAGGTCTCCGCCTTTGGAAGTCGCCTGCACCTCAACTCTTTGGTTGATGTTTGGCTTTCTGGCATCTGAAATTCTTGAAACATTTAAAGCTAAATTCACCTGATCTTCCACCACATAAAATCTTCTCGTGAAAAGAGGCTGATCTGCAGAACTTTTATAAACGATAATTTCAAAATTGCCGGAAATTTTTGGCTTCATTTTATCATTTGGAAATTGTAAAGTATAATGTGTATACGCCTGAATCGTATTAAAGGAATATTGAAACTGATCCAAAAGCGCATTCATATTTCCGCTGGCTATTTCGGTAAAAAAAAGATTATCTTCCTGCCAGTTTCTGTCGTAATGCTTCAAGGTATAACGATAGATTTCACTTGAATTCGTAAGGTCATCAAAACTTAAAACCAATTGCTGATTCATATTGATGACAGGGGTTTCGTCGTTTGTCTGAGGATTAAATAACTGGATGCTCTGAATGTTTTGCCCGAAAGCCAAAGCACTTAAACTTAGTAAAAATATCTGCAACGTTTTCATTACTACGAAGATAAAGAAAAATCGTCATTATACTAAGAATATTGTATTTTTGATGACTTAAATATTCAAAATATGTTTCAGATAAAGGATTTCGTATTCAATTTTGCAAGCGAAAACACTTATATTATTTACAACGAAAATAAAAATGCCTGGCTGATCGACCCGGGAAATATGAATGAGCTGGAAACAAAGAAAATCGACAATTTCATTACAGAAAATGATCTGAAAGTTCAGAAAATCCTTTTGACTCATGCTCATATCGATCATGTTTTGGGCTTACAATGGGCTTTTGACAAATTTAAAATTCCGGTAACGATGCATAAAGAAGATCAGGAAGTATTGGATATGCTTCAGATCAGCGGAATGAGATTCGGTTTTCAGATTAATGCCGTGAAAGCCGATATCGAATACATAAATGAAGACAACGAACTTGATTTTGACGGAGAAAAATTTAAAATTTATCACGTTCCGGGACATTCGCCGGGAAGTGTTGTTTATCATAACGAAAATCAAAAATTTATGATTTCAGGAGATGTTCTTTTTGAAGGAAGTATCGGAAGAACAGATCTTTACAAAGGAAATTATGAACAATTAATTGATGGAATAAAAACCAAGCTTTTCATTTTAGATGATGAAACACAGGTTTTTTCAGGACACGGAAATCCTACAACAATTGGCTTTGAAAAACAATACAATCCGTTTTTAAAATAAAATTGATTTCACAAAAAAACCGTCAGAATTTGACGGTTTTTTTTATTGTAATTAAAACTTATTCTTTCCATTTGATATTACAGCCCATGCTTGGGCGCTGAATTTCTTCCTGCGGCTCACCGACCAAAAGATTTTCGAAGGCGATAATTAAGTCTTCACCAGTCACATCTTTATGATTTCCGGGTCTGGAATCGTCCATTTGACCTCTGTAAATCAAATCTAATTTCTCATCAAAGAAAAAGAAGTCCGGAGTACATGCCGCCTGAAAAGATTTTGCAACAGCCTGGCTTTCGTCATATAAATAAGGAAAATCAAACTTTCTTTCAATCTGAAATTCGATCATTTTTTCCGGAGAATCTGCCGGATACTTTTCTACATTATTGGAATTGATCGCAATAAATTCTATTCCCGCTTCATTATAATCCTCATAAAGCTCTGTAAGCTTGTCTATTACATGCAAAACAAAAGGGCAATGATTGCACATAAAGATCACCAAAGTTCCTTTTTCACCTTTCAGATCTTCCAGCGATTGGATTTCATTGCTTTTCGAAGGATTCGGAAGTTCAAAATAAGGAGCTTTTGTTCCCAAGGCCAGCATATTTGAAGGAGTATTCATATCGATAATTCTTTAAAGACAAAGATAAAACAAGTTTTACGATTAGCCAATTCGGATTTCAAACTTACATTTTAATGTTAAATTTCAAATAAAATTTGGTTGGTATCATTAAATGTTTGTAGTTTTGCTAACACTGTTAGTAAAATAAATAATGGGCTTACATGAACGCCGTCAAAGAGAAAAGGAATCGATCCGTGCAAATATTTTGCAGGCCGCATTCACTTTGGCTAAAACGGAAGGATGGGCCTCGCTTTCTATTCGTAAAATCGCAGAAGCCATTGAATACAGCGCTCCGGTTGTTTACGATTATTTTGAGAACAAAGAAGCTATTTTATACGAAATCTCTTTAAATGGTTTCCACAGTTTGCATATAGAATTGTTAAAAGCCCAGAAAAAACATGATACTCCAGAAGATCAGCTTGAAGCAATTGTTGATGCCTATTGGAAATTTGCTTTTAATAATAAAGAATATTATCAGCTGATGTTTGGTTTGGGAATGCAATGTAGCGGAAAAGGAATGATGAAAGAAGAATTTTCGTCTTTTCAGGATATGATTTATGATTGTACTTACGAGATTATTATGAAGAAAGGGTCAAATCCGGAAAGCGCATGTCATTCATCTCATGCTTTATTTTCTGCGATTCATGGCTTGATTTCTATAATGATGATGCGTAATGATGATATTCCTTCGACAATGAACAAAACAACTTTAGACGAGACAGTTTCGGCTTTTATTAAATCTTTGTAAATTTTTTTTGAACCAAAAGTTAACACCGTTAGGAAAAATATCAACCGAATATTCTCTCCTTTATTTAAATAAAACTAAAAAATTAAAGACAATAATGAAAATATTTAAGGAAAAAAAATACTTAATTTTTCTTAAAATTAAACACTGTTAGAAAATATAACACTTTGCTCCTCATAATATATAACAACATTAAAACAATTATAATCATGAAAACAATAATTTAATCCTTTAGCAAATATTGTAATTTTTTTTGCTCAACAATTAACACTGTTAGAAATTATAACATTGTTAAATTCAAACAACAATAATTAAAAACTTCATTAAAAATTTAAACTTAAAAATGAAAATACCTGGAAAAACAAGGATCATTGTACTTATTTCAAGTATCATCCTTTTACAAAATTGCACGAAGGCAGCTGAAGGTTCAAACCAGGCTCCTCCTGCACCAGAATTGCCGGTTTATACCGTGATCACCTCGCCGGCTACAACATATCAGGAATTCCCGACTGCCTTGGAGGGAAAAAATAATGTAGAAATCAGATCTCAAGTAGACGGATATTTGGACAGAATTTATGTGGAAGAAGGTTCTTATGTAAGAGCCGGACAACCTTTATTTAAAATAGATTCAAGAGCTTATGGCGAACAAATGAATATGGCGCAAGCCAATTTACAGGTTGCCAATGCCAATATTCAAAAAGCAAAAGTGGAAGTTGACAGACTTCAGCCGTTGGTAGCTGCAAAAGTAGTTTCTGATGTACAATTGCGAACGGCAAAAGCCAATTACGCAGCAGCAGTCGCTGCCGCTTCACAAGCAAAAGCTTCTGTCGGTGGCGCAAGAATCAATGTAGGATTTACAACCATTACAGCTCCTGTAAGCGGTTACATCGGAAGAATCCCTTACAAAAAAGGAAGCTTAATTTCACGAACAGATCCAAGTCCATTGACTTTATTATCAGACATCAGCGAAATATATGCGTACTTCTCTTTAAGCGAATTGGATTTTATCGCTTTTCAAAATAAATATCCCGGAGCAACTTTAAATGAAAAGCTGAAAAACATGCCAATGGTAGATTTGGTGATTGCAGATAACAGCACATATCCTGAAAAAGGAAAAATGAGCATTGTTGACGGGCAATTTGATAAAACAACAGGAGCAATAAGCGTTCGTGCCATTTTTCCAAACGCAAACGGAATATTAAGAACAGGAAATACAGGACGAGTTCGCATGCCGCAGCTGCTTTCAAATGTGGTGGTAATTCCGCAGGAATCTACTTTTGAAATTCAGGATAAAACATATGTATATATAGTTGGAAAGGACAAAAAAGTAACCAGCAAGCCAGTGAAGATCTCAGGAAAAACAGATAATTATTACTTTATTTCCGAAGGAGTCTCAAAAGGCGATAAAATCGTTTACACAGGACTTGGCAGCTTGAAAGACGGAGTACAAATAGCACCAAAAGCTATTTCTTCCGACAGCCTTTTGCGAGCAAAACCTTTGTAATTCATACATTTAAAATTACAGAAGACTTAAAAAAATAAACTTCTTATGTTAAAACAATTTATAGAAAGACCGGTACTTTCAACGGTCATCTCCATCATACTCTTACTTTTGGGAGCACTGTCGGTTTTCAATCTTCCGATCACGCTGTTCCCGGATATCGCACCACCAAGCGTACAGGTGACGGCATTTTATCCGGGTGCAAATGCTGAAGTTGTAGCCCGCTCCGTAGCAACTCCGATTGAAGAAGCGGTGAATGGGGTTGAGAATATGACTTACATGACATCAAACTCGAGTAACGACGGCTCCATGACTTTGAGCGTATTTTTCAAGCAGGGTTCAGATGCAGACAATGCAGCCGTAAACGTTCAGAATCGAGTATCGAAAGCAATGAGCCAGCTTCCGCAAGAAGTTGTGCAGGCCGGAATCTCGACACAAAAAGTTCAGAATAGTATGATTATGTTTATGGGATTATCAAGTGATGATCCTAAACAATATGACGAGCTTTTTCTTCAAAACTACCTTAAAATCAACGTTATTCCTCAAATACAGCGTATTCCGGGTGTTGCTCAGGCTCAGGTTTTCGGAACGAGAGATTATTCGATGAGAATTTGGTTAAAACCAGATAGATTAGCGGCTAATAATCTTTCTCCACAAGAAGTGATGACCGCTATTAAAGATCAAAATCTTGAGGCTGCTCCCGGACGTTTGGGGCAAGGAAGTAAGGAAACTTACGAATATATCCTGAAGTATAAAGGTAAATTAAACAAAAACGAAGACTACGAAAACATTGCCATCAAATCAAATAGTGACGGCTCATTTTTAAGATTAAAAGATGTTGCAAGAGTAGAATTCGGTTCTTATACGTACACAGCAGCTAATAGAGTTGATGGTAAACCGGTTGCAGGTTTTGCGATCCTTCAAACTGCAGGTTCCAATGCAAACGAGATTTTAACAGAAATTGAAAAACAGGTTGATCAATTTTCGACAACACTTCCAAAAGGAGTAAAACCTATCATCATGTACAATTCCAAAGACTTTTTGGATGCGTCAATTCATCAGGTTGTTGAGACTTTGGTCATTGCATTTATCTTGGTATTTATCGTGGTTTATATTTTTCTTCAGGATTTCAGATCTACATTGATTCCTGCAATTGCGGTTCCTGTTGCGATTATTGGTACGTTTTTCTTCCTTCAGCTGTTTGGTTTCAGTATCAATATGTTGACTTTATTTGCCTTGGTTCTTGCGATTGGGATTGTGGTGGATGATGCGATTGTCGTCGTCGAGGCCGTCCATTCCAAGATGGAACACACCGGAATGCCGGTTGAGCAAGCAACGACACATTCCATGAGCGAAATTTCCGGAGCCATTATTTCCATTACATTGGTGATGTGTGCGGTATTTATTCCGGTTGGTTTTATGCAAGGTCCAGCGGGAGTTTTCTACAGACAGTTTGCCTTTACTTTGGTGATTGCAATCATGATTTCAGCGGTAAACGCTTTGACATTAAGTCCGGCTTTGTGTGCATTAATATTAAGCGATCCACAAGGCGAAAATGGTGAGCACGGTCGTAAAAAAGGTTTTGGAGCGAGATTTTTCAACGCTTTCAATGTAACCTTTAATAATATGACTAAAAAATACATTCATAGTCTGAAGTTTTTAATTAAAAACAAATGGGTCGCTGTTGGAGGTTTAGTCTTAATTACAGCAGCAAGTGTATTTCTGATCAATAAAGCGCCTTCAGGATTTATTCCTACCGAAGATCAAGGTTTTGTTTTGTATGCTGTAAATACGCCTCCGGGAAGTTCATTGGACAGAACGCATAAAGCAACCGAACAAATCGACAAGATTGTAAACGGCGAAGAAGCAACCAATCACCTTTGGGTTGCAGACGGATTGAATTTCATCAGTAATGCAAATGCTTCACCTTATTCCGCAGGTTTCATTAAACTTAAAGATTATGAAGATCGTGGCGAGGTGAAAGATCCCGATCAAATTGCGGCAGCCTTAACAGGAAAAGTAGCTCAGGTAAAAGATGCCAATGCATTCTTTTTCAACTTCCCAACTGTTCAGGGTTTTGGTAACGTTTCCGGGTTTGAGTTTATGCTTCAGGATAAAACAAACGGTTCTTTTGAGCAACTAGGAACAACAACTCAAGCTTTCATTGGAGAATTAATGAAGCGCCCGGAAATTGCATTTGCCTTTACAACTTATGCAGCTGGAAATCCGCAATATACAATTGATGTAGATTCTGACAAAGCCAATCAATTGGGTGTTTCTGTAACAGAATTGATGCAGACGATGCAGATTTATTACGGAAGTAGCTTTGTTTCAGATTTCAACAGATTTGGGAAATATTACAGAGTTATGGCTCAGGCAGATGTTCCTTATCGTACCGATGCAAATTCTTTGGAAGGGATTTATGTTAAAAATAAATCAGGCGAAATGGTTCCTGTAAAGACTTTGGTGACTTTAAAAAGAACTTTCGGACCCGAAACAGTGACAAGAAACAACCTATTCAACGCAGTAACCATTAACGGAACTCCAAAACCCGGTTACAGTACCGGAGACGCCATTAAAGCCGTGGAAGAAGTTGCGGCACAATCACTTCCAAGAGGTTACGGATACGAATGGACCGGTATTACCCGTGAAGAGATCAAAACCGGCGGACAAACTGCGTTTGTATTTATGTTAAGTATTTTATTTGTGTATTTCTTGCTAGCGGCTCAGTACGAAAGTTATATTCTTCCGTTTGCTGTTATCTTAACGGTTCCGACAGGGATTTTCGGAGTTTTCTTTTTCACCGGATTAGCAGGAATTGATAATAATATTTACGTACAGGTTGGATTAATCATGCTCGTCGGACTATTAGCGAAAAACGCCATTCTGATTGTCGAATTTGCCGTTCAGAGAAGAAAAGCCGGAAGGACATTAATTGAGTCTGCTTTACAAGCTTCAAGATTACGTTTAAGACCAATTTTGATGACTTCATTTGCCTTCATTATCGGTATGCTTCCTTTGGTTTGGTCACAAGGCGCAGCGGCAAAAGGTAACCATTCAATTGGAATCAGTACTGTTGGCGGAATGTTTACAGGAGTTGTATTGGGAATCTTTGTTATCCCTGTGATGTACGTTATTTTCCAGTATTTACATGAAAAAATGCCAAGCAGAAAAAAGAAAAGACTTCAAAGACAGAAACTGGAGGCAGAACTTTTAGCAACAGTACATTAATAAATGATTTACAAAACTTTGAGAATATGTTGAACCATTAAGATTTTGATTAAGAAGTTTAGAATATTAAGATGAGCTTCGCTTTTAAGCAGCACTTATTAAAAATCTATTTGATTTTCTTAATTAAACTTAACAACTTAAATGTTCTTAATGGTTCAAAAAAGCAAAGTATTTTCTCCTACTAAAGACTTCTTTGCTTGACTCAAAGTTTTGTGATCAATTTAAACATAATATCTTCTTATGAAAAGAATAAAAAATATAATAATAGCATTTGCGTTAGCGTTAGGTTCGGTTTCGTGTGTATCAAAACTGGCATTCAAGGAACCTGAACTTGAGCTTCCTGAAAAATTCCAATACACGGCAACTGCCGATACGGCGAGTGTTGCAAATCTGGAGTGGAAACAATTTTTCAATGACCCAATTTTACAGGGTTTAATTGAAAAAGGAATTAAAAATAATTACGATTTACAGATTGCTTTAAAACAGGTTGCTTCTTCACAGGAAAGGCTGAAACAGGCAAAATATCTTCAATATCCTGACGTTGGTTTCGGAGTTTCTGCACAGATCTCAAAGCCTTCAAAAAATAGTATGAACGGACAGAGCTTAAATTTATTTTTAGGACAAAGTCACGTTGAAGATTACAATGCAGCGTTCAATCTGTCTTGGGAAGCCGATATTTGGGGTAAAATTAAAAACCAACAAGAAGTTTCAAGAATGCAGTATCTGCAAACTTACGAAGCGACGAAAGCAATTCAGACACAGGTTGTTGCGGCAATTGCTCAAGGTTATTATAATTTGCTGATGCTTGATAAACAATTAAATATTGCTAAATCAAATTTAGAATTAAGCACCAACACCCTTTCTCTTACAGAAAAATTGTGGCAAAGCGGCGATACAACTTCTTTGGGAGTTCAGCAGGCAACAGCTCAAAAGCAATCGACAGAACTTTTGATTACACAATTGGAACAAAATATTGCCATTCAGGAAAATGCTTTGAGTATTTTGGTTGGTGAAAATCCTGATAAAGTCAACAGAACCATTGAAATGGCGGACACTTCTTTGCCGCAAGATATTTCTGCGGGACTGCCAGCGGCGATGGTAAGCCGTCGTCCGGATGTTCGTCAGCAGGAATTGGCTTTATTGGAATCCAATTCAATAGTGGGAATTGCACAGGCAAATATGTATCCGTCATTAAAAATTACGGCCAACGGAGGCGTAAATTCATTTAAAGTTGATAACTGGTTTTCAATTCCTGCTTCATTGTTCGGTTCTGTTTTAGGAGGATTGACTCAGCCTATTTTCCAAAAAAGACAATTGAAAACAGATTTGAATGTTGCTAAAATTCAGAGAGAGAAAAACGTTTTGGCGTTCCGTCAATCTGTTTTGAATGCGGTGGGTGAAGTTTCTGACGCATTGGTTTCTAACGAAAGCCTAAAAGTTCAGGAACAGAAAGCAACAGAACAAGTAACAACGTTGAAAAACGGAATAAAAAGTGCCGAAATGCTTTACAAAGGCGGAATGGCGAATTACTTAGAAGTGATTACAGCACAGACAAATTCGCTACAGGCTGAACTGAACCTTGCGTCCGTAAAAAGACAAAGATTAAGCAGCATCGTTGATTTGTATCGTGCTTTAGGAGGCGGTTGGAAGTAGTAAATTTAATTATATTGTTTTGAAGTGCGGTCTTTCGGGATCGCACTTTTTGTTGTTTAAAATATTTATAATAATAATGGTGCGTGTTGTCATTCTGAACGAAACAGAGGTAGTGAAGAATCTATAAATGTAACTGAGATTCTTGCTTCGTCAGAATGACAATATGTAAAATTATATTTGAACCATTAAGAACATTTAAGTTGTTAAGTTTAATTAAGAAAAAACCAATAGATTTTTAATAAGCATTGTGCTTAAAGCGAAGTTCATCTTAATATTCTAAACTACTTAAACAAAATCTTAATGGTTTAAAAAATTCATTTCAACATCTTCTTGTCAATATACTCAATCAAATCATCAAAATCTTTTTCAGAATATCCCAATTGCAAATAGTAAATGTCATCCGTTTTTCTGTACCACGTCAATTGACGTTTTGCATATCTCCGGCTGTTTTTCTTAATTTCAGAAACTGCAAAATCCAAATCCCATTCACCTTCAAAATATTTAAATAATTCCGCGTAACCAACTGTATTTAAAGCCGTTAAATGTTTAAAATTTTCAAGACTTTTCGCTTCATTCAACAATCCTTTCTCCATCATTAGATCGACTCTCCTATTGATTCTGTCGTATAATTCTTCTCTTGGAGCTTCAATTCCGATTCGGATCACATTAAAATTCCGGGAATCTTGTGAAACAGAAATCAATTCAGAATATTTTTTATTCGTTTGCCAGATTACATCAATCGCGCGCAAAAGCCTTCTGTGATTGTGAAAGTCAACGACAGCAAAATATTCGGGATCGAGTTGTTTTAATATTTCCTGAAGCTTTTCAATTCCTTCATTGTCGAGAATTTCCTGTAATTTTTTCTGATTTTCATCATCGGCTTCAGGTAAATCGTTTAATCCTTCAATGACGGCTTTTTCATACATCATACTTCCGCCAACTAAAATAACGGTTTCATGTTTTTCAAAAAGTTCGTTAAGCTTTTTTAAGGCGTCTTCTTCGTATTGACCGATCGAATAATATTCCTGAACGGAAAGATTTCCTATAAAATGGTGGGTTGCTTCAGCCAGTTCTTCTTCTGATGGCGAAGCGGTTCCGATTTTCATTTCCCTAAAAAACTGGCGCGAGTCGCAGGAAACAATTTCCGTATTGAAATGTTTAGCCAGATCAATTGCCAATCTTGTTTTTCCAATTCCGGTGGGGCCTACAACAGAAATCAAATTTTTCTTTTTCACTGCGCTAATTTACAAAAATGAGTTAATTTGATTTTTTATTTTTTAACCACAAAAACAGCAAAAGAAAATCAAATATAATTTGAACCATTAAGAATTTGTAAGTTGTTAAGTTTAATTAAGAAAATCTGTCGGATTTTTAAGCATTATGCTAAAAGTGAAGCTTATCTTAATATTTTTCTTTACTTTTTAATTTAAATCTTAATGGTTTAAAATAATTTAATTGAACTATTAGAATATAAATGTTGAAATTTCATCTTATCACACTATAGACTTAAATGTTTATCTTTGTAAGACAATAAAAAACTATGATTTTATCAATGACTGGCTTCGGTAGAGCCGAAGATGTTTTTGAAGGAAAAAAGATCTCTATAGATATCAAATCACTGAACAGCAAAAGCTTTGATTTGAACATTAAAATCCCTTTAAGATACAAAGAAAAAGAATTTGAAATCAGAAAAATTCTGAATGACAGGATCATCCGCGGAAAAGTAGATTGCTATATCAATCTGGAAAATCTGGAAGAATCTACCGATGTGAAAATCAATAAAAGCCTTATTGATTCTTACATGAATGAGCTTCGTTCTATCGCTTTCGACGGGCCGGATTTCGAATACCTTAAAATGGCGGTAAGACTTCCTGATGCGATTACATCAAGACCGGATGAACTGAATGACGGCGAATGGGAAGCTTTAGCCAAAATTGTACATTCTGCTGTTGATAAATTTGAAAATTTCAGGAAAACGGAAGGAAAAATTTTACAAGAGGAATTAGAAAGAAACATTCATAATATCGACAAATATCTTACTGAAGTGGTTCCTTTTGAAGAAGTAAGAATAAATTCGGTAAAAGAACGTTATCAAAAAACTTTAAAAGAATTTGAAAATGTAGACGAAACCCGTTTTTATCAGGAAATGGCTTATTTCACTGAAAAACTGGATATTTCTGAAGAAAAAGTAAGACTTTCTCAACATTTGAAATATTATAAGGAAGTAATGGATAATGAAGATTTCAACGGAAAGAAACTAGGTTTTATTTCACAGGAAATCGGTAGGGAAATCAATACTTTAGGATCAAAAGCAAATCATGCAGAAATTCAGAAACTGGTTGTGATGATGAAAGATGATCTTGAAAAAATTAAAGAGCAAACGTTAAACGTATTATAATTTAGTTGATTGTTTTTAGTTGACAGTTGATGGATAAAAACTGGCAACCATCAACCATCAACTGACAACTATATGGAAAAAGTTATCATATTTTCAGCGCCTTCGGGAAGTGGAAAAACCACTTTGGTAAAACATTCTCTGGAAATTTTTCCTGAACTTGAGTTTTCGATTTCCTGCACGACAAGACAGCCGCGCGGATCTGAAATACATGCTGTAGATTATCATTTTATTTCTCCTGAAGAATTCAGACAGAAAATTTCTGAAGACGCTTTTGTAGAATTTGAAGAAGTATATACGGACAAATATTACGGAACATTAAAATCTGAAGTAGAAAAAATCTGGAATAAAGGAAAAGTTGTTATTTTTGACGTAGATGTAAAAGGCGGAATTTCCTTAAAGAAATATTTTGGAGAAAAAGCATTATCAATTTTCATAGAACCGCCTTCAATTGCAGAATTGGAACGGCGATTGATCTTAAGAAATACAGATGATGCCGAAACCATAAAAACCCGTGTGGAAAAAGCTGAAGAAGAGCTTACCTACGCTGTGGAATTTGATGAAATCGTTGTCAATTCCGATTTGGAAGAAGCTAAAACAAAAATAGAAAGTTTAATAAAAAAATTTATTGGAAGCTAAAAGTTTGAAGCTAGAGGATGGAAGTTTGATGACCGCATGCAATGCAAAAAATTTAAATCCCCTTTATTAACTTCTAATAATCAAAAACACTGATTTGAATGAGCACAGAAACACTAGAAAAAGCTAAATCTACAATTCCCGTAAAGGGATTTTTAGACCTAAAAGGTATAGCAATTCCTCAAGGGGAAGACTTGGTGAAAGCTATTCTTCAATTGAAAGAAGAAAAAAATGCTGTTATTTTAGCACATTATTATCAACCGGGAGAAATTCAGGATATTGCAGATTTCTTGGGAGATTCTCTGCAGTTGGCAAGACAGGCAAAAGAAACCAGCGCTGACATGATTGTATTCTGCGGAGTCCATTTTATGGCTGAAGCAGCAAAAATTTTGAACCCGACAAAGAAAGTCGTCCTTCCCGATACATTAGCCGGATGCTCATTGGCAGACGGATGCAGCGGCGAAGGCTTAAGAAAAATGCGTGAGCAATATCCGAACGCCCTGATTGCAACTTACATCAACTGCAATGCTGAAACAAAGGCAGAAAGTGACATTATTGTAACAAGCTCAAATGCTGAAACGGTGATTGAATCACTTCCTAAAGACAGACCTATTATTTTTGCACCTGATAAAAACTTAGGAAGATATTTATCTAAAAAAACAGGACGCGACATGATTCTTTGGGACGGAAGCTGCATCGTGCACGAAGCTTTTTCAATGGAAAGAATTGCCAAGCAATTGGCTGAAAATCCTGATGCTAAAATGATAGCTCATCCGGAAAGTGAAGAAGCTGTTTTAAAGCTTGCACATTTTATCGGTTCAACTTCTGCTCTTTTAAATTTTGTTGAAAAAGATGATTGCCAGAAATTTATTATTGCAACAGAAGAAGGAATTTTGCATGAAATGAGAAAGCGTGCGCCACATAAAGCACTTATTCCTGCTTTGGTTTTTGACGAAAGCTGCAATTGTTCGGAATGCTTTTACATGAAGCGAAACACAATGGAAAAGCTGTATTTATGTATGAAATACGAACTTCCGGAAATTATTATTGAAGAAGAACTTCGTCTGAAAGCTTTGAAACCGATTGAAGCGATGCTGGATTTGTCGAAAAGTATAAAATAGCAAAAAAGCACTGTAAAACAGTGCTTTTGTTTTATTGAGGAAAACAGTCGGAATGTACTAAAACCTTAGATTGACAACATTTTGGCAATGCAAAATAATCTTCGCAAGAATTTGAAAAACCGGGACCATACGATCCTGAAGTTGGACAATTTTCCTAGCAAACTGCTCCACCATTGATTGTTTTTAAGTTTTCCTTGTTTAATTTTTTTAAGTTTTTCATAATAAAATTTTTTTTGATTCAATAATATAGTATTTTATTTTAATAGTTGAAATATGAGCAAGATTTTTTTAGAAGATGTAAAAATATACGCTTATCATGGCGTTCTTCCGGAAGAAAACATTATCGGTACTTATTATATTTTAAATTTGGAAATCCATACCGATATCTGGATTGCAGCGGAAAGTGACGATCTGAATGATACAATCAGCTACGCCGATATCAATGAAATAATTCATGAAGAAATGAAGCTCAAATCGAAACTGCTGGAGCATGTGGCAGGAAGAATTATTGCTAAAATTCATGAAAATTTCTCGCAAATTTCTTATATAAAATTAAGAATCACGAAAACAAGTCCGCCAATGAAAGGCGAAATGAAAGGTGCAAGCATTGAACTTGAAAAAAGTTTTTTATTAGGCGGATCAGCAGAAAATTAGTAATTTCCGCACATAAATAAAAACGCATTGAAAGCCTTTAACATATTATTTCTTTTGTTTTCCATTATTTCTTTTGGACAAAATAGTACAATAAATCAAACGGTTTACAATTTTCCGAAAGTAAAATCCAGCATTACGATGCCGGTTACCATTCCGCTATCGGAAATCAGCAATATGATCAATACGTCAGTAAAAGGTCTTATTTTTGAGGACAATTCTTATACAGACAATGATGATGACCAGTTTAAAGTAAAAGTCTGGAAAACCCGTCCCATACGTTTGGTAGGTGATGCCAATCAAAATATTCTGATTGAAGTTCCTTTAAAAATCTGGGCAGAAAAAGGAATCGGTAAATTCGGAGTTTATAGTTATCAGGAAACTACTTTTGAGACGGTAATGTATTTTAAAACAGCTTTAAGCTTCAAAAATAACTGGACGATAAGCACTTTTACGCAACCAATGGGCTTCAAATGGGTGAAAAAACCTGTTTTAGATTTTGGGAAAATACAAATCCCCATCACTTCGCTGGTTGAAAAAAGCATGAAAGAACAACAGTACAAATTCTGTAAAACCATCGACCAGCAAATGGCTTCACAGCTCAATTTTCAGGAATATGCAGTTTTGGCCTGGAATGCTTTTTCACAGCCTTTCAATATTTCCGAAGAATATAATACTTGGCTAAAGATAACGCCGATAAATGTAAATATTACTCCGTTTAAATTTTACGGAAATCAAATTGACACCAACATCGGAATTGATATTTTCTCGGAAACTTTTACAGGAAACAAACCTGAAGCATCATTACCGACAAGAGCCGCAATGGATTTTAATTTTGTTCCTATTTTAGCAAATAAATTCCTGCTGCAGACCACCGCAAACATTCCGTTCTCTGAAGCCACAAATATCGCCCGAAAAACTTTTCTCAATAAAGAATACGACATCAGAGATTCGAAAGTAAAAATCACAGATATCAAAGTATATGCAGAGAATAACAGAATCATGATTGAAGCCGAAACGGAAGGCTACGTAAAAGGGAAATCTTTTATTTCTGGAATTCCTGTCTATGATGAAGCTAAAAAGAAAATTGTTTTGTCGGATACAAAATTTAAGCTTAAAACCATGAATATCCTACAGAAAACAGCCACTCTTTTATTCAAAGGAAAGATTGTGAAAATGATTGAAGAAGAATATGGTATTCCTACAGAAGAACTAGAAAACTCATCAAAGAAAAGTATTGAAGAAACCTTTAACAAAGAGCATTACAAAGGTCTGAAAATGACCGGAAAAGTATTCAACCTGAAACCGGGTCAGATTCTTTTAAATAAATCAGGAATTACGGCGGTGATTGACACCAATGCAACTCTAAAACTTACACTGAAAGGATTTTAAATAAAACTAAAAAAACAACAAACCATGAAAAAACATTTAAGAATTGTAGAAGATCACAGAGCTTCTAAATGGGCAAGATTTGCCAATTTTATTATTGACAGAATTGTGGTTTACCTTCTGTTTTTCACTTTCGGTGCTGTTTCGGTATTGCTATTTGAAGTATTGAATATTGAATTCTTTGTAAATATAACCGATCAACTTGCGACATTGACCAAACTTGAGGATATTCTTATCTCATCATCCGTTTATATTCTCTATATTTTTTTAATGGAATATTTTGCAAAAGGCAAAACCGTCGGGAAATATATTACCGGAACTAAAGTAATAAGTATTGACGGTACAGAACCGACAATTCAGGATTATTTTATTCGTACAATTTCCAGATTGGTTCCGTTTGACGGACTCTCGTTTTTTGGTGAAAACGGATGGCACGACAGCTGGAGCAACACGCGCGTTATCGATACGAAAAAATACAATGCCCGGTTAAATCTAAAGAGCGAAATTGAATCTCTCGGAAATAAAGAAATAGCCTAAAATATTTGTTTGAATAATAAATTTCTCTATATTTGCACCACTAAAAAATGGTACTTTGGCCGAGTGGCTAGGCAGTGGTCTGCAACACCATCTACAGCGGTTCGAATCCGCTAGGTACCTCCAAAAAATCTTCAGTCTTTTGATTGAAGATTTTTTTATTAACAAAATAATGATGTCTGCAAACTGCTTATGGCAAGTGGATACGAAATTTTAACATTTTATTAACTTAAGCTTGGCCTCATAATTGGACATACCACAACATAATGTTGAAAAAAATTATAAAAATTTAAAATTCGAGTTATGAAAAATATAGTTTTAGCAGGTTTTTTATCAGTCATTACGTTGACGGCCTGTAAGAAGGATGACCAAGTTGCTGAAAAATCTTTGGAACAGCAAAAAATGGAGTTTCAAGCAAGACAGTTGGAAATAGAGAAGCAAAAATTGGCTATTGAAAAAGAGAGATTTGCTTATGAAGCCCAAAAAAGAGAAGATAGCATTGCTGAAGTTCAAAAAGCAAAAACAGCTGCTGCTGCTGCTCCTCAAGTGATTAGAGAAACAAAAACAATATATAGAGATCGTCCTGCAAGTTCAAGTAACGGAAATTATGCAGATAACGGAAGCACAGCTTCACAAGGAACGACTCAAAAAAAAGGAATCAGTGAGGCCGCAAAAGGTACCGCAATTGGTGTCGTGAGTGGCGCGGCTTTAGGTGCTATCGTAAATAAGAAAAACCGTGGCGCAGGTGCCGTGATTGGCGGTGTAGTCGGAGGTGCAACGGGTTATACCTTAGGTAGAGCGCAGGATAGAAAAAGCGGTAGAGTTCAGCCAAAATAATTAAATATTTTCAAAAATAATATTAAGATTGCTTATTTTTAGGCAATCTTTTTTTATGCTTTTAATTTTACTTTCCGCGATTCTGATTATCCCTACTCTTTCAGGTTTGGGAAAACTTTTTGAAAATATTTTCAAGACTCAAATTTGCGGTGGGATTTCAGGGAAAATTTTGATCGGAATCTTCAGCACCAGCCTGATCTGGACAATTATTGCATTTTTTGTTCCGTTGAATACATATGTAGAAATCCCGACAGTTTTGCTGGGTCTTTCTTATTTTTTTAAAGAAAAACTTTACCAAGAATTTTATAAATTTTCAAAAAAAAATAACTTGTTAATTGCCGCCGGATCGATTATTATTCTATTTTGCGGTTCCTTTTATCCGTATATTTTAGATCATTTCGGCTATTATTTACCAACTCTGCAATGGCTAAAAGAATATGGCCTTGTGAAGGGAATTTCAAATCTCGATCCTCTTCTTGGTCAAACGTCGGTCTGGCATATTTTTCAGGCTGGGTTTTCAAGTTTTTCAGATCCGTTTTTAAGGATAAATTCCATCTTATTAATTATTTATTTACTTTATATTGTTGAGAAAAAAACCTGGATTCAACTGTGTTTCATTCCTGTTTTATTGTTGTTTTCGCAGTCTCCAAGCCCGGATTTGCCTCTAATTATTTTTTCTCTGACTATATTAAATGAAATTCTCTCCGGAAACAGAACTGCATCCATACTTTTCGCTTTTTCAGTTTTTGTTTTTTCTATAAAACCAACAATGATTTGGGTTCCTTTTTTATGTTTTCTGTATTCTCTTTTTATTGTAAAATCAAGTTTAAAAACATTAATTCCGGGAATTCTCATTCTTTTTTTATTCTTTATTAAAAATATGTGGACTTTCGGATATCCTGTTTTTCCTGTTTCAGTTTTTGATTTCGGTTTTAGTTGGAAACCAAATGCCGAACTTTTAAAAACATCATCCGAATTCGCTGTTCAAAAAACTTTTGACAATCAATATTCTTATGCGGAAATCCAAAAATTTTCATGGTTTGATTACGTTAAAAACTGGCTTTTTCTTGACGGAATAAAATCGCTTATCAATATTTTTTTCATTATAAGTTTAATGATTTTTATAATTTTTACTTTTATTAAAAAAAACAAAATCATTACTTTTATCTGTATTTCATTGATTGTAAAAAGTATTTTGGTTTTATCATTTTCGGCACAATACCGTTTCTTTATTGATGTCTTTTTTGTGGTAATTTTCGTGATGTTTTTTGAATTTTTCACAAAGAGAAAATCCATTTTAGCATATTCATTTTTAACGGTGATTTTCGTTGGTTTTATTACATTTCCCACTTTCGTTAAAAAATATATTCCAAGCTACAGAATGTCTTCTTTTATGGGCCCGTTTGAAAAAAAACAATTGTACAAGCCTTCTTTGTACGAGTTTAATAAATTTGATTCTTTTGAAATCGGCAACCTGAAATTCAATGTTTCCGAAAGATATCCTTTCAATTTTGACACGCCGCTTCCTGCAATTTCTAAAGATTTTATTTTCGATTATCAAAAGGCCGGAATTTTTCCCCAGCTTATCAACAAAAATGACATGCGAAAGGGTTTTATTTCTAAAAAATTGACTGAAACGGAAAAAAAACAACTTGAAAATATAGTCACCAAAATCAAAAACTCTTATAAATAGCATTCCTTAAAGACTTTATTATCTGAATAAAAAACGGTAATTTTGTACTATGTTCAATACTTTAGGTAATCTTCTCAGCCTTACGACTTTTGGTGAAAGTCACGGTTTGGCTTATGGAGGAATAATCAATAATTTTCCGGCCGGTCTGGAAATCGATTTAGAGAAAATCCAATACGAGCTGGATCGCAGAAAACCCGGCCAGTCAGCAATCGTTACGCAAAGAAAAGAAAGCGATACCGTAAAATTTCTTTCAGGAATTTTTGATGGGAAATCAACGGGAACTCCAATTGGTTTTATCATCGAAAATGAAAATCAGAAATCAAAAGATTACGATCACATCGCCCATTCTTATCGTCCGAGCCATGCAGATTTTACTTACGATCAAAAATTTGGAATCAGAGATTATCGTGGCGGCGGAAAATCGTCAGCCAGAGAAACGATCAATTGGGTTGTTGCAGGCGCGCTTGCAAAACAGCTTTTATCTGACATCGAAATCAATGCTTATGTTTCTTCTGTAGGCGAAATTTTCTGTGAAAAACCTTATCAGGATTTAGATTTTTCTAAAATTGAAAGCAATGAAGTTCGTTGTCCGGATGCCGAAACAGCGGAAAAAATGATTTCAAAGATTAAAGAAATCAAAAAAGAAGGAAATACCATTGGCGGAACAATCACTTGTGTCATCAAAAACGTTCCTGTCGGAATTGGCGAACCTGTTTTTTCTAAACTTCAGGCTGAATTGGCAAAAGCAATGCTGAATATCAATGCCTGCAAAGGATTTGAATACGGAAGCGGATTTTGCGGTGCAAAAATGACCGGAAGCGAGCATAATGATTTATTTAATGAAGATTTTTCTACAAAATCAAACCTTTCCGGAGGAATTCAGGGTGGAATTTCAAACGGAATGGATATTTATTTCCGCGTAGCTTTCAAGCCTGTAGCGACAATTTTAAGACCTCAGGAAAGTATAGATAAAGAAGGAAATCCCGTAATTGTGGAAGGCAAAGGAAGACACGATCCTTGTGTGCTTCCCCGAGCAGTGCCCGTTGTTGAAAGCTTGGCTGCATTTGTGTTGGCCGATTTATTTTTGATCAACAAAACAAGAAATATTAATAATTTTTAGAAAAGATTTTTAATGATGAAAAATTACTGGGATAAAGCGGAAAATTTTGAAGAATATATTCAAAACGGAAAAGAAAGACTTGAAAATCCTGTGAATCAGCAAGATATAGATTACAAGCAGTATTTCCAATTAGGACTTCAAAGAATTGACAGAACTTTAAAAAAGTACAGCCCGGATGAGGAACAACTAAACGAATTAAAGTTAAAAAATTTTGACGGGAAAATTTTGATTATTTCCGAAACATGGTGTGGCGACGCAAGTGCAACGGTTCCTGCATTGGTAAAGTTTTTTGAGGGAAACAACGATGTCAGAATATTTTTGAGAGACAGCGATAAAAGCCTGATCAATCAGTTTTTAAGCGACGGAACAGAATCGATCCCGAAAGTTATTATTTTGGATAAAGATTTTAATGTAAAAAATTCTTGGGGACCACGCCCGAAATACGGAAAAGAATTATTATTAAAGTATAAATCCGACCCGGAAAACTACACAAAAGATGAATTTTACAACGACTTACAATTGTATTATGCTAAAAACAGAGGCAAAGATGCCATTCTGGAAATATTAGAATTATTATGAAGAAAAATATAATTTATCTTGTATTAATCGCAATCATTGGTGTAATTGCTTTTGTACCGGGAGTAAAAGATTCTTTAAGAGATATGTTTTTCCCGATTGCGACGATCGAAAATGCGGTGCATGTAAATGATGAAGATTATGATGTAGATTTACAGGGAATCAACGTGCCAAGCACCAATCTGAAAAATTTTAAAGGCAGACCTGTTTTCCTTAATTTTTGGGGAACTTGGTGCCCGCCGTGCATAAAAGAATGGCCTACAATTCAAAAATTGTATGATACGAGAAAAGAAAATGTAGATTTTGTCTTGATTGCCATGAAAGATGAAGAAGCGACGGTAAGAAAATTCCTGAAAGAGAATAATTACACCGTTCCTGTTTACATTGCACAAAGCCCGATTTCCGAAAAAATACTTCCAAAAGCGTTTCCTACAACTTTTCTTTTGGATCAAAACGGAAGAATATTGATTAAAGAAGACGCTTACAGAGATTGGAATACAGAATCTGTTCATCAGTTTATTGATAACATCATTAAATAACTTTAACTATTTTTATAATTACTTGGTACAGAATTTGCGAAACTTAAAGAGTTAAGTTATTTAAAATCAAACACAAAATGAAATATTCAAAACTCAATTTAGCTAAGCAGGCAATAGCTCATAAAGGCTTCGTAAAAAAAATACCCGACATTTTCAGAATGGTCAATATGTGGCGAAAAGGTCTTTATCAGACACGGTCAATTGACATTATTATACCATTATTAGGTTTGTTGTATGTAATTTCTCCAATAGATTTACTGCCGGAAATTGCGGTTCCTGTGCTTGGAGTTTTAGATGATTTGGCGGTTTTATCACTTGCAATTCCTAAACTCATTAGAGAAGTTGATAAATTCTTACTTTGGGAAGCACAACAGAAATACAGCGCAGAAAACAATAAAGTGATTGACGCACAAATCATTAAATAATTAAATAAAAATATTTTTAAAACTATTCCAAAGCCTGGAATAGTTTTTTTGTTAATGAATTGTTGATTTTAAGTTTTGAACAACGTTTCTTTCTTCACATTTCCCAGTTCCCTTTCAAATCATTAAATTTGCAACATCTAATAATAAACAATGGAAAGTAAAAAAGAATTCTTTTTGGAGTGCTACAAGCTGGGCATCATCAAATTTGGAAGATTTACCTTAAAAAGCGGGATTGAAAGCCCTTTTTATGTAGACTTAAGACCTTTGGCTTCAGATCCTAAAATTTTAAAAAATCTGGCTAATTATTTACTGGAAATGCTTCCTTTGGATAATTTTGATCTGATCTGCGGAGTTCCTTACGCTGCGCTTCCGATGGCTACAGCAATGTCTCTGGAAAGCTACATTCCATTAATTATTAAAAGAAAAGAAGCCAAAGAATACGGAACTAAAAAAATGATCGAAGGTATTTACCAAAAAGGGCAAAACTGTCTTTTGGTAGAAGATGTGATCACTTCCGGAAAATCTTTGGTGGAAACCATTGCCGAAGTTGAGCAGGAAGACCTGAAAGTAGCCGATATTGTTGTTGTTTTAGATAGAGAACAAGGCGGGAAGCAACTTTTGGAGAGCAAAGGATATCGAGTTCATACTCTTTTCAATATTTCAGAGGTTTGTACAATTCTTCAGGAAGAAGGTGAACTTTCTGATGACGAAGTGAAAAGAATTCAGGATTTTCTTTTAGGACATCATATTCAGTTTGAAGAGAAAACAAGACTTTCTTATCAGCAGAAATTTGAGCATGCACAGCATTCTGTCTCAAAAAAATTATTAGAAACTGCTTTGGCAAAAGAATCCAATCTTATTGCTTCGGCCGACGTTACAACAACTCAGGAATTGTTGGATTTAGCAGAAAAAGTGGGACCGCATATTATTGCATTAAAAACCCACATTGATATTATTTCTGATTTCGATTACGAAAAAACAATTGTTCCGTTAAAAGCTTTGGCTGTAAAACATAGGTTTTTATTAATGGAAGACAGAAAGTTTGCCGACATCGGAAACACACAGGAATTACAGTTTACAAGTGGTGTTTTCAAGATTACAGCTTGGGCAGATTTTGTAACTTCACAGGTGATTGGTGGCTTTGAATCTTTAGACTGCTTCAAAAATGTAGGTGTCGTTGCAATTATCGGAATGTCTTCAAAAGGCACTTTAACAACAAATAATTACAGAGAAGAAGCATTAAAAATTGCACTTTCTCATCCGAATGTGATTGGTGGTGTTTCTCAAAACCAGCTTCCGAAAGAGATTTTGCTGTTCACACCGGGCGTCAATCTTGCAGATTCAGGTGACGGAAAGGGTCAGCAATACAATACTCCGGAGCATGTTTTCAAGATGCTTCATACAGATTTTATTATTGTAGGAAGAGGAATTTACAAATCTGAAAATCCTGAACAAGCCGCCGCACTTTATAAAAACGAAGGCTGGAATGCATATCTGAACAGCTTAGAAAAAAAATAGATTCTCAAGTTAAAATCATCCGAAATTCATTCAAAATAAGTTATATTTGGTGCTTTATCATTGTGTTGAAAAAGTTTAGTATTGTTCTTATTTTGTTTTGGGGAGTTGTACAGGTTTCTGCACAAAAAGACAGCATTTATATTGCCGCCAAATTATCTCCGGACAAAAAAATACTGGAAATCAATCAGCAGATTGTTTATTATAATCACTCTGAAAAACCTTTAGACAGCATAAAGCTACTCAATTGGGTTGCCTCATACAATAAAAGAGGAACTTCGCTGGTTTACAGAAAACTGGAGGATCGAAACAACAGCCTTCACTTTGCAAAGCCTCATGAGCTGGGTAAAGTTTTAGATCTAAAAATTAACAGCGCAGAGAATCAGCTTTCTGTCAGTAATTTATCGGAAGAAAATCTATTTTTAGCTTTACACCAATCATTAAAGGCTGGGGAAGGCATAAAATTACAATTACAATATCAGATTCAGCTTCCTGATAAAAAGTTTACCGGTTACGGAACTTCTGAGAATAATATCGCTTTAAAATATTTCTTTATTGTTCCGGATCATTTTGATCCGGACAATATTTCCAAAAGAAGCTACAACGATATTGAAGAATCGGTTAATTTTAACACACATTGGACTGTTAATTTTAATATTCCAAACAACTATTTTATCGAAAGCAATCTTCTGCAAACAGAAAACAATTCTTTTAACGGATATTTGGATTCAGATCCCGAGTTTGTTATTTCACAAGATCAGTTTCCGGTCGTAAAAGTAGATACCGAAGACATAAGAACTGAAATAAAATTCGGATATAATATCAACGCAAAGGAAATTCAGAACCTCGAATTTTTTCTTCCGCTTCATTTGAAATTTTTAAAGGAAAAGCTGGGTTTTGTGCCCGAAAAATTATTTATTTCAGATAAATTCAGAGCAAAGGAAGATTTCTTCGGAAGCAACGACATCAGTTTCTGGAAATTCAGATTTAAATTATTCACAGATGCAGAAAAAACAGATCTTGATTACTTCGGGATCATCACAAAGAAAATTCTGGATGAAAGCATTATTACTGATAAACAGGATCATCATTGGTTTAAAAACGGTATAAAATCATATCTCGAAATTCAGTATCTCAAAAAATTCTATAGCGAAACAAAACTTTTAGGTAATCTTCCTGAAACACGTATTTTAGGCATTAAGCCTTTAAAAATATTTAATGCTTCACGAGTGAAATTGTTGGATCGCTACGGTTTGGCCTATCAATATATCGTGTCTCAGAATCTCGATCAGAAAATTGATGAGCCGTTTACTGCTTTAAGTAATTTTAACGATATGGCGATAAGCAGCTTTGAAACGGGAAGCCTTTTCAGCTTTTCTGCAGACAAAATGGGGGAAGAAAGTTTTAACGACTTATTAAAAAAATATATTTCCGAAAACAGAGATCAGCAGATAAATCCTGAAGATTTTTTGAAACAGCTTGCAGAAAAAGAAGCATCAACAGAATATCTGACAGACTTTTTGAAACATAAAAACAGAGTCAATTTAAAGCTTAAAAAATTTAAAGCAAAAGATGATTCTCTTCACATTAAAATTACAAAAAATACAGACGAAGCAATTCCTGTAAAGCTCGAAACACAGACAAAGGAAGGCGAAACAAAATCATATTGGATAGAAACAGAAGAAAATCAGAGGCTAAAAACAGTTGATCTTCCTTCGGAAAATATTTATAAGATCACATTAAATGATGATTATGTTTTCCCTGAAGCCAATTATCGGGACAATTTTCTGTACACAAAAGGAATTTTTTCAAATGCGAGAAAAATTAAATTTAAGCTGATAAAAGATATTCCAAATCCTGAGTTTAATGAAATTTATCTGAACCCGAGAATTCGTTTTACCAATACTTATGATAAGTTTTTGATCGGAATGAATTTTAAAAATCAATCACTTTTTGATCAGAAGTTTTTATATTCCATCACGCCGTCATACAGTACAGGAACAGGGAAACTAACAGGTTCAGGAGCCGTATCCTACTCTTTTTTGCCTGCTGAAAGCATTATACGAAGTCTTACTTTTGGTGTTTCCGGATCTTATTTTCATTATGACTTTGATCTTGCCTATAGAAAAGGCTCATTATATTCAAATATCAATTTCCGAAAAGATCCCAGAAGTACGGTGAGCAGAGGAATCGGACTTTCTTATAATTATTTTGAAAGAGATCTGAACGAGAAAATGATCGCCAACCGCGATTATGGAAAATATAATGTCTGGACGCTCGGCTACGGATATTCGGACAACCAGATGATTCACGAGAAAAGCTTCAGCATAAGCACGCAGGGAATGGAAGATTTTAATAAAATCACTGCCGAAGCTTTCTACAGATGGGAATTTGCACCGAAACAGAAATTAAGTCTTCGTTTATTTGGCGGATATTTTGCAAGAAATGAAACCAGAAACAATACTTTTGATTACGGAATTTCGCGAGTTTCAGACTATTCATTTTCCTACAATCTTCTCGGACAGAGCGCGACCGGAGGAATTCTTTCACAACAATTTGTTTTAGCTGATGGCGGTTTTAAATCTTTCATTCCGGGAACAGTTAACCAATGGATTACATCATTTAATGTAGACACCAGCGTCTGGAAAATTTTTCATGTGTATGCCGATGCGGGAATTTATAAAAATAAAAATAATCCGACACAATTTATTTGGGACAGCGGCGTAAAAGTAAGACTGATTCCTGATTTTCTTGAAATTTATTTTCCTGTACAATCTTCTTTAGGCTTTGAACCGGGCTTTAAAGATTATGGAAGACGCATCAGATATACTTTAATTTTAAATTTAAGCACAATTATTAATGCTGCAAGAAGAGGCTGGTATTAAAATAAAAAACAGCTGCAATTTACAGCTGTTGATTTTATCTACAAGAATCTCAGATCAGTCTTTCAATATTTTCTGAGAAACCGGTTGGTTATTTACTGTACCCGTAACAATATAATTGCCTTTTGGTAATTCAGAAATATCTAAAACAGAAATATCTTTTCCAGAAGTTACTTTGATAACAGTCCCAACATTGTTATATATTTTTATATTCTTCACATCAGCGTCGAAAACAATTTCATTTTCTTTCACAAACGAATTTTTAATAAAACTAAACTTGTTGGTAGATTCATAGATATCAGAAACTGCCAATGTTCCTGTTCCAGGAGATGCAACGGCAATGGTAAAATCGATTGTATTATTATTTGTATCGCCTGATATTCTGGTAATTGAAGTCAATGTTGTCGGTGAAGGAGCCGGTCCAGAACCTTCATACTGATCCGCTGAACCATATCCTACAAAATCTAAGACATTCGACGAAGTGGGACCTGTAACCTGTGTAGAATTATTGGCTAAAACAATTTTTCCAGATGTCACTGCAATACCTATTCCCACAGAAGGATTTGAAGTTCCGTTAAAATTAATAACAGTTGTTGCAATAAAGTTTGGATTGGGCAAATTTACCGTTCCGCCTCCGCCTGTAGCTTCCTGAATCAGGTAAGTCTGTCCGGGACTCAGCGTGATATTGGGCAAAGTGTGATATTGGGTGAAAGCACCAACAGCGGGTGCATATTGTATGGTAGCACCAACCAGTGACGCAGTATTTGCTCCTATATTTTTAAGTTCTATAAAATCATTTTTCAATGTTGACCCTGCATTTCCTCCTCCTCCATATATTTCGTTGATTACAATCTGAGCATTCGAAAATGCAACTATCGAAACAAATCCGACAAAAGTAAATACTTTTTTCATTTTAATATTATTTTAGGTGATTAAACCAATTAAAAACAAAAATAATACCACATTGATAAATTATAATGAATAAAAATAAATTATAATTAAATTACCTCCAAAAAATAAAAATATTATTTATCCAAAAACTGTCATTTTAATACAATCATATTTTTAAAATTAATGTTGAGTTCTGTAAAAACGTAATTTCCTTTTTGTAATTCTGTGATAATAAAATTCTTTATCTTTTACAGAATCCGTTTTTACAAATTGACCGAACATACTGTACATATCCAGTTTCACTATTTAAAATAATTGCTAAGACATTACACCAATTAGAATAGAACCAGAAGAAATTAAAGTATTTTTTCCATTTAAAACAATATTAATATTAATTTTTTGTCAGCAATACTAAAACCTCTGTCATTCACATTTTTTATCTATTTTTACCAATTATTTAAAAGACTTGCGGAATTCTATTCTGATTTTCCTGATTTTTTTCATGGGCTTATTTTCGAGTAACGCTCAGATTTTTACATGGAAAAACCCCAACATTCCCGAAGACAGTCTGAAACAAGACAGCATTCTCGCGGCAAAGCTTGAGCAGGATATTTTTGCAAAAGACACAATGGATTTTGTGAAGACCAGCAACAGAATAATTGTAGATGAAGCTGTACTTGCACGAAATGATAAAAAAAGATTTTTAGGAGAATTGAATTCTAAAGGATCGATCATTCGGGGAATCACATTTGGTAATAATCAGGGGCAATCTGTACAAAGCTCGATGGATTTGCAGATTTCCGGAAGATTATCAAAAGATGTGACGGTTTTAGCAAGTATTTCAGATCATAATTTACCAATTCAGGCAGACGGATATACCCAAACTTTGGAAGAGTTTGACAAAATCTACATGCAGCTTAATATAAAGGATAAATCTATTCTCAGAGCCGGACATCTGGATTTGATGGACGATAAAAATTATTTTGCCAAATATCAGAGACGAAGCATGGGACTTCAGTTTCAGACACAGTTTGGGAAAGAAAATAAAACCTTTGCAGACATTTCGATGGGCATTGCACGAAGCGAATTTCACAGAATACGTTTTCAGGGTGTTGAAGGTAATCAGGGGCCTTATCGATTGACCGGTAAAAATGGCGAACAGTTTATCACTTTGATTTCAGGGTCTGAACAGGTTTTTATTGACGGAATTCTGATGAAACGCGGTGAAAATCAAGATTACATTATCAACTACAATACCGGAGAAGTTACTTTTACCAGCTTCCGTCCTATTTTCCAGCAAAATTTTATCACAATTTCTTTTAATTATACCAATCGTAACTATTCCCGATATTTATTTACAGGAAACCTGCAACATCAACGTGAAAAATTCCGGGTTGGTTTAAGCTGGTTTATGGAAAATGATAATAAAAATGCTCCTTTAGCTTTAAATTTATCCAAAGAAGATGAGCAAATTTTGGCCGATGCCGGGAATAATCTCGACTTGATGTACGCCCCATCCGGCGTGGTTGCAGAATATGATGTCAATAAAATTCTGTACAGTCTTGTGCAGGATCCGAACGGAAATTATTATCAGTTTTCGACTGATCCTACACAGACATTATATCAGGTTTCGTTTACTTATTTCGGAGTTAATTTGGGTGATTATAAGCTTATACAAACCACAAATAACGGGCGGGTTTTCGAATATGTAGGACCAAATTCCGGAGATTACCGTGCGGTAAGAAAGCTTCCTTCGCCTCAAAAAGCTCAGGTTTATACGATGAACTCTGAGTATTTGCTTAAAGACGGAAAGATCGGAGCAGACATTTCATTAAGTAATTACGATATCAATTTGTTCTCTTCGAAAGATTCTGATCAGAATATCGGATATGCAGCAAGAATATTCGGAAACAAAACATTTACAATAAATACATGGAAAGGTACACCAAGTTTTGAATATCAATATATTGACAAACAATTTCATATTCTTGACCGTATCAATGATGTTGAGTTTTCAAGGGATTTTAACCTGACGCAGGAGTTCAGCGGAAGAACTCAAAACAGGTTTATTTTTAGTTTTTTAAACAAATGGAATAACAAATCTACTTTAAATTACCGCATCAATTATTTGGAAGAGCAGGACGCTTATAAAGGTGTAAAAAATGGCGTAGATTTTGGCTGGCTCAAAGGGAAATTCCTTACAAAAGGAAATTTATCTTATCTGAATACCAATTCTACACTTCAGGATACAAAGTTCATTCGTGGAGGGGCTGCGACGGAATATACAGGCCAAAAAGGAAGCTGGTCTCTTGGCGGAAGCATGGAGCATAACGAAAAAAAATACAACGAGACACAAGTAATGGATGTCACCAGTTTCAGTTGGAAAGAGCTTTTTGTGCAGAAAAAAATTGGTGACAGCACAAGAACGAAACTTTTGGCTAAAATGTATGTAAGAGACAATGACTCGGTGCGCGACAACAGGCTTCAGAATATGAACAGGATTTTAGGCTTCATGGCAGAAAGCCAGTTGATTAAAACAGAACGCACCACCTTAAACGCTTTACTTCATTACAGAAAATTCTTCTATAAAAATGATGATGTAGACATGAATCAAAATAAAGATTTTGTCGTTGGAAATATTTTATACAACCAGCAGCTTTTCAAAAACGGTATGCGCTTGCAGGCGTTTTATGAATTAGGAAACGGACAGGAAGCGCAACGGGAATTTCAATATATAAAAGTTACCGACGGGCAGGGAATTTACAAATGGACAGATTATAACGGCGACGGAATTCAGCAGATTGATGAATTTGAGATTGCCGAATATTCGGATTTGGCGCAATACATCAGGATTTACACCAATTCGGTCCGCTACATTCCTTCCAACAAAAACAAACTGCAGCTGGCATTATTTGTCAATCCGTCAATTGTTTTTAATTCTGAAAATAAATTCTTAAAACGCTGGAATTTTAATGTTTCACTCAACTCTCAGAATTCTTATTTTAAAAGAGACAAAGTTTTAGTTTTGAATCCGTTCGAAAAAAGTGAGGATCAGATTTTAAAGAATCAGAATATTTTGGCATCGGTACAGTTTAATCCTACCGAAAAGTCCGGCTGGAATGGTAATTATCGTTTTATTGCCAACGACAACCTCATCAACGCCAATTTCAGCAACGAAGAAAGGAATCAAACTTCACATTTTGTGAATATCGGATATTGGTTCAATAAAGAATTCCGTGTTGATTGGGAAAATTCTGTGCACGATTTACAAAATTCTTCGCAACTTTTCGCAACAAGAGATTACAGACTTAGTAATTTTGAGACTAAGCCAAAAGCAACTTATAAGTTTACAGATGCTATTCAGGCTGAGTTTTCTTCGGCTTACCGTGAGAAAAAAAGAGTGGATGGCGAAGAGCTTTTAAAAGCTTTCGACATTACCGGAACCATACAGTGGGAATGTAAGAAAACTTCCATCAGAGGAAACTTCTCTTTTATTAACAATGACTTTACAGGAAACAATTTCAGTATCGTAGGAAATCAGATGCTCGATGGTCTGAAACCCGGAAAAAACCAGGTTTGGAGCGTATTTGTACAACAAGCAATTAATTCTTTTTTACAGTTAAATCTTAATTATGAAGGTCGAAACTCCGGCGACCGGACGATTCATATCGGAAGCATGCAGGTAAAAGCAAGCTTTTAATGAAGATCAAACTACCCTTCTCAAAACAATAGTTAACTAAAAATATTTTTTGAATAAAACAAAACCCATTTAGTTACAAATCATCTGTTTTTAGACAAATCAGAAAGTTGTTTGGTCACAAGTCAAGTGTTTTTAAATCAAACACAAAACTGTTTGGTTACAAATCATCTGTTTCAAATAAATCAAAAAGTTGCTTGGTCGCAAATCAATTGTTTTTAAATCAAACACAAAACTATTTTGTTACAAATCATCTGTTTTCAAATAAATCAAAAAGTTGTTTTGTGACAATCGATATATTTTTAGATCAAAAAAAACTGTTTGAAATTTAAAGAAAACACAAGTAAAGACAAACATTTCGCTCCTACGGAGCTCGCTGTAATAACGTGAAAATTTATTCTACAAACATATTGCTCCGATGGAGCAAACAGATTCAGTGCAAATAAAAAAGACTGCTTATTCAAGAATAGTTATTGCTCAATATAATATTAGGTATAATAATTTAACTCAATTATTTAAAAACTCTCCAATCCTAAAACCCTCAACTCTTTCACTTTAAAAACTCTCAGACTTAAAACACCTTCAATATTTTCCTTATATTTGTTCAGTAATAAACACGGGGTGCCACAAGGCTGAGATCATACCCGATGACCTGATTTGGATAATGCCAACGTAGGGATGTCTGCTTAAAATTTCATTTTATGCTTTATTCGTTCGCATGCTTATCCATGATCTGAACTGCTGAATAAATCAATAAAAATAAAATGGAAGTAACAAAGTATTCCGGAGAACTTATCCCCCAACAAGACAAAAACTGGCAAGGAAGACCCGAATGGTTTTTCAACCGAGAACACACCGATACCTACGAATTGTGGTATGAAGGCCGATACAAACGTGCCGAAATCTGGCAGAAAAAAGTAATGGAACAGCTTGTTTCCAAAGATCAGCGAGTAAAGACGCTTTTAGAATTCGGCTGTGGCACTACCCGATTTACACGTTGGTGGAAAAACATAGGAATTGAAGCAACCGGAGGAGATATTTCGCCGTTGATGTTATCACAGGCTATTCATCTTTTTGAAGGCGATCTGGTGATGGCCGATTCACACTTTATGCCTTTTAAAGATCATACTTTTGATTCATTGGCGTTTATCACAACTTTCGAATATTACAAAGATCCTGTGAAAGTCATCAGAGAAGCAGCCCGTGTTGCCAAATACGGAATTGCGATGGGTATGATGAACAGGAATTCTCCTAAAGTAGCCCGCAGAAGAGTGCAGCAGTTGTTTGGAAAAAATCCTTTTTATGTAACGGCAACTTTTTATACTCCTAAAATGCTGACTGAAATCATTGAAAAAGCATTAGTCGGAAGAAAATATACGATTGAATGGACCTGCACAGGACTTCCGAAATGGTTCCCAGTACAACAATGGAATGTTCCGGTTGGCGATTTCTTTGGATTGTATATTCAGCTAAATGATGTGGAATGAGTGAGACTTTAGGCAAAATAAATCATTCCCAATTTGAAGATTTCCTGAAACAGCGATGCGGGAAAGAACGTGATGAAGTGCAAGTTGGTCCCGAGTTTGGCATCGATGTTTCCGTCGTTGATCTTCATGGCGGAAAAGCAATGGCTTTGACGAGTGATCCGTTGTCATTAATTCCTTCTTTGGGCTTGGAAGAATCGGCCTGGCTTTCAGTTCATGTCATGGCAAATGATATGGCGACAACGGGCTTTGCGCCGATGTACGGTCAATTTGTTTTGAATCTTCCGGCTTATTTATCTAAGAATGATTTTGAAATTTATTGGAATTATATTCATCAGTTCTGTAAAAGCATTCATGTAAGCATTACCGGCGGACATACAGGATTCATCGAAGGTCAAAATTCTACAATCGCAGGCGGCGGAACTTTTATTACCATCGCTTCGAAAGGAGATATTTTAGTCTCAAAATACGCCAAACCCGGCGACTCTATTTTAGTTACCAAAACAAGCGCACTTTCCTCTTCAGCAATTCTAGCGATGAGCTTTCCGGAAACTGTAAAAAATAAAATAGGAAAAGAAATGTATGATTCTGCCTGCGCTTCTTTCTGTGAAACCTCATCATTACAAGATGCTTTAACGGCAACTCAAATTGACAGTTCCGGAGTAACCGCGATGCATGACGTGACGGAAGGCGGAGTTTTGGGTGCGATTTACGAATTGGCTGTTGCTTCAGGAAACGGCGCAAAGATTTATAATGAAAAGCTGCCGATCGGTGAAGTTCAGTCAGCGGTTTGTAATTTATTTTCTTTAGATCCGAGATATTGTATTGGCGCCGGTTCTATGATTATTACCTGTGAAAAAGAGAAAGCTGCAGATATTATTTCACGATTAAAGACAAATAATATTCTCTGTACAGAAGTCGGACAAATCACTGAAAAGTCCGAAGGAATCAAGTTAATTGAAAATGAAAAAGCAAGCAATCTGATTTATCTCGAAGAAGATCCTTATTGGAAGGCATTTTTTAACGCTTACAAAAACGGCTGGAAATAATGATAAAACAAACCATACAACCCGGAATTTATCTGATCATTGATCCTTCGATGGATGAAGAAATCCTCTTTTCTAAATTGAGTTTAATTGTAAAAGAAAAGATATCAGCTGTTCAGATTTGGGATAATTTTAATGAAGATCAAAATATTGAGGAATTGCTTTCAAAGATCTATGAAAGAACTTCATTAAATAAAATTCCTTTGATCATCAATAACCGTTACGAATATTTAAAACAAGTTCCTTTGGCAGGAGTTCATTTCGACGAAATTCCTGACAATTTGAATAAAATTAAAGAAGGAATTAACCGTGATTTTATTTTGGGTATTACCTGCAATAATGAACTTTCAAAAATAGAATATGCCGAAAAGCATCAGTTTGATTATATTTCTTTCTGCTCAATGTTCCAGTCAAAAACCGCAAACAGTTGTGAATTGGTGAATTTCGAAACGGTTGAAAAAGCAAAAAGTATTTTTAGCGGAAAAATCTTTCTTGCCGGAGGAATCGATTTAGAGAATATTAAAAATTTAAAAGAGTTAAGTTATGACGGAATCGCCATTGTTTCAGGAATAATGAATGCTGAAAACCCTTCAGAGACAATTAAAAATTACCATCAAAAAATTAAAAAGTAAAACAATGAGAATAAAAACCATAGAAAAATTGTGCTGCCCGTTTGATAAAGCAGATTTAGAATTAACCATCATTTCGCAGGACGAAACAAAAAACATCATTGAAGGCCTACTGATCTGCAACGACTGCAAAAGAGTTTATCCGATTATGCGCGGAATTCCGATTATGTCACCTGATGAATATCGTGAATTTAAGCTTGAGCAGCCGGTTCTAGAACGTTGGGAAAAACATTTAAACGGAAAGAAAGTTGAGAATTTCAGGCTGATTTCGTAACGATAACAGCAATAGATAATTTCAAATTCCTGAAAGTTTAGAATTTCGTAAATTTGCGCCATGATAAAAATAGGCAACATAGAACTGCCGGAATTTCCGCTTTTGCTCGCTCCGATGGAGGATGTAAGCGATCCGCCGTACAGACGACTGTGCAAATTGCATGGCGCAGATTTGATGTATTCGGAATTTATCTCTTCTGAAGGCTTAATTCGCGATGCCATCAAAAGCCGGAAAAAGCTGGATATTTTCGATTACGAAAGACCTGTCGGAATCCAGATTTTTGGAGGTGATGAAGAAGCAATGGCGATGTCTGCAAGGATCGTGGAAACCGTAAATCCAGATTTGGTGGACATCAATTTTGGATGCCCTGTAAAAAAAGTGGTTTGTAAAGGTGCCGGAGCGGGGGTTTTGAAAGATGTTGATATGATGGTGCGCCTTACAAAAGCTGTTGTAAGTTCTACAAGCCTTCCTGTGACGGTAAAAACACGACTAGGTTGGGACAGTAATTCGATCAATATTGATGAAGTTGCGGAACGTCTTCAGGAAACAGGAATCAAAGCCTTAACGATACATGCAAGAACGCGCGGACAAATGTACAAAGGTGAAGCTGACTGGGAACACATCTCAAGAATTAAGCAAAACCCGAATATTGAAATTCCAATTTTCGGAAACGGAGATATTGATTCTCCTGAAAAAGCTTTAGAATATAAAAATAAATACGCCTGCGACGGAATTATGATCGGTCGTGCGGCGATTGGTTACCCATGGATTTTTAATGAAATCAAACATTTCTTTAAAACCGGAGAATATCTTGATGCACCAACAATTTCAGATCGACTTTTAGCCGTTCGTCAACATGCAGAATGGAGCGCAGAATGGAAAGGTGAAAAATTAGGATTAATTGAAATGAGGCAACATTACAGCAACTATTTCCGTGGAATTCCGCATTTTAAAGATTTCAGAAGGAAATTTCTTGAAGTGTACAGTTTGGAAGAGATGGATGAGGTGATCAAGGAAACGCAGGAGTTTTACGAAGAATATCAGGCACAGGTTTGATTTAATTTTTTAAATCATTAAGGTTTATTAAGAAGTTTAGAATATAAGTTGAGCTTTGTTTAAAGCAGATGCTTAATTAAGATTTATTGATTTTTCTTAAACTTAACTTCTTCAATATTCTTAATGGTTCAAAACTTTACATAAAACAACAAACCCATCGGAAAATCTGATGGGCTTGTTATATATATTCAATTATTTAATACTCTTCTGATGAATTTTCATTCTTTAGTAAAGCCAGAGCCGAAGAAGTTCCTATTCTTTTGACACCGAGATTGATCATCTTTTCGGCATCTTCAGGATTTCTCACTCCGCCAGCGGCTTTTACCGAAAGATTTCCTGCGTTGGCTAGCATGATTTTGACACCCTCGAAAGTTGCTCCGTTGGGTTTTCCGTCTTTCGTTTCGTAAAAACCTGTGGAAGATTTTACGTAAATTTTAGACAAATCATTTTCAGAAAAATTTTCTTCAGCCCAGTTGGAAATATTTTTTGTAAGATCAGCAATTTGTTGGTCATCCAAAGCTGCAATTTCAATAATCCATTTGGCAACTTTATGATTTTCGATGCACAGTTGTGTGCATGCCAAAAATTCTTTTTTTACTAAATCTAAATTTCCTTTCAGATATGCATGATAATTAATCACAAAGTCTAATTCGTCTGCACCATCCTGAATTGCCTTGGAAGCTTCAGCGAGTTTTTCTTCAACAGAATAATCTCCCTCGTGGAAGCCTATCACAGTTCCCACGGCTACATTAGAATTCCTTTCCCGAATATATTTCTTTATTTCAGAAACATATTCAGGGCGTATCATTACCGCAAAAATATTTTTACCAATTGCTACTTGTGCAATATCTTTTAGTTTCTGTATTGTTTCTTCTTCGGTAATACCAGATTGAGAAGGAGTTTTTAAATATGTTGAATCTAAATATTGCGCAATTTTCATGGTAAAATTATACTTTCAGTTGTCTCGAAATACCTTGCTCCAAAGATATAAAAGTTTCCGTTCTTGTAACGCCTTTCAATTTTTGAAGCTTGCTTAAAATTTCCATCAAATGATCGTTGTCTTTACATAATACTTTTAGGAAAATAGTATAATTTCCTGTTGTATAATGTGCTTCAACTACTTCATTTACTTCGTTTAGAGCTTTTACAACTTCAGGATAATGACCCGGCTGATCAAGAAACATTCCGATGTAAGACACTACTTTGTATCCTATTTTTTTAGGGTTCAGGAAAGAGATAGAATTCTCTATAACGCCCGCGTGCTCAAGCTTTTTTATTCTTTGATGCACTGCTGTAGTCGAAATCCCTACTTGCTTAGATATATACGCTAAAGAACTTTTAGCATTGTCCATAAGCATGTAAATAATTTCTTTATCCAAAGGATCTAAATGATAACTTGTACTGCTTGAATTTTTCATATTATTTTAATTATTACCTTAATTATTATTTATTTCTTAATGCTACAAAAACCGGAAAATGATCACTGTATCCTCCCAAATAGCGAGTTCCAGCATATGTCCTGAAAGGCCTTTCGCTATACATTTTGTCTTTGCTTCTTATTTTTTCAGGTTTAAATATTTCTGCGTCATAAAAAGACAGTGTATTATTTTCCTTAAAAAAAGATTTAGACAGTAAAATCTGATCAAACAAAAGCCCTGATTTATAATGAAAAGCTGAATAATTCTCAGTTGAAAACAACTCCTGAAAAGGGTTTTCCAGTACCTTCTGATTGGTATCGTCAAAAAGTATTTTTATCAGATTTTCATCATTGGGGTTCTCATTAAAATCACCACACAAAATGACGTTTTCCTTATCTACATTTATTATTTTTAAAATTTTACTCCTTATTTCACTCAGAATAAAATTTCTTTTTGGCTGATTCACATCTTTTTCTCTCTTTGAAGGCAAATGAGCTACAAAGATATTGATGATCTCTTCCTTATATTTTACTTTTGAAAACAACACATCTCTTGTTGTGTCATAGTTTTCAGGGTTTTTATCTTCAATTTCAAAGAAAAATGTAATGGCTTCAGAATCTAATATTTCGATTTTCGACTTATTATAAAGCAACGCAACATCTACTTTTCTTTCATCCATTGAATTATAATGCACAATCCCGTATTCTGAGTTGAATGGCTGCATTTCTACAAGATCCTCCAAAACCTTCCTTCCTGAAATTTCCGACAACCCGATCATACAAGGCAATACACCCGCCTCTTCTTTCATCAACTGAAAAACATGGGAAATTTTGAAAAGCTTGTCTCTGTATTTTCTCTCGTCCCAATTTCTAAGGCCCGATTTTGTAGGATCCAGCCTGTGGACTTGTACCTGATCTGGCAAAAACAAGTTTTCTACATTATAAAAAGCAAACAGTTCCATTACCTATTTTTCTGTTGACACCTGACTTTTTAATTTCAGACTGTAAATTTATTGTTTTTTTTAATATGAATAAATATTTTATAATTAATTTTTCATAAAAAAGCTATAAAATTTGGCATTATCGTAAGGTTGTTAAATAATTTGAGCAAAAATTCCAATTATAACAAAATTACTTTCACAAAAATTTAGTTAAAAAATTCTGAAAAATAAGTTAAAAATTATAATTTGCAAACGATTGCATTGATTATCACCTTTCTAATTTAAAATATTCTTAAAGTAAATCCGGACGCTTTTCCTGAGTGATTCTTACGGCTTCTTCATGTCGCCATTCTTCGATTTTAGCAAAATTTCCGCTCAATAGAATTTTAGGAACTTCCAAACCTTTATAAGATTCAGGGCGCGTGTATATCGGAGGCGAAAGAAGATCATCCTGAAAGCTGTCCGTCAAAGCGCTCTGCTCATCATTTAAAACTCCCGGAACAAGGCGAATAATCGAATCTGCAAGAACACAAGCTGCCAATTCACCGCCGGTAAGCACGTAATCACCTATCGAAATTTCTTTTGTGATGTGAAGATCTCTCACCCTTTGGTCGATACCTTTGTAATGTCCGCAAAGAAAAATCAGATTGTTTTTTATTGAAAGAGAATTGGCTATTTTCTGATTGAGCGTAACGCCGTCCGGAGTAAGATATATTATTTCGTCGTAATCCCGTTGAGATTTTAGCTCGGAAATACATTTATCCAAAGGCTCCACCATCATTACCATTCCGGCACCGCCGCCATAAGGTTCATCATCAATTTGTCTGTGTTTGTTAATCGACCAGTCTCTCAGCTGATGGAAATGCACTTCTACCAAACCTTTATCAACTGCTCTCTTCAAAATAGAAGTTCTGAACGGACTTTCCATCAATTCTGGAAGTACGCTTATTATATCAATCCTCATTGCTGCGTATTATTTTTTTTATTCGGCGAAATGATTAATCGTAAGGATGAATCTTTATTAAAATAGCTCCACATCCAGTTAAAAAATATTGCCAGTTTATTTCGAACGCTCAAAATAAGCATTAAATGTAAAAACATCCAAAAATACCAAGCAAAAAGTCCCTGAAATTTGATAAATGGCAAATCGACCACCGCTCTGTGTTTTCCGATTGTGGCTAAAGAGCCTTGATCATCATATTCATATTCTTTCCAATCAGCACTGTTTTTTTTCAAAAGATTTTTTCCGAGATTTTTCCCTTGATTTATCGCCACGTTGGCCACTTGCGGATGTCCTTTCGGATATTTCGGGGTTTCCATATAAGCAATATCGCCGATTGCATATATATTTTCATATCCTTTTATTTTGTTGAAGCGGTCGACAATATATCTGTTTCTTACCAAATTTTCCGAAGGAAAACCATCAACCACATTTCCTGTAACTCCGGCTGCCCAGATGACATTATTTGACGGAATTTCTTTTCCGCTTTTCAGGTAAACTCTGTCTCCGTCATAATCTGTAACCACTTCACCACTCATAAAATCTACGCCTAATTCTTTAAGGTATTGTTCAGATTTTTCTTGCGCTTCAAGGCTCATCACGGCCAACGGTTTTTCGGTAGAGCTTACCAAAATGATTTTAAGCTGCCCAAAGTTCATATAAGGATAATCTCTTGGCAGAATTTCTTTTTTCATTTCCGAAAAAGCTCCGGCTAGTTCAACTCCGGTCGGTCCGCTTCCCACGATTACGATATTCCAGTTTCCGTCGTCGCTGCGGCTTTTTTCGAGAATAAGCTTTTCAAAAGTCATCAAAACATGATTTCTGATACTGATGGCTTCCTGAGTATTTTTCATCCCGAAAGCTTTACTTTCAAGATCTTTATTTCCGAAAAAGTTTGTTTTACAGCCTGTTGCAATAATTAATTTATCAAAAGTAAATTCTGCTTCATCGGTAATCACCTTATTTTGGGCTGGAATAATTTGTTTTACATCCGTTAAACGAAACTGTGTATTTCTGGATCGCTGAAAGATTTTTCTGAACGGAAAAGAAATGTTGGAAGGCTCTATCCTGCCGCACGCCACCTGATAAAAGAGCGGCTGGAACATGTGATGGTTTACCTTATCGAGAACGATTACTTTTTTGTTTTTGTTGTTTAAAGTCTTCGCAAGCTGCAGCCCCGCAAAACCTCCTCCGATGATGATGATCTTTTCGCGTGTTTCCATAATACACAAATTTACTGATTTTGTTTAGTAATTTATAGTCTTAAAAAGTTAGTTTTGCAAAACTTTATGAGCCCTAGAAAGTACACCAAAAAAACTGCCAAAAAGATCCATAAAAAGCGACGCAATCATTATTTTCTGCGACGGAAAATCGTTTTGGTTGTTTTGCTGATTGCATTGATCGGAACGGGATTATATTTAAAGCAATCAATCAGCTATTATTATGCTTTATATTTTGACAAATTCACTCACAAAAAGCTTTATAACAGCGAAAATGAAGGTTTAAGAATTCAAAAAATACTTAGCAATAATCTTGATAAAACGTATGGTTTTGACATTTCGCATTATCAGAATAAAGAAGATATAAGCTGGGATAGTTTAAGCATCGGAAACAAAACGATTCCTCTGGAATTTGTCGTAATGCGTGCAACGATGGGAAACCGAGGTGCCGACAAACATTTTAATGATTTTTGGGAACAGGCAAAAAAACATAATCTGATCCGTGGCGCTTATCATTTTTACCGAGCTGATGAAGATCCTATCATTCAGGCAAATAATTTCCTGGAAAACGTAAAACTGGAAAGCGGCGACCTTCCGCCTATTTTGGATATTGAAAAAATTCCCAAAAGAAAGTCAAACAAAAAATTGGTGGAAGATCTGAAAATCTGGTGCAAAATCGTGGAAGAAACTTATGGCGAAAAACCGATTATTTACACATATTATCATTATTATAAAGACTTTTTAAAAGGCGAATTTGATGATTATCCGCTTTGGCTGGCCAATTATAATGATGTTCCTACGCCATCTCCTGATGATAAATGGGATTTTTGGCAATTTACCGAAAACGGAATTGTTTACGGAATCAACACCAAAGTCGATATTGATATTTACAATGGCGGAATCTGGTCTTTGAAAAGCCTGACTTTGGATTAAATTATTTCACACGATTCATCTTTTTCAGAATCAATCTTCGTTCTTACCGTTTTTATCAACTTTTACATCAATATTGATGGCCGGAGCTGCAATGCTGAGCTTTTGCCAGTCACCGTAAAATTTCCTCATAAAACCCGCTCTGAATAAAGCTGCGCTGATGAAAATCCTACCTTCAAACTCTTTCAGAAACTGAATCCCAACAAAAAATTTTCCCTGAACCCAAATGTTTTTATCATTGACATCCAATGTGAAAGTTCCGTCTTTTATCTGATCTTTAGTCAACTCAATGGTGATCTCTTCTTCCAGAATATTTTTATCGGGCAAGCCATTTTTCACGCTGTAAATACTGTAACGAAGCAAAACCGGTCTGTCGGATGTAAATTCTGCAATATTCAGATTGATATTTTTTATTTTCGCTTTCTTTTTTGTGTGAAATTCCAATGCGGTTTCTCCAAGAAAATCGTCTTTGCGGAGCTGCGGATTTACCGAATACAAAACACTTTTGGTTTTCGTATTAACACCCCAATTTTTATCAACAAGCTTTTTAGGCGTGATTTTTACTTCCTGAATATTTCTAAATTTATCTTTTAAAAATATCTTTTGTTGATTTGCTTTTACGAAATTCTCTACCGTTTCCGTATAGCTTTCGAATCCTGCAACTTCGATTTTCAGCTTACCGGAAATATTAATATTAGAAAGATCAATGGAAAAATTTCCTTTTTCGTCGGAAATCACACCAATATTTTCATTTTCAACACCAATTTTAGCATAAGGAATCGGCTGATTGTCTTCTTTTGACAAAACAGTTCCGGAAATCACCTGCGCCCGAATGAAAATTACAACAAATAACAAGATTAAAAAATTGAGTTTTTTCATATTAAAAGTTTGACACAAAAATCATTATTTCAGAATAAAAAACTTCATAATATCTTATTAAATTTAATGATGATTCCGTTAAATTAAATATAAAAAAAATCACAGGTTTGTGATCCAACTTAAATTATTATTTGAAAGGTTTCCGCTGAATCCATTTGATTTCGGGATTTATCGAAGTAAATATTTTTCCGATAAACTGATTGATAAATTTGTGTCTATGTTTTATTAATCCAAAAATTTTCACCGGCTCGGCGCCAATTGTCGATTTTATTTCTAAAGCAGTTCTACTGAAAATAATGCGCTGGAATCTTTCATTAATTCCAAATTCAACCATATCCAAAAGCATATTCAGATAGATTTGTTTTTGTTTCTGCAAATCTTTATTGTAGCCGAGAAAATAGGTATCAACATCTTTTTTATTAAGGATCAAAGTATAAAAGCCAATCAGATTTCCATTAAGATAATAACCAAAAACCCTGAAATTTTCCTTTAGATTTCGCTTCATATATTCAAAATGATTTTCGGTGAGGAAAAATGTATTGAAGTTTGCATTTTCCGCAACATTTTGATACAAAACATTCATTTCTTGCTGATGATTTTTTATATCGTTGAGATTCATTTCTTTTTTTTGAATTCCAAGGCTTTTTTTCTTTGCAGATTTGGCTCTCGTTCTGTATTTTGTGGAAAAATTATTCAGGTAATCTTCAAAAGTAATCCAGTTTTCTTTCAATTTTAAAATCATGTTGGGCTGAACTGAAAACCTGAAAAAGCTTTTGTAAGCTCTTCCCTGAAAATGCTTTATAAAATCTTCCTGATAATCTTTATAAATAATGAGCGACGTACGTTTTTTTTTACTTTGCACTTCATGCACAGCCTGATCCAAAAGAGAAGTCATCTGCGCGACGGTAATTTGTGAAAAATCAAAATGAAAACCGTTTTGTCCGGTCAGCATATTATTGCCCAAAATCATCACATTTTTGCTGATCTTTTTTGCAATAAAATTTCTCAGATTACAAAAAAGCTCATTCTTCTGAAAACTATTATGCTGTACGAAATTTATATGCTGAAACAAAGCACCTCCGATAAGCTTTTCATTTTTAAAAAAACCAGCAAAATAGCAAGACATATTGTGCGGCCCGGAAGATTCCAAAGCCTGAAAATATTCAACAGACAACATAATATTATGCCGCCCGATTACATCGTTCCAACTTTCGGGAAGCTCTGCAAAACTGGTATAAATTGTAAAAGTATAAGACATAAAAAAGGCCACTAAATGCAGCCTTATCATTTAATTATTATTATTTTGGCGTCACAAGATTGAAGCCGTCGATTGCATACCATCCGCAAATGATTCCGCCCATAATGGTGATCGTAATCGTCCAGAAAGCAGTATTTATTAAAACATATTTCCATGATTTTCTTTCAAACATCGCATTGATTGCGATAAGTGGAAGCACGAAAAATATACCCGCCATGAAAGAATGCAAAGCGCCGTGCCCAAACGAACGGTACGCCGTTCCGTAATCACGCATGAAAGCTGTAAATGATGGTTTTGCCAGATTTGTGTCTCCGCCAATCATTCCTAATGCGCCGAATTGATGAATCGTTACAAACTGCAAAAACATTCCCATCATGATTGACAGCACAATTGAAATGATAAAGATAACCGCCATGTTGCCGCCTTTCAATTTTTCTTCCGTCAAGCCGGATTCTTTCATCCATACTTTTCCAAAAACTTTTGGATTATACCAAATAAATCCCATTAACAAAGGAACTAAAGCAGCAAATACAATTGCCAGAAAATTAATTTGAATCATAGTTTTTAATATTAGTTGTTGATATCAAATCTACATCAAAAAAGTTTACGAAAACATATTTATCGTTAGCTTTAATAATTCGTACTTTTGCACCACAAAAATTTGCTTATTAATGAATTACGTTGCTGCTGAGAATCTTACAAAATCTTACGGAATAAAAACTCTTTTTAAAAACATCTCTTTCAATATCAATGAAGGTGATAAAATTGCCATTGTTGCCAAAAACGGAAGCGGAAAATCTACTTTGCTGAAAATTTTAATGGGGAAAGAAATCGCAGACAGCGGTTCTGTAATCATTAATAAAGATATTCAGGTGGTTTTGTTTGATCAGGAAATTGATTTTGAATCTGATTTGACGATTGAGGAATTTATGATGACTTTAGATTCTGCACCAATCAAGGCATTAAAAAATTATCACAAATCACTCCTTTCAGACGATCCTGATTTCATGGAAAAAGCTTTAGCTGAAATGGAAATCCATAAGGCTTGGGATCTTGAAAACGAGATGACACAGATTCTTTCTCAGCTGAAAATCACTGATCTTGAAGCAAAAATGGGAATGCTTTCCGGTGGGCAGATCAAACGTGTTGCCTTGGCAAAACTTTTAACGGAAACCAGAGCAGAACATCGTCACACGCTTTTGATTATGGATGAGCCTACCAACCACCTTGATGTGGAAATGGTAGAATGGCTTGAAAATTATTTAAACAAAGCGAAAATCACCCTTCTTTTGGTAACTCACGACCGATATTTCCTTGATGCAGTCTGCGGAATTATCTGGGAAATGGAAGATCAGAATCTATATTTTCACAATGGTTCTTACGCAACTTATCTGGAGAATAAAATGATTCGTGAGGATAATATGAACTCAACCATCGACAAAGCACAAAATCTTTACAGAAAAGAATTGGAATGGATGCGAAGACAGCCGAAAGCGAGAACTACAAAATCAAAATCCAGACAAGACGATTTTTACGAAACTGAAAAGGTAGCCAAAACCGACACCCGAAAAGAATCTTTGGAACTTGATTTTGAAATGAAAAGATTGGGTAACAAAATTCTGGAACTCAAAGATATTTCTAAAAGCTATGGGGATAAATTGTTGCTGAAAGATTTCAGTTATTCATTTCAACGTGGTGAGAAAGTAGGAATTGTAGGAAAAAATGGAGCCGGAAAATCTACTTTATTAAATATCATTCAGGGTTTTGAGCCAAAAGATTCTGGGGAAATTGAAACTGGTGAAACCATCAAATTCGGATATTTTTCTCAGAAAGGTCTGAAGTATAAAGAGGAAGAAAGAGTAATTGATTTTATTAAAGATATTTCAGAAAATTTCCCTTTAGCAAACGGAAGAACGATTACAGCATCGCAATTTTTGAGATTATTCTTATTTGATGACCAAACGCAGTATTCACCAATCTCAAAGCTTTCAGGAGGTGAAAAAAGAAGATTGCATTTGATGTACATTTTATATCAAAATCCAAACTTTTTGATTTTTGATGAGCCTACGAATGATCTTGACCTTCCGACTTTGACGGTTTTGGAAAATTTCCTTTTAAATTTCCAGGGAAGTTTGATTATCGTTTCTCACGACAGATATTTTATGGACAGAATTGTTGACCATATTTTAGCGTTTGAAGGCGAAGGAAAAATAAAAGATTTTATTGGAAACTTCTCAGAATACAGAGAAAATAAAAAATTGGAAGACGGAAACCAAAAGAATGAAGATAAAAAAGCAAAAACCGTCGTTGAGAAAGTCATTGAAAAACCGGTTGTTGTAGAGACTCCAAAGATTCAAGCTCCGAAAAAGAAATTGTCTTTTAAAGAACAACGCGAGCTGGAAACGATTGAAAAAGAAATTCCTGAATTTGAAGCAAAAAGAGCAGCAATTTTAGAACAGCTAAATAATGAAACTGATTACGAGAAAATTGCAAAACTTTCTGCAGAACTGGAAAATCTTTCTGAAAAACTCGAAAACCATGAAATGAGGTGGCTTGAGCTTCAGGATTAAGATAAATTAAAATATGAAGAGCTGTTCAGAAATTGAGCAGCTCTTTTTTATATTGAAGATTATCTTTTCTTAACCATTGTAAAAATACTGTAAGAAAGAAACGCCATTCCTAATAAAAGGAAACCATATCTCAGAAATCTATTATCGTCGACCAACGTTATGCCAATCACGACAAACAAAAGACCGATCACTGTAAAACTTGAACTTCTTTTTTTCATAATTTCTTTAATTTAAGTCTAAAATTTTTCCTTTTTTAGAACTCTCCAAAGCTGCTTCAATGATTTTCATATTTTGAATTACTTCATTTCCCAGCGATGGCAAAGCGTATCCGAAAACAATATGTTCGTAGATTTGCTGATAATAATTCATGTAATTTCCGGGTTGGCTTGAGGTTAAAATCTTTTTTGATTCTGAATTTTCATTTAAATAATTGAGAATTCCGTCAGATTCTTTTAAAGGCTGCATCCAGTCTTTTCCATACGTTGGGATTATTCCGGCTGACAATTCGTTTTCCTGATTGTCGGTTCTTTCCTGCAAAAAGCTTCCTTTATGTCCATGAATTTTATAAGCAAAATGATCTTCTTTGGTAAAAACTGAAGATTTTAATCTCACCCTTAAATCATCTTTATAATACAATAAAATTTCAAAATAATCATTGGCAAATTCTTCTCCTTTCATCGAAAACACGTCTGCAAAAAGTTTTTCAGGAAAGCCGAAAAGCTGTGTTGCCTGATCCACAAGATGCGAGCCCAGATCATGAACAGAGCCAGAGCCGTTTAATTCAGGATTTTCTTTATGTTCTTTTGCACTTGGTTCGGTTCTGAATCTGTCAAAACGGATTTCAACCTCTTTGATTGTTCCTAATTTTCCTTCAGAAATTACTTTTTGCACCTGAAGATAGTCACGGTCAAATCTTCTGTTTTGATAAACACTTAAAAAAAGATTTTTGACCTCTGCTAATCTTACCAATTCTTCTGCTTCGTTTACATTGACGGTGAAAGGCTTTTCTACAATTACATTTTTTCCTGCTTCGAGAGCCATTTTACAATATTCAAAATGAGTCTGAACAGGCGTATTCACAACAACAACTTCAATATCAGCATTCTCAAGCATTTCTTCTACCGAACGGTAAATGACAGCATCAGGATAATCTGCTTTCGAATCTTCCTTTGTTCGTTCTACAATTGCGGACATAAAAAAACCGGGATGCTCTTTTAAAAACGGAGCATGAAAGATTTTCCCGCTCATTCCAAAGGCGCAAAGGCCAACTTTTACCAATTGCATAGTTTTATTTTTTCAACAAATATATTTATAAAGATTTAAGGACTACTTAAAAACATGATAAAAATCATTCGTTTTATTTTTATTAATTCTAAATAACATTATTTTTACACTTACTTTTGCTGAATTATTTTAACCTATTCCAAATAAAATGAAAAGAAAAATTATTTTTGTTGGCTTACTTGCCTTTGCAACAACGTTAAATGCACAAATGAAAAACAATTCTGAAAGTGACACAATCAGAATTCAAACCATTGAAGACGTGAATCTTCACAAAAAAGGAAACCCAAACAAAGCAAAACCTTTGTCTACAAAGTCGAATCTTACGGTAATGGAAAATCCACAAGCATTATCTATTGTCACGCATGAGATTATTGAGCAGCAGCAGGCAAAACAGCTTGGTGATGTTTTACAGAATGTAAACGGAATGTACATTACTTCATCAAGAGGAAATTCTCAGGATAGTTTTGGCGGACGTGGCTTTATTTTAGGAAACGATAATATTTTTAAGAACGGAGCTAGAATAAACAGCGGAGTTTTCCCTGAAGTAAGCGGATTGGAAAGAGTGGAAGTTTTGAAAGGTGCCAATGCTATGATTTACGGAAATACAGCAGCAGGAGGTATCATCAACTTGATCACCAAAAAGCCAAAATTCGATTTTGGAGGAAGCATCGGCCTCAATGCCGGCAGCTGGAATTCTTACAAACCAATGGTTGATCTGTACGGGCCATTGTCAAAAAATACAGCTTTCAGAGTAAATGGCGCTTATGAATATGCAGAAAGTTTCAGAGATGTTGTACAATCTGAGAAGTATTATTTTAATCCTTCTTTTTTATTCAATCTTGGAACCAAATCTCAATTGATTGTAGAAGCAGATTACCTGAAAAATAATTTCACTCCGGATTTCGGGATTGGCACCATTACAAACCCTTCAAAAGATTTTGTACTAAACGATAGGCTTCCAAGAAATACATTTTTGGGCGCAGACTGGCAATATCAGAATGTACAGCAAATGTCTACCAATATCACTTTTAATCATCAGCTTTCCGACAAATGGACCTTCAATGCCGTAGGCTCTTATCAATATTATACAAAAGATTATTTTTCTACAGAAAGAATACAATGGTCTTATGATGCAGATCAACGTTTGAAATGGGAACGTCCTTTACATAAAACATTTAATGAGCAGAATTATACATCTCTTCAATTGAATGTGAATGGAGAATTTAATACCGGAAAAATCAATCATAAAGTATTGATAGGAAGCGATGGTGACTATGGTGTTCTGAATAATTACACCTATACAAATCCTACAAAATATGGCACCAACGGAAGTTCAAACGGAATAATTTATATGGATAATCCTTCTAGCTGGACAAGTGGCGAAATTCCTGATGCTTCATTAAAAACAAGAACAAGAATTCCTTCACAACGTTTTGGATTGTACGTTCAGGATTATATAAGTCTTACAAAGCAGCTTAAAGTTATTGCAGGATTAAGATGGTCTTATCTGCAAATAATGCCAAATGTTGAAAATGAATTTACTAAAGACAATATAGATAAGGACAAAATAAATACGGCAGCTGTAGACAGAGCTTTTTCACCAAAAGCAGGCTTGGTTTACATGCCAAATGATAATCTTTCTGTATTTGCTACATATACCAATTCATTTGTACAGAATATTGGTAAAGATATTTATACCCAGACTTTATCACCCACAACTATCGACCAATACGAAGTTGGTGTAAAAAAGAACATATGGAATAATGCTTTGGCTGTTAATTTAACGGCTTACCAGATTGTTTACAATAATTATTACCAGACTGCGCAGTTTTTAGCAAACGGAGATTCAAACTCAGACTCTTTCATCAAAGAGTTTGCAGGCAAGATGAGAAGCCGTGGTGTGGAGCTAGATATTACAGGAAATCCAACGGAAGGTCTTTCTATTATTGGTGGTGTTTCTTACAACAATGCAGTTTACTTGGAGACGCCGGAAGTTTTCGGATATGTTGAAAAACAAAGACTGGTTCGTACTCCTTCAACTACGGCAAACGCTTCAGTATTTTACACATTCCAAAGAATAGCAAAAGGTCTGAAGATAGGTGCAAGCGCGTATTATATTGGCGGAAGATTAGCCGGATGGAATGATACAAAAACAGGAGCAAATAGTCTTGTTGAAAGAAATGGAGTAAGCAGAACATTTGGACTGAAAGATTACACAACCGTATCTTTATCACTTGGATACGAATGGAAAAAATTCACAATTCAGGGGAAAGTGGGCAACATGTTTGACGTTGTAAATTATACTGTTCACGAAAATTATTCTGTAAACCCTATAACGCCAAGAAATTATTATTTCACGCTTATATACAAACTTTAAAAATTAATAACAATACTATTTTCTTTATTTAAAGTGGAATTGCATTTTTGCAGTTCCACTTTTAAAATTAAAAAAAGCAAAACTTATGGATAAAATAAAGGATACAAGAAGTTTTATGAGAATCACGCACAGGTATTTGGGATATTTCACGGCAGGAATAATGATCATATATGCGCTGAGCGGCATGTTGTTGATTTACAGAGACACCAATTTTCTAAAAAAGGAAAAACTGTATGACAAAATAATTGCAAAAAATCTTTCGGAAAAAGAACTCGAAAAAGAGTTGAAAATAAAAAACTTAAAGGTAAAAAGTACAGAAAACAGCATTATTCATTTCAAAGAAGGAACTTACAACATATCAACCGGACAGGCGAAATATGCTAAAATGGAACTTCCGATTGTTTTGGATAAAATGACAAAACTTCACAAAGCCAAGTCTGAAGATACACTTTCGCCTCTTAATGCTTTTTTTGGTCTCTGTCTTTTCTTTTTCGTTCTGTCAGGATTCTGGATGTTTAATCCTAAAACAAAAGCTTTCAAAAAAGGAATCAAATTTGCCGCAGCAGGACTTATCGCTGCAATAATTTTATTATTGATTTAATTGCAAAATAGTTAAAATTTTAAGCTTAATTTGTTTATTATTGATTTTTCCACAATTCTTCTAAAATTCAATAAAAGAGGCTTAGCAATGAATTGTGGCACATTTATTGGATTAATAACGTTATCAAATAATGAACATTAATTATTAAAATTATAAATTTATGAAAAAGCTAATTTTAACAGGAATATTAGCCGTGGTTGGTATGTCCGGTACAGCAAATGCTCAAATTCAAGAAGGTAACTGGATGGTTGGTAGTAGCCTAATATCTAGCAGATTTGGTTTAAATACAGATGCAGGTTACAACTTTGCAATACAGCCCAAAGCTGCTTACTTTGTTAAAGATAATCTGGCAGTAGGTGGATACGTAACATTAGGCTCTGAAAAAGTAAGTAAAGATTCAGGAACCCAGTTTACTTATGCTGTAGGAGGATTAGGACGTTATTATTTATCTCCAAATGAACAAGGAGTTGACAACTTATTAAATCACGGTCGTTGGTTTTTTGAAGGAAATCTAGGTATAGGAGGACAATCTACAAAAGGAGGAACATCTACAACCGGATTAGATTTCGGAGTAGGACCTGGATATTCATACTTCATCACACCAAATATCGGACTTGAAGGCTTGGTAAAATATGTCGGAGTGACAGGATTTGGTAATGAAGGTCTTACATCAAATATTACTTTTAATGTAGGTTTCAGTATTTTTATTCCAACTTCAAAAGCTAAACAAGTAGCAAACGATTTGAAATAATTTCTATTTAAAATAATACAAAAAGCGGCCCGGAAATTTCTGGGCCGCTTTCTTCAAATTAAAACTAAACTATATATAATAAATAAAAAAATCAAAGCTTATTTATTGGGTTGCGGCGTGTATCGCAAATAAGGCTTTATTTCCGTAATACCTTTTGGAAAAATAGCTTTTGCATCATCTGTAGAAATTGACGGCGGAACAATAACATCATCACCATCATTCCAATTGACAGGAGTTGCTATTTTGTGGGAATCAACTAATTGCAATGAATCCAAAACCCTTAAGATTTCATTAAAATTTCTTCCTGTTGAAGCGGGATAAGTAATAATTAACCTTACTTTTTTTTCGGGATCTATAATTAATAACGAACGTACCGTAGCCGTTGCAGAAGCATTTGGATGAATAAAATCATACAATTCTGAAACTTTTCTGTCTTTGTCTGCAATGATTGGAAACTGCACATCGGTATTTTGAGTTTCATTGATGTCTTTAATCCAGCTTTTGTGATCTTCCACTCCATCTACACTCAGAGCGATTACTTTTGTATTTTTTTTCTCAAATTCTGATTGTAATTTTGATGTATATCCGAGCTCAGTTGTACAAACCGGAGTATAATCTGCCGGATGTGAAAATAAAATCCCCCAGGAATTTCCCAGATATTCATAAAAATCAATAGTTCCGGCGGAAGAATCTGCCTGAAAATTGGGTGCGGTGTCTCCTAGTTTAATTGACATAATATTTTGCTTTTATTAGTCTACAAATTTAATAGACTTTTTGTAACTGGCAAAATATTTGCTTAAAAATAAATTTTAAATTTAAATTAAATTCCATGGAGAATAACGGCTTAAGTTATATTGATGTTGTATACAGAGTCCTCGAAAATTGGTATATCAAATTTGCCGCACTTACTCCGAAGCTGGTTGTAGGAATTATAGTTTTCTCATTCTTCCTGATGACGAGTAAGTATTTCAGTAAAATCGCCGTAAAAATCCTCCACAAAGTATTTCCTAAAAGTAAAAAAGAAGGTTCCATACTTACATTAATTGGCATTTTCAGATTTATCATTATTTTGATGGGTACTTTTATCGCCTTGGAAATCATGGGATTCAGTAGTTTTCTTTGGAAATTTATCGGCAGTTTGGGAGTTGCAGGGGTTATTGCCGGTGTTGCTCTGAAAGATCTTGTATCAAGTATTTTTTCAGGAATGTTAATCGGTATCGACAAAGCTTTTAAAGTTGGAGATTATGTGATCATCGGAGGAAACTCGGGAACAGTAATTGAAATTGGTTTTTTGACAACAAAAATAATAAGTGACGACGGAAAAAAAGTGTATATCCCAAATCAGGTAATTTTTAGTGCACCATTTTCAAATATCACTGCATCGCCTCAGCGAAAAATTATTTTAGATTTTGAAATTCCTGCTGGTGAAGATGCAAACAAAGCCCAAAAAGGAATTTTAGAGGTCATTACAGGTATAGAAGGTATTGACAAAATAGAAACTGCCGAAGTAATATTTACCAATCTGAATCAAGGTGTTTTTACTCTTCAGGCAAAATTCTGGATTCAGATAGGCGCCAATATGCTGACAATCAAAAGTGAAGCTTTAACAAAAATAAAAAAGCGTCTTGATGAAGATAATATTCCTTTAGTAACACCAACAACCATTAATATCAACAATGCCGGAGTTAATGGCGCATCAAAAGAAATTTAAACCAAATTTTATCGTAAAACATACAACCTTCCAAATGCGGAAGGTTTTGCTTTTTACATATTTGTTGCAACTTTAAAAACGTTACAGCAATTTTATGTTAATCTTAATGCTTTTAATTTTCAGGTAGCATATAGCAGCCATTAAACCTTAAATATTTCAAACAATATTAACAAATCTTTAAAAATATTATAAAAATATAGTTTATATGTTGATAAATTGTGATATTTGTACAAACTAATAACAAATGAAAACTCAGCTATTTTGATAGTTGATGTTTCACTGTAAACCAAAAACTAATCAATAAAAAAATTAATCATGAGAACAAGAATTTTGTTGTTATTGCTGCTTGTATGTGCAGGAATAACTTTCGGACAGGAAAGTAATATTACGATAGATGGTAATTATTATTTCAACTACCCTTCAAAAGAGAACTTAAATGCTTTTAAGAGTGAAACTAATTTGAATCAAAAGGCTACACTTTCAGAAATTCAATCAGAAATTGAAGGATCAAGATTTAGGGTAAAGGTAATATCAATAACGGATGACATTGTTAATTTTATCTTTGGAGATTTTGCTGAAAATACAAATCTACAAGAAAAGATAAATAATCAATCTCAAAGCGAAAATCTAAAAAGTAACTATCTCAGAAAATTAGAAGAAATATTTTCAAATCATCAAAACGACGAAGGTTTAAAAAATCTAATGGGTGAACTTTCAAATAATTCTTCCAAAGTTATAGGTGGAAAAAAAGTTGTGTATTCTTTACCTTTAGATAATTTTAGATTGAGTACAAAACCATTGTATAATAGAGTTGATTGGCGAGTAGGAGTTTATACTGTTCCTTTTAAATTACGGTTTGGTGATTTTAATTTCGATGCTAATGTTAATCTAGGTGCTAACATTGGTGCAAAAACAAGATGGAATAGAGAGGTAGAAAATGGCTTTGCTTTAGAACCAATTTTCGGATTTGGATTGGCAAGCATACAGTTGGATGAATCTAATAGCAGTACAACTTCAGCTACAAATGTAAGCGCGTTCACAATCAATACAGGTGTTTTAATTCATGTTACAAACACAATTAATGTTGGACTTACATATGGTTTTGATAATATCAGCAAAAATGATCAGAATAATTATAACTGGAAATACAATGGGAAAGGCTGGCTTGGAATAGGAATTAACATCGCCTTTAGCAGTCAAGGAAATAATACCGGCGGATCTGTGGGAAATCCATAAAATCTCTTTACAAAAAAACCTTCCAAAATTGGAAGGCTTTTTTTATTTATGCTAATTATTTATTACCAATTATAAAGAAGCAGAATGAATCAACATATCAACCAATTTGTTTGAGTAACCCATTTCGTTATCATACCAAGAAACAAGCTTTACAAAATTTGGAGAAAGCATGATACCCGCGTCTTTATCGAATATCGACGTTCTCTTATCTCCTACGAAATCCTGAGAAACTACAGCATCTTCAGTGTATCCTAAAATACCTTTCAATTCACCTTCAGAAGCAGCTTTGATTACTGAACAGATTTCTTCATAAGAAGCAGATTTTTCAATTCTTACTGTTAAATCTACTACAGAAACGTCAACAGTTGGTACTCTGAAAGACATACCTGTTAATTTTCCATTCAATGAAGGGATTACTTTTCCTACCGCTTTTGCAGCTCCTGTAGAAGAAGGAATAATATTATTTAAAGCAGCTCTACCGCCTCTCCAGTCTTTCATTGAAGGACCGTCAACAGTTTTTTGAGTTGCTGTTGTAGCGTGTACAGTTGTCATTAAACCTTCAACAATTCCGAAGTTATCGTGAATTACTTTAGCTAAAGGCGCCAAACAGTTTGTCGTACAAGATGCGTTTGACAAGATTTTGATATCGTCAGTAAGTTCTTTGTGGTTTACCCCCATCACAAACATTGGAGTATCATCTTTGGAAGGAGCGGAAAGGATTACTTTTTTTGCACCTGCGTTGATGTGAGCCTGAGCTGTATCTTTAGATAAGAAAAGTCCTGTAGATTCTACGATGTATTCGGCACCTACTTCATTCCACTTTAGGTTATTCGGGTCTCTTTCGGCAGTTACTCTGATTTTCTTTCCGTTTACCACAAGATCGTTACCTTCAACAGAAACTTCACCTGGGAAAATTCCGTGTACAGAATCATATTTTAACATGTAAGCCATGTATTCTGCATTGATAAGGTCGTTGATTCCAACTACTTCGATATTGTCTCTTTCAGTCATTGCTCTGAATACCAGACGACCGATTCTACCAAAACCGTTAATACCTACTTTAATTGTTGACATAATTTTGTTGTTTTTTAATTATATAAAAAATTAGATTGCTAAAATTTCTGAAATCAGCAAAAGATCTCTGTTGATTTCGTTATGTTTTTTAATGGCTTCTTCTATTGGCGTAAAGACAATATCGTTTGAACGCATTCCTGCCATTACATTGGTTTTTCCTTCCATTAATCCAACTACAGAGCTATAACCCAGCCTGCTCGCCAGAACTCTGTCGGCACAGCTTGGCGATCCGCCTCTTTGGATATGTCCTAAAATAGCCACGCGGATATCATAATCCGGAAACTCTTTTTTTGTCTGATCAGCCAGTTCATAAATATTTGCCAGCTTTTCGCCTTCCGCTACAACAACGATGCTTGAAGCTTTTCCTGTTTTTTCTGCATTTCTGAACGTTGCAAACAACTCATCCATACTGTCTTTCTTTTCAGGAATCAAAATATCTAAAGCTCCGGTTGCCAAACCGCTGTTTAACGCAATAAAGCCCGCATCACGCCCCATCACCTCAACAAAGAAAACTCTGTTGTGAGACGTTGCGGTATCACGGATTTTATCAATGGCATCCATCGCAGTATTCAAAGCTGTATCGTAGCCAATTGTATTGTCTGTACCAAAAATATCATTATCAATAGTTCCGGGTACGCCGATCACTTTTATTCCAAATTCTTCGTAAAAGATCTTGGCTCCTGTGAAAGTTCCGTCACCTCCAATACAGACTAAAGCTTCAATCCCGTGTTTAACGCAATTGTCATAAGCCTTTTGACGGCCTTCTTTGGTCATAAATTCTTTGGAACGGGCAGATTTTAGGATAGTTCCACCCTGATTGATTATATTTTTTACGGAACGAGGTCCCATTTTCAGGAAATCATCATGAATAAGGCCATTGTAGCCTTCTCTCACTCCGTAGCATTCGATATCATAATAGTTGGCAGTTCTCACCACCGCTCTTAAGGCTGCATTCATCCCCGGAGAATCTCCTCCCGAGGTAAGAACTGCAATTTTTTTTACAGCACTTTCTTTCATCTAGTAAAAAATTTCAGACACAAATTTACAAAAACAAGTTCAGATAACGGCAGTAACTTTATAAGAGTTTTGAATATACATTATTAAAAATGCCTAAAATTTGTCTGCTTAAAAATATACCTCGCAGTTTGAGTTTCAGAATCGTCAATATGCAGATTATACCAAGGTGAAATATTTTTATCAAACGGATTGGAAAGCAAATGAATCGACTGAGCGGGCGTAAAACCTTCACTTAATAAAAATAACTTTTGCCCTTTATTATTCGCGCAAACACCGGAAATAAAAACAATATGTCCCGGACTTCCCGGCGTTATCAAAATATTACCCGTTTTTAAATCTGAATTTTTGGCGACCGGTTTTGTTTCTTTATTTAATGAAATGGTTCCTGCATAATTGAATATTAAGTCCAAATAATTTCGAAAATTCTGATACGAATCATCCAACTCAGCAGTTTTTCTAAATCTTATAGAATTTCCATCTACAAAAGTTCTTATTCCGTTTTTATAATCATTCCAAGAAACAAGATCACCACTTGTAAAATGAAATTTTATTTCATCAAATCGCTTATTCTTAAATAAATATTCTGCTCTCAATCGAATGACCGCATCGGCACATTGCTGAAGATCTTTATTTCCTGTGTCAATATCAAAAACTGCTTCATGAAGATTTTGTGTCGCAATCGGAGTTCCGTCGTATTTTAGAATCTTACTTCCGTAAGGTTTAAGCTTAAAATTTTCAATAAAATATCCGAAAGATCCATGTTTTTCATCAATCCAACGATAACCTTTTGGAGGCGAAAACCTTTCTTTGATCGTGTTTTTATCTTTATTAATTTTTACAGAATTTTCTGGAATCAAATTTTTAATAATATCCTTTTTACTATTTGATAAAGTCTTATCATTATTGCAGCTTAGAATTAGAATTGAAATAATTAGAAATATTGTTTTTTTCATCATGTTTTTTCTGGCAGATTATCAGACCTGCAAAGGATTAAATTTAATGCTTTTCCGTCAAATACTTCCAATATCTTCTCGGAACATGCTGAATATGCAATTTCAGATTTTTTCTTTCAACAATATTCGTCTTTGTAAAATATCTTTGCCAAAGCTTTTGATATTGATTTTCTTCATCATGAAATTTCTGCTGATATTTGTTCAGATCTAATTTTTCGTCAGGATAAAAAAAATCGCAGTTTTCCAGATCATAAAGAATTCCGTAATTCCTCCTCAAATCATAAATCATCCATTTTTGATCTTGATAACGGTCTTTAAAATGTTTTCTGATCAAAGGAAGAACATTAAAATCCGGATCTATTTTAGCAAAGAAAACATCGTCCTGCATTTTTTCAAACCTCACAAATGCGGTCATTCTGTGTCTTTCTCGGCTTACAGATTTAGAAATTTTGGAAATTCTTAAAATATCATTATCGGCGTAATTCTGAAGAATATTTTCTTTAGGATATTGAATTGATTGTTTTACGGCCGATAAAATCAATTGCTCCAAATCATATTCTTCTGAAAGAAAAACCTTGACCAACTCATGAATTCCGGATTTGCCTATATTATCTTCTAGCTTATTTAAAACCCTTTCCGATTTATCATTTTGAGTAATTACCTCATGAATTTCCGCAAAAATATTTTCCTGATGAAACCTTTCTTTGCTCACAATTTCCACTTCTTTATAACGATACTCAAAAACTTCGAATATCGCTGTAAAAAGTCCGTCGAAACTTCCGTCGTAAAGTAAAGTGACCATTAATATTATAGTTATTTTATTGCGTTTGTCATTCTGACAAAGGAATCTCAACATTTTTTTAAAAATTCTTCATTTCATTTAAAACAAAGTCAGCTGCTGAGAAAACTGATTCTGGAATTTTGAAGAACTTCCGCCAATCAATAGTTTTCTGAGATTAATATCTGTTAAATATTTCAGATGAATATTTCCTGCATTGAAATCAATAAAATATTTTGCACGGTTTACAGCTGCACCCAATTTTTTAAGATGATCGATATTTAAAACCTGAAAACGTCTTGCTGAAACAATTTTTTTCGCTGTTTTTACACCAATTCCGGGAATTCTTAAAATCATCTGATAATCCGCAGTTTGCAAATTAACCGGAAACTGATGCAAATTTCTCAAAGCCCAACTCAATTTCGGATCGACTTCAAGATCTAAAAACGGCATATTCGGATCTAAAATTTCTTCAGCTTTAAAACCATAAAAACGCATCAACCAATCCGATTGATACAAACGATTTTCACGAAGCATCGGAACTTCCGTCGTTAAAGAAGGCAATCTTTTATCTTCCAAAACCGGCACATATCCTGAATAATAAACTCTTTTCAGATTGTAATTTTTATAAAAATGGTCGGCAACTTTGATGATTTGCAGGTCATTTTCATTGGTTGCACCAACAATCATTTGCGTCGATTGCCCGGCTGGCGCAAACTTTGGCACTTTCCTGAAAATTTTCTTCTCTTCCTTATATTGAGTAATCCCGTTTTGAATGTACCGCATCGGATTGAGCATGTCTTCACGGTTTTTTTCCGGAGCCAAAAGCTTTAAACCACTTTCTGTAGGAATTTCAAGATTCATTGATAATCGGTCGGCATACAAAGCCGCTTCCTGCATCAGTTCGTCACTCGCTCCCGGAATTGATTTTAGATGAATATATCCGTTAAAATTTTCTTCAAGCCGCAATTTTTTTGCAACACGTACCAAACGCTCCATCGTCGTATCGGCATTTTTGAAAATTCCTGAACTTAAAAATAAACCTTCAATATAATTTCTTCGGTAAAAATTGATCGTTAAATCAACCACTTCATCCACCGTAAAAGCTGCTCTTTTAATATCATTCGAGCTTCGGGAAACGCAATAGGCACAATCGTAAATACAATGGTTGGTCAAAAGAATTTTGAGCAGAGAAACACATCGCCCGTCTTCGGTGTAAGTATGGCAAATTCCGCTTGCGGAACTGTCTCCCAAAGCACCTTTTTTATTTTTTCTCGAGCCACCGCTTGATGAGCACGAAACATCATATTTCGCAGCATCGGCAAGGATTTCGAGCTTTTCTTTCAGGCGGTCAAAATTCATATTTATAAGGGAATTGTTTATTTTAGATCAAATTTCCTGTTCAAAGTTAATTCCAAAATTGAGAAATATCACTCTTTTTTAAGCAAAGTTATCAACAAAAAAACGGTTCAAAATCACTACATTTACGGTTCATTTTAAAGTTACGCTATGAATCATAAACCCATCGAAGGTTTTTCTAAATTAACCAAACAAGGAAAAATTGACTGGCTCGTGAATGAATATCTCGAAGGAAACCAGGAATTTCAAAATATACTCAATCAATATTGGAACGAAAACACTGATCTTCAGAAGCTTCATGATGAATTTTCCGAAAATACCATTTCCAATTTTTATATGCCTTACGGAATTGCCCCAAACTTCCTGATCGACGGAAAATTACTGGCTCTTCCGATGGCTGTTGAAGAAAGTTCGGTGGTTGCAGCAGCTTCAAAAGCGGCAAAATTCTGGATTGACAAAGGCGGCTTTAAAACCACGATTATTAATACTAAAAAATTAGGCCATACACATTTCATTATTGATGTAGAATCTCATAAACTTCAGCATTTTTTTAATTTTAAATTAAAGAAAAAACTATTTGAAGCCACCGAAAGCATTACGGCAAATATGAGAAATCGTGGCGGCGGTATTTTAGACATTAAATTGATCGACAAAACCTCCGAAATGTCAAATTATTACCAGCTTAAAGCAAGTTTTGACACGGTAGATTCGATGGGCGCCAACTTTATCAATTCATGTCTTGAACAGTTCGGAAAAACATTAAAGCAGGAAATTGCCATTGAAGAAGAATTTACGCAGGAAGAAAAAAATTCTTTACAGGTTGTGATGAACATCCTTTCCAACTTCACGCCGGATTGTATTGTAAGAGCGGAAGTTTCTTGTAAAATTGACGACTTGAAAGACGACAGCGGAATTTCAAATGAAGAGTTTGCTAGAAAATTTAAACAAGCCGTTACCATCGCTGAAATCGAGCCATTCCGCGCAACAACCCACAATAAAGGAATCATGAACGGTGTGGATGCTGTTGTGATTGCCACCGGAAATGACTTCAGAGCGACAGAAGCTTGTGCGCACGCTTACGCTGCAAAAGACGGAAAATATTCTTCGCTGACACATTGCACGACAGACAATGGAGTTTTCAGATTTTGGATCGATCTTCCGATTTCGGTAGGCGTTGTCGGAGGTTTGACGAATCTTCATCCTTTGGTAAAATTCTCTTTAGCACTTTTAGGAAAGCCTTCCGCACAGGAATTGATGAGTATTTTGGCGGTTTCAGGGCTGGCTCAGAATTTTGGAGCATTGCGTTCTTTGGTCACTACAGGAATTCAAAAAGGCCACATGAAAATGCATTTATTTAATATTCTGAACCAAATGGGCGCTACGGAAGAAGAAAAGCAGCATTTTGTGACTTATTTTAAAGATAAAACAGTGACGCATCATGAAGTTATTAATGAGTTTAACCGATTGAGAAACCAATAATGATGCAGATTTTATTACCAATCGGATTCATTGTATTTGGAATCTTTTTAAAGAAAACCAAACTTCCGGGATTTCAACGATCGCGGAGATTTTCTACCTTTTTCATTGTTCTTGGAATTCTGACTTTAATAAGCGGAATTATTTTAATGTATCTTAAATCAAGACAATGAAAAAAGTTCTGTTTTTTGTATTGATTTCTGTAATGGTCTTTTCTCAGCAGAAAAATCTGAAAATTACCGACTTACAGCCTAAATCTGAAAATTTTAATTTTCCGGTTGTTTCTTTTTCCTCAAAACCATTAATTGAAGAAAAAATCAATACTTTTTTACAGGTAAGCGAGCTGGAATTTATTCCTCAATCCGGCAAAAATCCTTTTCAGCTGGCGGCAACTGCTACCAACTCCTATAGAAATTACGTTTATTTTTATGACTGGGAAAAGCTGGAAACTCCTAAAAATATCTTAAGCATTTCGATCGATGGCGAAGCGACAGGCGCTTATCCTGAAGCCTTTACCGACTGGAAAAATTTTGACTTGCGAACAGGAAATTACATTAATATTCAAGATATTTTTGAACCGGCTTCGGTTGATATTATTCAAAAAACAGTCAATAAAAAAGTTACTGAAAAAATTCAGGCTTTTCTAAATAAATCAAAAGAAGACACGGGATATTCTGAAGAAGAAGCAAAAGAACAGACCAATCTTTACAAGGAATGTCTTGAAAATATTGACGGACAGAATTTAGAATACGTCAAATTTTTCTTTGGAAAAGATAAGCTGACAATCGTAAGAGAACGCTGCTCGAATCACGCGATGAGAGCTTTGGATGAATTGGGAAGTTATCAAATTGATTTACCTTACAAAGATATTCAACAACATCTGAGTACATACGGTAAAAGCTTACTTTCACAATCTGAAAAGACAATTCATTTAAATAGCATACAGAATAAAATTTATAAAGGTAAAATCGACAACAAATATCCAATTACGCTTTTAATCAAACAGGTTTATGATGACGGCTCATTTTCCGCTTTTTATTGGTATGATAAAAACAAAAAGCTGATCGAATGGAGCGGAAAACTGAAAAACAACCATATTTCGATCAAAGAAAATGATTATCACAGCGAAGAACTCAAAAAATGGATTCCGCGCGCTTACATTGAAGCTGATGTAAAAGGAAATAAAATTGTCGGAACCTGGCAAGATTACAAAACAAAAAAATATTTAACTCTGGAATTAGAAGAACTATAAAAATGAAAACAATTACTTTAATCTTTGGCGCCGTTTATGGCCTGTTATCTGTTATTTTAGGAGCTTTCGGAGCTCATGCTTTAAAAAAAATATTGTCTGTAGAAAGACTGGAAAGTTTCGAAGCAGGCGTGAGATACCAAATGTATGCAGCTTTCTTTTTATTGATTGTCGGGTATATTTTAAAATTTGACACCTCATCACAAAAATGGATTTCTATATTCATGATTGCTGGAACAATTTTATTTTCGTTCAGCATTTATTTTTTAAGCCTGCAGGATTATTTAGGAGCAAATCTTAAATTTTTAGGACCGATAACGCCGCTTGGAGGTCTTTTGATGATTCTGAGTTGGGCAATGCTGATTCTTTATTTTGCTAAGAATAAACTATAAATTTTAAACCATTAAGACAGTTAAGTTTTTAAGAATTAAAACAATCATATTTCTTTAAGATTTACTGAAGTAAAAATAAAGCAGTCTGCTTAAATCAATTTGTTGATTCTTAAAAGTTCTTAACTTCTTAATAACTCTTTATGGTTCAAAAAAATATTTTAAGCATACGTTAAAAAATAAACATGACAACAAATGATGATCAATTTTAAAATTAAATTAAAATGAAAATCAACAGAAGACGGCGATTAATCAAAACATTCAATCTTTTGGATCAGCCGATAAGGTTTAATCCGTTTGTATTCAGTCGTACTTTTTTCATGTGGGCTTTAACAGGTCTGATTGGCGGAATAATCGCAGGATTATATTGGATTGTTTTGGAACATTTCACGGAATTTTTACATCAATTTCACGGTTGGATGGTGATTCCGACAATGGCGATTTGTGGTCTTTTGGCTGGTTTGGTCATTCATTTTATAGGCGATCCGGGTGAAATTCATTTAATCGTGAATAACATCCGATTTAATAAAGGAAAACTGGAGCCGAAAAATAATCCTTCTATGATTTTGTCGTCGCTTTTTTGCGTTGCGTCGGGCGGAAGTTTAGGTCCGGAAGCACCTTTAGTTCAGGTGACAGGCTCAACAGGAACTTATTTGGGGAAACTTTTCAGGCTGAAAGGTGAAGAACTGCGTTCTTTAAGCATTGCGGGAATGGCATCTGGTTTTACCGCTCTTTTTGGCGCTCCGCTTGGCGGAAGTCTATTTTCTTTGGAAATTCTGCACCACAAACATGCGGTTGAATATTATAAAGCTATCATTCCGGCGTTGGTTGCAAGCTGTTTCAGTTACCTGATGTTTGCTTTGATTATCCATTTGGGAATTGGCGCGACTTGGGATTTGAAGGCGTATCAATACACCGGAGTTTATGATTTTGCGTATGCAACGGCTTTCGGGATTGTAGGAACTTTGTTTGGCTGGATTTTTATTTTTGTAGTAAAGTTTTTCAAGAAAGTTTTTGAATACAGAAAATTCCCGATTTACGTTAAAACCTGTGTTGGCGGAATTTTATTAGGAATTATCGCTTTCTATTTTCCGATCACAAGATATTTTGGACATCACGAAATCAACGAAATAATCAACGGAAATTTTGCCTTAAATTTCTTGATTTTAATCTTAATTTTCAAAATAGTGGCGATTGCAATCACCGTTACTTCAGGTTGGAGAGGTGGTTTCATCATTCCGCTTTTCTTTGTGGGAACGACTTTAGGATTGATTATTCATAATTTGTTTCCGGCTGTTGATACAACTTTAGCGATTGTAAGCTGTATGGCGGCAATTAACGCCTGCGTGACACGAACTCCGATGAGCACGACGATCATTTTGGGAACTTTAACCGGTTTTACTTATTTCGTTCCGATACTTTTTGCAAGCTTGACGGGATATTTTCTGGCTCCGAGAATTCCGTTTATCGGCTCGCAATCTGAAAAATTCACTGAAGAATAAATTTTTGATAGTATTTTAAACCATTAAGAGTTTTTTAAGTAATTAAGAATAATAAGTTTTCGCAAACGAATATAAGTTGTAAGTATAAATATCTTTAGATCTTTTTCTTAATTAAACTTATAATCTTCAAAAATCTTAATAGTTTAAAATAATTGTTATTAAAAAAAATAAAGACGCTTCTTAATTTTTAGATCAATAAACTTGAACTTCCGTGTCTTTTTAGTAAATTTGTCAACCTTTAAATTTTAAAATAAAATAATAAAAATAATATGAATCTTCACGAGTATCAATCAAAAGAGATTTTATCAAAGTACGGAGTAGCAATCCAACGTGGTTTTGTAGCTAATAATGTAGACGAAGCCGTAGCTGCTGCTGAAAAATTGACTGCTGAAACCGGAGCTCAGGCTTGGGTTGTAAAAGCACAAATTCACGCAGGTGGCCGTGGTAAAGGTGGCGGTGTAAAGTTTTCTCCAAATATGGATAAGCTTAAAGAAAACGCTCAAAACATCATCGGAATGCAGTTGGTAACTCCACAAACTTCTGCTGAAGGTAAAAAAGTACACTCAGTTTTGGTTGCAGAAGATGTTTATTATCCTGGAGAAACTGAAACTAAAGAATTTTATGTTTCTATTCTTTTAGACAGAGCTGAAGGTAAAAATACAATCGTATATTCTACTGAAGGCGGTATGGATATTGAGCATGTTGCAGAAGTGACTCCTCATTTGATTCACAACGAATTGATCGATCCTGCTTTGGGTCTTCAAGGTTTCCAGGCTAGAAAAATTGCTTTCAACCTTGGTCTTGAAGGGAATGCTTTCAAAGAATTTACAAAATTCATCACTTCTTTATATAACGCTTACGTTGGTATCGATGCTTCTCTTTTCGAAATCAACCCGGTTTTGAAAACTTCTGACAACAAAATTATCGCTGTAGATGCTAAAGTAACTTTGGATGGTAACTCATTGTTCCGTCACAAAGATCTTGAAGTTTTGAGAGATACGAGAGAAGAAGATCCAATGGATGTTGAAGCTGGTGAAGCTGGTCTTAACTTTGTAAAATTGGACGGTAACGTTGCTTGTATGGTAAACGGAGCTGGTCTTGCAATGGCAACAATGGATATTATCAAATTATCCGGTGGTAGCCCGGCAAACTTCCTTGACGTTGGTGGTACAGCTGACGCTCAGAGAGTACAAACTGCTTTCGGAATTATCTTGAGAGATCCAAATGTAAAAGCTATTTTAATTAACATTTTCGGAGGTATCGTAAGATGTGACAGAGTTGCTCAAGGTGTTGTAGACGCTTACAGAGCGATGGGAAGCCTTCCTGTTCCGTTGATCGTAAGATTGCAAGGAACTAACGCTGTTGAAGCTAAAAAACTAATTGACGATTCAGGTCTTCCTGTACATTCTGCAATTACTTTAGAAGAAGCTGCAAACAAAGTAAAAGAAGTTTTAGCTTAAGATTAAACTAAAATTTAAATAATTAAAACCGTTTCATTTTTGGAACGGTTTTTTTGTAATTGTAAAGAAAGTTTTTCTTGATACTTTTAAACGCTTACTATTTTTAAATTTAATAACTAAACTGATAATCTCACCAGTTATTTTCGGCGTAAAACTTGTATTTTTATGCTCAATGGAAGGTATACTTTTACAACCCCGATTTAAAGACTCGCCACATTTCAGAGATTTCTGGACGAAAGGAAACGGAAAGCAGCTAATTGATTTTTCCGGTGCTGAAGTGAGCCTTGATGATTTTGATAAATTTTCAAATTATTTTTATCATGTCGATGAAATCGGTGATGAAGTGGTAAAAGATGTTTATTTCACTAAAAAATTCCATGAAGCCTCAAAAGAGATCGAAAAATATATCCGAAATGGTATTTCAGAAACAGATGATGCACCTGAAAGTGTAAAAAGACTTTTTAAGCAAACCCAAACTATTCCCGGCTGGCTCGATTATAATTTAATAAAAAGCGGTGCCGAGCTTTGTATGCGAAGCAACCTTGATTCACTGATTTCGTTGAGAGATTATTGCCTCATCGGCGGTTATGATTACGCCTATTTAAACAAACCCTTAATTGTAACTGAAGCATTAAAAAAAGGAGCTGTAAAACGTCTTTCCGAGACTTTAGATTTTTGGGTAAATGTAACAAGATATGACGCTTTGGAACTCCATCAGAAAGGATACGAATTTGCCATAAAAACAAGATTAATTCATTCTTACGCAAGGCTTTCTATTAAAAAACATTACAAAGATTGGGACACCGAAAACTGGGGCGAGCCGATCAATTCCTGGGATATGATGGCCACTTATATTGGCTTCAGTCTTGTTTTTCTTCACAGTTTGCATAAGTTTGGAAATACTTTTTCGGATGAAGAAGAAAAAGGAATTTTTCACCTTTGGAAATACGTCGGTTATCTTTTAGGAATCCCTGAAAAGCTCTTACCAGACAACAAAAAACAGGCGACGGAATATTTTTATTTATGGACTTCCATTCAGCCGTCTTCGGACAAAGATTCGGTTTTGCTGGCTCATTCGCTTTTAAACGAATCTCTGGAAAATCCTATTTTAAAATATCCGTTTCAAAGAAAAAATTTACGTTATCTGCACATTTGCTGTACTTGGTTTTTGCTGGACGATGAAGTATGCAAGCGGCTTCAAATTCCTGATGTTCCTCTAAAAAACGGCTTTCCGAACACTAAAAGACTGATTAATAAAATTTACGACAATCTGATAAGTCGTGATGCGAGAATAAAAAAAGGTAATAAAAGCCAGATGAAAGTCTTGGAAGATTATTTAAAAGTCACAAACAATTCGAATTTTCATTAATATTTTCAGGAGCTTAATCCCGCTTTCCGTTGCAATCTTTTTTTTCAAAAAAGGATTTCCACTGCAATCGGGGCTAGACTGAGATTATTTTTTCAACAGTTCAACATAAAATACAAAACTTTGAGACATCTTTTTTATAATGTTTAAAGAACGTTTGTTTTAATTATGCATTTAATTCGTTTTGAACAATATACCCAATTAAATTTTATATTTTTTTAACTATAAAAACCACGTTCGCCAACAAATAATATTAGTTTTTGAAAGTAAAATTCCGTATTTTTGATAAATTATTTTAACTACAGATGAGTAACATAGACGATAAGAAAAAAGCACTCGCGTTGGTGCTTGACAAACTAGATAAAACCTACGGAAAAGGAACTGTAATGACGTTGGGAGACAGTGCAATTGACACGACCATCGAAGTTATTCCTTCAGGATCTTTAGGATTGGACATCGCTTTAGGCGTTGGCGGATATCCGAGAGGAAGAATCATTGAAATCTACGGACCTGAATCTTCCGGTAAAACAACATTAACTTTACACGCAATCGCAGAAGCTCAAAAAGCAGGCGGAATTGCAGCATTTATCGATGCGGAACACGCTTTCGACAGAGGATACGCAGGCAAACTTGGAATTGACCTTGAAAACCTGATTATTTCTCAACCGGACAACGGCGAGCAAGCTTTGGAAATTGCCGATAATTTGATCCGTTCAGGAGCGATTGACATTGTGGTAATTGACTCGGTTGCAGCATTGACTCCAAAAGCAGAAATTGAAGGCGAAATGGGAGATTCTAAAATGGGTCTTCATGCAAGATTGATGTCTCAGGCTTTAAGAAAATTGACAGCAACGATTTCAAGAACAAAATGTACGGTTATTTTCATCAACCAGTTGAGAGAAAAAATCGGTGTAATGTTCGGAAATCCTGAAACGACAACCGGTGGTAACGCATTGAAATTCTATGCTTCTGTAAGAGTTGACATCAGAAAAGCAAGTGCGCCGATCAAAAATGGTGACGAAGCAGTCGGAAGCCGTGTAAAAGTGAAAATTGTGAAAAACAAAGTAGCTCCGCCTTTCAAAATGGCAGAATTCGACATTATGTATGGTGAAGGAGTTTCTAAAACAGGAGAAATCCTCGATGCTGCAGTAGATATGGGAATTGTGAAGAAAAGCGGTTCTTGGTTCAGCTACGGCGAAACTAAACTGGGACAAGGTCGCGATGCAGTAAGAGATTTATTAAAAGACAATCCTGAACTTTCCGAAGAATTGGAAAACAAAATCAAAGAAGAATTGAAAAATAAAGCTAAATAATTTTTTTCAATACATAAATATTAAGACAGCTTTTGGGCCGTCTTTTTTTTGTTGTCATTGCGAGGAACGTAGTGACGAAGCAATCTTATTATTATACAGATCGTATAAATAATTGAATTGTGTTTAATGACTTTTTAAAATTTGGCTAGCCAATTGACGACTTCACCTTTTGCAAGTGAATTAAAGCGCTTCCTATTGATTTTGTAGAAATCTTTTATTTTTAAACACTTCTGTCAATCTGTCACTTTCTGGCGCATGGTATTTTTTTTGTGAAGAATAAAACAAATCAAAACTAAAATTATTATGACTAAAGGAAATATTAATGTATCTGTGGAAAATATTTTCCCGCTTATCAAAAAATTTCTTTACAGTGATCACGAAATATTCCTGAGAGAATTGATCTCCAATGCAACGGATGCTACTTTAAAATTAAAGCATTTGACGAGCATTGGCGAAGCAAAAGTAGAGTACGGAAATCCGAAGCTTGAAGTGAAAATTGATAAAGAACAAAAAACACTTCGCATTATCGATCAGGGAATTGGTATGACAGCTGAAGAAGTTGAAAAATACATCAATCAGGTTGCTTTTTCCGGAGCTGAAGAATTCTTGGAAAAATATAAAGATTCTGCAAAAGATTCTGGAATTATCGGCCATTTTGGGCTTGGATTTTATTCGGCGTTCATGGTTGCGGAAAAAGTTGAAATTTTAACTAAATCTTATAAAGACGAGCCGGCTGTTCGTTGGATTTGCGACGGAAGCCCTGAATTTACTTTAGAAGAAACAACTGACAAAACCGACAGAGGGACTGAAATTATCCTTCATATTGCTGAAGATTCTACAGAGTTTTTGGAAGAAGGAAGAATCCGCGAATTGTTGTTGAAATATAATAAATTCATGCCTGTTCCAATTAAATTTGGAACAAAAACACACACTTTACCTTTGCCGGAAGACGCTCCTGAAGGCGCAGTTGCAGAAACAGAAGAAGTTGATAATATCATCAACAATCCAAATCCGGCATGGACGATTGCTCCAAGCGATCTGACGACTGAAGATTATATGAAGTTTTACCACGAATTGTATCCGATGCAGTTTGAGGAGCCTTTATTTAATATTCACCTGAATGTTGATTATCCGTTTAATCTGACGGGGATTTTATTCTTCCCGAAATTGAGCAATAATTTAAATATTGAGAAAGATAAAATTCAATTATATCAAAATCAGGTTTACGTAACGGATGAAGTAAAAGGCATCGTTCCGGATTTCTTGATGCTTCTTCGCGGAGTTATTGATTCGCCGGATATTCCGTTGAACGTTTCGCGTTCTTATCTTCAGGCGGACGGCGCGGTGAAGAAAATATCTTCTTACATCACGAAAAAAGTGGCTGATAAAATGGCTTCTTTAATTAACGAAAACCGTGAAGATTACGAAAAAAAATGGAATGACATTAAAATTGTAATCGAATACGGAATTGTTACTGAAGAAAAATTTGCAGAAAAAGCAGACAAGTTCACATTGTATCCGACAACGGACGGAAAATATTTCTTGTGGAACGAATTAGAGGAAAAAATCAAGCCTAATCAAACGGATAAAGACGGAAATTTAATTATTTTGTATGCTTCAAATGCAGATGAACAGCACAGTTATATTCAGGCTGCAAAAGATAAAGGATATGAAGTCTTTCTTTTAGATTCTCACATTATTCCGCATGTTATCCAAAAACTGGAAACTTCTAAAGATAAAATTTCATTTGCAAGAGTAGATGCCGATCACATCAATAATCTGATTAAAAAAGACGAACCAATCATTTCTAAATTAAATGAAACTGAAAAAGAATCATTAAAAAAGAATGTTGAAGAAGCCGTAAATGATAAAAAATTCACGGTTCAGTTGGAAGATTTAGATAGTAATGATGCCCCGTTTACCATTACACAGCCAGAATTTATGCGAAGAATGAAAGATATGCAGGCAACTGGCGGCGGCGGAATGTTTGGAATGGGCGGTTTCCCTGAAATGTATAATTTGGTAGTGAATTCAAACAGCGAATTTGCCAATCAGATTTTGAAAACTGAAAATAACGAAGAAAAAGAAAGCTTAATAAAACATGCTTTAGATCTGGCTAAACTTTCGCAAAATTTGCTGAAAGGAAAAGATTTGACGGATTTTATTCAGAGAAGTTATAAGCAGTTGGAAAAGTAATTTGAACAATTTTATATGAGTTTCGGGGCGACTTTGTCACCCCGAAACTTTTTTATTTTTATTTTGTTGATATTTTTCGTAGGGCTTTGCCCAACGCTGCTAAGTCGCCACTTTGTGGCTCCAATTGTATTATATTTAAAAGCTTCGACTCCGCTCAGCCTTTATTTATAACTCATCATTAATAACTTATAACTCCGTCATTGGATTCCAAAACAGCTTTTTAAAATTCTTAATTCTAAAATTTTCCACCTCAATTCCTTCGGCTTCCAATTTGGTCTGAAATTCAGGAACCGATAAACTTCCCGAGCTTGAAATCACACGATGTGCAGGAACGCCTTTCGGGCAACCTCCCATTGCTTTGCCAACATGTCGCGAATGGTTGGGATATCCAACTGCTTTTGCAATTGCTCCGTAACTTGTTACTCTTCCTTTCGGAACCAATTTCGTTATTTCCCAGACTTGTTGCTTAAATATTTCGTCCATGATTATTTTGTTTGCATCATTTTTGGATTCTAATTTCTTCAATGATTGTTCTCACTAAAATATAAAGTTATGAAAAAATCATTTTTCCGATTACTAAATAAAATTAATAAAGCAATTTTACCAAAATTGAGTGACAAAGATCCGAATAAACTGACCAAATTACAGAAAGGTATTTTGGCATATCGATATTTTGTACTGGTGAATTCTTTAGATTAAATTTAATAAAAAAACGCTCCAAAAAAGGAGCGTTTATATAATTTCAAGCTTCATCAGACTTTCATCTTCAGCTAATTAATTTTCTAAAATATAAGAGAACATCAATGGTGCGCAGATCGTTGCATCACTTTCAACGATAAACTTCGGTGTTGTAATATCTAATTTACCCCAGGTGATTTTCTCGTTTGGAACTGCTCCCGAATATGAACCGTAAGAAGTCGTTGAATCCGAAATCTGACAGAAATAAGACCAAAACGGAATATCATGCATTTCCATATCTTGATACAACATCGGAACTACGCAAATCGGGAAATCTCCGGCAATACCTCCGCCAATCTGGAAGAACCCAACTCCTTTTCCTGCCGAATTTTTAGTATACCAATCTGCTAAATACGTCATATATTCAATACCTGATTTCATTGTAGTTGCCGTCAATTCACCTTTTATACAGTAAGAAGCGAAAATATTTCCCATTGTAGAATCTTCCCATCCAGGAACGACAATCGGCAAGTTTTTCTCAGCTGCTGCAATCATCCAAGAATTTTCTCTCGGGATTTCGTAATACTGCTCCAAAACTCCAGAAAGGATCATTTTATACATGAATTCATGCGGGAAATATCTTTCGCCTTTTGCTTCAGCATCTTTCCAGATTTCTACAATATGTTTCTGCAATCTTCTGAAAGCTTCTTCTTCAGGAATACAAGTATCTGTAACTCTGTTTAAGCCTCTTTCCAACAAATCCCACTCATCCTGAGCCGTCAAATCTCTGTAATGCGGAACTCTTTCGTAATGAGAATGCGCAACCAAATTCATTAAGTCTTCCTCTAGATTTGCGCCGGTACAAGAAATAAAATCTACTTTATCCTGACGAATCATTTCAGCTAAAATTTTCCCTAATTCAGCAGTAGACATTGCTCCAGCCAAAGTGATCATCATTTTTCCGCCATCTTTAAGATGCGCTACATAACCTTTGGAAGCATCTACCAATGCAGCTGCATTGAAGTGCAGATAATATTTTTCTATGAACTCAGTAATAGGTTTGCTCATTTTTTTTAATTTTTTACAAAGATAAAATTTAAAAACGGAATGTCGCAGCCGCACTTAAAGAAACTCTGTGTAAGCCTTCTTTTTGATCATCTGCAAAATCAATTGTTTGTCCATTGAACTTCATTTTATTCAATGTTCCGGCTGTCATTCCAAATTTTGGTCCTATTAAAAAATTATCATTAATTTGATATTGATAAGCAAAATTAATTTCTGCTCCCAAATTAGAGCCTGTGCCTTTTACATTTCCGGTTTTTGTAGTATAAGAAATTACTCCTAATCCCATATCCAAAACCATTTTGTGTCTTGTCGTTTCATTGAAGTTCGAGATCATTAAAGCCGGACCAAAAAAAGTAATATTATCTTTTGTATTGGCCGCGCCCGAAACAATATTTCCGTTGTCATCGATCACGCTTAGCTTTCCGTTACTCGATGCGCTGTAATTAGAAAATTTTAATCCAAGTCCCACGATACCTTTTAAATGATAATAAGCTGAAATATCGAAGTTTATTCCACTTTTCAAACCTTTTATATAATCTCGCTGCTCATCAGAAACTCCTACAGGCAATGCCGCAGTTCTCCATGCGTATCCGACAGACGGAATAATTGAAATTTTTGGTTGTTTGGGAATTTCCTGCGCTGAAAATGCAAATGGAACTGCGAAAGCTCCAAGAAGAAATAATTTTTTATACATTGTATATTTTTTTGCAAAAATACTGTTTTTCCTGATATGGAGAATTAAAACTTAAACCTTCTGTTTTCTTTTTTCTCAGAAATTTTCTTTTTGGTGTCTAATCTTTTTTCTTTTTTTGCTCTGGAAGGTTTCGTAGCAATTCTGGTTTTAGGAATAATTAAAGCTTTATTGACGATTTCCAAAATTTTCTCAATCGCTTTATTTTTATTCATTAATTGAGTTCGGCTTTCAGAAACAGTTAAGAATAAAAATCCATCTGCGTTGATTCTATTTTTGAGTTTTTCCTGAATTAAAGCTTTTTGTCTTTCATTAAAAAATTCAGATTCATCGACTTTCCAAAGTACGGTGACTGAAGTTTCCACTTTATTCACGTTTTGACCGCCTGCCCCGCTGCTTCGGGAAGTTTTAAAATTCAGTTCTTTTGAAAAATCTTTCATTGCTTTTGATATAAAATTTCAAGAATAAAGGTAAAGACTTAATTCCGTTAAAGATTTTTACTTAATTTTTTGGTTAATTCGAGACGATTTACTTTTCCGTTCGGAGTTCGTGGAATTTGCTCAACAAAGATAATTTCTTTCGGTTTGTGAAAACTTTTTTCAAATTTAATTTCATATATTTTCTCAATTAAAGCTTCCGATCTTTCCCCTTCAATTACAGCTATCAACTTTTGTCCCAAACTTTCGTCTTTTAATCCTAAAAAAACAATTTCATTTGTAATTTCTTTTTTCACCAATGCTTCCAGCTCTTCGGGAAAAATTTTTGCTCCACCTGAATTAATTACATTATCAATCCTTCCTAAAAATTTGAATTGTTTATTATTATTAATTTCAACTAAATCATTAGTTTGCAAAATTTCAGAATTTAAATCCGGGGCAAAAATCTCCAAACAGCCTCTTTCATCTTTTGATATAGAAACATTTTCAAAAACTGTAAAATAGTTGTCAGATTTTGGATAAATTTCTTTTAAAGCAATGTGAGAAAGCGTTTCGGACATTCCGTATGTTTCAAAAATGTGATTTTTGCTGTTTAAACTATTAAGCGTTTGGCTAATTTTAATTTTTAAAGACTCTGAAACGGCTGCACCACCAATGATAAGATTTTTTATAAAATGAATTTTGTCTAAAGAATTCTCAACCTGAAGCGGCGTCATTGCACAAAAATCTATTTCTGAATCTAAACTTTCGAGTGGCTTTAATGATGAATTTGTAACTGTTAACTTCAACTTCCTCTCAAAAGAACGTACAATCATCATTTTTCCTGAAATATATTCTGTTGGTAAACACAGCAAAGCCGAATTGTTTTCTTTAAGTTTTAAAAAATCGCAGGTCATTTTTGCCGAATTCAGCATTCTCTTTTTTTCAATTTCAAAAATTTTCGGATTTCCTGTTGACCCGGAAGTCTGTACTTTCACCATTTCAGAACCCGAAAGCCATTCTTCTAAAAAAAAAAACACTTTTTTTTCAAATTCTGTCTGAGAATGTAAATTATTAATTTCGAGATTATTGAAGTCGATCACCATGTTTACTGCACATAAAATATTATGTAAATTTAAAAAAAATTAAAAAACGATTTGTAAGTAAACAAAAAAACTGTAAATTTGCATCACCAAAATAAAACAGACTCATAGTGTAACGGTAGCACTCCGGTTTTTGGTACCGTCAGTCGGGGTTCGAATCCCTGTGGGTCTACAAACCATCCTTTTCAAGGGTGGTTTTTGTTTTGTATACAATTGCAATAAAATTCATAATAATTTTTTGTGTGTAAAGAAAAAAAATCTAAATTTGCACCACCAAAATAAAACAGACTCATAGTGTAACGGTAGCACTCCGGTTTTTGGTACCGTCAGTTGGGGTTCGAATCCCTGTGGGTCTACAAACCATCCTTTTTCAAGGATGGTTTTTTATTTAAAGATTAAAGGTATTTATCCGGAATAGGAAGATTGTTCTTTTTCATATATTCGATCAGATCATGACATTTGTTTTCATAATAGCTGTTTTGGCATTTATCGGAAATACTACAAATATCAGAAGGCTTAATTTCTAAAATTGCGGAAATCTTCTCCAATGTTTCTAGGTTGATCTTTACTTTAGAATTTTCGAGATCAGAATACGCTTTTTGCGAAATCCCCATTTCAAAGGCCATATATTCTTGTGTAAGATCTCTGTCTCTACGAATTTTTCTAATGTTTTGTCCACATACATTCATCATTTTTATTTTAGAAGTTTTCAGTATACTTTAGAAGTTAAACTAATAGTTTCAGACAAAGTTAGTAAATACCTTTGTCAAAACATTAGATATACACATGATTTATTCCTACATAAAGCATTTATAGATAAATATTTTAAAGTAATAAATCATTCTCTACAACACAACTGTAATTATGGAGACGCAAAAATTTCATTATGACAATAATATTGTCAGAGCATTCCTCTATGCTACTATTGCATTCGGAATTATCGGTTTTATTTTAGGATTGACCGCTGCTTTAATGCTATTTTATCCTGAGTTGCCCGAGTTTTTATTCGGAACAGATGACACAACAATTCAAAGTTTGAGAAGTGGAAATATCCAAGGCTTAGTCAACTCACAAGGCGCTTTAGGATTTGGAAGAATCAGAATGCTGCATACAAGCGCTGTGATTTTTGCATTTGTGTGTAATTCTTTCTTTTGTGGCGCATATTACAGTATGCAAAAACTTTTGAAGACCAGAATGTACAGCGATACTCTTTCCTGGATTCATTTCTGGACTTGGCAAATTATGATTATTGCGGTAGTGATTACATTCTTAATGGGAATCAATACTTCAAAAGAATACGCAGAACATGAATGGCCAATTGATATTTTAATTACTTTCTCTTGGGTGATTTTCGGAATCAATATGTTCGGAACGATTGTCAAAAGAAGAGTAAGACATCTTTATGTTGCGATTTGGTTTTATATAGCAACCTGGATTGCCGTTGCAATGCTTCACATATTCAACAATTTAGAAGTTCCTTTATCCTTCACCAGTTGGAAATCTTATTCTGCTTATGCCGGAGTAAAAGATGCGCTTGTACAATGGTGGTATGGGCATAATGCAGTTGCATTTGTATTGACTACGCCAGTTTTAGGTTTAATGTATTATTTCTTGCCTAAAGCCGCTAACAGACCGGTTTTTTCATATAAACTTTCAATTATTCACTTTTGGTCGCTAATCTTCGTTTATCTCTGGGCCGGACCTCATCATCTTCAGTATACAGCCCTTCCGGCGTGGGCTCAGGCAGTCGGAACTGGTTTTTCAATCATGCTGATTGCGCCGTCCTGGGGTGGAATGCTTAACGGTTTATTAACATTAAGAGGCGCTTGGGATAAAGTGAGAGAAAATCCTGTACTCAAGTTTTTTGTAGTCGCAGTTACATGCTACGGAATGGCCACTTTTGAAGGTCCGCTTTTAGCAACAAAATCTTTAAATAAAATTGGGCATTATACTGATTGGGTGATTGGGCATGTGCATTTGGGAGCTTTAGGATGGAATGGTTTTATGGCATTTGGAGTCGTTTATTATCTCGTTCCTATTATATGGAGAACCGAACTTTGGTCTAAAAAATTGGCAAACTGGCATTTCTGGCTCGGAACTCTAGGAATTATTTTCTATGCCATTCCGATGTATATTGCAGGATTTACGCAGGGATTGATGTGGAAACAATTCAATCCGGACGGGACTTTGTTGTGGAAAAACTGGCTGGATACTGTAACTGCAATTATTCCCTATTTTAAGATGAGATTTTTAGGCGGGTTGTTTTATCTTGGCGGAGCTATTTTAATGGTCATAAATGTTTATAAAACAATTAAAGCCGGCTCTTTCCAAAAAAATGTTCCGGCAGAAGCTCCGGCCTTAGCCAATGTCGGAGACGCAAGAAAAGAAGGCGAAGGCATACATCTTTGGCTGGAAAGAACTCCAAAATTATTATCAATATTAGCGTTTGTCGCCATTTCAATCGGTGGCTTGGTGGAAATTGTTCCGACATTAACAGTAAAAAGCAATTTACCACAAATATCAGCAGTAAAACCGTATTCACCTTTAGAGCTGGAAGGAAGAGATCTTTACATCCGTGAAGGCTGCAACTCGTGCCATTCGCAAATGATAAGACCTTTCCGGGATGAAGTGATGAGATTTGACGGTAAAAACGGACAATATTCCAAAGCCGGAGAATTCGTTTATGACAGACCATTTTTATGGGGATCAAAAAGAACAGGACCCGATTTGCACAGAGAAGGTGAAAGAAACCCCGACTCATGGCATTTTAAGCATATGTATAATCCAAGAATCACTTCGGCAGGATCTATTATGCCACGTTTCCCATGGTTGATCACCAATCGTCTCGACCGTTCTCAAATGATTGATAAAATGAAACTGATGAAAAACACATTTGATATCCCTTATACAAAAGCCGAAATAGATTCCGCAGATCAATGGGCGAACAATCAATCGAAAGCTATTGTAAAAAGAATTTATGCCGAAGCTTCCGACGTAAAAGATCAGATGGAAAAAGAAAGAACAGCAAAAGGAAATACTTTCATACCGCTTGAAGACAGGGAAATTGTTGCGATGATCGCCTATCTTCAAAGATTGGGCAAGGATATCAAAACAACGGATGTCAAAACGGCAAGCATAAAATAATTATCGTAAAATTTTAATTAAAATGAAAACGAGAACTCCAATTTCAATATATATCGTTGTAACATTGACCCTTACTTTTATGGCGTTCGAAATGTTCGCGCAAGATTCCGGTTATTTCACTTCTCCTTTTTTCTGGGCATTGCTCATCATCATAATCATTCTGCTTTTTATTATGAATTCGATAGGAGACTTGGTAGAAAACGAAAATTTCAACAGATTATCCGAAGAAGAAAAGCAGTCATATTTAACTGATAAATCAACTCCCTATTTTCAAAAGCTTTGGAATTCAGCATTTAAGAAACAATCACAAGCTGAAGAAAAAGATATTCTGATCGATCATGGTTTTGATGGAATTACAGAACTCGACAATTCTTTACCCAAATGGTGGATCGGGCTTTTTTATTTCGGAATTATTTTCTGTGTCATTTATATCATTGCGTTTGCCTTTACAGATTACGCCCATCCCGACGCAGAATATGAAAAGGAAGCAAAAACGATGCTTGCATCCATTGCAGAATATGAAAAAAATGCACCGCCGATCAACATTGAAACCGCAAAATACAACGCAGATAATATTGCTGAAGGTGAGCAGATTTTTAAAACCAATTGTGTATCCTGTCATTCAGATTCCGGAAAAGGCGGCATTGGCCCCAATCTTACGGATTCGCATTGGGTTAATATTAAAGAAAAAAGTTTATTTAAAAATGTTTTCTGGATGCTTGAAAACGGCTCACCAAACAATCCTACAATGCGCCCTTTTATCAAAGACGGAACGATCACAGGAAAAGATGCCGAGAAAGTAGCCGCTTATATTTATCATATCAATCAGGAAAAATCTCCAATAACAGAAGCTCAAGGCGGCGCTGCGCCTCAAGGTGAAGAAACGAAATGGCAACAATAAAACATATTAAATATATAAATTCATGAAGTAAACTCCACCAGATTTATGCCCCTATTACCATTTGACTAACATCTGAAACCTATTCACTTTAAATATTCTTAATATTTATTCAATAGGGGCATATTTCGATTTAAAGCCTGTTCTTTTGAGCAGGTTTTAATTTTTTTCGCACATACCACATATTGATCAATTATTATCATTTGGTGCGGGTTGGCAAACATATTGCTGGTATTTTAACAAAATTTTATAAAAACAGAATAAACATGGAAAATATCATTATGTTTCAATTTTTCAATCCATAAAGCAATATAAATAAAGGCTGCATAATGTAGTTGAACGCTCCAAAATCAAGAGTAAAAGTAATTAATTATATTTGTCTAAATCACACGAAATTTGAAACTAAAATTTAATAAAAGAAAAATCATACGAGGTATTGTAATCACAATTATCTCGATCATCATTCTGCTTATTCTGCTTATATTAAGCTTGCGGCTTCCTGCAGTTCAAAACTATGTGAAAGATAAGCTCGTCGTTTATCTGGAAAAAAAGATCAAAACAGATGTAAGCCTGGAGCGCGTATATATTGGCTTTCCAAACAGCCTGATTATGGAAAACCTGTATCTGAAAGGTCAGAATATCGACACATTGCTGGCTGTAAAAAAATTCGATGTCGGTTTGGATATGTGGAAGCTGATCAATTCTAAAGGAGATCTTACTTCAATCGATCTTGAAGGCGTACGCGCCAATGTCGTAAGAAATCCTGACGGAAAATTTAATTTTGATTACATTATTGATGCTTTTGCGACATCTGATAAAGAAGAAAGTACATCCAAGCCTTTTATTATTTCATTAGACAAAATAAAACTGAAAGATATTGGTGTGACTTTCGATGACCGCCAATCGAGAAATGATATTCAGGTATATTTCAAATCTTTTGATACAAGAGTGAAAACTTTTGATCTTCAAAACAATTCTTATGCTGTAAATGATATTAATCTTGACGGATTAAAACTAAAACTGAAACAAGATCTTGTAAAGGAAGTTGCAGAAAAAGCGGAACAAAAAGTAGATTCCCTGAATCAGCAAAAGCCTATGAAATTAGATCTCAACGGAATAAAATTTACTAATTTCAATATTGATTACGGCGATGACAATACCAAAACTTTTGCTAAAGTTATCTTCAAAGAATTAAGTGCAAAAATCAACAATATAGATTTACAAAACAATACTTATAATGTTGGGAATGTTTACTTTACAGGCGCAAACATTAATGCGAATCTCTATCTTCCGGCAGAAAATGCCAACCCAAAAGACAGCCAAAACGAGCCTGAACCGTCTGGAAATTCTACAAAAGAAAAGGCAATGCAAATGCTTTTAGGAAAACTGATTCTTGATGATGTAAAAGTAACCTACAACAATACGGCTATTGCTCCTACCCGATCCGGAATGGATTTTAATCATCTGAATTTTGCCAAATTGAATCTCGACGTACGAAACTTCAAAATGCAAAACAACCAGTTTGCAGGAAGTGTAAAATCAGCAGAAATTCAGGAAGCAAGAGGTTTGGATATTCAAAAATTCAACACCGATTTTGTGTATGAAGAAAAGCAGGCTTATTTGAAGAATTTGTATCTGCAAACTCCAAAAACAGTTTTAAGAGATGAAGTTGTTTTAAATTATAATTCGATCGAACAATTAAGTTCAAACCTCGGCGCAGTAAAAATTTCAGCCAATATTGAAAACTCAAAAATTGGATTTTCCGACATTTTAAATTTGGTTCCGACCTTAAGGAATACCGCTCCGTTCAACAAATATCCAAATGCGATATTGAGCGTCAATACGAATGTAAAAGGAAGTGTAAATAATTTATTGATTCAAAATCTAAAAGTTTCAGGCTTGGATCAACTAAGAATTGCCGCATCAGGAAGGGTGAAAAACGCGATGGATCCTGACAATTTATATTATGATTTGAAGATTACAGAACTTTCTTCATCGGCAAAAACGATCTATAATTTAGTTCCGAAAAATACAATTCCTTCAAATATTACTTTACCATCAAATTTTAGCATAAAAGGTACAGCGAAAGGCTCAACGAAAGTTGTGAATGCCAATCTGAATCTTTATTCAACGCTTGGAAATGCCGCCGTTATCGCTAAAGTTGACATGCGAAGAAAAAACCGCGAATTATATGATGTAAAAGCAAACCTTCAGAATTTACAGATCGGAAAAATCATTCAGAATAAAGATTTGGGAGCCATTACGGCAAAAGTTTCCGCGAAAGGTGAAAGCTTTGATTTTAAAAATGCAAACGCCGATATCAAAGGCGATGTACAATCTGCAGTTTATAACGGTTATCGCTACCAAAATATGAATTTGGTCGGAAAAATAAATCGTGGTGCCTACAACATCATCTTAAACTCAAAAGATCCGAATGCCAATTTGCAGTTGACGGCTTCAGGAATATATGACGAAAAGAATCCGACCGTCAAAGTCAACGGAAACATCAATAAGCTTGATCTGAATAAACTTGGCTTTTACAGCTCGCCAATGATCATTGCAGGAGGAATCGACGGTGATTTTACAAGCCTTGATCCTGATAATTTAAACGGATATCTGAATCTTAAAAATTTCGCTATTTCAGACACAAAAGAAGTTTTCCCGATTCAGGATGTCAGTCTGAAAGCATCATCTACAAGCGATTCTACTCAAATCGTTCTCAATTCGCAGATCGCTGATGTAGAGTTGAATGGTAAATATAAACTGACACAGATTTTTGGGGCTTTGCAGCAAACTATTAATCAATATTATCAATTTCAAAAACCCGGAAAAGCACAAAAAATAGATGCCGGACAATTTTTCACTTTTAATGCAAAAATTAAAAATGATGATCTGATCAGAAAATTTGTTCCGGATTTAAAAAGCTTTGAAACCATCAATATCAACGGAAATTATAATGCAGATTCTCAACAAATCGAAGTTGATGCCCAAATTCCGCAGGTTTTGTATGGCGACTATTCGTTGGAAAATACATCATTAAAAATCACCAACGAAAATCAGGCTTTGCAATATAATCTTGGCGTTTCTTCTTTGAAAAGTGAAAGTTTTGCTTTAAATAAAGTGAATGTTAATGGTGATGTCGCCAACAATATCATCAATTATAATATCACGACAAAGGACGAAAAAGATGAAACGCGGTTTTTAATTGCTGGAAATGCTAAATCCATAAATGATGTTACAGAAATTTCTCTGAATCCAAATGGTTTAAAACTAAATTATATGGATTGGACCGTCGCTGAAAACAACAAAATACAAATCGGAAGCCAGGGAATTTTAGCAGATAATTTCAGGTTGTCTAATGCCGGAAGCGAAATTTTGCTGCAGTCGGAAAACAATTCGCCAAACAGTCCTTTAAATGTTTCGTTGAAAGATTTTCAAATTGAAACCATTACAGAAATCATTAAAAAAGATTCTCTTTTGGCAAAAGGAACGATTAACGGAACCGCTCAATTAAGAAATCTGACTAAAGAAATGACGTTTACATCGGATATCGACATTACAGATTTAGTTGTATTTGGAAGCCCGGTCGGAAATCTTGATGTAAAAGTAAACAATACTTCTGCCAATCTTCTGAACGCCGATATTACGCTTTCCGGGAATAATAATGATATGAAAATCACCGGAAACTACAATACTTCGGCAAGCACTTTTGATTTGAATCTTGATATGAACCAGCTTCAGATGAAAACTTTGCAGGGTTTTACCATGAATGCAATTACCAATACGGAAGGCTATTTGTCGGGTGATTTGAAAATTACCGGAAGTACTTCTGCACCGAAGATTTTAGGTGATGTGAAGTTAAATAATGTTGGATTGATGATTTCACAGACCGGAAGTGATTTCAGAAATATCAATGACGAAATAGCATTTACGAACAGAGGAATTGAATTCGACAATTTTAAAATCAATGATAAAGACGGAAATTCTTTAAACATCGACGGACAGGTTCTGACACAAACCTACAGAGATTTTGCATTTAATCTTGATGTAAATGCTAAAGATTTTAAAGTTGTGAATTCTGAAAAGTCGAATGATGCGATTCTGTACGGAATTCTTGCGATTGATGCGGCTTTAAAGATTCGTGGAGATTTGGATTTACCGAAAGTTGACGGAAGGCTTGCCGTTTCAGAAACGACAGATTTTGTTTTTGTGCTTCCGCAATCCAGCCCTTCGTTACAGGAAAGAGACGGTATTGTTGAGTTTATAGATCAGGATCAGGTTGCTTTAAACAAAACCATTAAAACAGATTCTATCGATTCTCAAACGAACATCAAAGGAATGGATGTGAATGTAAATATTGAAGTCGACAAAGAAGCTAAAATCTCTATTATTATTGATAAAGCCAATGGAGATTTTGTGAAGCTGCAAGGCGAAGCCGATCTTACGGGAGGAATTGATCCGTCGGGAAAAACCACTTTAGTCGGTGTTTATCAGGTTGAAAAAGGAAGCTATGAATTGTCTGTAAGCCTGCTGAAAAGAAAATTTGACATCCAAAAAGGAAGCACGATTACATGGACCGGAGAACCAACCGCCGCCACTTTGGATATCACCGCAATTTACAGAACAGAAGCCGCACCAATCGACCTTGTAGAACAGCAGTTTTCAGGCGATCCGGCACTTCTGAATCAGTTTAAGCAAAGAATTCCGTTCAATACATTATTGATCCTGAAAGGAGAGCTTTTAAAGCCTCAGATTTCGTTCGATATTACAACAGACGAAAAAAATAATGCCGTATCTTCTGCGGTTACCGAAACCATTGACGGAAAACTGGCTCAGTTGAGACAAGACGAAAACGAAATGAATAAGCAGGTTTTTGCATTGCTTTTACTGAACAGGTTTATAGGTGAAAATCCGTTCCAGAGCAATTCCGGACTTTCTGCGGAAACAATGGCGAAACAGAGTGTAAGTAAAATACTTTCGCAACAGCTTAATAATTTAGCTTCAGATCTTATTAAAGGAGTTGATCTAAATTTTGACCTCGAATCTACAGAAGATTATTCTACCGGACAACGAAACGAAAGAACCGATCTTAACATTGATGTCAGCAAAAGATTGCTTAATGATCGTCTAAAAGTTTCGGTTGGAAGCAACTTTGGTGTAGAAGGTGAAGCAAGACAAAACGAAAATACAACGAATATTGCCGGAGATGTCACAATAGATTACAATCTTTCCAGAGACGGAAGATATATGCTTCGCGCATACCGTAAAAACGATTATCAGGTAGCCTTACAAGGCCAGATTGTGGAGACCGGAATAGGTTTTATCATTACATTGGATTATGACAAATTCAGGGATATTTTCCAGAAATCTAAAATGAAGAAAAGAGAAAATAAAAGAAATAATAAGAATAACGAAGGCGTAGAATTTAAATAATGAAAAATAAATTTAACATATACTGTAAATATTTTTTAGCATCGGGATTCACTGCGGCTGTCATTTCCTGTAGCAATACCAAATTTCTAAAGGAAGGGCAAATGCTTTACACAGGTGCCGAAATCAATATCGAAAATGATACTCTTCCGAAAAAAGAAAAAAGTGAGCTTAAAGATGCTTTAAAGGAAAATTTGACACCAAAACCCAATTCCTCTTTTCTTGGTTTACGCCCAAAGCTTTACGCTTACAATGCAACGAAAGAACCAAAAAAAGAAAAAGGCTTAAGATATTGGCTTAAATATAAATTTGGTGAAGAGCCTGTTTTACTTGGTGATGTAGATCGTGAATTCAACAAAGATATCATTGAAAATTATTCTGAAAATAAAGGCTATTTCAATGCAAGAGCAAGATATGATACCGTTTCGAAAAATAAGAAAGCGCAAGTAATTTACACCTTAAATCCGGGAGCGAGATATCTTATCAGCAATGTCAACTTTCCGCAGGATTCTACATTAGTCAATACTGAAATTCAAAATTTAAAAGATAAAACTTTATTAAAACCTGGAAATCCGTTTGACCTTGATGTGATCAAAGCTGAAAGACAAAGAATAGATGATGGTTTAAAAGAGAAAGGATTTTATTATTTCAATCCCGACAATATTATCGTTCAGGCGGACAGCACAGTAACGCGCGAACCTAAAGTTGAGCTTATTGTAAAGCTGAAAGACAATACTCCGCAGTTGGCAACGGAACAGTTTACGATTGATAAGGTTGTAGTTTTCCCGAATTATAATCTTCGTGATGTAAAAAGAGGAAAATACAGAATTCCGATGAGTGCCGATTCTCTTTCGGGATATGAATACGGTGATATTTATGTAGTTGATCCTGAAAAAAAGTTTAAACCGAAAATTTTCGATCGTGCTTTGTATTTCAACAAAGGTGATATTTATAACAGAAAAGACCATAATCTTTCATTAAACAGGCTCATCAGTTTGGGTGTTTTCAAATTTGTTAAAAATGAATTTGTTGTGTCAGATTCTTTAAATCATAAGTTTGATGCATATTATGTTTTGACTCCGAGAGAATTACAATCGCTAAGGTTGGAAGCTTTGGCAAGAACAAATTCAGCCAACTACGCAGGAAGTGAAGTAAATTTAAACTGGACTCAAAGAAATTTCTTTAGAGGTGCTGAACAATTTAAAGCTTCCGTTTATGGTGCTTTTGATGTACAAATCGGCGGTCCTTCTGATGCCGAAAATATTTTCAGAGCAGGAGCCAATGCACAATTGTCGATTCCAAGAATTGTGGCGCCATTCCGTTTTAATTCTTCGAGCGCTTTCGTACCGAGAACAAATATTCAGCTTGGATATGAATTCCAGAATCGTACAACTTTATATACTTTAAATACATTCAATGCTTCATTCGGATATCAATGGAAAGAAAATGTAAGAAAAGAACATGAGCTGAAACTGATTGACATATCTTTAATCGACCCGGCAAATGTCACCCCGAAGTTCGACTCTTTAGCAATAAATAACCCTTATTTAAGACGTATTACAGAGCAGCAACTTATTTTCGGGCCAACGTATTCTTACACTTATTCAACAACGATGCTTCCTAAAAAAAATACATTCTATTATAAAGGAATGCTTGATTTAGCAGGAAACATTGCAGGACTTATATCCGGAGGAAATGCTAAAGAAGGAAATCAGAAAAGCATCTTCGGCGTGCCATTCAGTCAATATGCAAAAATTGAAAATGACCTTCGTTTTTATCACAAACTTACCGAAAAAACATCTTTTGCAACCAGACTGATTGCCGGCGTTGCTATTCCTTACGGAAATTCTGAGCACATCCCGTTCTCAAGACAGTTTTTTGTGGGCGGAAGTAACAGTATCAGAGCTTTCCGCGCAAGAACTTTAGGGCCGGGAAGTTACGATCCGAGAGACGGAAATAATACAAGAGCAGCCTTTGATCAGGCAGGTGATGTAAAATTGGAATTAAATGCCGAATACCGCGCAAATCTTTATAAATTCTTAAATGTTGCCGTTTTTGCTGATGCCGGAAATATCTGGCTGATTAATGATGAGCTGAATGATGAGGGAGAAATAACGAGACCGGGCGGAAAATTTTCTAAAGACTTTTTAAAAGAAATTGCAGTCGGCGCAGGTGTTGGCTTGCGACTTGATTTTTCTATTTTAATTCTTAGGCTCGATTTAGCGATGCCTTTGAGAGTTCCTTATTACGATAAAGGAGACAGATGGGCTTTTGATAAGATCAACTTTGGTAGCGGAAGCTGGAGAAAAGATAATTTAATTTTAAATATTGCAATCGGATATCCTTTTTAATATGATAAAAGAAATAAAATTTTTCTGGCAGGTTGTCAAAGAAACTTTTACAGAATGGAATAATTCTTCTGCTTCAAGCGACTCAGCGAGCCTGGCATATTATGCGATTTTCTCGATTCCGGGTTTACTTATCATTATTATCTGGATTGCCGGATATTTCTTCGGTGAAGAAGCCATACGTGGCGAAATAACTTATCAGATCAGCGGAATGATGGGCACTGAAGTTGCGGAAAGCGTTCAAAATATGATTGCAGGAGCTTTGATCGATAAAGAAAATATTTTTATGAAAATTGTCGGAATCGGATCTTTGGTTTTCGGTTCCACAACTCTTTTTTTCCAGCTGCAAAAATCTTTGAATAACCTTTGGGACGTAGAAGCTGCGCCCAAAAAAGCATTGGTGAAATTTCTTTTAGATCGTGCCAATTCATTAGGAATGATCCTTATTTTAGGCTTTTTGCTAATGATCACAATGATTTTATCATCATTAATAAGCCTTTTTAATAATTTTATCACCAATTATTTTGGACTTGAAACCTATATGGTTGTCGAAATCATCAACTTTACGATCGGCTTCGGAATTGTCGTGCTGCTTTTTGCGCTAATGTTTAAAGTGCTTCCCGACGTTGAGATCAGCTGGAAATCTGTTTGGAAAGGTGCTTTACTTACTGCTGTACTTTTTACTTTCGGAAAATTTTTGCTGAGCCTTTATTTTAGTGAATTTAAACCGACTTCCGCTTTTGGAACAGCAGGAACGGTAATTTTGATCATGATGTGGATCAATTATTCATGTATGTTGATCTTCTTCGGTGCCGAATTTACGAAAGTCTACACATTTAAAAAAGGCTTACGAATCGAGCCTTCGAAACATGCCAAATGGAGCAGCGCAAAGCTTTACAGAGACGGTCAGAAAAAAGTTAATGCTTAAATTTAATTAAACTCCACCCATTACATACATATTCTCCATCGTCGGAACCTTGCTTCCACCTTTTTTCTCAAGTGTAATTGCAAATGCCTGAGCATTAGGAATGTTTGATAATGCGATTTTAGTATCTTTATTTTCTTCGTACATCCCGGCGCTTACGGGCTTACCGTCTGCAATTGCCCAAAGTTGATATTGCATTCCTTCGGGTGCTTTTGGCAAAGTGTCTGCGCTTAAGTATACGTCTTTTGAGTTTTTATTCCAGAAAACAGTTGCTTTGGCTTCAGGATGTTTTTCAACTCCAGCCAATGCGATCTTCAACATATACGGATTTGATATGACATTTAGTTTTTGCTGCAAATCCCGGATTGCAATATTTTTAGACTGCTTTTCTGTTTCTAATTTTACAATTTCTTTATTAATTTGCGATTGGCTGCTCATCCAATAAAAATTCACGCCCATGCTTATCAGAAACAACAAAGAAGCTGCAACGGCAAAATTTCTCCAGTTGTTGTTGTTTTCATTCTTTATTTCCTGAATTTCCTTTTGAACGATTGGTTTTTGTTCATTATTTTGGACAGGAATTACAGGTCTTTCGTTTTCAACGATTTGTTCACGTTGAATTTTCTCCCAAATTTTCGATTTTAGATCACTTGGTGGTGTCACAGCCTCTGCTGTTGCAAGCATTTCAAAAGTTTTTTGCGTTTCTTCGAAAGCGGCTTTTACTTCGGCATTATTCTTCATCACACATTCCAGAATACCTGCTTCCTCGGGAGAAGCATGGCCTAGAATATATGATTCTAGAATTCCGGACGATATGTATTCTTTACTATTCAATTTATTGAAAATCTTTTAACAGGTCTTTTAATTTCATCAATGCATTGCGCATTTTAGTCTTTACAGTACCCAATGGCATATTCAGTTTTTCTGATATTTCGCTTTGTGTATATCCTTGATAATAAGCAAGATCAATAAGTTCCTGCTTGTCAGTTTCTAAACCTTCCAATACTTTATTAAAACCAATAAAATCAGAATTATTAGTTGTAGAAAGATCCGCGTTGTTATATACGAAATCAGGTAATGATTGGTTTTTTAGTTGATTTTGGAAGCCTTTTGATTTCAGATAATCTATTGCCGTGTTTCTTGCAATATTGATCATCCATGTATAAAATCTTCCTTTTGAAGAATCATATTGTTGAATAGAATTCCAGATTTTCACAAAAACATCCTGAATAATTTCTTCTGTATATTCTTTTGATTGCACAATTCGAAGAATCACACCATACAACGCACCGGAATAGTGATCATACAAATGATGAAAACCAGATTCGCTTTGCTGCTTAAGCAAACCGATAAGTTCCTCTTCCGAATATTTTGTTTTAATAGTGTTTATATTTCGTTCCAAATTTAATAAAATAAAACAGATATGAAACTAAATCTTGAATTTTTTACAAAATACTTTATTCTCTGCTTTAAACGTTACATAAAATTTATTTAAATAAAATAAACAATTGATTTACAACATATTAAACTAAATATTGGATAATTTAAAACTAAAACCAAAAGACTTTCGTAAATGCTATGTAAGAACGCAGAAGATATCAAATATAATAATTTAAAAAAATCAAGAAAATGAACTCAAGATCAAAATTCACAATGCTAGGAATGATCGCTTTATCATTCGCATTCAGCGGAAATGCAATCGCGCAAACGATGAAAGAAAAAACAGTAATGGTAGGCGGTGCAGCTATGTATCCTTCTAAAAATATTGTTGAAAATGCTGTAAACTCCAAAGATCACAAGACTTTAGTTGCTGCAGTAAAAGCAGCCGGTTTGGTAGAAACATTGCAAAGCGCAGGACCTTTCACCGTATTTGCTCCGACGGATGCAGCATTCAACAAACTACCAAAAGGCACGGTAGAAAGTCTGGTAAAACCTGAAAACAAAGAGATGCTGACAAAAATTTTAACATATCATGTTTTACCCGGAAAATACAGCTCTAAACAGGTTTGGGCAGCCGTGAAAGCCGGAAGCGGAAAAGCAATGATGAATACAGTTGCGGGTGAGCAGCTTACTTTCTGGACTAAAGGAAAAGATTTATATATAACAGACGCAAAAGGAAATAAAGCAAAAGTGACCATTGCCGATGTAAATCAGTCAAATGGCGTTATTCATGTAATAGACACGGTTCTATTACCATAGTTAGTTTTTATGGTTTATTAAGAAGCCTTACTTTTTAAGTAAGGCTTTCTTTTTATTTTGATGTGAATACTTCTTTTGAATATTCTCCGTTGTTCATTGGGATTTCTATGATGATATTTCCGTTTTCGTAATATCCGATGGTAGAATTGCCGGAATTCAACTTCACTCTGAAAACATCTCTTTTTGTAGTTGCTTTAAAAGTTGCAAAAGGAACTGAGCTGTTATCTTCTACTAAAATAAATTGAGAATTATCAATTTGTATTTTCTGTAAATTTACTTTACCGTTACTAAACTTTTCAGCTTTGTTTTCTGAAGCCGATGAGCTTTCATTAGCAGAAGATGTAACAGCAGGAGCTTCTACTGTAGCCGTTTGTGTTTGCTGAATCATATTTACAGGATTGGAAACAGGAATTTTCACTAAAGCCTGACGTAAAGCATCCTGATAACCTTCTTCAAATTCTTTTATCGACGTGCTTGCTTTCTGACTTTCAATCACTTTATTATTGCAGTCTTTAAATTCTAAAATAATTTTATTCTTTAAAAAACCGCTGTCATTTATAACATCTGCATTTAAAACACTACATGGATTTGAGTTGACTTCTGAAGGCCAGTCATTTTTATTTCCTGCAACTACAACGTAGCTTTTTGCTTTCAATGCCTTTGAAAGTGCTGTATCTAAACCATAAAGATCATTCTTGAAGCCGGTAAATTTTTCCGCCAACGCTATATATTTATAATCCGAAACTTTTTGTGCATAAGAAAATGTAATGCAAAATGCTGCTATGATTATTGAAAATTTCTTCATTATAATAACTTTATTATATTTTTAATCATTTCTAAATTCTCCCATATCCAGTTTCAAAGAGAAGAAATTAGAATAAAAATTGGAACCGCCAATTCCCGAGTTACTGATCGCATAATCAAGCGTTAATCCTCTGTATCTGATTCCTATACCAGCACTTGGCTGAAAAGAAACTTTTCTTTGAAGATCTTCAATATCTGTAATCGACTGAAATCTGTTGACACCCAATCTCACGAAAATCATCTTTTGATAACCTAATTCTGCACCCGCATAAGGCGTAACGCTCGCAAAATCTGTTGAAAGAAGCGCTGCAGTTTTAGCAAAATCTACATTGATTCCCGCTTCAGGTAAAACATATATACTGCTGTTGATCTCAAACAGTCTGCTGGCTCCTACATTCAGTTTGGGCATCGTAAGCTCCATTTTATCGGTTGGTGCTGGGTTGAATTCTTCACCGTTTACGACCGTTGTAAGCTCATCCTGATTGATTGTCCAAAAGTTAACCGTTGTTGTAGCATCACGCAACATTCCTCCGAATTTCCATCCGTTATCTGCTTTATAAATGGCCCCGATGTCAAAACCAAAACCATATCCGCTTGCGAATTTTCCTACATTTCTGTAAACAAGTTTAGCGTTTACACCGACATCCAATTTCGGATTTCCTCCAGGATTGAAGGCGTAAGAGATAATTCCCGCATAATCGGATTGTGAAAACTTAGTGATTTTATCATAATCGATATTTCCTTCCGTATCAATAAGTTGAGTTGTATTTAAAATATTATCAACACCCAATCTTACGATCGAGATTCCGAAAACACCTTCTTCCAAAACTTTTGCATAAGCCAGATAATCATACTTTGCAATCGACTCAAAATATTCTGCGTGCATGGCGGCACCTTGCCAATCTTTTTGGATGCCATTCAAGCCTGCAGGATTCCACATCGGAGAATATACATCGTCCTGATTGGAAATTACCGCTCCACCCATTGCTATGCCTCGTGCGCCGGCTCCAATATTTAAAAATTCATTGGAATATTTTCTTATAATCTGAGATTGAAAAACTCCAAATGAAAGAAAAAGTGATAATAAAAGATATTTTTTCATCATATACATTGATGCTTAATTAATGTTTTTTTGTTTTCTTGATTTGATCAGCGCATTTGCCACAATTGCCAAAATCATTACGAGGGAAGCTACGTAAAATACTGAACTCATGTGTTCTGATTCTCCAAAGATAAAAAAAGCTAGTATAATTCCGTAAACCGGTTCTAAATTAACTGTTAAAATTAACGTAAACGGCGAAATATATTTCATAAGCTTTACAGATTCCAGCATCGGAAAGGCTGTGAAAACACTTGCCAACAAGCCTATTAACGCCAGATCTCTGTAGTTTATTTCATTCATTTCAAAAATTTGCCCTGATAATATGTAAAATACAGATAAAATGAGCCAGCCGGAGAAAATTTCGTAAAAAATAATGTTTCCCGGACTGGTTTTTCCAAAAAGCTTTCCGTTGAAAACTGAAAATATAGTCCCAAAAACCGCACAAAGGATTCCGAAAAATATACCTTCTTTGTATTGCAACTCTGTTTTAAAAATCAAAAGAATACAGGCTACAATTACAATTCCCATGATAACTTCCGACATATTAACTTTTCTTTTGAAAATGATAGGTTCTAAAATTGCAGCAAATAAAGTAGATAAAGAAAGACAGCTTAATGCTATTGAGACGTTTGAAACTTTTATCGAATAAAAAAAACACCACCAATGAAGCGCCATAAAAAAACCAATTGCCGAAAGCTGAAAAAAAAGCTTTTTTGAGATCTTAATGCTTTCTTTTTTAAAAATTCTTATAAATACAAATAAAAATACAGCGGCAAACAGCATTCTGTAAAACACTAAAATCTGCGCATTTGCATGAATCAGTTTTCCCAGAATTGCAGTAAATCCCCACAAAAAAACGATAAGATGCAACCTGAAAAGAGCTAATTTTTGCATGTCTATTTTATATTAAACTTAACAGGCAAATTTACAAATAGGTTTTACAAAAAGGTCAAAAAAAAATCATTATCGTTATTTATTATTAGCTATAAAAAACCCTGAAAGTCTGTTAAACTTTCAGGGCCTTCAAATAATAAACTATTAAAAAAATAAACTAGGAACAGAGGAAATTGTATGGAGTAATCAGCTCCTTTCCTCTACTGTAAAATTAGAAAAAAAATCAAACATATAAAAATATACCAATGTTAAATATTTCATAATTTTCTGATAACCATTTAGTTAAACACAAAACCTGTTTCTAAGTCTGTTTTTTATAAAAATAGTATCTTTAGGCAGATTAAAAATACAAATTTCATGGATATCGAATTCAATAAAAGAGAAGATCAAAACAAATTAAAATTATCTGAAATAAACCGTTTACTTACTGAAATAAAAAAAGGCGGTGGCGAAAAAAGACTTCAAAAAATACGTGACGAGGGGAAAATGACGGCAAGAGAAAGAATAGATTATCTTCTTGACAAAAATTCAGATTCCATTGAAATTGGTGCTTTTGCCGGTTACGAAATGTACGAAGAGCACGGCGGATGCCCAAGCGGCGGTGTTGTTGTGATGATGGGATATGTTTCCGGAAAACAATGTTTGGTTGTTGCCAATGATGCTTCAGTAAAAGCCGGTGCGTGGTTTCCTATTACAGGAAAGAAAAATTTGAGAGCACAGGAAATTGCTATGGAAAACAGGCTTCCTATTATTTATCTGGTAGATTCTGCGGGAGTTTATCTTCCGATGCAGGATGAAATTTTCCCGGATAAGGAAATGTTTGGAAGGATTTTCAGAAACAATGCTAAAATGAGCGCTGCAGGAATTATTCAAATTTCAGCTGTTATGGGAAGCTGTGTTGCGGGAGGAGCATATTTACCAATCATGAGTGATGAAGCGATGATTGTAGATAAAACAGGATCTATTTTTCTTGCAGGAAGTTATCTTGTAAAAGCAGCAATTGGAGAAAGTATAGACAACGAAACTTTGGGTGGTGCAACAACTCATTGTTCAATTTCTGGTGTTACGGATTATAAGGCGAAAGATGATAAAGACGCTTTAGATAGAATTAAAAACATTATGAAATCTATCGGAAGCTACGAAAAAGCTGGATTTGATAGAATCGAAAGTTTCCCGCCAAAAGAGAAAGCAGAGAATATTTTTGGTATTGTGCCTGTTTCCCGTGCCGATCAATATGATACTTTAGAAATTATAAAATGTCTTGTAGACAACTCTGAATACGAGGAATATAAGCCCGATTATGGTAAAACAATTATCTGTGCAACTGCAAGAATTGATGGCTGGTCTGTCGGAATCGTTGCAAATCAGCGAAAACTTGTAAAAAGCGGTAAAGGAGAAATGCAGTTTGGAGGAGTAATCTATTCCGATTCTGCTGATAAAGCTACCCGATTTATTGCTAATTGTAATCAAAGGAAAATTCCTTTAGTATTCTTACAGGATGTCACAGGTTTTATGGTAGGTTCAAAATCCGAGCACGGAGGAATTATAAAAGATGGGGCAAAAATGGTGAATGCTGTTTCCAATTCTGTTGTTCCTAAATTCACAATCATAACAGGAAATTCTTACGGAGCCGGAAATTATGCAATGTGCGGAAAAGCATATGATCCAAGATTAATTGTTGCTTGGCCTTGGGCGGATCTGGCTGTAATGGGCGGTTCTCAAGCTGCAAAAGTTTTAGCGCAGATTCAGGAATCTACACTCAAAAAGCAAGGAAAAGAAATCACTGAAGAAGAGCATAATGAAATCTTAAATTCAATATCAAAAAAATATCAGAAGCAAACTGAATCCACTTATGCTGCAGCGAGATTATGGACTGATGCTATTATCAATCCGGTTGATACGCGCAAATGGATTTCTATGGGAATAGAAGCTGCAAACCATTCTCCTATCACTGAAAAATTTAATTTAGGAGTTATTCAGGTTTAAGTTTTACCTGAAAAAGTATACAAAAGTCTCACTTTAAGTAGTGGGGCTTTTTATATTATGTTAAATACTATTAAAGAATTATAAAGTTTCAAAACGCCATACTACTAAGGTAAGATTTTTGTTATTAGATTATACTTAAAAACTAATAAACACTTCAACTCTTTTTTAATTCCAAAAGGAAACCTATGAAAAGATATTTTGCAGTATTTATTGCCTTATATACCGTCGTTTTATTGTACATGATGTTTTATGCCTCAGGAAGAGAACCATCTGAAATATCATATATTCAACATCAGCCGTTTATTACCATACAGCATTTTTTTAATGCTAATAATATAGATAATCAGGCATTTCTTGTAAATATATTTGGAAATATATTCTTATTCAGTCCATTTGGTTGGTTAGGATTATGCATTAAGAAGTTTAACCGTTTTGTTCCCATTACATTGTTCTTTTTAATTGCAATAAGTATAATTGAATCAATACAATACCTGACAGGAAGAGGCGTGGCCGATATAGATGATGTATTTTTGAATACAATTGGAATGCTTATCGGTTTTTATCTCTTCAAATATGCAACTTGGAAAAATATTGCAAATATTAAATTTCATTTTGGATTATACGAAAACGAAAGAAGCCCTTCAACTTATAGTTAATTTAAAGAGTTATGTAATTTTTGCAGTTAAAATTTATTATATTTTTCAGGAGCTTACACCCGCTTTCACTACTCGCTTTTTTATGTCTTTGCCTGTCCTTT
>NZ_JCAXEH010000006.1:0-132896 GCF_059758895.1 Chryseobacterium sp. GQ58 | reverse complement strand
TTATTATCCAAAACATGCGTTATAATGAGGGGATCCTGGAACAATAGGATCTTCCCCGCCCTTGTCATATACACATATATTTGAAGGACATAAATACCATCCTGGCTGGCAATTACCATTTGCATCCGGTGGACGTATGTTACCACCATTAATTTTCATTAGATCTTTTTTTGTTAGTTTTTTCATAATATAAATATTTATATGATTAGTGAAATCTAAAGTTAATAAAAAAAATATCACATAACATCAAAATCTTTCCCTTTTGTAAACTTAGCGGCAAAAGGAGCCTGATTTCCGGAATATTTTAAAACAAAATGTTTCTTGGTATCGGTATCTATTTTGGCAACAACTTCTACATCTTGAGTCTGAAAACTTACATCCAAGCCAACTCCCGAATCTTTCTCAAGAAAAATTTCAACACTTTCCGCATAAAATAAAGAAGTGCTTAAATAATTAAACTTCACATTTTTGCGGTATGTTTTAGATTTTGACTGAGTGAAAGATGAATAACTTCTCAAAATTTCAATTCCCGGAGAATCAATATTCGTAATTCTTGATTTTGTAACGCCATTTACGCGTACCGAAAAGCTTTTAGCACTGTTTACATTACCATTAATGCCAATATTAAATAATGAAGGCAGCGAAAGCCCGTATTCGATCATGCTTTCTTTTGTGAATTCAAAATCGGGAATCAGTGCAGAATGTTTTGGGGTGTTGATCAATTGATTTTTAACCTTTTCCAGATTTTCCCCTGAAAACAAATAGCCGATAAGATTATTATTGGTTGTGCGCCAGTTTCTGCCGTTCCATTCATAAATTTCGCAAAGCAGGGTGTCCGCTGACGAATGCGGAAGCAGATCAATATCCTGCCACTTGAAAATTTCCTTGGCATAAGGCCTGCGATTGACAATATTAATTCCCAGATCTAAAGCCAACAAATCTGTAAGTTGTTGATTGTTTTCCATAAATAAGTTGTTTGTTTGGTGTTATAAATTTATGGAAATAAAATAAAATTGGTGAAAATTTATATTAAATCTTACAGCCAGCCTTTTTTGCCATGAACATAAGTGTCGTCAAATTGCTTATCGCTCATAAATAAATACAAAATTCCCTCAATAAAAGGAATAATTGTAGCAACTCCAAAAGTAACAATATTTAAAACCAGCTGGATAATTCCTTCTTTTGTATAGCCAAGATAAAACTTGTTTAAAGCGAGCCATCCAACAAGAATGCCTAATAAAGCAGCCGGGATTTTCTTTTCTGAGCGATAAGGAACATTGCTTTGCTGATTTTGATTTTCTGTTTTTGTATAACCGTAATTTTCCATTTTTTAATATTTTAAGTGAAATGATTGTTTTTAATAAGTAGCTTTAAAATATAAATCGTTACAATACTAAATTGATAAAAAATATTTGTTTGCGACATGAATAAAATGATTTATTTAGATCAATAAAAAGTTTAGTATTAGCGATGTCATCCTGAGCGAAGTCGGATCTTTAATTAAAAACAATCTTAAAAAATCATAAAACGATTATCTCAACTTTTAATCTAAAATTTGAATTCAAAAAAACTTTATCTTTGCTGCTATGATTTTACGAGGAGAAAACTTAATCAAAGAATACGGTCCTAAAAAAGTTGTAAAAGGCGTTTCTGTACAGGTTCAGCAGGGAGAAATTGTTGGTTTGCTTGGTCCGAACGGAGCCGGCAAAACCACTTCGTTTTATATGATTGTAGGTTTGGTTAAGCCCACTTCAGGAAGGATTTTCCTGGATAAGCAGGAAATCACCACCGATGCAATGTATCGAAGAGCTCAAAAAGGAATCGGCTATCTTGCTCAGGAAGCATCTGTTTTCAGAAAGCTTTCGGTGGAAGAAAATATCATGGGAGTTTTGCAGTTAACGAAGCTTTCAAAGCGCGAACAGCAGATAAAATGTGACGAGCTGATCGAAGAATTTTCGTTGCAGCATGTTCGTAAAAACAGAGGAGATCTTCTGTCCGGAGGTGAAAGACGTAGAACTGAAATCGCACGCTGTTTGGCAACAAGTCCGAACTTTATCCTTTTGGATGAGCCTTTTGCGGGAGTTGACCCGATTGCGGTTGAAGATATTCAGAAAATCGTAAGAAGCCTGGTTGACAAAAACATCGGAATTTTAATTACCGATCACAACGTTCAGCAGACTTTGGCAATTACCAATAAAACGTATATCATGTTTGAAGGAAAGATCTTGAAAGAAGGCCTTCCGGAAGATCTGGCCAATGATCCGCAGGTAAGGGAAGCGTATCTTGGGGAGAATTTTGTATATCAAAGCATTTTAGACAAGCCTAAAACTAAAACTTACATTTATAATATCTGGGCAGGAAATTTTGATTCAAAATCTCAGTTACAAAGCTTTGTGAATGATAATTTTGCGCAGTTTGACGATCTCAGATTGATGTATGGTTTTGAAGATATAAGTTTTGCCTCGCTGGCTAATTCAGAAATTGAACATATTTTCAATGATGTTGTTGATAAAGCCGCCAATAACTCTTTCGCTTTCCAGAAAAAAGAAATTAATTCTCAATATTCTTTGGAACAGGCTGAGGCGGAATCTAAAGAAGCCAGCAAAGCGGAGTTGCATTATTTGACGACTTATGTTTACGAAGGATAAATAAAGCAATTTAATTTGCTGAAAAACATAATAAAACGTACCTTTTCTCTTTGAAACGGTACGTTTTTCTTTTAAACCAAATCATGGCAAAACCTTTCAACAGAACAGTCACTTTATTCGGGATTTATAAACAGCTGGTTCCTTTTATCAAGCCTTATCGTTTGATGATTTACGGAACTTTATTTCTCACTTTTTTAGGAGCTTTGGCGGCTCAGGTGAATCCATTGGTTTTAAAATATACAGTGGATGAAGTCACAAAGCTGACTCATCTTCCCGATCCGATGTCCGAAGGAATTCATATTCTGATTGTCATTTCGATTATTTTATTGGGAAAAGAATTGCTCAATATTTTTATCAATTTCGGGCAGAAATTTTATGGCGAAAAGATCAGAATTAATGTAAGTTCGGTTTTGGCGCAATCAGCAATTGATAAAATTTTGATGTATCGTGTCGCTTACTTTAATGATGAAAACCACGAATCGGGAAAACTACAAATTCGTATTGATCGAGGAATTGAAAGCCTGACAAGATTGGTTCAGAATTTTTTTATAGACATGCTGCCGTTGTTTTCAAATTCCGTTATTGCATTGGTAATCATGTATATGCAGAATGCGTATGTCGGAATGGTTTCTACAATTATAGTTCCTATTTACTTTTATATAAGTTCATTACAGGCGAAAAAATTAGGCGGAGTAAGAAGAACTTTGCGAAATCAGCGCGAGCAGAAAACTTCCGGATTGTTGAATTTGATCAATTCAATTATGGTGATTAAAAGTTTTATCCGTGAAAAGTTTGAAGGTAAAAAACAATACGATTTGCAGATGCAGTTGATGCAAAGTCAAATGTTTACAAGAAAAACGAATTTTATTTATGATGGTTTAAAGACTTTTATCGAGCAGTTTGGGGTGGTTTTAATCATTCTTTTGACGGTTTATCTGGTTTTGGATCAGCAGATGACAATTGGCGCAATCATGCTTCACATTATGCTTTTCAACAATGTTTCGGCGCCAATTCGTCAGCTTCACAGGATTTATGATGATATGAATGATGCCATGATTTATGCTGAAGGATATTTTGATATTTTAAATGCCGACAACGAAAAAGAACCCAACGGAGCTTTTATAGAAAAAGAAATTAAAGGAAATTTTGAGTTAAAAAACGTCAACTTTTCTTATCCGAACGGAACACAGGCTTTACACGATGTTTCCATGAAGATCGAAAACGGAAAAACAACGGCTTTGGTTGGTTTAAGTGGCGCCGGAAAATCAACAATCATCAATCTTTTATGTAAATTTTATCTTCCGGATTCAGGCGAGATATTTTTAGATAATGTCAATTTGAATGAATTTGAGAATACATTTTTAAGAGGCGATTTAGGATTGGTGCTTCAAAAAAACCACATCTTTCAGGGAAGTATCGAAGACAACATCCGTTACGGAAACATGAATGCTACTTTTGAGGAAATTGAAGAAGCCGCAAAAAAAGCGTATTTGCACGAGCAGATTTTAGATTTACCGGAAAAATACAATCACGACGCAACCCAATTGTCGGGAGGCCAGCAACAGAGAATTGCCATTGCAAGATTATTCTTAAAAGATCCGCCAATTATTTTCCTTGATGAGCCGACCGCAAGCCTGGATGCAATAGCAACAGAACAGATTAAAAATTCTTTGGATGCAATAAAAGCAGGTCGTACGGTAATTATAATTTCGCATTCTTTATCGCAAATTTTAGATTCCGATACAATTTATGTAATGAAGAAAGGCAGAGTTGTGGAAAACGGAACTCATGACGAATTGGTGCAGATGAACGGAACCTACCGCGAGATTTTTGATGCTTCAGCAAGAAGCCTGAATCTGGATAAACTGATGAATACTTTTAAGGATAATTAATTAGAAATTAGAAATTATTTTTGCTAAATATCAACTGAAAACTAATAAATGAACGACCATTATCTTAAAAAGCTGGACAGAGTAACGGCTATTCTCACACAACTGCAATCCAGACCTTTGGTTCGTGCGCAAGATTTGGCAGAAAAATTTGATGTGAGCATCCGAACGATTTATCGCGATGTAAAAACGTTGGAAAACGCCGGAATTCCTATTATTGGTGAAGCGGGAAGTGGTTATTCTTTGATGGATGGCTACAAACTTCCGCCCGTAATGTTCACAAAAGAAGAGGTTTTGAGTTTTATTACCGCTGAAAAACTGATGCAGAAATTTTCACATCAAAGTTTGGGAAACCATTATCAAACTGCAATGGAAAAAGTGCGTTCGGTTTTGAGATATTCTGACAGAAATTTAATTGAAAATATTGAAAAACAGATCGATATTTTTAATTATCAACCAAAAACTGAAGATACAATTAAAAATATTATTCCGACGATTCTCGAAAGTATTGCCGAAAAAAAGCAATTAACGATAGAATATAAAACCGTCGATTCAAAAGTTTCTCACCGAACAATCGAGGCTGTCGGAATTTTTTTTGAATTCAATTATTGGTATATTATGGCGTACTGTATTTTAAGAAATGATTTTCGGCAGTTCAGGGTTGACAGGATTTTGCAGATTTCAAAAACTCAAACGCCATTTTTACAGGAATACGGCCAAATCAATGATTACAGAAAAAATTCCAACGGAAATAAAACCAAAGTGAGGCTTTTGGTGAATAAAAAAATCATTGGACATTTGTCAAACTCTAAAAAATATTACGGTTTAATTGAAGAAATTGAAAAAGGAAATGATGTTGAATTGATCTTTGAAACCGATTGGATTGATGAAGGATTTCCACGTTGGCTGATTACTTTTGCAGATTATGCCGAGATTCTTGAACCTGCATTTCTGAAAGCAACAATGAAAAGCCTGATTCAGGATGTTTCAAAAAATTTATAAACCATTAAGACTTATTGAGAAATTTAGATTATTAAGCCAATCTATAACTTAATATTCTTAACAACTTAAAAGAATCTTAATGGTTTAAAAAAATTATTTATTTTACTTCAAATCTTTCCCAGAAAAAAGGCGGCTCAATTCCCAATTCTCTTAAATAAACATATCCTTGGCCTCGGTGATGAATTTCATTATCAATAAAATAAAGAATATTCTGATACACAGGAAACTCGTATTGTCCAAATAAATTGAATGTTTCCTGAAATCTTTCCTCAGAAATTTTAGCAAAATATTGATTGATTACTTCCGTTTCTTCGTCCCATTTTTTTAGGATTTCTTCTTTGGTTTTTGGCTTGAAAGCTTCTTCGGAAAATTCGTTGACTTGTTCTTCCACGATTCCTTTCAAGGCCGGTCCGCCAATGCTGATCAATTCTATGGCCAATTTTGCAAAAGGTCTCATTCCTGCAATTGAAAACTCAAACAATTCTTTTTCCGGGAATGCTTCAATGACTCTTTTTGTCAAGTTTCTGTGTCCTTGCCAATGCTCTAATAATTGCTCGGAAGTGATAAACTGTTTTGTGGCTGTTGCTGTAGTTGTCATAATTTTAATTTTGTTTGTTATTGTTGATACAAAGATAAATCGAGGTTATGACAACAGTTTGTCAGTAGGATTTTGACATTGAAAATATTTTTAAAATATAAAACAAACAGACATTAATACTTTTACATTGCACAAAATAATTATAATTTAGTCATATGAAAATTTACACCAAAACAGGAGACAAAGGACAAACCGCTTTATACGGCGGAACCAGAGTTTCAAAAGCCAGCGCAAGAGTAGAAAGCTACGGAAATATAGACGAACTCAACTCATTCATCGGAATAGCAAAAAGCCATATTGAAGATGCAGAAGTTTTACAACAATTAAAGAAAATCCAATTTGATTTATTTACAGTGGGTTCGGAAGCGGCAACTCCGGTTGATAAATTAATGTTGGCCAACGGAAAATCACGCTTATCCTTAATTATTTCCGAAACTGAAATTGAAGAGCTGGAAAACTGGATGGATGCTTTTGAAGAGAAACTGGAGCCGCTTCAATACTTTATTCTTCCGGGCGGCGGAAAATCGGCAACTTTTTTACATGCTGCAAGAACGATTTGCAGAAGAGCAGAACGCTCTTTGGTTTTTTTAAACGAATCGGAAGAAGTGCGTCCCGAATTGATTAAATATCTCAACAGACTTTCAGATTATCTTTTTGTTTTGGCAAGATATATTTCAAAATTGAACAACGAATCGGAAGAATACTGGAATCCGAATGAAAGATAAAGCATTACTTTTCATCAACGGAGACGCTCCGAAATCTTTTCCGGATTTAGAAAATTATGACTTGATTGCCTGTACAGACGGTGCTTTTCATTATTTAAAGCAAATGAATTTTCCTTTGGATAAGCTGGATTTTATTTCCGGTGATTTTGATTCTCATTCCGGAAATGACGGAAATATTTATGAAGATAAATTTATTTACACGCCGGATCAGGAAAAAACAGATTTTCATAAAGCATTGGAAATTATTTTAGAAAAAGGCTTTAAAGATATCGATGTTTTAGGCGGAAGTGGAGGCGAGCAGGATCATTTTTTGGGAAATCTTACAGTTGCTTTTAGTTTTAAGGATCAATTAAACATAAAGTTTTACGACGAATTTTCTGAATATTATTTTATTCCTAAAAGTTTTGTCTTAAATGATGTGAAAGGAAAAATGGTTTCTCTGTATCCTTTCCCGAATGTTGAAAATATAACGACAAAAGGCCTGAATTGGTCGTTGGATAAAGGAAATTTAAGTATTGTATCAAGCATCGGAACAAGAAATTTTGCTGTTGAAGACAAGGTTTCTATCAACTATGAAAAAGGTGATTTGCTGATTTTTATCGGCGGAAATTATCTCTAAATTTTTCTATAAAAAGAAACTGTTTTCTAAATTTTAAGCTGTAAAAAATTTAATAAAAATTAGAACTAAAAAATCAAACTTTTTTAGCAATTTTGCATTCTTAAAATGTTTATAGAAAATGAAAATAAAATATTCTGAACTTATTGATCAAACATTATATTTTCCAACAGAAGAATTTAATGTGTCAGAGAATAATTTGCTTTTTCATGACATCCCTCTGATGGAAGTGATTGAAAAGTTTGGAACCCCTTTAAAGCTGAGTTATTTGCCCAAGATTTCTCAAAATATTCAAAAAGCAAAGGCTTGGTTTAAAGAATCTTTTGAAAAAAACGACTACAAAAAAAACTACAGATACTGCTATTGTACAAAATCCAGCCATTTCAATTTTGTGATCGAAGAAGCTCTGAAGAATGATATTTCTATCGAAACCTCTTCCGCTTATGATATGGATATTGTAAAAGCCCTTTATGATAAAGGAAAAGTAGATAAAGATATCGAAGTCATCTGCAACGGTTTTAAAACCGACGATTATCTGGCGAAAATTTCAGATATGATCAATAGCGGTTTTGAAAATATTACACCAATTCTGGATAATTACCGCGAACTTGATAAATTAACGGAAAGCATTGATACGACTTTCGATATCGGAATCAGGATTGCTTCTGAAGAAGAACCGAAGTTTGAATTTTATACCTCAAGATTAGGAATCGGATATAAAGATATTATTCCTTATTACAGCCAGAAAATTGCTGAACATCCGAATGCAAGGCTAAAAATGCTTCACTTTTTCATCAATACCGGAATCAAAGACACTGCATATTACTGGAACGAATTATATAAATGTCTTCGTGTGTATGCACGTTTGAAAAAGATAGCTCCGGAAGTTAATTCACTGAATATCGGAGGCGGTTTCCCTATTAAAACTTCATTGAATTTCGATTATGATTATCAATATATGATTGATGAAATTGTATCGCAAATCAAAAAATTCTGTGAAGAAGAAGGAGTGGAAGAGCCAAATATTTATACAGAATTCGGAAGTTTTACGGTTGGTGAAAGTGGCGCAAACATTTATAAAATTATTTCTCAAAAACGTCAGAACGACAGAGAAAAATGGAATATGATTGATTCTTCTTTCATGACAACGCTTCCGGACACCTGGGCGATTTCCAGACACTTTATCATGCTTCCTTTGAATCGTTGGGATGATACATACGAAAGAGTTTTTTTAGGCGGATTGACTTGTGATTCAGATGATTATTATAATTCTGAGCAACATACCAACGCAATTTATTTACCTGTTTTCAGTGATACAAAACCGTTGTATATTGGTTTTTTCCATACGGGAGCTTATCAGGAAACAATTGGCGGTTATGGCGGTGTTCATCATTGTTTGATGCCTCAGCCGAGACATATTCTGATTCAAAAAGATGAAAACGGCGAATTCCAATACGAGATTTTCCGCGAAAAGCAGGAACCTGAAGATATTTTGAAATTATTAGGATATAGATAGTCATTGCGAGAAGCGAAGCGACTAAGCAATCTCTTAATATTCTTAAAACTTAACTAAAAACTTAATGGTTAAAATTTTGAAACATTAAGATTTATTTTAGAAATTAAGATTATTAAGTCTAATTCTTCACTAAACTTCAAAAATTTAAATTCGACAAAGTCAATAACAAATACAAAACAAAAGCTCTCAAATTCGAGAGCTTTTTTATTTAAAAATATTTTGAAATTTTATCAAGTTCCAATTCAATATAATCTGAAACCACAATATTGGCTAAACTGTAATCCTGATTATGAGAATGTTCGCTTTTATATGCAGCGCAGAAAATATTGGCTTTGTGCGCAGCCAGAATTCCGTTGGTAGAATCTTCAATAACCATACAATTTTCGATAGGTTCATCAGCCATTTTTGCTGCTAAAAGGAAAATTTCGGGATGCGGTTTTGATTCTTTCAGATCGGCTCCGCTTATTTTTCCGCTGAAATATTTTTCCAGGCCAAATTTTTCAAAAACCATGTTGATCGTTATCATACTTGCAGAAGAAGCGACGATCAGTTTTATATTGTTTTCATAATAATGTTCGATCAGTTTTTTCACTCCGGGAATCAGATCAAACTCCTCATCGTTGTAAAAATAATCTTTGAAATGAGTTCTTTTGATGCTTGCGATGTCTTCGTGAGTGTGGATAAGATCAAAGTTTTTAATTAAAGTTTCGCAAACTCTTTTGGTAGAAGCGCCTGTGAAAGAAGTGTACAAATCCTCAGAAACCTCAACTTCCAATTCATTAAATGTTTTATAATAAGCTTTTCTGTGCAATGGTTCTGTATCTACAATTACCCCATCCATATCGAAAAGCACAGCTTTTAAGGACATAATTAAATTTTTGGTGCAAAGGTAATAATTTTAGGTTGTAAGGCTGAAGAGTGAGTGGAAGTTTCGATGTGAAATATCAAATGACGTATATTGAAAAACTTCTTGCTTCCATTTTCCAACTTCTATCTTTTCGTATCTTTGTCGCATCATTTAATTTTAAATAAAACATGAAAACATACGCAGGAATTCCTGAAGAAAATGCATCGTTAGAAAATTCAAAAGTAATGTTGGTAACCGTTCCTTACGACGGAACTTCGACATGGGGAAAAGGAGCCGACAAAGGTCCTGAATTATTTCTTGATGCTTCTGAAAACATGGAGCTTTATGACATCGAAACAGGAACTGAACCTTATCTGGAAGGAGTTTTTTTAGCCGGAGAAATCTCTGAAAAATCTTCACCTGAAGCAATGACGGAAGCTGTTTATCAAAAAACAAAAGAGCTTTTGAATCACGATGGAAAATTATTCACGCTTTTTGGCGGTGAACATTCTGTTTCAATTGGTTCGATCCGTGCGGTTGGTGAAAAATATGATAATTTGACGGTTCTTCAATTGGATGCTCATACAGATTTGCGTCCGGAATTCCACGGTTCTACTTCCAATCACGCTTGTGCGGTTTTCGAAGCCAATCAAAAGCATAATTTGGTTCAAGTGGGAATCCGTTCAATGGATGCTGAAGAAGTTGAATATTTGCCGGAAGGAAGAGTGTTTTTCGCTCATGAAATCGCCAATAACGAAAACTGGGTAAATGATGTTTTAGAAAAAGTTTCAGGAAATGTATACATTACCATCGATCTGGATGCTTTTGATCCGTCAATTGCTCCGTCAACAGGAACTCCTGAACCGGGCGGCTTGCAATGGTATCCGACATTAGAATTATTAAGAAAAGTATTTGAGAAATGTAACGTTGTAGCGTTTGATATTGTAGAATTAATGGATTCTCCGATGCCAAAACCAAGCGCATTTCTTGCGGCGAAACTGTATTACAAAATGCTTGCTTATTATCATATTAATCAAGACTAAAATACCGCAAGAATCGGATTTTTTCTACAAAGAATTCTTTGGAAATTTGTGAGGTAAAATAAAATGATATGTCCACACAAAATCAAATAGATTACGAAAGAATTGCTAAGGCGATAGAATATATCCAAAGCAATTTCAAGCTTCAGCCAAATTTGGATGAAGTAGCTGAGAAAATTCACTTAAGTCCGGCTCATTTTCAGAAAATATTTACGGATTGGGCAGGAACAAGTCCGAAAAAATTTTTGCAGTTTATCAGTCTTGAGCATGCGAAAAGCTTGCTGAAAGTAGAAAAAGCCAATTTGTTTGACGCAGCTTATGAAACCGGCCTTTCAAGCACAAGTCGTCTTCACGATTTGTTTGTCAAAATTGAAGGGATGTCTCCGGCTGAATATAAAAACGGTGGAAAAAATCTTACGATACAATACAGTTTCTCAGAAAGCCCTTTTGGAAATATAATCACGGCTTCCACAGAAAAAGGAATCTGTTATATGGCTTTCGAAAACGATAAAGAAACGGCATTAGGAAACTTGATTTTTAAATTTCCTAATGCTTCCTTTATTGAAAACCAAAACGAAATTCAGAGAAATGCGCTTTCTATTTTCAATAAAGACTGGACGAAGCTGAATACGATAAAATTACATCTAAAAGGAACAGATTTTCAACTGAAAGTCTGGGAAAGCTTATTGACAATTCCAATGGGAAAATTGTCAACTTACGGGCATTTGGCTGAAAAAATTGGTCATTCCAAAGCTTCAAGAGCGGTCGGAACAGCAATTGGCAGTAATCCTGTGGCTTTTTTAATTCCGTGTCATCGTGTGATTCAATCTTCCGGAAATTTTGGAGGTTACCGATGGGGAAGTGAAAGAAAGCAATTGATTGTAGGTTGGGAAAGTTCTCAGATTTATTCTGAAAATTCTATACTAATTTAATTTTATTTTATTTGAACCATTAAGTTTATTTTTAAGATGTGAAGTTTAATAAGATACATCAGTCTGATTTCTTAAATACTTAATTCTTAAACGAAGCAATCTAAACTTTTCTTATCAACTTAACCAATCTTAATGGTTTAAATTTAAATATAACTTCAAACAATTATTATGAGCCTATTCGAAGATATATCAGATTTCCCTTTAAATATTCTTCCCAATGACGGAACTGTTCATTATTATGGAAAAATTTTTTCCAAAGCGGAATCAGAATTTTATTATGTCCATTTGATAAATGAAATTCCGTGGGAAAATGATGAAGCCGTAATTTTCGGGAAATTGATCTTAACCAAAAGAAAAGTCGCCTGGTTTGGTGAAAAACCATTTGAATATACCTATTCAAAACGAACAAAATATGCAAAATCTTGGACTCCCGAATTGTTGGCATTAAAACAAAAATGTGAAGAAATTTCAGGGGAAACATACAATTCGTGTCTTCTGAATTTGTATCACGACGGAAGCGAAGGAATGGCTTATCACAGCGACGGAGAAAAAGATTTGAAAAAACACGGAGCCATTGCTTCATTGACTTTCGGAGCGGAAAGAAAGTTTTTATTTAAGCATAAAACAAGCAAAGAAAAAGTAGAAATAGTATTGGAAAACGGAAGTTTATTGGTGATGAAAGGAGAAACGCAGGACAATTGGCTTCATCGACTGCCACCGACTACAAAAGTGAAAACTCCACGAGTTAATTTGACTTTCAGGACGATTGAGGAATGATTGAAGTTTAATATAAATCTTGTTATTCTGACGAATGAAGAAACTCTACAATTTGAACAGATCCTAATTCCGTTTCACTTCACTCAGAATGACAGACTTGTTATTTTTTACTATAAACTAATAGATTTTACGTCAAAAAACCCGCATTATCTACACAATCAAGGAGATAAAAAAGCTGTTCAAATATGAACAGCTTTTTAATTTATTTCAAAACCTCGACCTCAATTGCACTATCTTCAAAAATCTTGATAAATGCTTTTGTGTAATCTTCTTTTGTTGCAAAATTCGGATTATCCATAAATTTCTGAGGATTGACCGCAAAAAGCGGGAACCAGGTTGAAGAAATTTGTATCTGAATTTTATGTCCTTTTTTGAAAGTATGAACGACATCCTGCAATCTGAAATTCACTGCCGTTTTCTGATTAGGAACCAAAGCTTCAGGTTTTTCCCTTGAGTTTCTGAATCTTGCAGGCATGATTTCGCTTCGTACCATTTGATGATAATTTCCATAAATAACGCCATCTTTTTTTTCTGTAGGTTTGAAATCTTCAGGATAAATATCGATTAATTTTACTGCAAAATCTGCATCTGTAGAAGTGGAAGCAATATTTAATTTAGCCATAATTTCTCCTGCGAAAGCAATATCTTCCGTCAAAACATCAGTCGTGAAAGTCAAAACATCAGGTCTTCCGACAGCAAATCTTTGATCTTCCGACATATAATTTCTTGGCGTAAAACCATTAAAATCTTTCAAATTATCAGAACTTAAAACAGGATTGTCCGGGTCGCTATAATATTCTGAAAAACCTTGTCCTGCTGTATTTTTTAAAGTTTTACCGGCTAAATAAAAATTGATTTTCTGAGCATTTTTTGGAGGATAATTTGCAAATTCTCTCCATTGTTTTGCGCCTGTATCGTACATCAAGGCTTCAGGTAAACCCGCGTCCTGTTTGGTATTTCCTTTTAAATAGTGATTAAAAAATTTTGTTTCAATGTTTTTCTGATAATACGTTGCGATGCTATCTCCGAAGTATATTTGATTGTGAAAATGTTTCCCGTCTTCACGCCCCCAGGCTCCATGAGAAAAAGGTCCCATCACGATTGTGTTTTTAGCTTTCGGGCTTGTTTTTTCTATCGTTTTATAAATGTTTAATGGCCCGAATAAATCTTCTGCATCATACCAGCCTCCGACAGTCATTACTGCATGATTCACGTTTTTAAGATGAGGAAGAAGGCTTCTTTTTTGCCAATATTCATCGTAATTCGGATGATTCATAATTTCGGTCATGAAGAAATTGTCTTTGTAATATTTTTCATAACCGTCTTTTAGAGTTCCCATTTCTCTGTAAAATTTCAGGCCGTCTTCAGAAGTTTGTTTCACAAAAGAATCCATGTACCAGGCTTTGTTTTCAGCTTTTGTTTTCTGAACTCCAAAAACAGGGAAGGTCCTGAAATATCCCAGCATGAATTTTCCGTTGTGAAGAAAATCATCATTCCAGAAATCTGATATCGGAGCTTGCGGAGATGAAGCAATCAAAGCCGGATGATCGGCCAAAATCCCTGCAGCAGTATAAAATCCGGGATATGAAGTTCCGTATTGCCCAACTTTTCCATTATTGCTTTTTATGTTTTTTAAAAGCCATTCGATTGTATCATAAGTGTCTGTACTTTCGTCAACATCTTTCTTGGTTTTACGGTCTACCTGAGGCGTCATATTTGTAAAAGTTCCTTCACTCATGTATCTGCCGCGAACGTCCTGAAATACAAAAATGTATTTGTCGTTCATTAAATATTGATTAGGTCCCAATTTCGTTCTGTATTCATTTTCACCGTACGGAGCGATGCTGTAACACGTTCGCTGCATCAAAAAAGGATATTTATTTTTATTCGAAATATCTTTTGGAATATAAACAGCCGTAAATAGTTTCGTACCGTCACGCATAGGAATATAAACTTCTTTCTTCGTGAAATTATCTTTTACAAAGCTGTCTTTTTGCTGCGTATTTTGAGCATTTCCGAAAATGAAAAATAAAATGAGCAGAATAGAAATCTGGATTTTCATTACATAAATTTGATGCTAAATTATAAATAAAAAAGATTTAACTCCTTATTTTAAAAAAGGAAATAAAAAATCCCCAAAAATTTCTTTTTGGAGACTCTTATTATGTTTGGCTTTAAAGCTAAGCTCTTAAATATCTTGCATACGCATAGCCTTCTTGTCCGTCGGCTGTTTTTACTTTCCACCAATCATCAGAAGTCTGCTCAATTAATGTTACAGAAGATCCTTTTCCAGCTTTTCCGACAATAGCAGCGTCCGTTGAAGGTTCTTGTCTGATGTTAAGATTGGAATCTTCAGTTGCTACCGTAAGGGCAGAACCCGAAGCCAGGCCTGCAACCTGTACATCGATATTGATATCTGATGCAGAATAAGTGGAATCAATAGCTCCTAAAGCATTCCATACAGCGTCTTTGGCAGCAGTATTGGAAGCGTTTCCTGAAACATAAAGAATTCCGTCCTGTTCCTGAACCTGAAGATTTGAAACTCCTGCAGACTGAGCCGCAGAAACTACACTTGAATATTTGTCTTGTAATGTGCTCATGTCTGTTATTTTACAACTAAATTATTGTTATATTTTCCTATTTTCAAAGCATCCACAGATTCTTTAATTTTTCTTGCCTGTAAAGACGAAACATTTCCAGTCAATGTTAATTCGCCGTTGATAACCTCTACTTTTACAGAAGGGAAATCTTTCACCGCATCCTGTACTTTTTGCTGAACCATAGGATCAACAGCTGATGTAGTTTCTACAGGTGGCGGAGGTGGAGCAACTTCAGCTACAGTTGCCATATCGTGTACGTCTTTCACGCCGTTTACTGCTTTCAGCTGAGTGATTGCAGCATCTTTTGAAGCCTGATCAGGAAAAGTTCCGCTTAGGTGAGCAACTCCCTCTTTTACTTCAACAGAAGCAGTGGGAGTAGAAGTTACAATAGTAGTTGCCTGCGTCTGTAGATCGGCATCAGATACTTTCTTTTTACACGAAATAGATCCGAATGATACTGCCAAAGCTAAAGCAGACATTGCGATAGTTTTTTTCATAATTGATTTTGTTTAATGTTTAATACTCTCAAATGTAATAATAAAATTCATACCATATGTCTTAAAATATAATAAATATTTGTTAGTTCTTTTAGATTACTTTCATTTTCTGTATTTTACTTTAGTAATAAAATTGGAAGGAATTTAACAAAATTTTAGGCTTCAATAGAAAAACCTTTATATTTGTGGCTCTTGAACTATTTATATGAAAGGACAAAACAAACTATTTTTTGCCATTATTATCGCCCTTATTTTAGGAGTTGTAATCGGTGGCTTCGTTCATTTGCAATATCCTGAAAGTGCTAAACCATTTTCTGATAATATTAAACTTCTCGGAACTGTTTTTATCAGGTTGGTCCAGATGATTATCGCCCCTTTGGTGTTTACGACGCTGGTGGTGGGAATTGCCAAAATGAGCGACATCAAAATGATCGGAAGAGTTGGTACAAAGGCGATGCTTTGGTTTATTTCTGCATCTTTGGTTTCTCTTTTCATCGGTTTGGTTTTGGTAAACTGGCTGGAGCCTGGGCACGTAACAAAACTGCCGATTCAGGATGCTGCCTCAGCAGAAGAATTGGTAAAATCTAGCAAAGGATTTTCTCTCGAAGATTTTGTTAAACATATAATTCCTAAAAGTATTTTTGAAGCATTTGCAACCAATGAAGTATTGCAGATTGTAGTATTTTCTATCATGTTTGGAGTTGCTTTGGCCAATATGGGCGACGAATATGCGCAGCCGGTAATCAAACTATTTGACGTTGTTGCTCATGCGATCTTAAAAATGGTAGGTTATATTATGTGGTTTGCACCGTTTGGTGTTTTGGGAGCCATCGCCGCAGTTGTAGCCACCAATGGTTTTGAAATATTTAAAGTGTATGCCATATATTTACGAGACTTTTTCTTTGCATTGGCAATTCTTTGGTTGATATTGCTTTTAGTGGGTTATCTGATTTTAGGAAACCGTCTTTTTGAATTGTTAAGAAGAATAAAATCCCCTTTATTAATTGCCTTTTCCACCACAAGTTCGGAAGCTGTTTTTCCAAAATTGGTTGAAGAATTGGAAAGATTTGGTTGCAACAATAGAGTCGTGTCATTTATTTTGCCGCTTGGATATTCATTTAATCTTGACGGAAGTATGATGTACATGACTTTTGCATCAATATTCATCGCTCAGATTTACGGAATTGAGATGTCGATCGGGCAGCAAGTTACCATGCTTTTGGTGTTAATGTTAACTTCAAAAGGTATTGCCGGAGTTCCGAGAGCTTCATTGGTGATCATTGTAGCTACTTGTTCAATGTTCGGAATTCCGCCAGAAGGAATTGCCCTGATTTTACCAATCGACCATTTCTGCGATATGGGAAGAAGCATGACAAACGTTCTTGGAAATGCTTTAGCGACTTCTGCGGTTTCAAAATGGGAAGGCCAGCTGGATAATCATGGCGGGGATATGTAAAGTAAAAGTATAAATAACATTAAACATAAAATGTTGAATTTACAACAACATAAAAATATAATTGCTGATAAAGGGTTTTCCGTTATCAGCAATATTTTTTCAGAAGAGGAAATCGAGCATATTTCTAAAATTATTCAGAATATAGATACATCAAAGGAAACTTTCAGAAAATCAGAAGATCTATTTGCAATAAGGCAGTTTTTAAAGGAAATTCCTGCAGTTAAGGATTTGATATTTAATGAAAATATTAAAAAGGTCATTAAAGAAGTTTTTGGTGAAAAATATTTTGTTGTAAAAAGCATTTATTTTGATAAACCTGAAAAGTCAAACTGGTATGTTGCTTATCATCAGGATTTAACGATTTCTGTAGATAAAAAGGCTGACTTGCCGAATTTCGGACCCTGGACGACAAAACAGAATCAATTTGCCGTGCAACCACCTTTGGATATTCTTGAAAATGTTTATACAATAAGAATTCATTTAGATGAAACCGATGAAAATAACGGAGCTTTGAAAGTAATTCCAAAATCTCATGCAAAAGGAATTTACAGACCTGAAACTATCGATGGGAATGTTGAAAAGGAAGTAATTTGTAATGTTGAAAAAGGCGGAATTATGATCATGAAGCCTTTACTTTTGCACGGCTCAAATAGAACTACAAATGGTAAAAAAAGAAGAGTGATTCACATAGAATTTTCTGATACAAAATTGCCGGAAGAATTGAGTTGGTCAGAAAGAATGAGTTAAACGCTCCAGATTGTCATTCTGAACGAAACAAAGTGCAGTGAAGAATCTCCATTGCTGTTGGAGATCCTTCGACTCCGCGCAGGATGATATCACTAATATTAAATGTTTCATTAAAGCAGATTAATTTTCCAGTGTCATGCTGAGCGGAGCCGAAGCATCTCAAAACAATAAAACAAAAACCTCTTCCAGTCGAAAGAGGTTTATTTATTTAAAAAAAGTCAAACTTATTTCACAGAAATCTCATCCACAAAAATATAAGCATCGCCGCCAGTACCTTGATGCCAATCCGGAAGCTTACCAAAATGATAAGCTTTTACTTTTAAATAACGAGCTTCGGTAGGCAGAATTTCTGTCGAGAAATCTTTCACCTGAACGGTGGTATCTTTTGGATCAATATTATTTTCTAAAGTTTTCATTAAAATGTATGTTTTACCATCCATTGAAGCATAATATTCCACTTTTTTAGGCATCAAAATCCACGCTCTGCTGTCCTGAAGATAGGTTGATGAAATATAATTGATCTGTTGAGGTGATTTAAAATCAATAATTGCTTCAAAGGTTTGCCCTTGATAGCCTTGCCATTCGCCTTTTCGCCAGTTGGTATCGCCGTTGATTCCGTCAATTACTGCAAATTTACTTCCGGCTGTATATTGCGGATTTACATTAGAATTAATGGCAATATCCCAATGATTTGGTCTTCTGTTGAATGTCGCCGTGGTAATTCCACTTTTTTCACCATTCCTTTCTGCATAAGTCGAAACCTGTGTGGTTTTACTGATTATAAAAGGTTCTTTATAAGCTTTAAATGTTTTTCTTACGTTTTTATCATCTTCATCCATTGTCATGTAATACACTTTGTCTTTTTCGTTTAAAGGCATGATTTCTACCTTTGTTGTAAAATCAAAAAGACGATCTGCAGCAATTACCGGAGAAGCGGTTTGTTCGGAATATTTAAAATCTTTTGCAGTTTTTACATTTTCAAAACCAAGCGTTCTTAATTCGGATTTAGGAGTGTTTTTAGTAATGATTTTTGTCGTTCCGTCTTCAAGATGCAGTTTAATTTCATCAAAATAAGGCGTTACGGTTTCCCATTCAGGTTTTCCGGGAGTTACGGAATAAATTCCCATCGAGCTCAAAATAAACCATGCGCTCATTTGTCCGCAATCTTCGTTACCGATCAGTCCGTCTGGAGAATTTTTATAAAAATTGTCAAGAATAAATTTAATTTTTTCTTCCGTTTTTTGAGGTTTATCAACAAAATTATACAAATAAGCAATGTGATGACTTGGCTCGTTTCCTTGTGCATATTGACCGATCAATCCTGTAATATCCACCTGTTCTCTTCCTGTTGTAGAATCCGGAGCGGAGAAAATGGCATCAATAAACTGTTCAAATTTTTCTTTTCCGCCATGCGCTTGAATTAATCCCGGAATATCTTGCGGAACAAAGTATGAATAATGCCACGAGTTTCCTTCCGTGTAATTATTATTCACTTCTCTCGGGTCGAAAGGTTCATACCAGTTTCCATTCTTTCTTGCCTGCATAAAGCCGTTTTTAGGATTATAAAGATTTTTCCAGTTTTGCGAACGTTTCATGAAATATTGATAATCATCTTTTTTACCTAAAATTTTAGCCATTTGAGCAATACACCAGTCATCATAAGCGTATTCCAATGTTTTTGAAACACTTTCGTGCTCATCATCAATGCTGATGTAATTGTTTTGTTTGTAAGCATTTAATCCAAAAATATCAAGCATTGCAGAGTTTTTAGAAGCTTCAAAAGCTTTTTCATAATCAAAACCTGTAATTCCTTTAGCCATCGCATCAGCAATTACAGAAACCGAATGATAACCGATCATACATTCAGTTTCATTAGAAGCAAATTCCCAAACCGGAAGCTTTCCGCCTTGTTCATATTGTTTAATGAAAGTATTGATAAAATCTGCCGTTCTTTTTTTGTCAATTAAAGCCATCAAAGGATGTGCTCCTCTGAAAGTGTCCCAAAGCGAGAAAACCGTGTAATAATCAAAATCTTTGGCCATGTAAAATTTATTGTCGCGACCTCTGTATTTTCCGTCAACATCCATATTGATATTGGGCTGCGTGAAAACATGATACATTGCGGTATAAAAAACCGTCAACTTATCTTTGTCGTCGGACTTTACTTCAATTTTTGAAAGCTCTTTGTTCCAGTCGGTTTCGGCTTGTTTTTTTATGGTTTCAAAATCATTTGAATTTCCTTCGGCCAGCATGTTTTTGGCTGCACCTTTATAACCGGTTGGTGAAATGGCAACTTTTACAAGAATTTTTTCACCTTTTTTAACCTGAGTTGAAAAGGCTAAAGCTAGTTTATTTCCATTGAATGAAATTTTCTTTTTGCCTTCACTAATGCCTTCAATTTTTTCACCATTTAAATATTCTTTCGAAAGTTTCATTGGTTTTGAAAATTCAATTCTTGCATAAATATATTGATTGGTTGCCCAAGCTTCACTTCTTCGGAAAACTTCGATCGTTTTGCTGTCGATGATTCTTACTTCACCTTCAAGCAATTTATCTCTGTGATTTAAATCTAAAATAATATTTGCGTTTCCGGCTGTGTTGAATTGATATTCGTGATAACCGACTCTTTTTGTCGTTGTTAATTTTACATCAATATTATTTTTATCTAATTTTACGGAATAAAAGCCTGCAGTCGCTTTCTCGTTTTTATGAGAGAATTTTGAAGAATAATCTTTATTATCCAAGCTAGGATTTCCCATGGTTGGCATCAGCATAATATCTCCGTAATCCGAAACCCCCGTTCCGTTCAGATGCGTGTGAGAAAACCCGTAAATTACAGAATCTGAATAATGGTAGCCGCTGCATCCGTCCCAACTTCCGTCAATTCTTGTGTCCGGAGACAATTGTACCATCCCAAACGGAACGATTGCTCCCGGAAAAGTGTGACCGTGGCCTCCTGTTCCGATGAAAGGATTTACATATTGCGAATAATTTTGTGAAAATAAATTATGAGCTATGATTCCTAAAAGAACAAAAATTATTTTTTTCATGTTTAAAAATTACAATTCGCCTAAAATACTATAAAATTTGGTATCACAAAAGAATTTATCTATCAGAGAGTTTATTGATTCTAAATAGCTAAAAATTCCGTAAATTTGTAGACAATTTATATTTTTATGTTGACTAAAGAAAAGGTACAAAGTTTCCTTAAAGAAATAGAAGTAGATGACTTGGTGAATAACTTTCAGGTGATGGGTCATGATGTATATATCGATATGACCGCTCATTCGCCTGCAATGCACGAAAAAAAGAAGCTTGAAGCAGCAATGAAGCAGGCTTTTGCAAGCGAATTTGGAGAAGAAATCAATTTAAAACTTAAAATAGTTTCACCTGAGCCAAGCGAAATTCAGCAAAGCCAGATCAAAGGAAAACAAATCCCGGGAATCCAAAATATTATTGCCATCGCATCCGGAAAAGGAGGTGTTGGTAAGTCTACCGTTGCTGCCAATCTTGCGGTAACTTTAGCGAAAATGGGCTTTAAAGTTGGTATATTGGATGCCGATATTTACGGACCGTCTGTTCCGACAATGTTTGATACGGAAGGTCAAAAGCCGATTTCTGTAGATGTTAACGGAAAAAGCTTAATGAAACCTATCGAAAATTACGGCGTGAAAATGCTTTCAATAGGATATTTTTCAGGAGCAAACCAAGCCGTTGTCTGGAGAGGCCCGATGGCTTCAAAAGCATTGAATCAGATGATCCGAGATGCACATTGGGGAGAATTGGACTTTTTATTGATCGACCTTCCTCCGGGAACGGGTGATATTCATTTATCGATCATTCAGGAAGTTCCTGTGACTGGTGCAGTAATTGTAAGCACACCTCAACACGTCGCTTTGGCAGATGTAAGAAAAGGTATCGCGATGTTCCAAATGGAAAGTATTAATATTCCGGTACTTGGATTGATAGAAAATATGGCGTATTTTACACCTGAAGAATTGCCTGAAAATAAATATTATATTTTTGGAAATCAGGGAGCGCAATATTTGGCTGAAGATCTTGGAATCCCAGTTTTAGGAGAAATTCCTTTAATTCAAAGTATAAGAGAAGCGGGAGATGTGGGAAGACCTGCGGCGTTACAGAAAGATTCTAAAATTGCAGGAATTTATACGGAAACTGCCAGAAAAATGGTGGAAAGCCTGGTTGAAAGAAACAAATTTCTTCCTCCGACCGAAGCAGTGAAAATCACTACAATGGCCGGTTGCTCACCAAAAAATAAATAAATTTTTATTTCAAATACATTTTTGAAAACCAAACCCAAATATGGAGACAAATATTAAACACGAAGAAACTGTAACTAAAGTAATGGAAGCTTTGGAAAGCATTCGCCCGTTTCTTAATAAAGACGGCGGAGATATCGAGCTTATTGATGTGAAAGAAAGTACAGTTTTTGTAAAACTTTTAGGGAACTGCTCCGACTGCTCTCTGAATTTTTCGACCCTGAAATTAGGCGTAGAAAATACCATCAAGCAACACGCTCCTGAAATTGAAAAGGTAGTAAGTGTAGAGTAAAAAAGAAAAAGATATTTTTTTCAAGGCAGGCTTTTTGAGTCTGTCTTTTTTGTTGTTTTATACGATAAATTATGAAAGTTTTAACTATATTTGTGAAAACACTCACTTATGTTTGAATTTTTAGAAAATTTACCGCCGTTTCATCAGGGTTTCTGGTATATTGCATTAGCTGCAAGTTTGGTCTTTTTAATTCAGACAGTTTTAACGTTTATAGGCGGAGATTCGGATGGTTTGGATATGGATTCTGATGGCGACATGCACGCAGATTCTCCTTTTCAGCTTTTTTCTTTGCGGAATATGATCAACTTTCTTTTAGGTTTTGGATGGAGCGGTGTTGCTTTTTACAATTCTATTGGAAGTAAAGCTTTATTGATTATTATTTCAATTTTGATAGGTTTAGGTTTTGTTATTTTATTCTTTATCCTGATTGCTCAAATCATGAAACTGACGGAAGACAATACTTTTAAAATTAATGATTTAATAGGAAAAACCGGTGAAGTTTATATTCCGATTCCTGCAAACCTGGAAGGGAAGGGCAAAATTTTAATTTCGGTAAACGGAACCAATCACGAGCTTCACGCCATGACAGAATCTGAGGAAAGCCTTCCTTCAGGTTACGCTGTGAGGGTTATTTATATCAGTGATAAAACACTTATCGTTTCAAAAATCTAATTTATTATAAATCTTTATACATTATTTATGGCAATACCAGGAAGTCTTATTCTAATCGTTGTAATTGTATTTGTCTTATTCATCACATTTCTGGCGCTTATTTCGCGTTACAAAAGATGTCCTTCAGATAAAATCTTAGTCATTTACGGTAAAACGGGCGGAAGCTCGGCAAAATGTATTCACGGTGGTGGTGCTTTTGTATGGCCTGTCATTCAGGATTATGCGTATTTAGATTTAAAGCCTATTTCTATTGAGGCCAATCTCACCAATGCTTTATCCAGACAGAATATCCGTGTAGATGTGCCTTGTCGTTTTACGATTGCGATTTCTACAGAGCCCGATACGATGGGGAATGCTGCAGAACGTTTGTTGGGGCTTACACAGGAGCAGATTCAGGAGCTTTCTAAAGACATCTTGTTCGGACAGCTTCGTTTGGTAATCGCAACCATGACCATTGAGGAAATCAATACAGACAGAGACAAATTCTTAGATAATATTTCTAAAAACGTTGATACCGAACTAAAGAAAATTGGTTTAAAGCTCATCAACGTAAACGTTACCGACATCAGAGACGAATCCGGTTATATTGAAGCTTTAGGAAAAGAAGCTGCTGCGAAAGCAATCAATGAGGCAATCATCAGCGTTGCCGAACAAACTAAAATTGGGGAGACCGGTAAAGCGATTGCCGACAGAGAAAAAGATACTCAGATTGCAGAAACGCAGAGAGATCGTGACGTAAAAATAGCGATTACCCAAAAAGACAGAGAAGTAAGTATTGCAGCAGCCGGAAAAGACGAAGCAATCGGAAAAGCTGAAGCCGCAAAAGAAGCCAGAATTGCCACTTCATTAGCCAACTCTATCGCTGTAAAAGGAGAAAACGAAGCCAAAATCACGATCGCCAATTCAGATGCAGAAAGAAGAGAAAAAGAAGCCGAAGCATTAAGAATTGCAACTGCCGCTGAAAAAGTACAGTCTGCAAGATCTTTGGAAGAATCTTACGTTGCCGAGCAAAAAGCAGAAACTGCAAGAGCGGAAAGAGAACGTTCTACGCAGCTTGCAAATATTGTAGTTCCTGCAGAAATTGCCAAACAAAAAGCAATCATCGATGCACAGGCTGAAGCTGAAAAAATCAGGTTGCAGGCAAAAGGTGAAGCAGACGCTATTTTCGCCAAAATGGATGCCGAAGCAAAAGGTTTATATGAAATCTTGACGAAACAGGCTCAGGGTTACGACCAAATCGTGAAGGCTGCTGGTGGAGACACAAATAGCGCGTTCCAGTTATTGTTGATCGAAAAGCTTCCGGAATTGGTTAGAACGCAGGTTGAAGCCGTTAAAAATATTAAAATTGATAAAATTACCGTTTGGGACGGAGGGAATAATCAGGACGGAAGTACTTCTACCGCCAATTTCGTTTCAGGGATGATGAAGTCTGTGCCGCCTTTGAATGACTTGTTTAATATGGCAGGATTGAATCTGCCCGATTATCTAAAAGGTAAGCCTGAAGACGTGCAGAAAAAGCTTGTAAAAATCATTGAAAAAAAGGAAAATGAAAAACCTGATGACAACGAATTTCCCGAGAATATTCCGGTGTCTTAATTTTCTTGATTGATATCATTAAATTCCGCCGAAAGCAAAGCTTTCGGCGGAATTTTTCTTTTTAGCCTAAACAATTTTATGGTTCTAAAAACGAATCAATTGTACAACGATGCAATTTGTTCCGTTACTATTTGAAAATATACATTTAGTATTACAAATTTTTCGGTTGGTAAGCTAATCATTTACGTTCGCAAACGAATTATTACGGTTCTGAACCGAATCATTACGGTTTTTTATCGCATCGTTTCGGTTATTTAGGCGGTCGTTTCGGTTGTGCACCGGAAAATATACGTTCCGAACCACAAATTTTCGGTCTGGAACCGAATCGTTTGCGTCTGGAACGGAATCATTTAGGTAAACAACCGGAAATTTTATATAAAGAACCGAATCGGAAGGGTAAATAACCGAAACGTTTATATTCGAAACCGAATATGATGGTTAAATAACCACATCGGCTGATAAAGACGATATCTTCATACATTGAGATCATTTCTTGTAAATTTTCATGTTTTTAGTTTTTCCTTCTTAAATGAAATGCCTTTGTTTGTCTTAATAAATGCATGTTAATGATACAGAACCTTGCGAACTTTGCGATTAATAACAATGCAATACAAGAATTATTTGACAGACAGGTTCATAATGTACAAAAGGTAATTTACTTTAAACCTTTAGAAGACTGTTCTCACCACGAAATTTGTTTCCACAAAAAAAGCCCCGGAAAATCCGAGGCTACATTAAAATCAAAATATCATAAATTTACTTTACAATCACTCTTTTTACAAGACCTTCAGAGGTTTTAACTAAATAAACTCCTGTTGACAATTTTGAAGTATCGATTGTCAAGGCATTTTTCTCTTTTCCAAGTAATTTCCCAGACATATCATACAATTCATATCCTTGCGCTCTGTTGAAATACAAAGTGTTTCCTTGCTTCACAGGGTTCGGAAAGATGTTGAATGTTGCTTTTTCAGTTTTTACTTCTCCTGTGGACAAAGTCGGTGAGGCTGCAACTTCATACATTGACAATGTTCCGCTGATTTCGTTGGCCACGATTACATATCCTTTTCCTGTTGTTGTATTTTGCGGCTCGATATAAGTGATGCCTTCCGGTCCATTGTCACCACCAAATGCAGAAGTCATTCTAGAATGTTTGTAATCTGTAAAAGTAACGTTGTTCGGATCAGTGATGTTATAAACCATTACGCCTCCTGTTCTTTCTAAAGTGATGAAAGCAAAAGTCTGCCCGTTGATCGTACCCAACGTTACACCTTCCGGCTCCGGACCTTTTGCACGGCTGCGACTTTTGGCTCCGTTTTCTTCGTTATCTGCATTAAAGATCAATGGATGATTGGCTGCGATATATCTTTCAAACTTATCTCCGCTGTCATAAACGATTTGCTTTGTATCTGCATTAAAGATCGAGAAAGAGCGTGCTCCCAAAGCATGAATTTCTTCAAACTCAGCATCACCGTCTGTATTTCCGTTCACATTCGTCACTCTGAATCTTCCTAAGTTGTGCGAAGCTTTTAAAACAGAAGCATTTGGATAAACACTAGGATCCAAAGCATAGCCATTTGCTCCCACGGTCGTTCTTTCACTAAAACCGTTAAGATCTTTTTCGTCACCTTCATTCGCCGTTACAATATAATTTGTAGATCCCACTTTGTAAGACTGCATTGCATCCGGAAGGTAATACGCTTTCACAGGCCAGTTGGCGATTAAAACCTCTCCGTTGTTGTCGGAAGCATCAAAACCGTTCCCTGGTAAGCTCATATCTTTCTTGCCCAATCCCCAAATACTGGTGATGGCTTTTGTTGCTAAATTAACCTCAATAACTGCATTGTTTTCCTGGCATGAAACCCATGCTTTCTGGCTGTCTGCGCTTATTGCAATATATTCTGGTTCAAGATCCTGAGCCAAAGTACTTGTCGATTTCACTTTTCTTACGCCCGATGCTGCTAATGTAGCTTCCTGTCCGTTGAATTGTGTGAATGAAAGTGTTGTGACATTAGATTGTGCCAATCCCGAAATTCCTCCTGAAATATCTATAATGCTGATCGAGCCTTCAGGGTCTACCGTATAATCGTCATTCGGCTCACCTTCATTCGCCGTCATTACTTTAGTTCCGTCCGGACTGAATGTGATCATATCCGGTAAAACTCCTACAGAAACCTGCTTCAGGAAGTTTCCGTTGATGTCGAAGAAAACCACAGAACCATTTTGTTGTGCATTGGTCGAGTTTGGCGAAGAAACAGCAATGATCCCGTTTTTTACGGCGATGCTTGTGATTCCTCCGTAAGGCGTCATATTGACTGTGCTGATGACAGTTGGCGTATTTGGATTGCTGAAATTGATAATATCAAAAACATCCGTTAAAGAACTTATTGTGAAAAGTCTCTGACTCGTCGGATCATGAACAACAATTTCTGTAGAGCTGTTGTTGGTGCCTGAAGGATCAAAGCTACCGATGTAATTTAATTGAATCTGATTGGATGGCACCGGAGCCGGTTTGTCATTATCAACAATATAAATCGTAGAAGAATTGTCACCTGATATTGTTGCACCAACCGGATTTTCTAAGCTTAAGACAAAGTATTCTGCCTGCTGCTCTTCCAAAGTATCGTCAATAATCGGAATATTCACCGTATAGCTTGTTGTAGATGGCGTAATGTTGATCGTCTGATTCGTTAAAGTAAAATCGCTGCTGTTTGCCGTGCTGAAAGGTGCTGCTTTTACCACAAGATTTACCGTAGCGTTTGCAGGATTATTCACATTGATTTTAAATGCTAAGCTTCCTGTATTTTCATTTACTTTTATGAAATTTTTATCTAAAGAGATGCTGGTTCCTGCAGTAGTAAATGTTGAAGAAGTAGCCGTTGCCAATGCATTATCGCTTGTGTCTTCAATCATATTTGGCTTTAAAGCTAAATAATAGGCCTGGTTCGGAATCAATCCTCCGGTTGGGATTACCGTGATCTGATTATTGCTGAAAGTAGCCGCAAATGGAACCAAAGCTCCTGTTGAATTCCCAAGACGAAGTTCTACAAGGTTTTGAGCATTTGCGTTGGTTATTGCTGTATTGTCAATCAATCTTACATTCTCATTGAACGAAATTGTAGGATTTACAGTTGTGGAAGCGTTGTTTACATTATTCGCAGGCAAATAGGTGATTGCCGGCGGAGTAGTATCTACACCTCCGATTGAAGTGGCATCAACGGTAAAGTTGTCGAAACGGTTGTTCCCGACATTTCCGCCGGATCCTGTAGAAAATTCAACTTTTAATTTGAAATTCGGATTATCGGATACTCCTGCAACCGCCGAAAAGTCGAAAGTAATCAATTGCGGATTGGCCTCCTGCGGAGCAACGGTTTGATATTGTGTGAAAGTAGTTCCGTCCAAAGAGTACGACCAAGTCTGCGTTCCCGCTCCTGATCCGGATCTTCTTGTTGTGAATTTTACCATTACATTGTTGTAACCTGTCGTTGGCAAAGAAAACTGCAATGCTCCGCCGATAGGATTGTTGAATCTTAAATGCGTCCCTGAAGGATCACCATTTCTGGTATTTAAGTTTTCAACATTAAAATTCTGATTTACTCCTCCTACCGGATCTATTACGCTGGTTCCGCCGGCAATTGCGGCAAGAGAACCGTTCAGTAATGTTGATGACGGAGTTGTGATAGACGCAATGCTGGCATTATTATTAAAATTCCAGTAATGAACCAGTGACTGCGAATAAACAGAACTCTGAAACAAAACTGCGATAGGCAACAAACCTCTGAAAAGGTATTTGTTCTTCATTTTTACTTAGTTTTAGATTATGCAAAAATGAAGATTAATCTTCCTGGCAGCTTTAATTAAACTTTAACAAATTTTTAATAATCCGTATTGTCTTTTACGATTTCATAGCCCGGATTGCAACGACATCCTTTTTTGTGATGGAAATTGTGGCGGGAAATAGCTCCAAATAAAAGCCGGCTAAAGATGCAGCCGGCTTGTGATTATGATTCTTTATGCTCCAAATTGCTGTAAATATTATGGATCAAACCATCAGCAACGGAGATTTTCGGAACAAATATTTTATTAATATTCGCCCAAGTCATCACGAAATTATAGATTTTCAGGGCATGCACCAAAACATCGGCACGGTCTTCTCGGAAGCCGTATTTTGTCATTGTTTCCTCGACGCTGAGATTATCAAACTCTTTGTAAGCTTTTTTAAGATAAGCCGACGACATAGGCTGTCCGTCTTTGGTTTTGCTCATCGAAAATATTTTGTTGATATTTCCGCCGGAACCAATGGCTACAACAGGCTTTTTGCTGATAATATTTGTCTTTATTTCTTCTTTCATCTCTTTCCAGTTATCTTCTGTTACGAGATTGTTGAGCAGGCGTATTGTCCCGATATTGAAAGATTTTTCGTAAACCATCTTGTCATTTTCATAGAAAGTAAGCTCGGTGGAGCCACCGCCAACATCTACATACAGGTAAGCGAAATCTTTGTCCAGGCCTTCTGCGACATGGTTTTCGAAGACTAAAGAAGCTTCTTCGTCACCGGAAATAATTTCAATATCAATATCTGAAGTTTTTTTCACTTCTTCAATGATGTGTTTTCCATTCGCAGCGTCACGCATGGCGCTTGTGGCGCAAGCTTTGTAATGCTCAACCTTATAAATCTTCATCAGATCGCTGAATATCTTCATCGCGTCCAGCACCATTTTTTCTCTTTCTTCGCCGATTTTTCCTAAAGTGAAAACATCCATTCCCAATCGTAAAGGGATTCTCAGAAGATTAAGTTTAATAAATTCAGGTTGATTGTTTTTTATTTTTACTTCGTTTATTAAAAGTCTGGCCGCATTACTTCCTATATCTATCGCTGCAATGATCATTTTTTAGATACTATTTTATTTCAGTTATTTTATTGAAAATATTTGTTTTTAAAAGTGGAATTTACAAAAATAAATTGTTTTTCTTACTTTTTAAATATTGATGGGTTCGCTATTTTTTTGAAGTTTTGGCTTTCAGATATTTATAGGTTTCTATTTGCGAGCGACAGTCCTTTTCTTCATTTCTGATGTATTCGTTGCTCAGCTTTTTATCTAAAATTCTGGACTTTACATTGTCTCTAAGCTGAATATCAAGAATATCTTTCAGTTCTTTTTTCAAATTTTTGTCGGTGATCTTGGCGGCGGCCTCAATCCGGTAATCCAAATTTCGCGTCATCCAGTCTGCGGAAGAAATATACAGATCTTCTGCGCCTTTATTGTAAAAATACATGACTCTTGCGTGCTCCAGATATTCGTCGACAATGCTTATTGCTTTTATTTTTTGTTTAAATTCTTTTTGGTTGATTGCGCAATAGATTCCTCTTACGATCATTCTTACGACAACTCCGGCTTTTGCTGCTTCATACATTTTTGTGATCAGATCGCGGTCGCTTACAGAATTTGCTTTAATGATCATTTCAGCTTTTCGCCCTGCTTTTGCCTCTTCAATTTCCTTATCAATATGATGCATTATTTTTTCACGCATGAATTGCGGACAAACCAAAAGATTTTTGCAGGTTTTTAAAACAGGTAAATAATCTTCCTTATGCTTTTTTATGACACTGAAAACTTTATTAATGTCTGCCATGATACCGCGGTCGGATGTCATTATCAAATGATCGCCGTAGATTTTGGCTGTTTTTTCGTTGAAATTTCCTGTGCTTACAAAGCCATATTGTACGGTTTTGTTGTGAACCCTTTTTTTAATGACGCAAAGCTTGGCGTGAACTTTCTTATCCGGGATTCCGACTAAAACGGTAATTCCTTCAGGCTCAAGCATTTCTTTCCACTTCAAGTTGGATTCTTCATCGAATCTTGCCTGAAGCTCAAGCATTACGGTCACATCTTTTCCATTTCTGGCAGCATAAATCAAGGCATTAATAATCTTTGAATTGCTTGCCAAACGATATGCAGTGATCTGAATCGACTTCACATCAGGATCCATTGCAGCCTCACGCAGAAGGTCAATCACGGGTGTATAAGTATGATACGGAAAGCTTAATAAAACATCGTTTTTCAGGATGACATCGGTCACTCTTTCACCATTTTCAAAAGCTGGATGTGTGAAAGAAGTTCTTTCGGCAGGTTTTGCATAAGATTCAAACACGTCCGGGAAATCCATAAAATGTTTAAAATTATGAATTTTTCCTCCCGGAATAATACTGTCTTTTTTGCTTAAATTTAATTTTCGGATAAGAAGCTCAAGCAAAGCTTTGTCCATATCTTTATCAAAAACAAAACGTGTAGGTTTTCCTTTTCGTCTGTTTTTCAGTCCTTTTTCTATTTTTTCGGCAAAATTGGTTCTGATGTCATTGTCAATATCCATTTCTGCATCTTTCGTTACTTTAAAGGCATTGGCAGAAAACTCATCATATCCGAAATAAGAGAAAATATGCGGAAGGTTGAACGTAATGACGTCTTCCAGAAGCATGACATTTTTTTCTTCAGGATCTTCTGTCGGCAACAGAACAAATCGGCCCACAAAACGGGAAGGGATTTCAATAATGGCATAATTGCTATGGTATTGCCAGTCTTTTTTTCGCATCGCAACACCAAGATACAAGCTTTTATCGCGCAGATAAGGCATTGGTGTGTTTTCGTGAAGAAGAATAGGAATGACATTTGATTCTACAATTTCATCAAAATATTCTCGCACAAATTCTTTTTGCTTTGCAGTCAGATTTTTTGAAGTTTTAATCGAAACTTTCTGCTCTGCCATTTCAACCTGAATTTTTTTCCAGGTTTTGTCAAAGTCTAGCTGCTGCTTGATCACGATGTCATTTATTCTCTGCAGAATTTTCGAAGGCGGCTGGTAAAAAGATTCGGCAATTACTTTTTCTTTAAAATCCATGGCACGTTTTAGTCCTGCAACGCGCACCCTGAAAAACTCATCAAGATTATTTGAAAAAATCCCTAAAAACCTGATTCTAAGATGCAGCGGTACATTTTCATCCATTGCTTCCTGTAAAACTCTTTCATTGAAAGCCAACCATGTAATATCTCTGGGATTAAAATGTAATGACATATTTGTGTATAAAATTTCTCAAAAATACTAATTCATTAGATTGTAAGGAACATTTCTAAATTAAACTTTAATTAATTTTTTCTAGAATTGATGCTTTAAAGCACGTTTATTATAATGATATAAAAGTATGTGACAATTTGTCGCAATTTTTTCAATGGTACAAATATTGAGAAATTGAGTTTATAAAATCAAATTTAAAAATTAGAAAAAATATAAAATATTATGAGTAAAATAATCGGAATAGATTTAGGTACAACCAACTCTTGTGTTGCTGTAATGGAGGGTAAAGACCCTGTTGTAATTCCTAATGCTGAAGGAAAAAGAACGACTCCTTCTATTGTAGCGTTTACAGAAGATGGCGAAAGAAAAGTAGGAGATCCTGCAAAAAGACAGGCTGTAACGAATCCAAAGAAAACCGTATACTCTATCAAAAGATTTATTGGTACACATTTTAAAGAAGATGCAAAAGAGATTTCGAGAGTTCCTTATGAAGTAGTGGCGGGACCAAATGATACCGTAAAAGTAAAAATCGACGACAGAGAATATACTCCACAAGAGATTTCAGCAATGACGCTTCAGAAAATGAAGAAAACAGCTGAAGATTATCTTGGCCAGGAAGTGACGAGAGCGGTAATTACCGTTCCTGCGTACTTCAACGATGCACAAAGACAAGCTACAAAAGAAGCAGGTGAAATTGCCGGTCTTATCGTAGAAAGAATTATCAACGAACCAACTGCAGCAGCTTTAGCTTACGGTTTGGATAAGAGCCATAAAGACCAAAAAATCGCTGTATATGACCTTGGTGGTGGTACTTTCGATATTTCTATCCTGGATTTGGGAGACGGTGTATTTGAAGTATTGTCTACAAACGGAGATACGCATTTGGGAGGTGATGACTTTGATGATGTAATTATCAACTGGATGGCGGATGAATTTAAAGCTGAAGAAGGTGTAGAATTAAAATCTGATGCAATCGCATTACAAAGATTGAAAGAAGCTGCTGAAAAAGCAAAAATCGAATTATCTTCTTCTCCACAAACTGAAATCAACCTTCCATATATTACAGCTACAGCTACAGGTCCTAAACACTTAGTGAAAACTTTGACGAAAGCTAAATTCGAGCAATTGGCTGCAGACTTAGTGAAAAGATCAATGGATCCTGTTGCAAAAGCATTAAAAGATGCAGGTTTGTCAACTTCTGATATCGACGAAGTAATCTTGGTAGGTGGATCTACAAGAATCCCAATCATTCAGGAAGAAGTAGAAAAATTCTTTGGTAAGAAGCCATCTAAAGGAGTAAATCCGGATGAGGTTGTAGCAATTGGTGCAGCTATTCAGGGAGGTGTATTGACAGGTGATGTAAAGGATGTTTTACTTCTTGACGTTACGCCACTTTCTTTAGGTATCGAAACAATGGGTTCTGTATTTACTAAATTAATCGAAGCAAATACAACGATTCCAACTAAAAAATCTGAAGTTTTCTCAACAGCTTCTGACAACCAACCGGCTGTAAGCATCAGAGTTGGACAAGGAGAAAGACCAATGTTTAATGATAACAAAGAAATCGGTAGATTTGACCTTACGGATATTCCACCGGCGCCAAGAGGAGTTCCTCAAATTGAAGTAACTTTTGACATTGACGCAAACGGTATCTTAAATGTTTCTGCTAAAGATAAAGGAACAGGAAAAGAGCAGACGATCAAAATTCAGGCTTCTTCAGGACTTTCTGACGAAGAAATCGAAAGAATGAAAAAAGAAGCTCAGGAAAACTCTGCAGCGGATGCAAAAAGAAAAGAAGAAGTTGAAATCTTCAACAAAGCTGACGGATTGATCTTCCAGACTGAAAAGCAATTGAAAGAGTTCGGTGATAAATTATCTGCTGACAAAAAAGCAGCAATCGAATCTGCTCATGCAGAATTGAAAACAGCTTTCGAAGCGAAAAACGGAGACGATGTAAAAGCTAAAACGGAAGCTTTGGATGCAGCTTGGATGGCAGCTTCAGAAGAATTGTATGCAGCAGGTCAACAGGCTCAAGGTGCAGATGCAGGAGCTCAAAATCAAGGAAATGCAGGTGGTGCAGAAGATGTACAGGATGCAGATTTCGAAGAAGTGAAATAAGCAGTCACTGACTGATTGTATATGAAATCCCCGAGCGTAAGCTCGGGGATTTTTTTGTTAAAAGCTTAAGCGTTTTAAAGTTTCTCATGACTCCAAATCTTTTAGTTAAAAAATATTAGAAAAAAGTTTATCGATTGTATTTCTTCCTAAAAAGATATTACAGGTAACTACAGGATAGCAGAATTTTTCTATAAGTATACTTTTATATAAATAAAAATATGAGAAATATCATATCATTGATAATTTCTTAGAAAGAATAAGAGTATTTTTTTTAAATCACCAAATCATCTAATGAAGAAATCTATAATAACGCTTGGTATTTTACTGAGCACTACAGGTTTGGTCTTCGCTCAAGAGGAACAAGCAACCGGGACGGTCAAGGATCAGGATACTATCAAACCAAATCCTAATAATAAAACCAAAGATATTGAGGAAGTTGTTATCATTGCTTACGGTACACAAACCAGAGGCGAAGTCACCGGTGCGGTCGGAAGAGTAGATGCCGAAAGCTTTAAGAACAGACCTATTGCGCGAGCAGATCAGGCTTTGACCGGTCAGATTGCCGGAGTTAAAACACGTGCTACTTCAGGAAAACCAGGAGAACCATTGGAAGTGAGAGTACGTGGTACGGCCTCAATATCTGCAAACAATTCTCCTGTTTATGTTGTGGACGGAATGGTAGTTGATGACATGGGAAATATTTCACCTGACGATATTCAATCAATTGAAGTATTGAAAGATGCCGCATCAACTGCAATGTATGGTTCCAGAGGTTCTAACGGTGTGGTAATCGTAACAACAAAAAAAGGTACATCAGGGAAGCCTTCATTTAGTTTCTCACAATATTATGGTGTTCAGACAATTGAAAAAAAGTTGGATATCATGAATAGTGCAGAATGGATAGATTATGCTACTGAAGCAATAAATAAAAATTGGGTTGCTTTGGCTCCCGGTAATTCGGCATCAGATAGTTATGCAGTTAGAGCAAATTATTTCAATTTAGCAAATACCACCGATTATAATCTTGCCAATATCAATTATATGGTTGATCCAAGATGGGGAACCAATCAGGTTGCAAATATCGATTGGCAAGATGCATTTTATCGTCCGGCAGCCATTCAAAGTTATCAGTTGTCGGTACGAGGCGGAAATAAGAATGTAAAGTACATGATTTCGGGAGCGTACTTTGATCAGGAAGGTTTGGCAATCAATACAGGGTTCAACAGATTCAATCTGAGTGCAGTTATTGATGTTAATATTTCAGATAAATGGAAAGCCGGAATTGCTTTGCGACCAAGCTTATCTCAAAGTTACGGAGACACCGTTGACGGAAAAGACAATCAGGCTCACAAAATGCTTTCAATGGTTCCTGTCGCAGAATTGAACGCCGGTCTCTACACCAATTTCTGGAAAAATACGAGATACAGATGGGCGGGATCTACCCAAAGTCCGATCGGCGTTATGGAAAATACCGTAAATGATACCAATGAATTTCGATTATTATCCAGTATGTATATGTCTTACGATATTTTGCCGGAATTAAATTTAAAAATTTCCGGAGGAGCAACCAATAATTTTAATCTTAACAACGGTTATATACCAACTTTTGATTTAATAACAAATATCCCCGGACAGGTAAGTATTGCCAATCGCAGAACGGTAAACTATAATAGATATCTAGGCGAACTTTTATTCAGCTATAAAAAATCTTTTGGAGAACATGATATCAACGCCATTGCCGGTTACAGCGCAGAGAATTACAGATCAACATCTCAATATAACCGAAACAAAGGTTTTCCCAATGATGATTTAAGAACATTTAATTTTACACAATCTGCATCTGTGCTCAATTCAGAATTTACGGCTACAGAATGGATGTTGCTTTCTACTTTTGGTCGTGTCAATTATGATTATAAAGAAAAATATATGTTATCGGCAAGTATTCGTCGGGACGGTTCTTCAAGATTTGGATGGAATAATCTTTGGGGAACATTTGCAGCATTCGGAGCAGGCTGGAAAGTAGATGAAGAGGAGTTCTTAAAAGATCAAAATTGGTTGAGTAACCTTAAATTCAGATACAGCTGGGGAGAAAACGGGAACAATTCAATTGGTGATTACAGAGCATTTGGAACCCTTTCGGGAGGAAATTATTCATTTGGAGGAAATTTATCGAATGGTTTAATTCCAAATACGATTCCCAATCCTGATCTGACTTGGGAAAAAACACAATCGTCTGATTTTGGTTTTGAATTAGGGTTATTTAACAGAATTGATTTTACGGCAGATTATTACATCAAAAAAACCAAAGATTTACTTCTACAACAGCCGATACCGTACGTAACCGGATATAATGTAATGTGGAAAAATGTTGGTTCAGTTCAGAACAGAGGTCTGGAGCTAGATTTAGGTACAAAAAACTTAGTAGGAGAATTCAAATGGAATACATCAGCTAATATTGCATTCAATAATAACAAAGTTTTACAATTAGGTACAGATAATGCGCCAATCTACACAGGTTTCAGCAGTAGTACCAATATTATAAAAGTAGGCGAAGAACTCAATTCATTTTATCTTTATGAAGCTATAGGCGTACTTTCCACGGCAGACATCAACAATGCATCAATTGCAAAAACTAATGGAGCAATTGCAGGAGATGTTAAATATAAAGATGTCAACGGCGATGGTGTTATCAACGAAAACGACCGTCATATCATCGGCGGGCCAACTCCTGATTATTATTGGGGTTTGACCAATACATTTTCATATAAGAATTTTGATCTTTCTGTATTCTTTCAAGGTCAGAAAGGAGGTTACAGCTATGCTTTGTTAGGTCGTGCAATCGATCGCACAGGAATGGGAACCACAAACAATGTAATGGGAAATTGGGTAAATCGTTGGCGTTCAGATGAGAATCCTGGTGATGGCAAAACTCCGAGATTAGATGGTACCACCGGAAGTTTATTAGATACAAGATGGTTGTATGATGCGACTTATATTCAGCTGAAAAACGTGACATTGGGTTATAATTTCGACCAGGATTTGGCAAGTAAATTAAAAATTTCTAATCTGAGAGTTTACGTCAGTCTAGAAAATGTTTGGAGAAAAGACAAATATTATGGCGGTTACAACCCCGAATCCGTACAATCAGACGGTACTGATTATGGCGCATATCCCAACGCAAAGATTTATATGATGGGCTTAAACTTTAATTTCTAAATTTTATTAAAATGAAAACAACTTACAAAAAAAATATATTTAAACTAAATATTAAAACTTTCAGAAATACGTTCCTTGTCGGAACATTACTGTTTGGAATGATCAGCTGCGAAGACGATTTGATGCTGGAACCTGAAAATAATATTACCCAAAATTCTTTTTACACGACTGAATTGCAAATTCAGCAAGCGGTGTCGGGAGTTTATTCCGGAATGGTGAATGCCTCGTCCAGAGGAGGTTTTGATGTTAATTTTTATCTATTGGCATCTGAGGTTCGATCCAACAATTTTAATGCAATTTCGCAAAACGGAAATAGAGATTATTATGCGATCAATCGTTTTCAGGACACTTCTTCAACAGATGAAATGGAGGTTCTTTGGGAAGATGCCTATCAAATGATTTCTTATGCTAATAATATCTTAACAAGAATTGATGCTGTACCATTTTCAGATCCTGCAATTAAAGAACAATACCGTTCAGAAACCCGATTTTTAAGAGCTTATGCTTATTTCGAGTTGATGCGTAATTTCGGAAAAGTACCTTTAATAGACCATCCGGTAAGTCCCGAAGAAGCGGCAACTATACCAAGAACAGACTTGGCGACCCTTTACAACTTCATCACTTTGGAGATCGAAGCATCAGTGGCGGGTTTAAAAAATGTATATGATGCAAAAAATAAAGGCAGGATCACAAAATCTGCGGCTCATGCGATGTTGGGCAGAATTTATCTTACAGGTTCTGGTTATCCGCTTAATAATAGCTCTTACTTAGCAAAAGCAAAAGATCATTTGTTTGCTGTCATTCAGGGAGAAGGTCAGTTTGTTACATTTGCGCCTAATTATGCAGATTTGTTTAAAAGTGCTAATGATAACAAATACCATATTTTCGAAATCCAGCATATAAGCGGTGGTTTGTCGCAAGGTTCTTACTTGCCAAGTTATGTTTCGCCGGTTTTTGGAGTCAATGATCCTTTATACAACCCGCAAAGCAGTTTGTATAGTGCTGCTGAATTAGGTGTTTCCCAATCGTTGATTAATTCATATGAAGCCGGAGATTTAAGACGTGCTTTAACTGTTAAAACCCAATTCATATCTCAAAACGGACAACCGGATAATGCAAATTATTTCATCAAATTTCGTGAACCGGGAATGGTTTTGACCAACCGTTACGACTGGCCGATCAACTTTCCGGTTATTCGATATGCAGATGTTCTTTTAATGTATGCCGAAGTTTTAAATACTCAAGGCAGTACGAGCACTGCTGTTCCTTATTTAAACAGAATCCGTCAGAGAGCAGGTTTGGCGCCGCTTTCTACTTCTATTTCGGCCGCAGACTTTACTACTGCGCTTCGAAAAGAAAGAAGAGTAGAGTTTGCCGGCGAAGGTGTTTATTGGCATGATTTAGTACGTTGGAATACGGGAGTTGCTGTCATCAATCAGGCTGCTGCAGATCTTAACTACAATTTTACGATTACGACGAATGATTATCTGTATCAAATTCCTTTATCGCAAATTCAGGTTGCGGGATATGAGCAGAATCCTTAAGGCTTTTAAAACATTTAAATATGAAATCCCCGAGCGTAAGCGAGGGGATTTTTTGTTATCAATTTAAACATTGTAATGTTTTTCAAAATTAATATTAAAAAGCTTGGCCCGAACTGAAAGTTCGGGCCAAGCTATATAAAAAATTTAATCCTTTTTAAACATAATTTCATCCAGTCGTGTCTGGCTGAGATAAATTTGCTGAAAATCGATCGGCATATATTGATAAACAAGGTTCCACAAATGATCGTCTGTATGCTTTCTGAAGCTTCCGAATGATCTTATGAAAATGTTTTCAATCATATTCTTCACGGTAAAATTTCCGTTTTTGTACAGCCAATCCATCATTTTGATGTTTCGGTTGACAAGATTGATCTTAGATTCCTGCAGCAGAACCTTTAAGTGGTTTACTGTTGATTGGATGATTCCTGCAAAATTGTTTTGTGCTGATAATTGTGCAATTTCATTCTGAATAGAAGGATAGAATATTTTTAAGTGTTCAGTAGCTACGTTTTCATTAATAGCTTTTGCCTCTTCATTTATCATAATTAATATATTTCAAAACAGGTTTTAGGCAACGAAAAATGTACCAAAGCAAGGTTTCAACATCGAATAATTACAATATTAATGATACCTGTTTGATTTTCAGGTGATTTAATTTTTTCGCTTGTGACAACGCTTTTTATTGTCTTCGTTTTCAGTGTTTAATATCTTGACGAATGCAATGTTACCTTCTTATCTTCAATATTTATGTGAAAAAGATTGGAATAATCGTCTTCAGAAATTGTTTCAAATGGTTTTGTAGCTCCAAAAGCTTCCAATATTTCGAGAACTGTATTGGAATGTCCTGCAATAATGACATTTTTCCCGGAATATTGCTTGAGAATTTCTTCCGCAAGTTTTTTATTATCGGAAGGATTATAATTTGTGATTTCGATTGTATTAAATTTTGCTATCGGCTGTAAAGTCTGCTGCGTCCTGTTGTAAGGCGTGGAATATGCCGCCGAAATTTTGACTTTTTTTAATTCTTCAGACAACTTTTCTGCTCTTTGTTTACCGATGTCACTAAGATTCGGATTTGGGTTGGTTTTATTGGAAATGTCTTTTTCAGCATGTCTTACAATATAAATATTGGTTTGCTGCGAATGTAAAAGACTGCAGGAAAAAAACAGCAGAAACGCGAATAATAAATTTTTCATTGAAGATTTGAATTTTATTTAAAACTAAAATACTAATTATTCAAACATCAAATAGATTTATTTGTTTCTTGTTGCCTTTGAAGTTTAAAACTATATTTGTGCCTTCAAAAAAAGAGCAAAAAATGTTTTCAAAAATTGTAGTACACAGAGTAGGAAATAAAATCAACGGAGAATCTTTAATACTTTCTCAGGAAGAACTTGAATTGGATGAAGGAACTGTAGAAATGCTTGAAAATTATTTTTTAGGTTCTTTTAAAACTGAAGAAACGTATCAGTTTTACAGCGATTCTTATTTGGTAAACAATCCTGTTTTCAGCTCGGTTTCTGAGATTTTTGATGATAAAGCCAAGTTTCTTTGGGAATCTGAAAATATCGCCAAACATCTTTTTGAAGCCGCCGAAAACCCAAGAGTTCAGGGCGGAGAATTGTTTGTTGTTTATTTTGAAGACGACAGAGAAGGTGACGAAAAAGTAGATAAAATTGGAATCTTTAAAACCGAAAAAAGAGATTCATTCTTAAAAATATTTCCAAAAAACGAAACTTTTGAGATCGAAAAAGATCAGGGAATCAGCCTTTCAAAAATTGATAAAGCCGCTTTGATCTACAACAATCATAAAGAAAACGGATATGTACTTTCTGCAGTCGACAACAACAAAAACGGAGACATGTATTATTGGTTTGAAGATTTTCTGAAGATTAAGCAACGTGACGACGAATATTTTCATACGCAGGAAGCTTTAATGGTTTACAAAGATTATATCACAAAGCAGCTTCCGCAGGAGTTTGAAGTTTCAAAAGCAGATCAGGCAGATTTTTTGAATCAGTCGATTAATTTTTTCAAGGAAAAAGAAGAATTTAAGTTAGATGATTTTACGGCTGAGGTTTTAAAAGACGAGCATGTGATTGAAAGTTTTAATAATTACAAAACCGATTACGAGCAGGAAATGCAGATCAATATTGCAGAAGAATTTCCGATCAGCGCAGCGGCTGTCAAGAAAACACAGCGTCATTTTAAAAGCATTATCAAGCTTGATAAAAACTTCCATATTTACATACATGGTGACCGAAAAATGCTTGAACAAGGACAAGACGAAAAAGGAAAATATTATATGTTGTATTTTGATAAAGAAGTCTAAAATAATGTAATATTCATAATGAACAGTTTATTATTGCATTTTATCCCAAAAATACTGTCATTCTTTGAATTTAATGTTTTATCTGTAATTGTGTTAACTAGTTATTAAAGAAAGCACAAATTTTATTAATAATTGTTATTAAATCTCTATAACCTACCACAAAGTGAATTATCATATGAAAAATGATTAACTTTGCTCACTTTAATAGTTATTATGAATTTTGTAGAATGTCATGAAGAGCCCATTCATATCCCGGGTTATATACAAAGTTTTGGTTATCTGATTGGCATCGATGCAGAATCTCATTCCATTACTTTTTTCAGTGAAAATATTACAGATATATTTGATATTGAAGCTTATGATGTTTTGTTTGGTAAGAAAATTACAGATTTTCCGGAGCTTTTTCAAAGTATTATCAGTTCCGATATTTTTGAATCTGTCGAGCATTTGACGCGCAGGGAAAATGAAACTTATTTTGATAAAATTTCTATTGGTGACAGAAAGTTTCACTTTTCCATATTCAAAAACAACAATCGTATTTTTCTGGAGTTTGAAGAAGTTTTAGAAAATCCTCATAAAAGAATAACCAATAAATACGATAATTTTTATATTATAGATAACGAGCAGGAAATCTGGAATCAGCTTCTTACAACACTTTGCAGTATTATAAGATACGATCGTATCATGGTTTATAAATTCATGAGCGACGGTTCCGGTAAAGTAATTGCAGAAAAAACCAACGAAAATCTGGAAAGTTATCTTGGTCTTCATTATCCGGAATCTGATATTCCCAGACAAGCCCGCGAACTGTACAGGAAAAAAAGAAAAAGACTTTTCAGCAATGTACATGCGGAGCCGGTAAGATTAATCAGCAGATCCAAAGAAGATATCGACCTTACTTTTGTGGCTTCGCGTGCGATGTCGCCTATTCATGGGCAATATATTAAAAATTCGGGTGCCTCGTCCAGCTTCAGCATATCCATCATTATTGATGATGCGCTTTGGGGTTTGGTGACGTGCCAGCACTCCGAACCCAAGCATATTGATCTGGAAGATCGTGTGCAATCGGGGATTTTTACCGTTTTGGCTGCCAATGCATATTCTTCTTTTAAGTCTAAAAAAGAGCTGAAATACCGCGTTGATCTAAGCGTGAAAGCTTCACAATTAAAATCTGAATTCTTAAAGCATAATACATTATTTGAATCTCTTGTAGAAAACAAATCTGAAATCAGGAATCTCCCTGAAGCAGACGGTTTGGCGGTTGTTTCAGAAAATTATATTGTGACAGACGGTATTACTCCGGATCATGGGATTATACAAAAAATCGCAAGCTGGGCAAAAAACAATACGGATGAAAATATATTCATAAGCCGAAGTTTTCTTAAAGATCACGGAGCAGAATTAGGGCTTAATGAAAAAAGTGCCGGCGTCATTATTTATTTTGTGGAAAGAGGGAAGAATGAAGTTTTGATCTGGTTCCGAAAAGAATTTGACGAACACATCAACTGGGCAGGAAATCCTGAAAAGAAAATTGGTGTATTTTCGCAGAACGGCGAAGAAAAAAAGATAGTTTCTCCCAGAACTTCTTTTGAAGTGTTTAAGGAAGAAATAAAAGGAATTTCAAAAAAATGGAACTCAAGAAGTGAGATTGCAGTACAAGCGATCCGCGATGTGATCCTGGAAACATCTCATAAGCAATATATTACAATCAAAAAGCTGAATGAGCAGCTGAAGAAAGTAAACGAAGAGCTCGACAGTTTTTCTTACACTATTTCGCATGATTTGGGAACTCCGCTTACCGTCATGAAACTGAATGCGCAGATGCTGATGAAGGGACTTGCCGAAACTTCAGAAAAAAATAAATATAAGATTAATTCCATCATTGAAGAAATTGACGGAATGGCAGAAATGATGCACGATGTTTTACAGCTGAGCCGCGCAAAACACAGCGAAATTCAGCTCGAAAATATCGAAACGCATCACACGATCCGAAAAATTACAGAAAATGCCAAATTAACTTTTGAATGCCCTAATTGTGAGGTCGGTATTAAAGAATGTCCTGCTGTTTTGGCGGATAAAACAATGCTGCACCAGGTTTTTCTTAACGTCATTAATAATGCTATAAAATATTCGTCAAATCAGGAGCATCCGAAAGTCGAAATAGAAGGCTCGGAAGAAGGTGATGCTATTGTTTACAGGATTACAGACAACGGAATCGGAATTCCTGAAGAAGAAAAGCACAGAATGTTTAAGATTTTTAACAGAATGGATAATGCCAGACAATTCAAAGGAAACGGGATCGGTCTTTCTATTGTTTACAGGATTATGAACAGGATCGGCGGAAGTGTAGATTATGAAAGCAGTAAAGAGGGAACTTGTTTTATTTTGACCTTTCAAAAACCTTAAATTTGTAAAAAATTAAGTATAAAAATGGTATCTGAATATTTAAAAAAAAACACAGCCGAATTTCATGATGCAGCTGAAAAGCTATTCAATTCTGATAAAATTTTCAACAAAACCTTCACTTTAGAAGATTATAAAAAGATTATCAATACCAATTATCTGATGTTGCTGCATTCGGAAGACAAAATTTTCAGCAGCCTTTCAGAGAATTTTTCAGATAAGCTTCAATTAGACCAAAGAGTAAAGTTTCCTTTGATTGAAAAAGATCTGGAAAGCCTGGCTTTAGAAAACCAAACTGCCACACATAATATTGAATTTGCCAACGAATTTGAAGCTTTGGGAGCAATGTATGTGATTGAAGGTTCTACTTTGGGTGGTAATGTGATCGCAAAACAGCTTTCAAAAACGGAAGGTTTTGATGATGTCTCATTCAACTTTTTTGGCTGTTACGGGGAAAGCACAGGCTCAATGTGGAAAAGCTTTAAAGAAGTTCTCGATACGGAAGTAAAAGAAGACCATTACGACGAAGTATTATCAGGCGCTAAAAAGCTGTATACGTTTTTACTCAATGTCAATTAATTTCTTTAAAAACTAAATATTTCTTTTTTAAATAATAAATTCCTGAAAGATTGCCTAATTTTTCAGGAATTCTTAAATTTGGGAGTTAATAATTTTAAATTTAAATAAAAAATAAATAATTAAAAAGTAACATTATGAAAGTAACTGTAGTAGGTGCAGGCGCTGTAGGAGCAAGCTGTGCAGAATACATCGCAATGAAAAACTTCTGTTCGGAAGTAGTTTTAGTAGATATTAAAGAAGGTTTTGCAGAAGGTAAAGCGATGGATCTGATGCAGACTGCATCCCTAAACGGATTTGATACAAAAATTACCGGAACAACAGGAGATTACAGCAAAACTGCAGGCTCTCATGTAGCAGTAATTACTTCAGGAATTCCAAGAAAACCGGGAATGACAAGAGAAGAATTGATCGGTATCAATGCAGGAATCGTAAAAGAAGTTACTGAAAACTTAGTAAAGCATTCTCCGGAAGTAATCATCATCGTGGTTTCCAACCCAATGGATACAATGGCTTATCTGGTACACAAAACTTCAGGTCTTCCTAAGCACAAGATCATCGGTATGGGTGGTGCTTTAGATTCTGCAAGATTCAAATACAGATTGGCTGAAGCTTTAGAAAGCCCTATTTCAGATGTAGACGGAATGGTAATCGCTGCACACAGTGATACAGGAATGCTTCCATTATTAAGCAAAGCAACAAGAAACGGAGTTCCGGTAACTGAGTTCTTAGACGAAGAGAAACAAAAATATGTAATCGAAGAAACTAAAGTTGGAGGTGCTACATTAACTAAATTATTAGGTACTTCAGCTTGGTATGCGCCGGGTGCAGCAGTTTCTGTAATGGTGCAGGCGATTGCTTGTGACCAAAAGAAAATGATCCCTTGTTCATTGATGCTTGATGGAGAATACGGCGAAAGTGATATTTGTCTTGGTGTTCCTGCAATCATTGGGAAAAACGGTGTTGAAAGCATCGTAAACATTACTCTAACTGAAGAAGAAAAAGCAAAGTTTGCTGAAGCTGCACAAGCGGTAAGAGAAGTAAATGGTGACTTGAAGTTTTAATCTCAAAACATTATAAATTAAAGCCGCGCCCTTCAGGGCGCGGCTTTTTAGTATATATATTTCCATATATACTAAAATATATCCATTACCTGATAACTAAGTAGTCACACCCGCTTCGTAAGACCCGATAGGGGGTTGGGCAAGGGGGTATAGCCCCTTGATTAAGGGGTTGTACCCTGTTAAGAACTACCTAAAGGTTGTTTTATAATGGCTTCAGGTACTTAGGTAACGGGTGTAGGCCTTTCATAAGAACCCGCAGCCGCTTCATAAGACCCCATAGGGGGCTAGGCAAGGGGTGTAACCCCTGATTAAGAGATTGCACCATGTTTAATAACTACCTAAAGGTTGTTTTATAATGGCTTCAGGCGCTTAGGTAACGGGGTGTAGACTCTTTGATAAGACCCTGCAGACCGTTCAGTAGGGTAAATAGGGACTTTGTTAATAGGTTCAGGCCTTAACTGACCACCAAAAGGGCTTTAATAGTGGCTAAGATTACAAGTTTTAAAACCAATCTGTTACCAATTCCATATTCACCATTATGCCCGGTCAGGTTTCTATCAGTTTTGATTTTCGACGACTTGTTCAGGAGCGGGAATTTGATTTCGCATTTCTTTAATCTCCGATTTACAGGAAAAATTAATCTCCACCACATCCACCGCAACTACTGCCACCACAAGAGGAATCTGATGGTGAGGTTCCACAACCGCCACCCGAACTGTCATTTGTTGGTCGGTTGGTTAAAGGAACAAAAGAAGTTCCCAAAACAGCTGTTCCCAAAAGAAAATAGCTCCATTGCCAATCGTTGTTGGCATCTTTTTTCGGCAATATAACGGTTTTGTATAAGTCCGGTAAAATTTTAGAACTAAATAAATTGGTTAATCTGAGCAAGTATCCTGTCATCATAAAAATGAAAATAACAACAGCAAAACTTATGAGAAAAACGGGCTTGTCACGTAAAATTCCTGTCACAATTCTGAGAAATCCAAACATGATTAATGATAGAAAAACAATAAAATTCAGAACAAATAAATGGGAGAAAATCTTTGAACGGATAAAATATTTTTTAACCTCATCCATCGATTTAATGATATTCGAAAATACAGGTTTTGTAATAATCTGTATTAAAAAGTTAGAATAAGGAGCTTTTCCAAGATCTTTTAATAAATCAATAACCTGTTGATGTTCTCGTGATTTTATAAACGTTAAATCGCTTGTACTAATCGTTTTGTCCGGGTTTATTTTTATTGAACCATTATCAATCAATTCATTCACGGTTCCGTTGATTACAGAAGAAATATTTCTGTCTTTAAGGTAAATTAATTCATAAGGCTGAAGATCAAATACAAAAGAATCTTTATTAAATAAATGAACAGCCTGTACAAATTTTCTTCGGTTATACCATTCCAGTCCTACAAAAGAAATTACAATTAATCCCAAGAATAAAATGATAAAATCTGGATTTTTAATGCTGAGATATAAAGGTTTTAGCAAAAAATAAAGTGGAAAACTTAGAATGATGAATGCAACTATTCCTACAACTAATGAAGTTCTCAGTTTAAACTTTGATTTTTCCAGATTCAGACTTTCATACGGATTAGCATGATTCCAAATACTAGCAGGCTGTGTCCCAAAATAGGTTCCATACAATTTTGTCGTACGTTCCTTGGCGAGTTTAAATTTTTGAAAATCTTCTTTATTGTGCGTGGAAGGAATATGCTGAATCTGTTTTCCTAAAATCGTGCAAAATTCTGAATAAGATTTGGTGAAAATAAGATGTTGATGCCAAACCGTATCTACAATCTCTGATGGCGAAACCATCATGTCTGAAACAGCAGCCAGATACATGAATTTTTTGTATTCTAAAATTGCTTGTTTCGTGAAATTTTGAGTCCAATAATTTTCACGAGACAACCGCAATGTAAAATCATATTCGCTTAGAGGTTGATCAAAATCAAACTGTTCAATTTTTCCCCACAGATCTTTATTCATCATGCTTTTTGAGTGTTGAACTTAAAGATAAGTAATTTTATTTGTAGAAAGTATTAATTATTTATACAAATCAAGATCAAGAAAATTATTGTTTCTTGCTAGATTTTTCTTTGCCTTTTCTCTTCCTGCTTTTTTAAAAGCATTTGCATCTATTTCATTTCCGTTTTCGTCATAGGATCTAAAATTAGTAATCTGTGGATTCATCAATAAAAACTGTTCATTTGAACTCATCGGATTTTTCCTGAAGTCATTCCATTTTTTATTAAACTGTTTCCTGTTTACCTCATAACTTTTCAATAAATGGGATGGTTTGCTAACGGAAGTTCCATCAACGGTTTTATAATTGGCAATGAGCTGAAAAGAATGATGCTTTCTGGAATCTTCAATAGCCACAATTAAACCCGGAAGTTTCCTGAACAAATGCGGACCGTCCTGAAATGGCAATTCTGTTGTAAACCAAGCCGTCCATTCTCTGTTGCCAAATTTTACAATTGCTTTCTGACAACTATAATTCTGAATCTTTTTTGTTTCATTGATTAGTTCCCAGTTCAAATCTGTCTCATCAATTACTTTGTAAGATTCCATTCCGATGAATTCTGTTGAATAGTTTTTGATATTATTTTTATTTTTCCAAACCAGAGAACGTATATTCCCTGGCAAAAGATCAGTTCCGATTTTTCCATTACCTTTTTGTGAAGATTTTAAAATTGCTGAGTCTCTTTTCGCTTTCATTTCGCTCAGAAACTCGGAATGATCTTTAAAAATAGTAAGACGCATATTTTCTGTTAAAACACTGTCAACTTTTGTAGAATCGGGAACGTATTTGTATTCATAAATAAATCTGTGATTCTGCGCACTAAATTTTGAAACAATAACGAAAAACAGGATTGTGAAAAATTTATTCATTTACATTTGATATATCAATCAAATCTACAAAATTGATTGAATAACTCTGTTTTTTTCTAAAACCAATCTGTTACCAATTCCATATTCACCATTGCGCCGGTAAGGTTTCCGGTCATTACGGCATTCGCAACGGAGCGCATCATAGAAGAATTATCCCCGCAGACGAACAATCCGGGAATATTTGTCTTCTGGAAATGATCCATTTTGATGTGACCTGTTTCAATAAATTCGCAACCCAATTTTTCAGGAATATCAGAATGTTGCTTAAAAGGCAACGCCGCATACACCGCATCAAAATCTATTTTCTGTCCATCCGCCAATAAGAGGTTTTTGATATATCCGTTGTCGTGATTTAATTCCGTAATTTCTGTTTCTATGATTTCAATGTTATGATTTTTAAGCTTTTCCAGCTGCTCTTCATTGAAATTGGCTTTCCCTCTCGTAAATATGGTGACGTCATTGGTGAGATTTTTGACTAGCGATGCAATATGGAAGGCCTTATCTTCATTGGCAATAATTCCTGTTTTTTTATTTCGATATTCATAGCCGTGACAATACGGGCAGTGAATTAAAGAAATTCCCCAACATTCTGCAAAACCTTTGATTGGTGGGATTTCATCTACAACTCCGGTAGCGAAGATCAGCTTTTTGCTTTCAAATGTTTCACCATCTTCGGTTGTAATTTCAAATCCTGTATCTGTTTTTTTTCCTTTTATGGCTTTTCCTTCATAAAAGCTTATGGTTTCATATTTCGCAACCTGCTCTTTTGCAACTGTCGAAATTTCTTTTGGGCTTTTTCCGTCCTGCGTCAGGAAATTATGCGAATGCGGTGTTGTAAGGTTACAGGGTTTTCCGCTGTCTATCACAAGAGTTTTTCGTAATGATCTTCCTAAAGCCATTGCAGCCGAAAGCCCGGCGTAACTACCTCCGACAATGATTACTTCAAATTTATTTTCAGTCATGATTATATATTGATATTTGATTATGAATAAATTAAATTCAATTATTGCAAAATTTACAGCTAATTGTTTGCCAAATTTAATACATTTTTTTATTATTGCAAATAAGTCGCATTAAATAAAATGAAAAGAAGAAGCACATCAACACAGCAAGCAGTTTTATCATTGTTGACCGACTCCGGAAAAGCAATGAGCCGAGACGCCATAGAAAAGAAAATTGACATCAATATCGACAGAGCAACTATATACCGCGTACTCAACCGATTCTGTGAAGATGGGATTCTTCATAAAATTGTCGCTGAAAATGGCAAACAGTATTTTGCTGTCTGTATCAATTGTGAAGAAAAAAGTATAGCTGCTCATCATTTTCATTTTCAATGTACGAGCTGCGAAACGATAGAATGTTTGTCTACGCCGGTTCAGTTTTCACTGCCGAAAGGTTATGATGTACAAAGTATGAATTGTGTTTTGACGGGCGTTTGTAAGGATTGTAGTTAATCTTATTAATTTAAATAAAACTTCACATACCAAAACTTTTAAAACCCGTAAATTTGTAGTCATTTAAAAAAAAATTATTCAAATGCTAAGGAAAATTACGGTTGCTGCGGTTACTTTTATGTCTTTAATGACTGTCAATGCTCAGAAAAACAAAAAATCACAGGTAGAAAGACCAAAATTGGTTGTCGGTTTGGTGATCGATCAGATGAGGTGGGATTATCTTTACCGTTTTTACGATAAATACGAAAATGACGGTTTCAAGAGACTGCTGAATACAGGTTTTTCTTTTAATAATGTATTGATTCCTTATGTTCCGACGGTAACTGCAATAGGACATACGACTATTTATACAGGTTCTGTGCCTTCGATTCACGGGATTGCAGGAAATGACTGGACAGATAAAAAAACAGGTAAAAATGTATACTGCACCGAAGATGCGGAAGTAAAAGGTGTCGGAGCAAGTACCGATAAAATAGGAGGGCATTCTCCTAAAAACCTTTGGAGCACAACGATAACAGATCAATTGAGAATAGCGAGTAATTTTGAATCTAAAGTGGTTGGTGTTTCTTTGAAAGACAGAGCTTCTATTTTGCCGGCCGGTCACAATCCGACAGGTGCATTCTGGTTCGATGAAAACACAGGAAATTTTGTGACAAGTTCTTATTATATGAAAAGTTTGCCAAACTGGGTAAACAAATTCAATGACCAAAAGCTAGCTGAAAAATTAGTAGCCAATGGCTGGAATACTCTACTTCCCATCCAAGAATATACCGAAAGTACAAGAGATGATGTGCCTTGGGAAAAGCTTCTGGGAACCGCTACAAAACCTACATTTCCTTATAATAATCTTGCTGCCGATTATGCTATAAACAAAAGTGTTTTGAGAACAACACCTTTCGGAAATACATATACTTTAAAGTTTGCCGAAGCAGCAATCGACGGTTACCAACTGGGCGAAGACCAAATCACAGATTTTCTTGCGATCAATGTAGCATCTACAGATTATGTTGGGCATGCTTTTGGCCCCAATGCGATCGAAGTTGAAGATACTTACCTTCGACTTGATCTTGAATTGGCAGATTTTTTCAAGATGCTTGATAAAAAAATAGGCAAAGACAATTATCTTGTTTTTCTTTCTGCAGACCACGGTGGCGCGCATGCTGAAGGTTATATGAAAGAAAATAAAATGATGACAGGCTTTTTTGATGACGGTTTAGAAAAAAATTTGGGCGCTGAACTTGAAACCAGATATGCTGCAAGCAAACTGATCTTGGGAATTGATAATTATCAGATTTATCTTAATCATCAGCTTATTGACGAGAAAAAGCTTGATGAAGAAGATATCAAAAAAAATATTATTGCAAGCTTAAATAAAGATCCTCGTGTTTTGTATGCGGTTGATTTAAAAGAAGTAGCTGAATCTCCAATTCCGGAGCCAATAAAATCAAGAATAATAAACGGATACAACTGGCAGAGAAGTGGTGATATTCAGATCATTTCTCACGACGGAATGCTTCCGAATTACGCTAAAAAAGGAACGACACACAGTGTTTGGAATTCGTACGACGCTCATATTCCGTTAATTTTTATGGGCTGGAAAGTGCCAAAAGGTGAAAGCAATGCTCCACATTTTCTGACGGACATAGCTCCAACGCTCGCTCAATTTTTAAGAATTGAAAACCCAAGCGGAAACGTCGGACAACCTTTGATGGAAGTTTTAGGAAAATAATTTGAAATATCAAAAACCCCGCAAATCAGTTTGCGGGGTTTATTTTGTAATTAAATTTCTTCTTCTTCGCTGTTTTCTTCGGTTTCATCACCATATTGTTCAAGATAATAAGTGAAAGTGAAATCTTCCACATTGTCTTCTGCATCTTCCAAAGTCGTCAATAAATCTTCAAAAATTTCCAGCTGATCGACGCTCATATTTACAAATTCGATGTGAAGTGGCATTTCAAGTTCGCCGGAGATCACATCATAGAGTGCATCCAGATTATCTCCAAAATGATCAGGAAGCGTCAATTTTTCTTTTAGCTGAGCATAAAAATCTTCATAATCTCCGAGATCTGTAAAATCGATGTATATTGTTTTCATATTTATTTAATAGTTATTTTGTCATTGCGAGAAGCGTAGCGACGAAGCAATCTCAATAAGGACTCATTATATCTTCCGTTAAATCTTTCCATTCAGGTTCATTGATAAAATTAAATCTAATTTCTTTTGTCTCGAACCTGCTTTTATTTGTTTTTCTCTAAAAATAGCATCTCCTATTTCCTGAAAAGCTTCCCAATACACTAATTTATTGACGTTATATCTTGATGTAAAACTTCTCTCGTAATATTTATCTCTGTGTTGTTGAATTCTTTTAGGTAAGTTTGAAGTTACTCCTGTGTAAAGGACGGCGTTGTTTTTATTAGTCATTATATAAACAAAACCTACTTTCATGAACATTATTTTTATAGATTGCTTCGTCGCTTTCGCTCCTCGCAATGACAAATTTACTGCTTTTCAAAGCTTTTATAATGGTTTTTGGTTAAATAAACCTCACCATCTTCTGTAAAAACAATTCGGTCTGCAGTTCTGTTTCCGCAATTGTAATTTACATCGGCTTCAAAATATTTTTTATTTGTGGGAAGTTTCTTTTCGCGATTGCTGAAGTGATCTCCGCCAATTGCTTTTCCGGGCAAAATTTCGCATAGATTTCCTTTGGAAGGATTCCAGCCTTGTTTTTTAGCTTCATTTTTTGTGATGTAAAAATCGGGAAGATGATGATTCTGTTTTACAAAAGAAATGATTTTTGCCTCTTCTGTAATCGAATAGATTTCGCTGCTGTTTTCAGCTGTATTTCCTTTTTTTGTTTCAAGATTATTCTGAGGTTTTTCTTCTTTATCAGCGATAAAATGATTGTAAGTATACATCACGGTAATTCCAAAAAGAAGCCCGAAGCAACCGAAAAAAAACAGTCGTATTTTATTATTCATAAATTTTAGGTAATAGGATATAGGTTTTTAGGTTGTTGAAATTACAGATTTAAAAATAAATTTAAAACATTCAACTCATAATTTATAACTCGAAACTTATAACTAATTTCTCCATTCTTCAGGAATATCACAAACAGGAATAGGATTTATTTTGTGTTGAGCAGCTTTATGCATTCTGTCGAAAATTAAAAATACTTCTTTATCGCGTCCTTCATATTCTTCGACGGCTTTTGTTCCGTATTCTTTCTGAATTTTTTCAAGTTCAGGATAAGTCGCCCCGATTTGCTGTTCATCGGTTCTGTCAACATCCCAAAGTCCGTCTGTAGGAATCGCTTCCTGAATGCTTTTAACTAAATTTAAACCTTTTGCAAGCGCATAAACTTCTGTTTTATAAAGATCGGCAATAGGCGAAACATCTACACCGCCATCGCCATATTTTGTATAAAAACCGATGCCGAAATCTTCCACTTTATTTCCTGTTCCGCAAACCAGAAGTCCGTTGATTTGGCCGTAATAATATAATGTAAGCATTCTCAAACGGGCTCTTGTATTGGCAAAAGCTAGCTTTTCGTTTGGATAAAGATCATCATGTACATCAAATGTTTTATGCAGTTCTTCGAAAGCCGGAGTCAGATTCACAGACATTGTTTCCACATTCGGAAATCTTGATTTCAGATCATTCATATGTTCCCAAGCGCGGTTTACCTGATCTTCTTTTTGGCGTATAGGCATTTCGATCAGTAAAGTTTTTAAGCCCGTCATTGCTGCCAAAGTAGAAACAACTCCCGAATCTACGCCTCCCGAAACTCCGACTACATAACCGTTTACTTTTGCTTTTTCGGCATATTCTTTTAGCCAGTTTACAATATGATCTATTATTTTTTGTGTTTGCATTATTGATGTTTTTTTAATTTATTTAAAATCTTCTTTTTTTAATTCATACCAAAAACAAATTCCGTCCGGTTCGGTAAATTCACTTGTTTTTTCAAATCGGAGTTTTGTTAAGATATGATTTGATGCTAAATTTTCAGAATGAGCATACGCATAAATTATTTCGGTTTTCAAATCATTAAAACCATAATCTAAAGACGCTTTTCCTGATTCTGTAGCGTAACCTTTTCCCCATGTTTCAGGCAAAAAACGGTAACCTAGTTCATAGAAATTTTGGTGTCCGTTTACTTCTGAAGTATTTAGTTTTAGTCCGCTCCATCCGATAAGAAGTTCGCTTTCTTTTTCAATAACGGCAAGTCTTCCTAAGCCATTGTCTTCATATTGCTGCATAATCATTTTTACCACTTCTTTCGATTCTTCAATTTTAGAAAGTGTAGGCATTCCGACATATTTCATGACATCCGGATCAGAATCGAGCAGAAAAAGACGCTTGTAATCTTCCTCCACAAAATTTCGGAGAATGAGCCTTTCGGTTTCAAGATAAATATTCATTATTGGTTTGGTATTGTTTTAAAGATTTTTATATAAATCTAATAGCTACAAAAAAATCCTTTTTCAGCAAGAGTTTATATTTATATCCTTATTTTTGTATCCTTAAATTTGATGTAAAAATAATGAAGATTTTTAGAATTGCAGCACTTTCATGTCTTTTAGTTTTGAGTTTAAATTCTTGCAAGAAAGATCAGGAAACTCGATGGAAAGTTGAAATAAAAAATCCTGCCCAAAAGGTAGAAATTACTGATATATCTAAAGAATTTTACGATCAGAATCTTCCTTTAGAGCAATTCACACAAAAATTTCCATGGTTTCAGGGCACAGTTCCGGACGAAGATTTTGCTAAAAGAAGAGCCGATGCGGATGAAATAAAAATTTATAAAGAAGCTGCAGCAAAAATCGATCAGAAAAAACTGCAGAATGAGCTTCAGGATCTGTTTTCTCACATCAAATATTATTTTCCGCAATTCAAAACTCCGAAGGTGTATTTGTTTTCATCAGCTTTACAGATGATTCAGGAACCCCTTCTTTATAACGAAGAAACAAATTTTTTGTTTATAGATATTTCAGGTTTTATGGGTGATAAAAATCCGAATTATAAAGGTTTGGAACTTTATTTTCAGAAATCCATGAATCCGAATAATATTGTTCCTAAAGTATCCAGAATGTTTGCTGAAAACATTGTTCCTTACACAGGAAACAGCCAGAAATTTATCGATCTGATGATTTATAATGGTAAAATTATGATTTTGCAGGATGCATTTTTGCCAGAAACTCCTGATTATCTAAAAATGGATTACACCAAACAGCAATATGATTGGGCTTTAGCTAATGAAGCTAATATTTACAATTATTTTGTTGAAAATAATCTGATTTTCGGTGATGATCACAGATTGGCGGAGCGTTTTCTTGCACCGGGACCGTTTTCAAAATTCTACACGGAAATCGACAATAGCTCGTCACCAATGGTTGGTGTTTTTACGGGATGGCAGATTTGCAGAGAATATTTTAAAGAAAAACCTGAAACAAAATTAACTGATTTCCTGAAAAAGGATGCCACAGAAATATTTAATCAGGCTGGTTACAAACCAAAATTAGAAGAATAATAAAGTTTAGAAAAATAGAAAAATGAGAAAGACTCAAATAACGATAGATGTAGAGCTGGATGAAAATCACATCCCGGAAATGATCACCTGGAATGCAGAAGATGGCGGAATCGAAAAAGAAGAAACCAAAGCAACCATGATTTCTGTTTGGGATGATAAAACAATGGAAGCTTTAAGGATTGATCTTTGGACGAAAGAAATGCCTGTTGATCAGATGAAAATGTTTATTCATCAGATTTTGGTTTCTCTTGGAAATACTTATCAGAGAGCAACAGGTGAAGAAGACGTAGCTCAATGGATGGAGCAGATCGCAGAAGAATTTGCAGTAAAATCTGCTATAAAAATGTAAAATCAATTTGAGAATTGAACATTTCGTAAAAATTTCAAGTTTTCAAATTACTTAATTTATATAGATTATGAATTTTAATACAAAAGTAATACACGGAGGTCAACATCACGAATCTGCAACGGGTTCTGTAAATGTGCCTGTATTTTTGACATCAACATTCGCACAAAAAAGCCCGGGAGTACATTCCGGTTATGAATATTCAAGAGCAGCAAATCCTACAAGACAGGCTTTGGAAGACTCTTTGGCAAGCATTGAAAACGGAGCAAAAGGCTTGGCTTTCGGTTCCGGATTGGCTGCAATCGATTGTGTTTTAAAATTATTAAATCCCGGCGATGAAGTAGTTGCTGTTGACGATTTGTATGGCGGAACGTACAGAATGTTTACAAGACTTTTTGAGAAATATCAGCTGAAATTTACGTTTGTTAATTTTGATGATGTTTCAAAAATTGCAGACGTTATTACCGACAAAACTAAATTAATCTGGGTTGAAACACCAACCAATCCGTTGATGAAACTGGTTGATATCAAGGCTGTTGTGGAAATTGCAAAAGGAAAAGATATTTTGGTTGCGGTTGATAATACTTTTGCAACGCCTTATCTTCAAAGACCGATTGATTTAGGAGCAGATATTGTAATGCATTCTGCAACGAAATATTTAGGTGGTCACTCTGACGTTATCGCCGGAGCTTTGATTGCAAAAGATGCTGAATTGGGAGAAAAACTTCACTTCATTCAATTTGCAAGTGGTGGAATTTTAGGCCCTCACGATTCTTATTTGGTTTTGAGAGGAATTAAAACTTTAGCTTTAAGAGTTCAAAGACATTCTGAAAACGGAATGGCGGTTGCAAAATATCTTGAAGCCCATCCTGCAGTTGCACAAGTAATCTATCCGGGATTAGAATCTCATCCACAATATGAATTGGCAAAGTCCCAAATGAAAGATTTTGGTGGAATGGTTTCTTTTACCTTCAAATCAGGTAAAAAAGAAGATGCCATTAAGTTTTTAGAAAAAGTAAAAGTTTTCACTTTGGCTGAATCTCTTGGTGGCGTAGAATCTTTGGCCAATCATCCAGCTTTGATGACTCACGCTTCGATTCCTGCTGAAAAACGTGCAGAATTGGGTATTACCGACGATTTAGTTCGTTTAAGTGTCGGAATCGAAGATGCGGAAGACCTAATCGCAGATTTGGAAAGAGCATTTTCTTAAAAATTAAATTCTGAATATTATATTTTGTCATTCCGAATGAAGCGAAGCGTAATGAAGAATCTACATATTTAAAAGAGATTTTTTCTCCGTCAGAATGACAAAATGTTAGAAAATAATTATTAAAATAAATCATAATGAGAAAGATTCAGATTTTTATTGTTTTAATTTTAAGCCAATTTGCCTATTCTCAGGTTAAAGAAACTGATGAATTGTATAAAACGGCAAAGAAATTAGACAGTTTGATATTTGATATCGGATTCAATAAATGTGATCATTCTCATTATGATTCTATTATAAGCGAAGATCTTGAATTTTATCATGACGTTGGAGGAGCTACTTTAGGTAAGCAAGCATTTATTACATCTGCTAAAAATAATATTTGCGGTTCTCCGAATAAGTTGAAACGTGAGTTGGTTGCAAACAGCATGAAAGTGTATCCTTTATATAAAGATAAAACTCTTTATGGATTGATACAGGAAGGGAATCACGATTTCTTTTTCTTTGAAGATAAAGTATGGAAAAAAGGAGGAAGAGCCAAATTCACACATCTCTGGATTCTTGAAAATAAGCAATGGAAGCTTAAACGTGTTTTAAGTTATGATCATCAATAATTAATATGAAATGACAAGAAAAGCAACAATTCAGGATTTACCCCAATTGGCTGAATTATTTGATCAATACAGAATTTTTTATCATAAAGATTCCGATATTCCTGCTGCTGAAAATTTTCTAAAAGAAAGAATTGAAAACAAAGATTCCGAAATTTTTGTTGCAGAAAGTGAAAGCAAATTAATCGGTTTTGTTCAATTGTATCCATTGTTTTCCTCAACAAGAATGAAGCGTTATTGGTTGTTGAATGATCTTTATGTCAACGAAAAGTACAGAGGAAAAGACTTTTCAAAAAAATTAATTGAAGAAGCGAAAGAATTGGCAAGATCTTCGAAAGCCAGCGGAATTTTATTAGAAACAGGAAAATCCAACGACATTGGAAATCAATTATATCCATCTTGCGGTTTTGAATTGTACGATTCTGTCAATTTCTACGAATGGACGAATAAAAAATCTTGATTTCAGTAACTTATAACTCATAATTAATAATTTATAACTAAAAAGCATGACTGATTTTCAAAAATATATCCAAAGGTATTTAGACAATATTCCATCCGAAAAATGGTTGGAAGAATTAAAGAAATCAGGAGAAAAAACGATCGAAATCTATTCAAATCTTTCGGAAAGTCAATCTCATTTTGCTTATGATGAAGGAAAATGGACTTTAAAAGAATTACTTCTACATTTATCGGACACGGAAAGGGTTTTTCAGTATCGTATTTTGGCTTTTTCAAGAGGCGAAAAGAACGAATTGCCTGGCTTTGATGAAGAATTGTATGCTCAAAATTCTTTTGCCAACGAAAGAAGTTTAGAATCATTGTTGGAAGAATATAAACTGGTCAGAAAGTCTTCTGAGATTTTATTGGAAACATTAAATTCATCAGTTTTAAATAATATCGGAACAGCCAACGGAAATCAAATTTCTGTTGAAACAATTGGAAAGCTGATCGTTGGTCACAATTATCATCATTTGAATATTATTGAGGAAAGATATTTGCCGAAGTTGTAGAATTTTTTAATTTTATTGTCATTGCGAGGAGCGAAAGCAACGAAGCAATCTTTAGAATTATTATTTAAATTTACACAAATGAAACCCGGCTTTGTATACATCATGACCAATAAAAATAATACTGTTCTTTACACCGGTGTTACATCGAACTTACCTACAAGAGTTCAACAGCATAAAGAAAAATTCTATGAATTGAGTTTTACCTCAAAATATAATATCAATAAATTAGTTTATTGGGAAACATTTCAGGAAATAGGAGATGCAATTTTTAGAAAAAAACAAATTAAAGCAGGTTCGAGACTGAAAAAACTAAATTTAATAAATTTACTTAATCCCGAATGGAGAGATTTGGCTGAAGATATCAAGGATATTATGAATCCTTTTTGAGATTTCTTCGTCGCTACGCTCCTCGCAATGACAAACAATGGAAAACATCATACAAATACTAAAATCCGGCGGAACGATTCTTTACCCAACAGACACAATTTGGGGAATCGGCTGTGACGCGACAAATATTGAAGCAATCAACAAAATTTTCGATATCAAAAAGCGTGAGAAAAACAAATCCATGATTATTTTGGTGGAAAATGAAAAAAGATTGCAAGATTTGGTTGATGTTCCGGAAATGGCGTGGGAAATTATGGATTTAAGCGAAAAACCTGTCACATTGGTTTATCAGAATCCGAAAGGTTTACCGAAAGAACTTCTTGCAGAAGATGGAAGCATCGGAATCCGTTTGGTGAAAAATGATTTCTGCAAAAAATTAATCACGAAATTAAATAAACCTTTGGTTTCAACTTCAGCCAATTTCAGCGGTGATAAAAGTCCGTTAAAATTTTCTGATATTTCAAAAGAAATTATTGATTTGGTAGATTTTGCAGTGGAAGAAGACAGAGAAAAAGTTTCAAAATATTCAGGTTCTTCAGTGATAAAAATATGGAATGACAACAGAATAAAAGTTCTGAGAGAATAAAAGTTCAGAATTAATTATCTTTGTAAAATCATTTAACCATTAAAAAGTCGGAAATCTAGTTTTTAAAACTGAAAATCTGATTTTTTAGTGGTTTTACGTTAGATAAAGATTAATATTTTTAATTAATTATAAGTCTAATTCTAACTTCTAATATCTAACATCTATTTAAAAAATGTTCATCAATCTTAATCAAAATAAAAATCTAAAGCTTTTCAAAATCATTTCTGAAGTCGCTTCTCAAAGCAATCAGTCCGTTTATATTGTTGGCGGCTATGTTCGCGATTTATTGATGAAAAGAAAAGCGTCAACAGATATTGATTTTGTGACCGAACAAAGCGGAATCGAGCTTGCCGAAAATGTAGGTAAAGAAATTGATCCGAAAATGAAAGTTTCTGTTTTCAAAACGTATGGAACAGCAATGATCAGGTATAAAGATCTTGAGCTTGAGTTTGTAGGAGCCAGAAAAGAAAGCTATACCGAAAACAGCCGCAAACCTGAAGTAGAAGGCGGAACAATTGAAGACGATCAAAAAAGAAGAGATTTTACCATCAATGCGATGGCAATTTCTTTAAATAAAGATAATTTCGGGGAATTAATTGATCCTTTTAATGGAATTGACGACCTGGAAAAAGGAATTCTGAAAACACCTTTAGAACCTGCTCAAACCTATTCCGACGATCCGTTGAGAATGATGAGAGCGGTACGTTTTGCTTCGACTTTAAATTTTAAAATTGAAGAAAAATCATTAAATGCTATTAAAAAGGAAGCAGAAAGAATCAAAATTGTTTCGATGGAAAGAATTATGGTTGAATTTAATAAAATCATGCTTTCTGAAAAACCGTCAGTCGGATTGAGATTGATGGAAGAAACAGGTTTAATGAAATTGATTATTCCTGAATTGATCGAGCTGAAAGGAATAGAAGAAGTGGAAGGACAAACCCACAAAGATAATTTTTATCATACCTTGGAAGTTGTTGACAATATTTCTGAAAACACAGATAATCTTTGGCTTCGTTGGTCGGCTTTGCTTCATGATATCGGAAAAGCTCCGACAAAAAAGTTCGTTGAAGGAACGGGCTGGACTTTCCACGGACATGAGTTTTTAGGTTCAAAAATGACAAAAAATATTTTCCAGAAGCTGAAGTTGCCTTTAGGTCCGGATATGAAATATGTTCAGAAAATGGTAAAGCTTTCTTCACGTCCGATCGCTTTGATTACGGATGACGCTTCAGATTCTGCATTGAGAAGATTGTTATTTGACGCAGGCGAAGATCTGGAAGATTTGTTTACGCTTTGTAAAGCAGATATTACAACCAAAAACTCAAAAAAACAGGATAAATTCAAGAAAAATTTTGAATATGTTGCTGTTAAAATAAAAGAAGTTGAAGAAAAAGATCAGGTACGAAATTTTCAGCCACCAATTTCCGGAGAAGAAATCATGCAAATGTTTAACCTGAAACCCGGACGGGAAATTGGTGTTTTAAAAGAAAAAGTAAAGGAAGCTATTTTGGAAGGTGAAATTCCTAATGAAAAAGAAGAAGCAAGAAAATTTGTGATTGGCGAAGCTGAGAAATTGGGCTTGTCACTATAACTTAATAGATGCATAAAAAATCGGGCGGTTTCTACGAAACCGCCCGAAGTATTTAATGAAGTATTTTTTAGTTTTTATAAAAACCATTGGTTCCAATTCCCGCATTGAAAGTCGTTAAAAGCAAACCGCTTGCAGCATTGTAAATATTTACTTTGCTTGGTCCCGTAAAGCTGGCATCAGAAACAAAAATTCTACCGTCAATAACGTTGAATCCATATGCATTTCCTGTTGATGTCACAAGTGGAATTGTTGGTATCGTTGTAGAATTCAGGCTCATTGAATAAATTTTGTTGGTATTGTCATTAAAATAAAACTTATTCGAATCGATTCTCAGTTTTTGTGCCTTTGCAATTCCTGTAAGTGTAGTTGTTGTAAACGTTCCAGCTGAAGAATTGATCTTATAAATATATGAATCTGCACCTCCTGAAGCAAGCACATACGCATCACCATTGTAAGAAACCAGATCTCTGATAATTCCGTTATTTGGAAGTGTTACTGTATTTTCAATAACATTTGTTGAAGGATTTACAATTGTAATAGTATATCCTGTTGGTAATTCATTAAAGTTAGCGTCGTACTTTACACCGTCAGTTTGTACTACGATTCTTCCGTTAGCCTCTACTAGTTTTTCAGCTGCTCTTTGGAAATTGATGCTTGTTACAAATGAATTATTATCACTGTTATATACATTTAATTTCATCACATTTCCAAAGTTGTTATTTGTCACGAAATACTGACTTCCCGAAAATGCAATATATCTCGGATTTACAAGATTTGCGGTTACCGTAGCCTGCTTTTTAAAAGTTACACGATCTACAACCTGAATTGCATTTGAATTATTCAGCACAAGATAAGCTTTGCTTCCATTGAAAGCCATTGTCTGAAGCACGTCGCCTAAATTTTCATTATTGTTTGCTTTGTAAATGTCGTTCTGCAAAAAATTCAAATCTTGTGTTACAAAACTTACTTCTGCGTCAGGCTTATTAAAGCTTCCTTCATTGGTGATGAAGTATCCGTTTCCGTAAGTGATGGGTTCTAAAGTTTGTTCAAACTCAGAAGTACAAGAAACATTAAAAAGTAAAATGAATGCAAAAATAAGCTGCAAAAATCTAGTTATTTTCATAATATATTAAAGTTAAAAATTTATAGATGCTGTTATACTGTAATTTCTTTTTGGCAAAGGATAATAAGCTACCGTTTTATAAACAGTATCGGTGATATTGTTCACCTTTATGCCTACAATATATTTCTTTAAAAGTGTGGCAGAAACTCCTGCATTTAAAACAAAATAGGGATATAAAGCGTATTTCCTGCTTTCGTCAGAAGTCGTATAAGTCAATCCGTTGAACATTCCCTGTGCATAAACCTTCAAAAATTTATATTGATAATCTGCATTACCAAAAACTTTATGCAAAGGAACGTATGTCAGTTGCTTTTGTGTTTCTAAATCTGTTGATTTGGTATAAATATAACCTGCATTCAGCTTAATAAAATGTTGATTAAACTGTTTTTCGTAAGTCAATTGTGATTCCAGTCCGTAAGATTCAACTTTGTTGGTGTTGAATGGCGACCAATAACCCAAACCTGTATCCAGCCAACGGATCATGTCATTGATACGGATGTAATATGGACTTATCGTCAGTTTAAAATCTCCGGCTTTAAACTCATGATTCATATCTGATTGAACAGAATTTTCGGGCTTCAGATCAGGATTTCCGCCCGGCTGCCAATACAAATCGTTAAATGAAGGAAACCTGAAGTTTTTAGAAAAGTTTAAATTAAAATTATACCAATTGGTGGCTTGCCATTTTCCCGAAAAAGAATATAAAACCGGTGAGCTGAAACCTTCCACAAAATCTTTCTTTATTCCTGCTTCAAAACGTAGGTTTGACGTTGTAAAATATCGTAATAAACCCGCAACAGAACCTACATTTCTGCTTATATTTCCAATTCCGGAAGTTCCTACGCCTTCACCTTGATTTTGTTGAAATTCTCCAATAATATTCACATTCCATTTCGAATTGATAAAATAATTAAAGTCGTTTTTTATAATGTAATTTTTATTACTTCCGCCGCTGTTATAAGTTCCGAAATATTGAAAATTATCTTCTGTGTAAGCTGCTTTTAAGCTGTTTGAAAGTTTGCTTTTGTTGATGTCCCAAGAGATGAGGCTCCTTAAAGTCTGCGCTTCATATCTGCTTTTATTTCCGTTTTCTGTAAAAATAGGATAGTTTTGAGTCGCATCATAAAACTGGCTTTGCCACGAAATTGTCTGGTTTTTTGCAATCTTATAAGAAATCCCGACATTATAAGTTGTGTTGTGAAATTTTCCGTTTCTGTTAATGTAATTTTCCTCCGGAACTTCATAATCATTCTGGCTGATCAGATAATTTCCGGAAACTTTAAAGCTGAATTTATCATTGCTAAAAGAAGCTTTCAGAAAATTATTAAATGTACCGAAAGAAGCAATTTCAGAATTAAAAGTTCCGCTGAAACCTTTATTAAAGCTTAAATCATTATTTAAATGAATACTTCCTCCAATCGCGCCGCTTCCGTAAATTACACTTCCGCCGCCCGATTTTATTTCCATCTGGTCATATCCGAAAAGAGCAATATTGTTCACATCGCCTTGTCCCAAAAACTGGGAATTGATATTGATACCGTTCCACACAAATGCCGTTTGCTGAGCCGTTGTTCCCCGAAATGAAGGCGAAGAAACAGCGCCACGACCATTTTCTTTAATATAAACAGGAGATTGAAATCGTAAAACTTCAGAAAGATTAGATGAATTTTTTTGAATATCAGCTGGAGCCAGCGTAGTGATCTTATGAAAAAGTTTTACCTTATTCATTTGATTATCAAAAACATATACAGTGTCAATAGTTTTCTCCTGTCCAAAGCACAAAGAAAAATTGAATGACACAAAAAGCAAAGCAGAAAATCTTTTTATACCCATATTATTTTTTACTTTTCCTCCGAAAGCAATCATTAATTAAGTTTAAATTCTGGCAGGTCTCCTGACTTTCGTTTTTTCTACACCTTCCCGTGTTGACAGTGGTTTCTGTAGAAAATCTTACATACGATTTACAGTTGCGGGGACAGCTTGGGATTTTCGCCCAATTCCCTATTATTTCCAATAGCTTGGAAACCAAAATTTTTGCAAATATAGTTTTTTAAAAAGAAATAGAAGTTTATATTGAATTTAAACCATTAAGAATTTTTTTAGACTTTATGAATATTAAGTTTCACAATGAATTCGCTTAATAAATTAGAATAATTTAATCTTAATTTATCTAAAACTCTTATCGAATCTTAATGGTTAAATAATTAAAGTTTTGATCGTTACAAAAAAGTAGAATCAAAATAAAATGGCAAAAGATCTTTAATGGAACCTACTTTAAAGACTTCTTCATTCAGATTGGAGAAGTAAAGGTCGATATTTTCATTCTGTTTTGTTTCGTATTCCATCAAGCTTTGTCGGCATGCTCCACATGGTGGAATTGGCGGATTTTTTTCTGAAAATTCTCGCGGTCCGCCGATAACGAAGATCTTCTTGATCTTTTCATTTGGGAAATTAGCACCAATCCAGAATAAAGCCGTTCTTTCGGCACAAAGCCCTGAAGGAAACGCCGCATTTTCCTGATTATTCCCGGAATAGATTTCGCCGTTTTCCAGCAATATTGCGCATCCCACCAGAAAATTTGAATAAGGTGCATAAGCTTTTTCGCGTGCTGATTTTGCTCTTTCAAAAAGAGTTTTTTCTGTTGCATTAAGCTCGCTGCTGCTTTTGAAATGTTCGTAAACGATCTGTATATTTTTTTTCATTTTGTTTCTGTAGAAAGGGCGATAAATGTAACCCTTTTTCGTGAAGCTGACAATATAATTTACTGAGACTAATTTCGTAATTTTAAACTTTTAAAAAATAAAAATCAATGTTATATTCTCCAATAAAATTTAGAAATGTAGAGCTGAAAAACCGATGGGTAATGTCACCGATGTGTATGTATTCATGCGAAAATGGTGTGGCAAACGATTTTCACTTTGTACATTACGGAAGCCGTGCTCAAGGCGGAACAGGTTTGATAATTGTTGAAGCAACCGGAGTGGAGCCACGCGGCAGGATCACCAATCATTGCATGGGAATCTGGAATGACGAACAGGCGGAAAAACTTAAAAAAATTGTTGATTTTGTTCATTCAAATTCTGAAAGTAAAATTGGGATTCAGATTGCACACGCCGGAAGAAAAGGCTCAACATGGAATAACGTCCAAATTCCTGTAGAAGAAGGCTGGGAAACGATTGCTCCAAGTGCGATTCCTTATCATCCGAATGAAAGGATTCCGCATGTATTGTCATTGGAAGAGATTAAAGAATTAATTCAGAATTTTAAAGATGCGGCGAAAAGAGCGGTAAATGCAGGATTTGATGTGATTGAAATTCATGGTGCGCACGGATATCTGATTCATCAGTTTTTGTCGCCTTTATCTAATGTAAGAACAGACGAATATGGCGGAAGCTTTGAAAACAGAACCCGTTTTTTATTGGAAATTGTAGATGCCGTAAATGAAGAACTGAATGAAAATGTAGCACTTTTCGTGAGAATTTCAGGAACGGAATATGCCGAAAGCGGGTGGGATATTAATGACAGTGTTCAACTGGCAAAAGTTTTAAAAAACCATTCGGTTGATTTGATCGATGTTTCGAGTGGCGGAAATATTCATGGTGCAAAAATTTCTGTTTTTGACGGTTATCAGGTTCCATTTTCATCACAGGTGAAAAATATAGCAGATGTAAAAACCGGGGCAGTTGGATTGATCACCAATACTGAACAAGCAGAAGAAATCCTTCAAAAACGTGATGCCGACCTGGTTTTTGTTGCAAGAGAAATCTTAAGAAACCCTTATCTGGCAGTGCAGGGCTCATTTGAAACGAATAATGAATGCTTTTTTCCACATCAGTACTTGAGAGCCAAAATTTCTTCTTAATTTTAGCAGCAATAAATCAAAAAACCAGATTATGAAGATAGAAGACTTTATGCTGTCGTGTCCCAGTAAAAAATTTTTAGGAATAGAATGTTTTGGCTGTGGGACGCAAAGAGCCATTCTTTTGGTTTTTCAGGGAAAGTTTTCCGAAGCCCTTCAGATGTTTCCTGCAGTATATACTTTATTGTTGTTTTTTTTCTTTGTAGCAGTGAGTTTTATTGATAAAAAAAGAAATTATGGACAAATCTTGATTTTTTTAGCAATTATTAACTCACTAATCATGGTATTTTCTTATTTTTATAAACATTTTTTACATATATAAACTTAAAACTAAACATTAAAAAATTAAATTATGAATCAACAAAAATTACCCAACGCTACAGCAGTACTTGTACTTGGAATCGTATCTATTGTCGCTTGTTGTTGCTATGGTATTCCGGGATTGATCACGGGAATCATCGGCCTTGTGCTTTACAAAAAAGACAACGCGTTGTATCAGCAAAACCCAGGCTTGTATTCGGATTATAACAACTTGAAAACAGGTAGAATTTTAAGTATTATCGGTATTGCTTTGAGTACTTTGTATATAATTTCAATAATTATTTCGGGTATTGTTTTCGGATGGGAAGCAATAACTGATCAGGAATTGATGCAGGAAAGAATAAGAGAATTGCAAGGACAATAATCTTAAAATAATTATAAAACTGTAGAAATGCAGTTTTATGTTTGACTAAAATTATCTTAACTAAAAAAAGCCAGCACAAATTTGTGCTGGCTTTTATATATTTTAAAACTTTTATAAATTATCTTTTCATTCCCGGAGGATATTTGGCCATAATTTCAGCCATAATTTGTGGGATTTGCTTCTGTTTTGATTTTGGAGAATCTACGGAAATTCCGCTTCCGATCCCTTGCCAAACCAATTTATTGGTTTTAGAATCGACCATATCAACGATAATTGCGCCTTCGTTATAATTGCTCGTCCAGGTTCTGTTCATGCCGATTCCCCAGCCAAAACCGCCGCCCCAGCCCCACATTCCGTAAGGATTTGTTGAGTTGATGTCTGTGATTTTTTTGTGATTGGCTTTTACATTGATGATAAGATCAGGATTTTCACCTGAGGAAAGACCTTTCATTTGCAATTGCTTAGACAATTCATTCAAAACTCTGTCTTTATCAATATCATTCAGTTTCAGGTCATCAATTCTTATTTTATAGGTTTTATAAGAAGTGAAATTAGCAGTTTCCGCATAATCAGAACGCACTTTGAAAGGGCTGCAAGAGCTAAGTCCTAATGTCGCTGCCAGCAAAATAAAAATATATTTTCTCATTTTATTTATTTTTTTTGGTTTTTATGAATGTATTTGTCTTTTTATCATATCCGTACGGGCAATGTCTACATCCGCTTTTACAGCAATATCCTCTTTTGAGATGAAATTTTTCCGTAAAAACCTTGTAACCCTGCTCGTTGTAGTAAAAGTCTTCATGTTCTTTGATGTCAAAATTTGCCATAAGTTAAATCAAAACTTTATATTTGTTATATGATAATTGTGTGCCAAAAGTTTCTCAAAAATACAAAAATAAACGGCATTACGTTGTACCCTTTTATTTTCATTAAAAATCCTGAAGATAAAAGGAATAAAGTTTTCATCAACCACGAAAAGATCCATTTGAGACAACAATTGGAATTATTGATTATTTTCTTTTATATTGCTTATGTGGCAGAATATTATTATCATTTTTTCAGCTTGAGAAATGCGTATCAGGCGTATTGTGCGATTTCTTTTGAAAGGGAAGCGTATGCCATGGAACATGATTTAAATTATCTCAGAAAAAGAAAATTATGGGCATTCAGAAAATATTTTAGCTCATGAATCCTTTCTTTTAGAAATCAAAACACGGTAGTTAAGATCAAAAAACTAACTTTGTTAAAACAAATATCATTTAATAAAAATGTTATTAAAACTTCCGACAGAAACTATCCCAATTCAGGAAATTTCAATTAATAAAAAAGTCAGACTTTTCATCAAAAGAGAAGACTTGATTCATCCACAGATTTCGGGAAATAAATATTGGAAACTCTTTTATAATATCAATAATTATCTTGAAAGACAACCCGAAAACCCATTAATTATAACTTTTGGCGGAGCTTTCTCCAATCATATTTCTGCCGTTTCTGCGGTTGGAAAGCTTTCAGATATTAAAACTTTAGGCATTATAAGAGGAGAGGAGCTGGAAAATAAATGGCGTGATAATCCGACTTTGGTTTTTGCAAAAAGAAACGGAATGAATCTGAAATTTGTCACCCGCCAAGAATATCGACATAAAGAAAAACTGACCGAATTTTTGCAGCAGGAATTTCCGGATTCATTAATAATTCCTGAAGGCGGAACGAACCAAAATGCTGTTCAGGGCATTAAAATGATGCTGAATAATGAAACAAAAGATTTTGATTATCTTTGCACAGCAGTTGGAACCGGAGGTACAGTTGCCGGAATTTCACAATTTTGTGAAGATAATCAGAAGGTTGTAGGTTTTAAAGTAGTTGAAGATTCATCTTTGGAAAATAGAATTTCGGAATTAACTTCCAAGAGGAATTTCCATCTAAAGGACGCAGCTTTTGGCGGTTACGGTAAAATAAATGACGAAAACATTCGTTTTATCAATGATTTTAAAAGCCAGTTTAAACTTCCTTTAGATCCTGTATATACAGGGAAAATGATGCAGAAAGTTTTTGAACTGATTGATGAAGGATATTTTTCTGAAGGAAGCAAAATTCTGTGTTTTCATACAGGAGGATTGCAGGGAATCGAAGGCGCCAATATGCTTTTAGACAAACAAAACAGAAACTTAATTATATAAAAATTGAAAAACATGAAACACTCATGTCAAAATTTTAATTTACAAATCAATAAATCTATGAGTGTTCCATCTGACGTTGAAAACAATAAATATAAACAGATGAAAAGACTTTTCTTACTTGTAAGCCTTTTAGTTTTATCAAAATTCTCAGCTCAGACCTGGGCCAATGACGACCAATACATTCAGAAATTTGCGCAATATGCTGTCGAAGAAATGGAAAAATATAAAATTCCGGCTTCAATTACGCTTGCACAGGGACTTTTGGAAACGGGCGGCGGACAAAGCAGATTGGCACTTCAAGGGAAAAATCATTTTGGAATTAAATGTAAGGAAGATTGGACGGGTAAAACCATGAAACATACCGATGACGCTCCCAATGAGTGTTTCCGTGTATATGATGATCCGAAGCAGTCGTATGAAGATCATTCGATATTTTTAGCAACCAGAAAATATTACACCAATCTTTTCAGGCTTGATATGAAAGATTATAAAGCGTGGGCGCATGGTCTTAAAAAGGCCGGTTATGCTACAAATCCGCGATATGCTTCTATTCTTATCAGTAAAATTGAAAAATATAAGCTTTATGAATTTGACGATACCAATTCTAAAGAAGTTCTATATGCTGTTCTCAAAAAATATCCTGATCTGAAAGACGACAGAACTTTTATGGCAAGATTGGACCCTCCAAAAGTGGTGAAAAAAGAGCCGGTTACCGTTAAAGTTCCTTACAAACCGACTTCTTATGCGCAGCAGAAGCAAAGAGTTGAAAAAATAAAGACAAAAGCTGAAATTTTAAATTCAATTTTAATAAAAAGCCATCCGAACGAAGGCCTGAAATACATTGTAATTCCTGAAGATACCAACGTGCAGCTCATTGCAAATAAATTTAAAATAAGCGAAAGTAAACTCCTGAAATGGAATGAGCTTGAAAGTGATATTTTAAAGAAAAACGATATCATTTTCCTGGAATCTAAAAACTCTGACGGAAATACGGCAACTTACAAAGCAGAATGGGGCGAAGATATGCACGATATTGCCCAAAAATTCGGAATCAAGCTAAATAAACTTTACGCAAAAAACAGAATGAACGAAGGTCAAAAACCTTCTGCCGGACAATTGATTTATCTGATCGATAAAAAGCCGAGAAACTAAATAGTTATTAGTTGCTAGTTTTCAGTTGACAGTTATGGTTGCTGATGAAACTATCAATTATCAACCATCAACTATCAATAATAAAATGAAATACCAAAGAAGTTCAGCTTTATTCGATGAAGCTTACAAATACATTCCGGGCGGAGTAAATTCTCCTGTCCGTGCATTCAAATCAGTGGGCGGAGTTCCGGTTTTTATGAAATCCGCAAAAGGTGCTTACCTTACCGATGCCGATGACAACACGTATATTGATTACATTAATTCTTGGGGTCCTGCAATTTTAGGACATACACATCCTGAAGTTTTGGAAGAACTGAAAACTCAGGCTGAAAAAGGATTTTCTTTCGGTACACCAACAGAATTGGAAACTGAAATCGCAAAATTTATCACAGAAAATGTTCCGAATATCGATCAGATCAGAATGGTTTCTTCGGGAACTGAAGCTTGTATGAGTGCGATCAGATTGGCAAGAGGTTTTACAGGAAGAGATAAGTTTATAAAATTTGAAGGCTGTTATCACGGTCATTCAGATTCATTTTTGATCAAAGCGGGAAGCGGCGCTGCTACTTTTGGTAACCCGAATTCTCCGGGTGTAACTCAGGGAACAGCAAAAGATACTTTATTAGCCAGATACAATGATTTTGAGCAGGTTGAAGATTTATTCAGACATAATCAGGGTGAAATTGCTGCGGTAATTATCGAACCGGTTGCTGGAAACATGGGTTGTGTGCTTCCTGAAAATGATTTTCTACAAAAACTAAGAAAAATCTGTGACGAGAACGGAGCTTTGTTGATTTTTGACGAAGTAATGACAGGTTTCAGACTGGCTTTTGGTGGAGCTCAGGAATTGTATAATGTGAAAGCCGATTTGGTAACTTACGGAAAAGTAATCGGAGGCGGACTTCCGGTTGGTGCTTTCGCCGGACGTAACGAAATTATGGATCATCTTGCCCCAAAAGGCGGGGTTTATCAGGCGGGAACTTTGAGCGGAAATCCTTTGGCGATGAGAGCTGGATTAAAGACTTTGCAATTGATTAAAAACGATCCGGAATTTTTCAACAGATTAAATAAAACAACGGAAACTCTAGATTTTGGAATCGGAAAAATTTTAAGCGAAAAAGGAATCGAGCACAGAATCAACAGAAAAGGATCGATGATGTCTGTCTTTTTCCATATCAATGCGGTTTCCAATTTTGATGAAGCGCAGAATGCCAATCATTCATTGTTTAATAATTTCTTTCATCAAATGCTGACCAACGGAATTTATCTTCCGCCAAGCGGCTACGAAACGTATTTTATAAGCGATGCAATAAAAGATAAAGAAATTGAAATGACCTTGGAAGCTGTGAGAAAATTTCAGTATTCTTAAATCATAAGACATACAATTTTTAAAGGATGAGGTTTTTTAAGCTTCATCCTTTTTTGTTTAAAAGTAAAATAATTCATACAAGGAAAGTAATAAACCATACAATCGCAAGATTTTACTTCTTTCTAAATTTGTACCATAGAAATTGAATATGGAAAGATCAAATAATATTTCGCGAAAAGATTTTCTTAAAAATTCAGCTTTAGCAATGGCTGGAATTACTTTAACATCTACAGTTATGAGCGCAAATACATTTTCTGATGATAAAATTTTATCAACAAATGGAAAATTAACTTTTAAAAATGTACGTTTAGAAACTGGTTTTGAATATGAAGAAGGTGAAGTGATTTCCACGAAAACAGATTTGTTTTTAGTCGAGACAGAAAACGGTAAAATCACGAAAATAGCTCCGAATAATGCTAACGCAAAAGCTGTAGATGCGAAAGGTTTTTTGATGCTTCCGGCTTTTAAAGATATGCACATTCACCTTGACAAAACTTTTTATGGCGACAAATGGCAGGCTGTAAGAAAAAGAAAAGGCGGCGTAAAAGGAATGATTGCTTTGGAAGAACAAATCATGCCCGAAATTCTGAAAAATTCTACTTTCAAAGCAGAAAAAATGATCGAACTGATCCAGTCGAAAGGAACTGCTTTTGCGAGAAGTCATGTGAATATTGAGCCTACTTCCAAGCTCGATTCTTTGAAAAATTTACAGAAAGCTTTAGACAATAAAAAGAAAAGTTTCGGTGCCGAAATCGTTGCATTTCCGCAGCATGGTGTGTTTTACAAAAATTCTGTTCCTTATTTGAAAGAGGCTGCTCAGATGAATATCGATTTCATCGGTGGAGTAGATCCTTACACGATTGACGGCGCGATTGAAAAGACGATTGATTTTACGGTTCAATTAGCTTTAGACCATCAAAAAGGAATTGATATTCATCTTCATGAAACAGGAGAATCCGGTTTGAAAACGGTTGAATATCTTATTGATAAAGTGAATGAAAACCCTTCTCTGAAAGGAAAAACGTTCTTAAGTCATTGTTTTATTTTAGGAAAATTAGATAAATCAAAACAGGAAGAGATTGCCGAAAAATTAGGCAACGCTCAAGTGGGAATTGCTTCAACGATTCCTATCGGAAATCTTATCATGCCACTTCCTACTTTACAAAAACATCATGTTACCGTCTACACAGGAAATGACAGCATTGTCGATCACTGGAATACGTACGGAACCGGAAGTGTGCTGGAAAAAGCCAATCTTTATGCTCAACTTTACGGTCAGTCGACTGAATTTTTATTGTCAAGAAGCTTAAAAATGGCAACGGCAAATCTGCTTCCTTTAGATGATAAAGGCATTCAGCAATGGCCGAAAAAAGGTGATGATGCAGATTTTGTTTTGCTAAATGCCAGCTGTTCTGCCGAAGCGGTTTCAAGAATTTCAAATGTGGAATCTCTTATTTATAAAGGAAATATGGTATTCTAATTAAAAAAAGGATAAAAATTTTAATTTTCCTGTTGTTTTATCAGATAAAATGTGATTGAAACTAATTGATAAAAGTTGAAAATGATTTCTTTGTTAAATTTGATTAATTTTAGAAGAAAATCAGCGATGAATTATCAGTCAGATCATTTTCAGGTTTTGGGAATTCATGACTTTCGTGAAGACCGGTCTTTAGATAGTAATCTTCTGTTTAATGAGCTTCATGGTGAGCGCACGATTGATCAACCGCACAAGCACGATTTTTTTATCATTAATATTTTCGAACAGGGAAAAGGCAATCATACCATCGATTTTGTAGATTATGAAGTGAAAAATCATCAGATTCATTTGGTTTTTCCTGATCAGGTTCATCAATGGGATATTCAGAAAGGAACTTTAGGATATCAATTAATGATTAGCAGAAATTGGTTTGAAAGTCTCGTTCCAACTTTAAAATTTTCTCAATCATTATATCAAAACCATCCGGTTATAGATCTTCCGGAAACTAATTTTCCTTCTGTTTTATATGAATTTATATCAATAAAGGAGTTGTTGAAAGAAGAAAATATATTTTGGGAAATGATTAAAAAACGAATTGAGATTATCGCATTATTAATCAGTAAAGCAGTTGAATTTATATTTAATAATGATGAGCAGTATAATTCTAATCCTGTTTTTTCAAAATTTTTAAATTTAATTGATAAGCATTTTAAAGAACAGCGATCGGTTTCTTTTTATGCTGAGAAACTTAGTATTTCTGCTAATTATTTAAATATAATTTGTAAAAAAAGTATCAATTCATCAGCCTCTTCATTAATTCAAAACAGAATATTACTCGAAGCAAAGCGTCTATTAAAAGTTTCCGAAATGTCTGTGAAAGATATTGTTTTTGATTTAGGTTTTTATGATCAGGCGAGCTTTTCAAAATTCTTCAAATCTCAAACGGGAATGACGCCTTCGCAATTCAAGGAATAGATTTTAAATAAAAAGTTCCTGAGAAATTTTCAAAGGAACAATATTATAATTTAATTTATTATAATCCGGACCATCCTGTAGCCCAAGCAGGAGTTAGAATGCCGTTTCCTGCGCCGGCAGCATCAGATTTTATGGTATAAGTGGTGTCAATAATTGGGACATCTGCGCCCAAACTGGATTTTAAAGAAACTTCTGTAGTTGTATTTTGAAATAAGACATTGGTAATTCTTTTTTTACCGTTAAAGCGGGCTACGGTAGAATCGCTTTCAATATTAATTCCGGTTTCCCAATCGGACAAAACGATATTATCTAAAACAGCGTAAGTCCCTTGGCTTAAATTTATTCCGTCGGATTCACCTGTGCTTCCGCCAATGAAAGTAACATTTTGGATGGTCGGATTAGATCTTGGAGAAGCATTGTTATTATTTGCATTGTTAATACCTTTTATTCCGTTGTTTCCTGTTCCGTCATCTTTTCTTTTTGTATAAATATTGCTTGCTGCACCAACCCAGCCGTCTGTATAGCTGAAAGCATGATTGGCATTTCCGATAGAAACAAGATTAGAAACATTTACATTTCCGCCATAAATTTGAATACCATCATCTGCAGAATGTATCAATGCTACGTTTTCCACTTTGGTTCCGTTTCCGATACCAAACAAAGAAAGCCCGTTGAATTTTTTATTGGGAGCAAAATCTGCGCCTGCAAATTCTATTCTTACAAAACTTAAAGACCCTGAATTGTCGGTAATTTCAGTGCCGCCATAAGCTGAGTTTCCTATTTCTGATGAGCCGGAGTTTCCTGTATTTAAAGGAGCTTTTCCGCAGATAACCAAGCCGCCCCAACTTCCTGCAGTTTCAGTTTCGGAAGTGAATAAAACCGGAGAACCGGCTGTTCCGTTGGCATAGATTTGCCCGCCTTGCTCAACAAGAATGTAAGATTCTGCGCCTGCAGTTGCTACAATCCTGGTTCCCGCAGGAATTACGAGTTTACCACCGTTTTTTATTTTCACCGTTCCGCTGAGCGTGTAGGTTTTCATAGGATCAAGCGTTACGACCTGTCCATTGGTAACCTCACCTTTAAAATTGTCAGGATCCTGCGCTATTCCTATCAAAGCGATCGTAGCGATTGTATCGTCATCTTTACTGCAAGAATGAATGGTAAATGATAAAATTATAATAAAAGAGGTTATTATTGATTTAAGGTGATTTTTCTTCATATTATTTTGATTTTACTTCTAAACGATATTTTTTAGAAGTTGTTTTATTTTGCGAAGACCAAATTACCATTTTTCTACTTATTTTCAATATACTAAAAAAATGAATTATTTTTTATGTTTCGAATTCAATTGGTATTAAGCTAATAATAGTAAACCCGCTTGGAAAGATACTTTCCGAGCGGGTTTTAATTTAATATAAAGAAACTAATTACTTAATTATTGGATACCAGCCCATCCTGCAGCCCAAGCCGGCATTGCAGTACCGTTTCCAGCACCATTTGCACTTGCATCTTCAGTGAATGTATTAGCCAATAAAGTTGCTGAAGGACTTCCTGTTGTAGCTTTTACAGAAGCTTTTGTTCCTACGTTATCGAATCTCACTTTAGTGATTTTATTAGCACCATTAAAATAAGCTACAGATTGATCATGCTCTACATTAATACCAGTAGTCCAGTTTGATAAAACTACATTGTCAATAGTAGCATAAGTACCTTCTCTCAATTTCATTCCGTCTGCTTCACCAGAAGTAGCGCCAATGAAAGTTGCATTTTTGATTGTAGGGTTAGATCTAGGGTTTGCATCTTTGTTATCAGCATTGTTATCAGCTTCAATACCTCTGTTTCCTACACCTGTTGCTCTTCTTTTTGTATAGATGTTCGTTGCAGTTCCGTTCCAGCCTTCTGTCCAGTCAAAAGCATCATCTTCGTTTCCTACAGAAATGATATTAGATACATTTACAGTTCCGCCAAAGAATTCGATACCGTCATCAGTTCCGTTGATCATAGAAACATTGTCTATGACAGTTCCGTTACCAACTCCGAAAAGCGAAAGTCCGTTAAATTCTTTAGTTCCTGTATAAACTGCTCCTGCATATTCTATTCTTACAAACTTCAATGATCCTGAATTGTCATTAGCAACTGTACCACCATAGATTGCTTCACCTACTTCTGAAGTAGCAGTAGTACCTCTGTTGATCGGGGCTTTTCCGCAGATTACCAAACCTCCCCAGCTTCCTGGTGTAGGTGCCGGTGCTGTTAATACTACAGGAGCAGCAGCTGTACCGTTTGCAAAGATTTTACCATCCTGCTCAACTAAGATATAAGCAGATGTACCACCGTTAGCTTCAATTCTTGTTCCGGCAGGAATCACTAATGTACCACCCGCTTTTACTTTTAAAGCACCTGTAAGCTTGTATAATTTTGTTGCATCAAGAGTAACTGTTTCGCCAGACTTAATTTCACCTTTAAAGTTGTTTGGGTCTGAAGCAGCACCATTTCCGGGGTTTGTAATGATCAGCTCTTCATCATCGCTGTCGCTACAAGAATGAAATACTACAGCTGTCGTTGACATAATGAATGCAGCAGCTATTAATTTTAAAGTGTTCTTTTTCATTTTACAATATTTTTATAATTTATTTTTTATTTAGAATTCGTAAGAAACGCTGGCTCCTATACCAGATCCTCTTTTATATTTTCTTGAAACCTGCTCACCTACGCTGTTATCCTGAACCCTTGTGAAGTAAGGATTGAGTAGGTTTCTTCCGTTCACAGAAAAGCCCATTCCGTTGGCTAATTTGATTTTTAAGGTTGCATCTAATGTGCTGAATGCTTTGTCTACCAGATTGCCTTTTTCTAAAGTACCGATAGCGTAAACATTATCAGAGATGTATGAGTAAGAAACTACAAAATCCATTGTGTTTTTATTACCCCATTTCTGCTCTATACCTAAGTTTGCATTCGCTAAAAATTCTGAAGCTCCCTGAATTTTATCTTTATCTGAATTGAAGTTTACACTGAACTTACTGTTTCTGTTTTCGCGTGTTACTTTTTGATCATCAAGATCTTGTTCTGTATTAAGATATGTACCGTTTAAGAAGGTGTATAATCTTGTTTTACCAGAATCATAGATGTCTTTTCTTACCTCTGCTTCCAAACCAAAAACTCTACCTCTGTCGCCAACGTTTATAAAAGAAACTGAATTTGAAGATGATGCGATTACCACTCTTGCCAATGGGTTTTCAATCATTTTACCAAAGGCAGTAAGTGAAATCAATTCGTTTTTCTTTGGAAACCATTCCCATTTCAAATCAACATTGTAATTATCTGCAAGATAAGCGTCTCTGTTACCAATGCTTGATTCATCGATATCTTCATATTCGAAAGGTGCAACTTCAAGTAGTAATGGAGTCGTATATGTTTTTGAACCTGCCAATCTGAAGTTGTGCTTATCATTCAGACTATACTTTACATTGAATGCCGGTAAAATTTTTGAATAATCTTTGTTTACTTTTCCTCCGTCAGCAAATAGAGCAGTGTTGTATATAATTTCCTGTTTCAGATTATCATAACGTACGCCAACCTGTGCTGTAAGTTTTTCAGAGAACTTGTAATCTACATTCAAATATCCTGCATTGTTCATAATTTCAGATGTGAAATACTGAGGGACAAAAGCATTTTCGTTAGCTTTGATGTCACCTCTGAACGTTACGATATCAAAGAATCCACCCGACTGATAATTGGCATTGTTGAAGAAAGAATCGTAGTTGTTGGGATCAACAAAGTAAGATCCTTGTACCGGAAGAATTCTAAAGTTGTACTGAGTTGCTTTAAAATCGCTGTCCTTATATCTTCCGCTGTATCCTAAAGTAATTTTAGCTTTTTCGCCTAGTTTGTAATCTGCATGTAGATCTCCTACAAAATCATTTTCCAATAACCTGTCATAATATCTGTTGTTGGCTCCTGGGTTAGAACTAGCAAAGAAACTGGTGTCATTCAGCTTATCGTAAATTGTTACATTTTGCTGTCTGTCTGGTCTTCTGCTGTCGAGTCTGTTGTACCCAATATTCCAGCTGATTTTTAATGGCTCTGTAATAGTATGCTCACCTCTCAATTGGTTGACCAATAAATCATTGGTTCTGTATGTTGCACGTCTCAATTGAGTAACATATCTTTCCTGAGAAACGTCTACATCATAATAATCTCTGTTGTATCCATTATAATGACCAAGTTTCTGCTCGGTAGTGTGAATGTAGTTTGAAGATAAATTGATGTTGTGATTAGGATTAATCTTATAATTAATATTTACTAAACCTGTGGTGTTCGTAGTATATTTAAATTCTTCAGAATTGTCATAGATTTTGTTTGGACCTTTTGCGGTATCAAATGATCCTCCGGTAATTCCCTGAAAATAATCATAACTATTATCAAAGCCAGCGTATCCAAAAATGCTTAATTTTCCTTGTTCACCAATTTTAAAGTTGGTGCCAAAATCAAAACTTAGAGCAGAGTTTATAGGATTATTAATCTCCTGATTTTTTAAAGAAGTTGTGAAAACATAGCCTCTGTTTAAAACAGCATTTTTAGAAGGTTTCTTAAGTATTTCAGAACCAAAGTAGTTTGGTCCGTCTTGTAAGAAATAGTTGTTTTTCTGAACTGCATTAAAGTTTACGGAAGAACCCAAATTCACTTTAAAATAAGGCTTTCCGGTGTATACTTTCGTTACAATATCAACGTTAGCTCCGGACATATCTCCCCAAAGTCGAGGATTATATACTTTCTCCAGACCAATAAAATCGATCATGTCGGTTTTAATGATGCTCAGATCAATGTTTTTGAATAGCGGATCGTTTGACGGAACCTGAAGTCCGTTTATCGTTGTAGAATTGTTACGGTCACCCAATCCACGGATGAAGATTTGTCCGCTTCCTTCCTGTTTTTGTGATCCAGTCGCTTTAGTTACCGCTATAGAAACGTCACCTACGCCTTGTTTTTCAAGCTGTACAGATCCTACTCTTTCTATAACTTCCACAGATTTTCTCTGTACGCTGATAATATTAGCTTCCGTTCCTTTTTTTGTTGAGCCCTGAATGACAACTCCTTCAATTTTCTTTTCATTTTTTACGGTGTCAGTTTCCTGAGCGTAAAATAAAGTTCCGGATGTTGTAAGGAACAAAACAGCGATACTTAGTTTTCTAAAATTCATTTCTTTTTTTACTAATTACTTTCGGTGCAAAGGAATAAAAGAAATGTGGGGTAAATGGTTTAGCGAAATTTAAATTTTTCTTAACTAAATATTAATAAACTCCTATTAATATTAAGTTTATGTAAACGAAAATATATTATCGGTTGTATTATTTAAATTTTGTTAACTTTGGATTGTAAAATTTGAAAATGAACCAAAAAAAGATTCTATTAATTGATGATGAACTGGATATTCTTGAAATTCTTTCATACAATTTAGAAAAAGAAGGCTACGATGTTACTACCGCTACAAACGGAAACGAAGGTATAGAGAAAGCCAAAGAAATTATCCCGGATCTTATCTTATTAGATGTCATGATGCCAGAAAAAGACGGTATCGAAACTTGTCAGGAACTGCGTAAAATAAAAGAACTTCAAAAAAGCCTTATTGTTTTCCTTTCGGCAAGAAGTGAAGAGTTTTCTCAGTTGGCAGGTTTTCAGGCCGGAGCCAATGATTATATAGTAAAGCTTATCAAACCGAAAATTTTGATTTCAAAAGTAAACGCTTTATTACAGTTGACTTCTCAGGTTTCTGATAATGCGAAATTAATTGAAGTCGGAGATTTGGTAATAGATAAGGACAACTTTAGAGTTTCTAAAAGCGGACAGCAGTTTTTACTTCCGAAGAAAGAATTTGATTTACTGTATCTTTTAGCTTCAAACACCGAAAAAGTATTCAAAAGAGAAGAGATTTTAGAAAGAGTTTGGGGTAATGATGTCATCGTGGGCGAAAGAACAATCGATGTACACATCAGAAGGCTGAGAGAAAAATTAGGAATCAACACCATTCAGACTTTAAAAGGAATTGGATACAAACTGATTGTTTAGTTCAAAAATCCTATCTTTACAATTAACCTTTAAATTTTGTAAAATTGAAATTTTACAGGCTTAGTTTTATTTCATCTTCACTGCTGACGATGGTGATGCTTGCTTTAGTAATCATATTTGATTTGCTGAATCAAAAGTATTATCAGAATTCGTTCTTCAAAATTGGTTTTTTGATATGCATTATTGTAATGTTTATCGTCAATTATATTGTTTTGGAGTTACTTTTCAGTTATTATGCCAAAAAGCAGATCCGCAATATTTCCAAGATTCTTCCCGAAGAAATTGCTTATGATAAAGAGCAGAATATCACCTTAAAAGAATTGGGTGAAAGGTTTTCTGATTTTAACCAGCAGAAAGTCACGGAAATGGATATGATGAAGAAAATGGAAAGCTACCGAAAAGAATATATCGGAAACGTTTCTCACGAGCTGAAAACGCCGCTTTTTTCGATTCAGGGATATGTTGAGACGCTTCGCGAAGGTGGTGTTGAGAATCTTGTGATCAGAGACAAATATCTCGAAAGAATAGCGATTTCTGTGGAAAGGCTTATTGCGATTGTAAATGATCTTGATATGATCAATAGGCTCGAGGCTGGAGAAATCAATCTTACCATATCAAAATTTGATGTTAATATCCTTATTAAAGAAATATTCGATCTTCTCGATCTTGAAGCCGAAAAAAACAATACGGTTTTACAGCTGCAGACACTGCACAGCCAGATATTTGTAGAGGCCGACAAGCAGAAAATTTCTCAGGTTTTTATCAATCTTATTTCCAATGCCATTCATTATGCCAACAGGCAGGAAGCAAAAGTGGTGGTGAAAACAAGTGTGCTCAAAAATAAAGTTCTGATCGAAGTCATTGACAACGGAATGGGAATAAAATCTGAGCTTCTGCCAAGAATTTTTGAAAGATTCTACCGCGTGGAAACCAGCCGCAGCAGAAGACAGGGCGGTTCTGGATTGGGCCTTGCCATTGTAAAACATATTCTAGAAGCTCATAACGAAAACATTACGGTGGAAAGCGTTTATCTGGAAGGCGCAAAATTTAGCTTTATGCTCGAAAAAAGTAAATAAACGCCCCAAAAATGTAAGCAAAAAAAATATTCTAAAAAGTCATTAAATATTTTTTGTGAAATCTCATTTATTATATATTTGCAACATAATTTATCAAAGATAAAAAGGCAAAAAAAGTAATTGGAATAAATGATATGGTTTACAAAATCCGTGTAATATTAGATACAAAAGAAGATATTTTCCGAGATATTGAAATTAAAGGGAAACAGACGCTCTGGAATTTGCATTTGGGAATAAAAAGTGCATTCAATCTCAGTGGAGATGAGCTGTCTGCTTTTAACCTTTTGGAAGAGGACGGCACTATCGTAAAAAGTGTTCCGCTGGAAGATATGAGTGATGATGGCGATGGCGAAATTATGTCAGATGTTTACATCGATGAAGCATTTGAATCCGCTGGTGTTAAGGCTCAGTTTCAATATGGTCTGCTTGATCTTTGGGAATTTTTCTGTGAGCTTGTGGAAATAATTGATGAGACAAAAGGTGTCAATTATCCTATCACGGTTTACAGATTCGGAAATGCACCTTTGAAAGCACCCGGAAAAAGCGGAAATGGAGGTTCTAAAAACAAAAAGTCTGTAATGCCTCTCCTGGAAGATGATTTCGGTTTTGATGAAGACTTTGGCGCAACCACTAGTTTTGCAGACGAAGACGAAAGTTTTGATGATGACGAAGACGATGACTATAATGATGATGTTTTTGAGGACGATGATGACGGCGAAGACGACAGAATTTAAACATACAACCCTGAATTTTCACATTCAGGGTTTTTTATTGCTGGATTTATTCAGCCACAATTCTTATTTTTGTTCAAATTAAAAAGATGAAAAAATTAATTTTAATTGCAATTATCAGTTTGGGCATTATGTCCTGTACCTCTCAAAATACCAAGAAAAATATGGATTTACCTACAGAATGGAAACATACCACCAATATTTATGAAGTCAATTTAAGACAATATACTCAGGAAGGAACAATTAAAGCTTTTGAAAAAGAAATGCCGCGTCTCAAAAAAATGGGCGTGAAAACATTATGGTTTATGCCGCTCACTCCAATTGCCCAACAAAATAAAAAAGGAACATTGGGAAGCCAATATGCGGCTGCAGATTATACTTCCGTCAATCCGGAATTTGGGACAATGGATGACTTTAAAAATATTGTGAATGAAGCGCATCGATTAGGTTTTAAAGTGATTATCGACTGGGTTGCAAATCACACGGGTTGGGATCATGTCTGGACAAAAACTCATCCCGAATTTTATCTGAAAGATCCAGACGGAAAGTTTCACATCGCATCAGGGATGGACGATATTATCGAATTGGATTACAAAAATCAGGAAATGAGATTAGCTATGATTGATGCCATGAAATTTTGGGTGAAAGAAACCAATATTGATGGTTTCAGATGTGATTTGGCGGCATGGGTTGAGGTCGATTTTTGGCAGCAGGCAAGACCCGAACTGGAAAAATTAAAGCCACTTTTTTGGCTTGGAGAGTTTGATGAGCTGGAAAATCCGGAGCACGGTAAAGTGTTCGATGCCAGCTATTCCTGGAAATGGATGCACAAATCTGCCGATTATTACAAAAATAACGAGCCGATAAGTGAGTTGACAGATTTACTGAAAAAATATTCCGCAATTGGAGATTCTTCAATGCGCGCCTGGTTCACAACTAATCACGACGAGAATTCATGGAACGGCACGGAATACGAAAAATACGGCGACATTACAAAACCGATGGCCGTGTTTTCAGCTACTTGGAACGGCGTTCCTCTTTTGTATTCAGGACAAGAACTTCCTAATTTGAAAAGGCTTGAATTTTTTGAGAAAGATCCAATCGAATGGAACGGTAAATATGAAATGGCAGATTTTTACAGAACATTATTAGATTTAAAATCCACAAATCCTGCTTTAAGAGGCGGCGATTCCGCTGTTTCAACCTATCTTTTGAATACAACAGCCAATGATAAAATTTTTGCTTATATAAGAAAAAATGGTAAAGATGAAGTGCTCGTTGTTTTAAATTTTTCTAAAGAACCGGTCAACTTCAGTATTCAGGATGAACATTTAAATGGAAGTTTTAAAAACGTTTTTGACGGATCAAAAAGAGATTTCGGTACAGATAAAGATTTTAATTTTAAAGTTTCAGATTTTGCTGTATTTGAGAAATAATATTGCATTTATACTTTTAAAAAATTAATTGAAGCAGGCTTTGGTCTGCTTTTATTTGCAATAATAAATAAATCTCTATTTTAGATAGTTAATTCCACTTAAAACTAATGAATAAAGAAGAAATATTAAATATTTTAAAAGATAAAATTTTCCAAAAAATTCAGACTTTTGAAAATCTCATTGCCGAAACCAGAGCTTCAAGCAACGATACAAAAAGCTCGATGGGTGATAAATATGAAACCGGCCGCGAAATGCTGCAACAGGAAATCAATAATATTCAAAGACAACTGAATGAATCATTAAATCAACAGGCTTTTCTTCAAAAGTTAAGTATTGAAACCTGCTCAAAAGTTCAGAATGGAGCTTTGGTAAAAACAGATAAAGGACTATTTTATATCTCGGCATCTCTTGGCGAAATCGTTTTTGAAAGCTTAAAAGTCATGACGATCTCCAGCGAATCTCCTTTGGCAAAAGCGATGTTTGGCAAGAAAATAAAAGAAACATTTTCCATAAATAATACTCATCAAACGATTGAGAATATTTGGTAGCTAATCTTTGTAAAATGAAAATTAAAAGTTTATTTCTGATTGTTTTTGCTAGGTGATATTCTGATTAACATTTACTGATAGAAATTAAGAAAACTTTATTGCTTACTTTTGAAGCATTTGAACTTTTGGCCTTAAATTAGCTGTTAAAATAAAAATTTATCAATATGGGAATTTTACAAAATAAAGTTGCTTTAGTGACAGGAGCCGGATCAGGAATTGGATTGGCCATTGCCCAATTATACGCAAAAGAAGGTGCAAAAGTTATCGTGTCAGATATTAATGTAGAGCACGGTAAAGAAGCGGTAGAAAAAATCAAATCTGAAGGAGGTGAAGCCTCTTTCGTAAAAGCTGATACATCAAAAGCAGAAGAAGTGGAAGGATTGATAAAATCAACCGTTGAGTTGTACGGAAGATTGGATATTGCTTGCAACAATGCAGGAATCGGCGGTGAAGCCAGTCAAACCGGAGATTACAGTCTTGATGGCTGGAAAAAAGTAATCGACATCAATCTTGATGGCGTTTTTTACGGATGCAAATATGAACTTACTCAAATGGAGAAAAACGGTGGCGGAGTAATCGTCAACATCGCTTCGATTCACGGAACGGTTGCAGCACCACTTTCTTCAGCATATACTTCAACCAAGCATGCCGTTGTTGGATTAACGAAAAATATAGGTGCTGAATATGGACAAAAAAATATCCGTTGTAATGCGGTGGGTCCCGGATATATCGATACACCATTATTGAATCAGCTTGACAAGGAGCATAGAGATGCTTTGATAGCGAAACATCCTATGGGAAGACTTGGTACATCAGAAGAGGTTGCAGAATTAGTTCTTTTTCTAAGTTCTGAAAAGTCATCATTCATGACTGGAGGTTATTATCTTGTTGATGGAGGATATACAGCTGTTTAATAGAAAACTGCGTAAATTCAAAATAAAGCATTCATGAAAATGGATGCTTTTTTAATAGTTTTTTAAGTTACTTTTTTCTAAATTTGAACCTTGAAATAAGCTCTCAAAATGCAAAATTACTTAGACCTTTTACAACATATTTTAGACAACGGAACCGATAAAACCGACCGTACCGGAACAGGAACAAGAAGTGTTTTCGGATATCAGCTGAGATATGATTTGTCGGAAAGTTTTCCTTTGGTTACGACTAAAAAAGTGCATTTGAAGTCAATTATTTACGAATTGCTTTGGTTTCTGAAAGGTGATACAAATGTAAAATACCTAAACGACAACGGCGTAAGTATTTGGGATGAATGGGCTGACGAAAATGGTGATTTAGGTCCTGTTTACGGAGCTCAGTGGAGAAGCTGGAACGGTGCAGACGGTAAAATTGTTGATCAGATTACAGAAGTGATTGATCAGATTAAAAAAAATCCTGATTCGAGAAGATTAATTGTTTCTGCATGGAATGTGGCGGAAATTCCAAATATGGCTTTGGCGCCTTGTCATGCTTTGTTTCAGTTTTATGTAGCCGACGGAAAATTGTCGCTTCAGCTTTACCAAAGAAGTGCAGATGTATTCTTGGGCGTTCCTTTCAATATTGCAAGTTATGCTTTGCTTTTGATGATGGTTGCGCAGGTTTGTGACCTTGAAGTAGGGGATTATGTTCACAGCTTTGGTGATGTTCACATTTACAACAATCATTTCGAACAGGTTAATAGACAACTTTCCAGAGATCCAAAGCCGCTTCCTGTAATGAAACTGAATCCTGAAATCAAGAATATTTTTGACTTTAATTTTGAAGACTTTACATTAGAAAATTATGATCCGCACCCTGGAATTAAAGCGCCTGTTGCTATTTAAAAGTATATAAAAATCAATATAAGGTGAAGTAAGGAAGCTTCACTTTTTTTGTAACTTTCAATCTAAATCTGCTACTTATTCATTATGAAATCAATCAAGATTAGTATCGATCAAAATACGGATGCCGAAAAGCTGAAAGAGCTATTGCTTCAGGTAAAAGGTGTCAACTCAATAGAAATCATTGACGAAGAAAATCCGGAAAGTGAGCTTAAAAAAGCATTTGCCAAAACCAAAGAACAACTGAAAAAGGGAGATTATGAAACTTTAGTCAACGATATTTTCGATATTTTAACAAAAAGCAATTCAAAGAAATAATAAATTAAACATGAAGAAAGTCATTTTATCTATTGCAATTCTCGGAGCACTTTTTTCCGGAAATGTATCTGCTCAAACCGCAACTTCGGGTAGAGAAAAAGTGTACAGAGCAACCCATACAAAGCTTACAGAGCTGAAACATACCAAGCTAAAAGTGAATTTTGACTATCAAAAAGAGCAAATGAATGGCGAAGAATGGTTGACGGCTTCACCTTATTTTTATCCTACAAACGAATTGATTCTGGACGCAAAAGGAATGCTGATTCACGAGGTGGCTTTAGATAACAATGGTAAAAAATCTCCTTTAAAGTATGATTATAAAAATGATGTTTTAAAGATCAATCTAGATAAAACATACACGAGAAATCAAGATTATACGGTTTATATAAAATATACTTCACGTCCGAACGAAGTGAAGCAGGAGGGGAGTGCAGCCATCAATGATGCAAAAGGTCTGTATTTTATCAATGCTCAGGGAAAAGAAGAAGGCAAGCCTACTCAAATCTGGACTCAGGGCGAAACTGAATCTTCATCAGCGTGGTTCCCAACCATTGATAAGCCGAATCAGAAGACCACTCAGGAAATTTATATGACCGTTCCTGATAAATATGTGACGCTTTCCAACGGAATTTTAAAAAACTCTCAAAAAGAAGCCAACGGTTTGAGAACCGATCATTGGGTGATGGATAAAAAACATTCCACATATCTGTTCTTCATGGGAGTTGGAGATTATGCGGTAGTAAAAGATAAATGGAGAAATATTCCTGTAGATTATTATATTGAAAAGGAATATGAGCCGTATGCAAAGCAGATTTATGGAAATACGCCGGAAATGATGGAGTTTTTCTCTAAAAAATTGGGCTACGATTATCCTTGGGCAAAATATGCGCAGATTTCGGGTAGAGATTATGTGAGCGGTGCCATGGAAAATACAACTGCAACGCTTCATGGAAGTGATATTCTGCAAAAACCAGGACAATTAATTGACGAAAATAAGTGGGAAGATACAATTGCACACGAATTGTTTCACCATTGGTTTGGAGATTTGGTAACGGCAGAAAGCTGGAGTAATTTAACAGTGAACGAGTCTTTTGCCAATTATTCAGAATACCTTTGGAACGAATATAAATACGGAAAAGACCAGGCAGATTATCATCAGATGGTGGATGTGAATCATTATATTCATAATCCTTCCGATTTTAAAAAAGATCTGGTAAGATTTGATTACGAATCTCGTGAAGATGTTTTCGATTTGGTGACTTATCAAAAAGGCGGCGGAATCCTTCATATGCTGAGAAACTATCTTGGAGACGATGCGTTTTTTGCAGGAATGTCAGATTATCTGAAAACAAACGAATATAAAAATGCGGAAGCTCATCACGTAAGACTTTCTTTTGAAAAAGTTTCAGGAAAAGATTTGAATTGGTTTTTTAATCAGTGGTTTTTCGGGAGCGGAAATCCAAAACTGACTTATTCTTATACATTTGAACCTGTTAAAAAGCAGGTTACAGTTACAATCAATCAAACTCAGGAGCAGCCATTTCAGTTTCCTTTAGCCATCGATGTTTATGACAACGGAAAGCCAAAAAGATACAATGTGTGGGTAAATGCTGAGGCAAAAAACACGTTTGATTTTGATGTTTCGAAAAATGCAGATTTGGTGAACATCAATGCAGACGGAGTTTTAGTGGCAGACATTACAGATACAAAAACTCCTGAACAATATTTCCTTCAGTTTACAAATTCTAAAGAGTTTAAAAGCAGATACAGTGCTTTGGAAGGAATTAAAGACCAGGTTGGAAAAAATTCTTCTGCTACAAAGTTGTTGGCTGCGGCATTAAAAGATCCATATTTCAGAGTAAGAATCAAGGCATTGGAATTAATGGATTTATCAAATGCTGAGCAAATGAAAACTTTAGGATCTGAAGTTGAGAAATTGGCAAATAATGACCCGAAAACTTTGGTGCAGGCCGCTGCTATTAATGCTTTGGCTAAAACTAAAGATAAAAAATATCTTCTGGTTTTTGAAAAAGGAATTAATGCAGTTTCTAATTCTGTAAAAGGAAATTCTTTAGGAGCTTTATTGGCAATTGATCCTTCAAAAGCGAATACATTGGCTGATAAAATTGATCTGGAAGGTGCTTCTGAAGAAATGCTTACTCAATTATTACCAATTGTTGTGAAGAATAAAGTAACCTCTCAAATGGCAAATATTGCACCGATTGCTGCATTTTATCCTTTCATAAAGTTTCAGAATCCTGAATTGGGAAAAGTAGCTGAAGAAGGATTCAACTGGATTATGAGTTCTGATAATTTAAAGGCTACTGAAAGTATTACGAAGATTCTAAGTCAGGCAAAAAGTCAGATGGGAGATAATCCGCAGGTGAAAATGATGATTTCACAAATGCTGAAAAGCGGGTTGAGCAAGAAAATGGAACTGCTGAAACAGAATCCTCAAAAAGCTTCGGATATCAATCCTCAAATTGATGCAATCAATAAATCAATTGAAGAATTCAAATAATAAAGAATTATACTTATTTTAAACGTCTCTTTTTTTGAGGCGTTTTTTTTTATGAAATTAATATTAATTCTCAATATAGAAGTCTACAAAATTAAAATCATTACTGATTGCTATTTTTCGTGGATCTGAAAAGATTATTCTATGCAACTATAATAAACGAGCAATTAATGCGTTATATTTGTATACAATCCGGTAATGTGCCGGAAAACTCAATATTTCTCCTTATTCCAACACCCGATTTTAACACATCTGTTTGTTCGCGTTAAGTAGACAAACATGATATTTTATGTCACAAAAAGTAAAATTCTCATCCGCTTCCGGTTCACGCTTTTATGCAACCGTCCGAAGCAGAGTCGATCAATTTTTTATTCAGCAACAATTAAGTCAACATGCCAATGGCCATATGTGGGGCAAAACGGTGTTTTTCCTTGCTGGGTTCGCTGGAATTTACCTTTTAATCATTTCGGGCCTTTTGCCTACGTGGACGCTCTTGCCACTTGCGGCGGTTTTAGGTATGTTTAGTGCCTTTGTCGGCTTCAATGTATGTCATGATGCTATACATGGTGCGCTTTCCGGTAATAAAAAAGTGAATAAACTGTTCGGGTTTATTTTTAATCTGATCGGTGCTAATCCATACGTTTGGAGCATCACCCACAATGTAGTTCATCACACCTATACAAATATCCCCGGGCACGATGAAGACATTGAGGTAGCGCCGGGATTGATCCGGATTGCTGAAGAAGACGAAGTGAACAGGATTCAACAATACCAGCATTGGTATGCCTTTCCGCTTTACAGTCTGGCCTCCCTGTCATGGGTGTTCCGGAAGGATTATGTGAAGTTTTTTCAGAAAAAAATTGGTGCGCATCAGAACAAACATCCTAAGTTGGAGTATTTCAATTTATTTTTCTATAAAGCGCTTTATTACTTTCTGTTTATTGTATTGCCGCTATTGGTGCTGGATGTAAGCTGGTGGCAGTTTCTGATCGGTTTTCTGCTTTTACATATAGCCGAAGGATTGACGATGGGATTGGTGTTTCAACTAGCTCACGTTGTTGAAGGTACTAATTTCCCGATGCCTAATGAAACTGGACAGATGGAAGAAGCCTGGGCGGAGCATCAGATGCGAACAACAGCAAATTTTGCAACGCACAATAAGCTCGCGGCATTTTTCCTTGGAGGATTGAACAGGCAGATCGAGCATCATCTGTTTCCTAAAGTTTGTCATATACATTATGGAGAAATCTCTGTCATTGTGAAAAAGACAGCAATGGAGTTCAATTTGCCTTATATTGAAAATAAGAGCTTTTTATCTGCATTACGCTCGCATTTTCTAACGCTGAAAAAATTTGGCAAAGAGGCGGCCGTCAATTAATAAAATTATGCTTGATAGCTTTTAAGAAAAAGGATCAAACTTTAAGTTTTTAGAAAATCAAACCTTTAATAGTAGAGTTGGGCAAATTGCCAAACTCTATTTTTTCTTTATGAAGGATTCAAAGATAATTATTGGTATAAAAAAAGAGACAACTATACAAATAGTGTCTCCTTAAGTGAGCGCGAAAGGATTCGAACCTTTGACCGTCTGCTTAGAAGGCAGATGCTCTATCCAGCTGAGCTACGCACCCATTAAATAATTTTTGAAAAAATTACCAAAAAACAGTCGGGGCGGCAGGATTCGAACCTGCGACCTCCTGGTCCCAAACCAGGCGCGATGACCGGACTACGCTACGCCCCGATTAAGGTCATCTAAACGATATTATCTCGTTTTTTGTGGGTGCAAATATATGATGTTTTTGCTAATTAAAAAAGTAAAAATTGATAAAATATTATTTAAGTGTAAATCTTTTTTTTAGCTATAACCAAAAGCTTTTATCAATTCTTAAAACAAAAAAGACTCACAAAAAATTGTGAGTCTTGTGTGAGCGCGAAAGGATTCGAACCTTTGACCGTCTGCTTAGAAGGCAGATGCTCTATCCAGCTGAGCTACGCACCCATTGTGTAATTTTGAGAAAATTACCAAAACAGTCGGGGCGGCAGGATTCGAACCTGCGACCTCCTGGTCCCAAACCAGGCGCGATGACCGGACTACGCTACGCCCCGAATTATATTGTTAGGAAAAGAAAGCGGAGGGTAAGGGATTCGAACCCTTGCGACACTTTCGCGTCGACAGTTTAGCAAACTGCTCCATTAACCACTCTGGCAACCCTCCTTTATCTTTATATTTTAATGATCACTATTCCGTTATTGCGAGTGCAAATATAGAATAGATTTCTTTATTTACCAAATAATTTTAACAAAAAAATTGTGTATTTTTGAGGGAATAAACGATTAAAAATTTAAACTAATGCGTAAAACATTATATATCATCGGCTTAAGTGTGTTCGTATTTTCGTGCGCTCCACAGAAAAACGTTAAAAAGACTGTAAGTAAGCCTAAAACGGCAGTGACACAGCCTAAAACAGCTGTAAAATCGCCGATTCAGGAAAAAACGAAGCCGCAGATTACTAACGAAAGAGGTATAGAATTTTTTACTGCAAATATTGCAGATGTCACAAAAAATGACAACACAGCAAGTTATGGCTCAATTGTTTCGGCAAAACCGGCCGGATATAAAGTTGTGAAAACTTATTTCCCTGCAATTGCTCAAAATTTCAGACAGAAATATCTGATATTACATTATACCGTTTTGCCAGATGATAAATCTGTTACTGTACTTACGCAGCAATCGGTAAGTGCGCATTATCTCGTAAATAATTTAGGGGATAAAGAAATTTATCAGTTAGTTGATGAAAATAAACGTGCGTATCATGCCGGAATAAGTTCTTGGCGTAACGATAAAAACCTAAATGACACTTCTATCGGGATAGAAATTGTAAATATGGGCTATAAAACTGATTCAGCAGGTGTGAAAGTATTCGAGCCTTTCAACGATGAACAGGTGAGAAAAGTGGCAGCTTTGGCAAAAGATATTGTTACAAGATACCAGATTCCACCAACCAATGTTTTGGCACATTCGGATATTGCTCCTACAAGAAAACAGGATCCCGGGCCACTTTTCCCATGGAAAAAATTATATAATGAATACCAAATAGGAATGTGGTATGATGAGACAACAAAGCAAAGCTTTTATAATGCAGCAGAATCGGATCTTGTGACAAGGTATAATGAGCCTTCCTTTATCTTCTTGGTACAGACTTCGTTACAAAAATTTGGCTATGATATACAACCGAACGGAAAGTGGGACGATGCTACAAAAAAAACAATTGAAGCTTTACAATATCATTTCAGGCCTCAAAATTATAATGGAATTATGGATGCCGAAACCTGGGCAATTTTACAGGCTTTAAATTTAAAATATCCAACAAAATAAAATTGAAATGCATCTTAAACGGTGCGTTTTTAATAACTATTAAAAGTACTTTAATGGAAAATTTCAGAAAGGAAAGTGATTTATTAGGCGAATTAAACGTTCCTATAAATGCATATTACGGTGTTCAGACACAAAGAGCAATCAACAATTTTAAAATTTCCGGGCAGCTTTTGTCTTCATATCCCTATTTTATAAAAGGATTGGCTTTTGTGAAAAAAGCGGCGGCACAAACAAATTATGAATTGGGTCTGCTCGATGAAGATTTGTATTTTAAAATTGCTGAAACTTGTGATGAATTAATCAAAGGTGAATTGCATGAGCAGTTTCCTGTCGACATGATTCAGGGTGGAGCGGGAACTTCCATTAATATGAATGCCAATGAGGTAATTGCCAACAGGGTTTTAGAAAAATTAGGAAAAAATAAAGGCGAATACATATTCTGCTCGCCAAATGATCATATCAATCTTTCGCAATCTACCAACGATGCTTATCCTACAGCGATCAAAATCGGATTGTTGCAGATGAATGAAAATTTGACTGAAAAACTTCAGAAAATCGTTGAAGCATTCCGTGAAAAAGGCAAGGAATTTCATGATGTTATAAAAATGGGACGAACTCAGTTGCAGGATGCTGTTCCGATGACTTTAGGACAGGAATTTGAAGCATTTGCAGCAACTTTGGAAGAAGATATTTCAAAATTGAATAACAACGCCAATCTTTTTGTTGAGGTAAATATGGGCGCGACAGCGATCGGAACAGGATTAAATGCTCCGATCGGATATGCTACGCTTTGCGCTAAAAATTTAGCTAAAATCACAGGTTATCCTGTAATATCTGCTCCGAATTTGGTTGAAGCAACTCCAGATACAGGTTCGTATGTTATTTATTCATCTGCAATGAAGCGCCTTGCAGTAAAATTATCTAAAATATGCAATGATTTAAGATTGTTGTCTTCAGGGCCGAGAGCGGGACTTTTTGAAATCAATCTTCCGCCAATGCAGCCTGGCTCATCAATCATGCCGGGGAAAGTAAACCCTGTAATTCCGGAAGTCGTTAACCAGGTTTGCTATAAAGTGATCGGAAATGATTTAACGGTTACTTTCGCAGCAGAAGCAGGCCAATTACAGCTGAATGTGATGGAGCCTGTGCTTTCTCACGCAATCATGGAAAATATAAATTTCCTTTGTAATGCTTTGGACACTCTTCGCGAAAAATGTGTTGTGGGAATCACCGCAAATAAAGAAGTCTGCCTAAATATGGTACGACACAGCATCGGTATTGTTACGGCCTTGAATCCTTATATTGGCTACAAATTTTCAACAGAAATCGCCAAAGAAGCTTTAGAAACTGGAAAAAGTGTATACAATCTGGTTTTGGAAAAAGGTATTCTTTCTCAGGAAAAATTGGATGAGATTCTTGATCCTAGAAATATGCTGAAACCGCATAATTTAGAACTGTAAATGAAGTTTTTAATCATCATTCCTGCACACAACGAGCAAGATAATCTGGGATTCACGTTAGATTCTTTACAAAAGCAAAATTTTAAAAATTTTAAAGTTGTAATTGTCAATGATGGCTCAACAGATAAAACTCCTGAAGTTATAAAAAAATATGCGGATGAAGATTCTAGATTTGAAACGTTAAACCTTCAAAAATCTGAACATCAGCCCGGTTCCAAAGTCGTAAATGCTTTTAAAAACGGATTGCAGACTCAAAATATTGATGATTTTGATGTCATCTGTAAATTTGATGCAGATATTATTTTAGATGAAAATTATCTTCAGACGATAAATAATGCTTTTCAGGACAATTCAAAATACGGATTGATCGGCGGTTTGTTATATGTTCAAAAAAACGGAAACTGGGTGTATGAGGGAAATTCCAATAAAAGTCATGTAAGAGGCCCGTTAAAAGCTTACCGAAAAGAATGTTTTGTTGCAATCGGAGGCTTAAGAGAAACTTTAGGTTGGGATAATATTGATTCGATTTTGCTTGAAAACCTTGGCTGGAAGGAAGTTGTTTTGCCTGAACTGCATGTAAAATTAATAAAAGTAAAAGGAAAAGATTATACGGTAAAACCTTCGGATTATTATGGAAGATATTTTTATTTTTTGGGATTAAAAAGATTTTTAGCTTATGTTGCGGCCTCAAAAGAAGCAATGAAAATAAAGTCTTTTTCGTTTTTCTTTAGCATTATAAAGTCGTACGAAAATTGTCGTTCAAATAACTTAGAACTGAAAATTTCTAAGGCTGAACAAAAAGTTATCAATGATCAGCGTTGGAAAACTTTAAAGAAGAAATGGCTGAAAGTATAATAGTTTAACTTAGAATTCTGATCTTGAAAAAAATAGCCTACATAGAAATTGATACGCACGCTGAAATTGCTCAGGATTTTATGAATATTATGAGCGATTCAGATGCATTTTCTGTGGATTATTATTTTTCAGAGAAAATAAAAAAGCAGATAAAAGAAAATGATGAAACAGTTTATTTGTCAGATTCTTCAATGATTTTAGATCAACTGAAAGTTCAAAAATATGATTTGATCATTATCGGAACGGTTCATCGATATTTCAATACTTTTTTGGTAATAGTTCAAAAATATAACACTTCAATTATTATTCATAATCTGAATTTTTCACAGATTTCAAAATTGAATTTGTTTAAAAATATTTTTAAACATGATGTGATTTTCCGTCTGAAACTTTTGTTGAAAGAAAGTCTTTTTTATTCTTCAAAAGTTTATAAAAATGCTAAAAATCTATTGGTTTTAGATGAGCAAATTTCTTCTGAAAAGCATTTGTTTTTACCACTTTTTTATACTAAAAGTTATGAAAAAGTTGAGAATAAAATTCTTACAATTGTAATTCCGGGGGGTGTTTCTCAAAATAGAAGAGATTATCAGCGCATTTTTGAAATCATTAGAAAGGTTGAAAATAAAGAAAATTTAGCGTTTATTTTTTTAGGAAAAGCAAAAGATAAAGAACTGGAAAAGCTTCAGGAATTATCATCAAATCTGCCGCAAAATATCAATTTGACTTATTTTTCAGAAAGAGTCTCATCAGATATTTTTGATGAATGGATGCAAAAGGCAGATGTTTTGTGGTGTCCGATTCAGCAGGAAACAGAATTTTTTAGTCAGCGGGAAATCTACGGAAAAACAAAAATGACCGGAAATTTAGGCGATGCAATCAAATATGGCAAACCTGCTGTTTTCCCTAAAAATTATTCTTCAAAATTGGAGTTTATCATTCCTGAAAAAGAAAATATTATTGAACAGTTTCACGATTTGAAAAATTCAGAATTTGATTTTCAGACAGATTTTAACAAAGGAAAAGTTCAGAAGAATTTGGAAAGGGTTCTGAATCAATTGATTGTTACTTAAATTTCAAAACGCTTTTTATGAAAGCCAAATTCAGATATTGTTCTACCGGAAAGATTTTGGTGAAGTGATTCCCAATAAAAATCAATACTAAAACGACAGCCGGTTTGTAAACCAGATTGATGAAATTATTATCAAAAGTTGGCAAAACAATCGCCACCGTGATTGCCAAAGTACAGATTATAGACACGAAAATCATCTCAATACTTAATGGCGAAACCTTAAACATAAAGTAATTAAAAATAATTTTAATCACATTATAAGTTGTTAAAGAAATAGCGGTAGCTAAAGCAATTCCGATTAGTTTAAGATCAGTGTTTTTAATGAAATATAAATTTAAACCGATCGTCAACCCAGCCAATAAAAGCATCACTAAAATGTTGAAACGGTAATATTTTGAAAGCGAAATAATATTTCCATTGAAACCTGTCGCAAGATCAACCAAAACAGCGGATCCCCAAATCCAGATTACAGGTTCGTATTCTCTTAGCAAAACCCCGTTTTTAGGCATAAATTGCGCAAGAAAAGGAAATCCGACCATAATACATGAAAACAAAACTGCGCCAAGAAAGTAAAGTGAAAGCGATGTTTTTTTATGGAATCTGTCCAGTTCTTCCATGTCGCCTTCAGCTAAATTTTTACTGATAATCGGTGCGGAAATATTAAATAAACCAAGCTGCGGAATTGAAATAAGCGAAATCAAAGCATAAAGTACAGAATAAATTCCGTTTTCTTCCATCCCCAAAAATTCTCCGATCATAAAGCTGTTGATCGCCAAATAATTCCCGAACGTTCCCAAAAAACCAAAAAAACTGTAAGTTGAAAATTCCTTCCAGAAATTGTCTTTTTTGAAATATTCTGTGCTTACATCAAATTTTATTTTTTCGAGCCGATTTGTGTAATAAATATATCCGAAAAGCATTAACGCAAATATTCCGAAGAAGAAAGCAAAAGCAATTTTTTGTGATAAAGCAAAATAGAAAAACAGACAAAATGCACCAAGATTTGCTATTTTAGGAAATAAATTGTCGAAAATATTGGCAACAACAATTCTTTTATAATTGGAAGTGTATTTGTTAAAAACTGCACAAAACGAAAGCAGCAAAATCATCGGAAGAATAATTTCCTTGATATTCCAGGCTTCAGAATTTTTGAAATTTGGATAAAAATAAGGCAAAATAAAAAAAACAAGACAAAAGATACAGAAATTAACCAAAATAGCAACTAAAGAAAGCGAAAGCATATTCTGCTTCTTACCGTCTTCTTCTACTTTATGAAAAAATTTTACGTTTGAATAAGAAATTCCTAAAACTACAAACGGAACCAACATTTCTGCAGTTGGCAAAATATATCTGAGTTTTCCGTAAAATTCAAAATCATTCGGGAAAATAAATATCGCCGAAATGGTTCCCAATAAAAAACCTACATATCCAATGATAGAATATTTGAAGCCTTGCCTTGCAACTACACTCATAAAGGTTTTTGAGGTTTGGGAATGAAAATAATATTGTTGATATATTCGGTCTTATTCTTTTCGTCGGTTGTGTTTTTAATCAGAATTTCTTCGGTAAGCTTTTCAAGTTCGAAACTGTTTCTGTTGAGATAATTGGCTTCAAAACCCCAGCTTTCGACTTCTGAAATTTCATTCCAAATTGGTTTTTGATGATGTCTTTGCTCCATTTCAACCATCAAAACAGGTTTCAGCTCCTGAATAGTTTTTTTTCCGCCGAGCAAAGTTTTCATTTCATTGCCTTCAACATCAATTTTTATAAAGCTTAAATTTTTTAAATTCTCTTTTGCTGCCCAATCGTCGAGTTTCATCACTTCTACCTTTTCGGTATAGCTTTTTTCTTCGCCTTTTTCCTTGTAGGAAGTATTTAAAGTTCCCCTTGAAGCAACCATTTTTCCGTTGATAATTGGCACTTTGAATTCTGCGGTCGTATTTTCGTCTGAAAGCGCAAAAGGCAAAATATGCATTGAAGGAAAAAGCCTTTTCAGCCTTGAATTCAATTTTTTATTAGGCTCAAACGCATAAATATTGGAATGCGCAAGCTTGTTTTCAAGCTGATAAAGAAATGTTCCGACATTGGCGCCAATATCAAGAATAACAGCGTTTTTTGGTAAAAATTCTTTAATCCAGACCAATTCCGGTTCTACATTTCGGGCAGAAAAATTTTCTTTACTGAGATGATGCAAACTTTTGAAATATCTCTGTTTGTAAAAAGCCGGACTGATGTACTGCAGATTTTCTGCAAGTTGCTGGTATAAAGACATTGCTTTGTTGTTATGACGACCAACAAAGGTAAATAAAAATGTTAAATACTTATAAAATTAAATTGGGATTGCTTAAATAATTGAATGTTAGCGAATTGTAATTTCGTGAATATTATTTGAAAGGCGCATTCAGAAAATCATTTAAAGGTTTTGCTGATTTTAGAATTTCTGTAAAATTTTTGATTGAATTTTTATCTGAAACATCTTTATCAGTAAGCTTACGAACGCCGATGAAACTTTTCAGCTTCAGATATTCAGCCATCGGATCTTCCTTTTCAAAGCCTTGAGGTACATTTTTAAGGGTGTGTTCACGGTCAAGTTCGCCGTAATATTTTTTGAAATCTTTGTTGTTCACCGCTGCTTGAAAATCATTTTTAAAAACAGAAATTTCTTTTCTTATCTCTTTTAAAACAGGAGCTTCAGGCAGATAAATTCCGCTTGCTATAAAAGATTTTCCGGGTTCAATATGAAGATAATGCCCGGATTTCTCATTGCTTTTCCCCATTCCGAGTGAAGCGCCAAAATAAGTTTTGTAAGGTGTTTTATCTTTTGAAAATCTGATGTCGCGATAGATTCTGAGCATCGACTTTTTTGCATTCAGCTTTGCTATATTTTCATCGGATTTTCCAAGCTCATTAATCAATGTTTCAATGTAAAATTCAAAATCGTGCTGAGCTTCTGTAAAATGGTTTTTATGATCATTAAACCATTCGCGATTATTGTTTTCTTTAAGGCTTTTCAGGAAATCAAGAATTTTAGGCGAAATTGTAGGATTCATAATTTTAATTTATTCAAATTTAAATAAATCTGTTAATACTTCATTTCTTATTTAATGATTCTGAACGATTTTGAAGTTGATAGAATTGATAAAACAGGATAATTTTGAGAATTTATTAAATTTAAAATAAAATTTTTGTCCTTTTTTTGTATAAATATGAAAATGTTTGTAGTTTTCTAAACTAAAATTATCAATTCCTTAATATTGTATAAAGTGATATCCAAATATTAGTTGTATCTTTGCAGAAATTTTATAATACTTAATGAATTTATTTACGGAGACCAATTTAAGTCCTGATATCCTTAAGGCCATTGGCGAACTGGGTTACGAAAGCCCGACAGAAATCCAAAAACAGACTATCCCTTTTATTCTTTCAGATATTCGCGATCTTATCGCACTTGCGCAGACAGGGACAGGCAAAACAGCAGCGTTTTCGCTTCCGATTTTGGATATGATTGACGATACGAGTCGCAAAATCCAATTTTTGGTGCTTTGCCCGACACGAGAATTATGTCTACAGATTTCTAAAGACATAAACAACTATTCGAAGTACATGAAAAACATCAAAACTACAGCAGTTTATGGTGGAAGCAGTATTACGGATCAAATGCGTTCTTTGAGAGATAAGCCACAAATCATTGTGGGAACTCCGGGAAGGGTGATCGACTTGATCAACAGAAAAGCTCTTGACTTCTCTGAAATCCGCTGGTTGGTTTTAGATGAAGCAGATGAGATGCTTTCAATGGGTTTCAAAGACGAATTGGAAACAATTTTAAGCGAAACTCCTGAAACAAAACAAACTTTCTTGTTCTCGGCAACGATGAGCAAAGAGGTTGAAAGAATTTCTAAAAGTTACCTTACAACACCTCACCGTATTTCTGTGGGTTCTATTAACGAAGTTAAGAAAAACATCAAGCATGAATATTATGTGGTAGGTTACCGTAACAAAAAAGAAGCTCTTAAGAGATTAATTGACGCAAACCCTAATCAGTATTCCATTATCTTCTGTAGAACAAGAATGGAAACTCAGGAGGTTGCAGACTTTTTAATGCAAAACGGTTATGCAGCTGATGCCCTTCATGGTGATCTTTCTCAAGCGCAGAGAGATACGGTAATGAAGAAATTCAGATTGAAAAACATCGATATCTTGGTTGCGACAGACGTTGCTGCAAGAGGTTTGGATGTAGATTCATTGACGCACGTTATTCACTTCTCTTTACCGGATGATCCTGAAGTTTTTGTACACAGAAGCGGAAGAACAGGTAGAGCGGGTAAAGACGGTATTTCTATGTCATTGATCAAGCCTGAAGAAAGCAGAAAGCTTAAGCAGATAAAATCTACGACGAAAATTGATATTGTTGAAAAGAAAATTCCTACAGGTGACGAAGTTATTTCGGCTCAGGTGAAAGGAGTTTTTGAAAAATTAATGACTGAACACGAGAATATCTTTGATTTTGATCAAAGTCTTGTTCCGGATTTAAGTAATTTCACGAAAGAAGAATTGGTTGTACAGTTGCTACAGTTTCAGTTGAAAGACCTTGCTTTGTACTACAAAGACAAACAAGATCTTACAGATCAGAAATTCAGCAGCAGAGGAGGAGATGAAGATTTTTCACGAAGAGACCGAGACAGAGGCGGAAGAGATCGTGACAGAGGAAGAGACCGCGATAGAGGTGGTGACCGAGGTGAAAGAAGAGGCGAACGTGGAGGGAAACCTAAAAAAAGAGATGAAAATATGACCAGATTTTTCTTCAATCTTGGTAAAAAAGATCAGTTGAAGAAATTGGATGTATTGGAAATCATCAACAAAGCTACTTCAAGCAAAGGAAATAAAAGAGCCGAGATCGGAAATATCGAAATTCTTGAGAAATTCTCTTTCTTTGAAGTTGAAAAATCTTACAAAGGAGAACTTTTGGGCAATATTCAGTCTATGAAGTTTAAAGGAAAGGATATGAGAGCTGAAGAAGCGAACTAATCTTATTCTTAAAATATATTGAGCCGGCAGTTTTGCCGGCTTTTTTTGTATGTGAACAAATATTACGTCAATATTAACAAAAATTAATGCTAGATGCTTTTTGTTCAGATCCTTTTTTTGGAAATTTGCACTCGAATTAAATAAATACAACTTACAAATGGCAATTGGTAATATTTTCCACGCTTTTCAGCCGAAAGATAAAATCTTCTTTGTGCTTTTCGAAAAGGTAACAGAGAATTTAGTTGCAATGTCCAACGATTTCAACAACGGAATCAAAGATTTTGACCTAAACGACGATTCAATGCTAAAGCTGATGAGCGACTATGAACATAAAAACGATGAGCTTACTCATGAGATTTTTATAGAATTAGGGAAAAACTTCATTACGCCTTTCGATCGTGAAGATATTCATACGCTGGCTACCGGTTTAGACGATATTGCAGATTACATTTATGCTTCTGCCAAATATATTTTCCTGTACAAATCTCCTTTAATGAAGGCTTATGCAGACTTTTCGCTCTTGATACACAAAGCTTGTCTGGAAATACAGAATGCGATGAAAAACCTGAAAGGTTTCAAAAACATGGAGCAGGTAAAAGAAGCCTGTATCAAAGTAAACTCTATCGAAAATATTGCAGATGACCTTCTTTCAAATTCTATGGTAGAATTGTTTGAAACAAATGATGCCATCAATATCATCAAAATATCATCTGTACTTAATTATCTTGAAGTAGTAACCGATAAAGCAGAAGATGTTGCCAATACGATTGAGAACATCATGATTAAATACGCCTAAACAAAATAACATAAATGGAATTTCCTATTTTACTTACGGTTATTATTGCTTTGGCTTTAATCTTCGATTATATTAATGGTTTTCATGACGCTGCAAACTCTATTGCAACTATTGTTTCGACAAAAGTTTTAACTCCTTTTCAGGCCGTGCTTTGGGCGGCAGTCTGGAATTTTGCAGCCTTCTTCATCGCAGCATATATCATTGGTGAGTTTAAGATTGGTAACACCATTGCCAAAACCGTCAACGAAAATTTTATTACTCTTGAAGTTATTTTTTCAGGATTGATCGCTGCCATTGCCTGGAATCTTCTGACATGGTGGTTTGGTATCCCCTCATCATCATCTCACACGCTGATTGGCGGTTTCCTGGGAGCGGCATTAATGCACGCTTTCCTGATGGATTACCGTGAAGTTGTGACTGCCACTCCGGATTTGGGAATATTTGATACTTTAAAACATACAATTACTAAAGTAGCAAGTCAGGATGTTGTGAAATTCAGCAAAGTAATTCCTATTTTCCTTTTTATATTCTTAGCGCCGATTATCGGTATGGTGATTTCCATTATCATTACTTTAATTATTGTACATCTTTATAAAAAATCAAATCCGCATAAAGCAGATAAATCTTTCAAAAGACTGCAGCTGGTATCTTCGGCTTTATTCAGCTTAGGACACGGTCTGAATGATGCACAGAAAGTAATGGGTATCATTGGTGCAGCGTTGATCTATTATCATGTCGAAATGCTTCAGGATCCTATTTATTTAAATATTGCTACTGCTGAACGTTTTAATTATTTTGCAGAGCATTATATGTGGGTGCCATTGGTTTCGTTCATCGCTATCGCTTTGGGGACCATGAGTGGAGGCTGGAAAATCATTAAAACAATGGGTACTAAAATTACAAAAGTAACTCCATTGGAAGGCGTAAGTGCCGAAACTGCAGGTGCGATCACATTATTCATTACCGATCATTTTGGTATTCCGGTTTCTACGACGCACACGATTACAGGTTCAATCATCGGGGTTGGACTTACGAAAAGAGTTTCTGCGGTTCGCTGGGGAATTACGGTAAGCTTACTTTGGGCTTGGATTTTAACGATTCCTATTTCTGCGATTGTTGCCGGAATGACTTACTTGGTGATTACGTATTTATCCTAGAATAAGAAAAGAATTATCATTAATAAAACAAATAGAACCGAAGATATATCTTCGGTTTTTTTCATGAAATGCAGCCTTAAAGTGTTTCCATTAGATAATTATACTTTATCGGAAAGAATGTTTTCTAACGGGCAAGATTAATGAAGCTCAACACACGGATTTTTGTGTCCAAAGGCCGGATCTTTGAGCTTTTTACTCGGATGTTTGGGCTTTTTACTCGAACATTTGTGCTAAAAGCTCGGATAGTTGAGTCTAAAGCAAGGATATTTGTGCTAAAAGCTCAAATGTTTGAGCAAAATGCTCCGATTCTTAAGCTAAAAGCAATAGTGCCGGACAGATAGCGTAAAATATTAAGATAAAAAGATTTATTAGCCTCTACAAACCTTTTTGATAAAGTATTGTTTCTTTATTTCAGTTCTTTAATAATTTTTCGATCAACTTATTTTGTAGATCAATTAATTGGCTTATTTGTGCTTGGTTTTGAATTAAGCTTTCCAATACACTTTCAGAAGTAGTAGAATTGTTAATAGTTATGGTACTGTGATGCATGTTTCCCACCGCAGAATTATGATTATCCGTATTGGTTTGAATCATTTGTTCATCTAAGAAAAACTGTGGCTCAACCTTGAAAAAGTCTGCAACTTTCTGCATAAACAAAAAATCTATTTTTTCTATTACCCCGTTTTCTATTTTACTGAGATAGCTTTGAGAAATATCCAACTGATAAGCCATATCTTCCTGTGAAATATTTTTCTGTTCTCTTAGTTTTTTTATTTTAAAGCCTATACTGTTAATCATCGTTATTGAATTGAAAGGTAAAGATAATATTTTTTAAATGATTTTTGTATATTCCAAACTGAACAACGCTTTATTCCATTTGGAATTGTTTATTAGGGATTTATGTTACAATTTTAAGAAAAGTTTTCGCGAAAATACTTTTAAATTAATATTTTAATAACTTTAAATTTCAATTAACATGAAAAAAATTATTTTATTGGCAGCTTTCGGGGTTGCTGGATTAGTGAGCGCAAAAACATCTGAGGTTGTAGAGAAAGTTGAGACTGTAAATACAGATAATTCTACAATGGTTTCGAGGGTTGTAAAAGAAGCAATCGTAGACGATTGCTATACTGTGACATACGTTTTATCGTGTGGAGAAAGAATAACTGATTCTCATTGTGATAGCTATGATGATATTGAATGTGATATTATGGTCATTTGGGATGCTTGGGATAATGAACTTTGTTAATTAATATGAAAGAATTAATATCTATTATATTTTTACTTTCATGCTTTTTAACTAAGGCACAAAACAATGTTGGTGGAGCAACCTCCAACATTGTTTGCAGATATCAGGTTCAATTTCTAAAAGACACGCTGAATGTAGAAAGTAAAACAAATGAAATTATGGCTTTGCAAATTGGAAGCAATATTTCATTATATAAAAGTGAACAAAAAAGGAAAACAGACTCTTTAAGGCATGAATCTCTAAAAAAAAGTATGCAAAATATGCAAGATAAAAAATCTTTAGTCATAGATTTTTCCAAAATTCCCAAAGTTAATTTAGTTCATGAAGTATATAAAAATGGCGATGACTTATTTATTTTCGATAATATTATTAAAGATCAGTATGTCTATCCAGCTAACAAGAAAATTAATTGGAAAATAGATGTGGGAACTAAACAAATTGCAGGCTATACTTGTCAAAAAGCTACAGGAGAATATAATAATAGACTTTATACTGCATGGTTTACCAAAGAAATTCCAATTTCAGAGGGGCCATATATTTTTAAGGGGTTGCCGGGTTTAATTTTGGAAGTATATGACACCAATAAGTATTTTTTTATTTCCCTAGTCTCCATACAAAGATTAAATGAAGAAATTAAACCAACGAATAGAGCAATTAAAACAACTTATAATGATTTTAAAAAGAAAAGAAAAGAGGTAAATGATAATCCTATCGCTGAATTGCAAAAATTGTCAAAAAATCCAATAAGCAAAGAAGTTAAAGATAAGGTTATAGAGAATAGAAAGCGTAAAAATAATTATTTGGATTAATCGTTTAAGATATACAATGAATCCGCCTAAGTTATCAGGCGGTTTTTTCTTTTACAAAACGTTGAAAAAACCGTATTTTTGTTCAAATTAAAAGATTTTATGGAATTTTTAGACACCTACCAACAGATTGTTGCTGATGCCATTACGAAATACACCTTCAAAGACAAACCAAAAGAATTATATGATCCGATGAATTATATCATTTCGCATGGAGGAAAACGCCTTCGTCCGATTATGGTGCTCATGGCTTGCGATCTGTTTGGCGGTGACATGAAACAGGCTATAAAACCTGCTTTGGCGATAGAATTTTTCCATAATTTCACCTTGATTCATGATGATATCATGGATGAGGCTCCTTTAAGAAGAAACAAGCCCACAATACACACTTTACACGGCCTTAATGTAGGAATTCTTTCCGGAGACGGATTGATGCTGAAAGCCTACAAGTTTTTTGAAGACCTTGAGCCAGAGATTTTCAAAGCATGCGTCAGAATTTTTACGCATACAGGATTGCTATTGTGCGAAGGCCAGCAATATGATATCAATTTTGAAACTCAGGAAAATGTGACTTTTGATGATTATATCAGAATGATCACCTATAAAACAGGTGTTTTGAGTGCTTCCTCATTTGAGATCGGAGCATTGATTGCAAAAGCAGAGTTCAAAGACGCCAAAGCCATTTTCAACTTCGGAAAACATATTGGTATCGCTTTCCAGATTATGGATGATTATCTGGATGTATTTGGAAACCAGGCACAGTTTGGGAAAAAGCATGCAGGAGATATTTATGAAAATAAAAAAACGGTTCTATATCTTTTGGCAAGAGAACACGGCACGGAAGAAGAGCAAAAAGAGCTGGATTACTGGTATTCCAAAAAAACTGATAATATTGATAAAGTATATGGCGTTGAAAAGATTTTCAGAAAAGCCAAAGTAGACGAAAAAGCTTTAAGATTGATTGAAAAACACAACGAAATCGGACAAAGCTATCTCAATAAGATCAATATTCCGGAAGAAAAGAAAAAGCCTTTTGTAGAGTTAGCCAATTATTTATTAAGAAGGGAAAGCTAAACCTGCAACTTGCATTAATAATGAAATTCAGGACAGAAGTAGACATCAAATCATCTGAAAAGAAAATTGAAATTGAAGATAAAATATTTTCAATAGGTTCTTGCTTCGCCTCCGAAATGTCCGATTTGTTTGAGCAAGGCCAATTGCAAACGCTAAATAATCCTTTTGGGACGATTTTTAATCCTTTTTCGATCAATAATTCTATAAAAAGACTTCACGATTCAGACTTTTATACGGAAGAGGAATTGATTACTTTTAATGAAGAATTTATTTCTTTAGATCATCACACAAGCTTTGACACGAGATATGTTCATCAGACTTTAGAAAAGATCAATCAGAAATTGATTGAAGGAAATCAATTCCTGCAAGATTCAAATTGGGTGATTATTACTTATGGTACGTCCTTTATTTACGAGTTTGAGCCTAAAAAAAAGCTTGTTGCCAATTGTCACAAAATTCCCGGAAACTTCTTTGAAAAGAGATTATTAACCAATCAGGAACTTACGGATTCTATTTACGACACTGTTTTGAACCTGAAAGATATCTGCAAAGAAGATGTTCAGATATTATTCACCGTTTCGCCGGTTCGTCACACAAAAGACGGAATGATTGAAAATCAACTAAGCAAGTCGAAATTGATCACGGCGATTCATGAAACAATTTCTGTGATCGAAAACTGTCATTATCTTCCTGTTTATGAGATTTTGATGGATGATCTTCGTGATTATCGTTTTTATAAAGATGATCTGATTCATCCGAATTCCCAGGCGGTCAATTATATTTTTGAGAAATTCGGTGAAGCATATTTCTCGGAAAACACTAAAGATTTTATTAAAGAAAATCTTAAGATCAATAAAGCTTTGGAACACAAATTTAAAGATGAAACTGATCCGAAGTTTATCGATTTTAAAGAAAAGTTGAATCTCAGAATTGAATCTCAAAAACAGAAAGTAAAACATAAAATATTTATTTCAAATGATTGATTTTACAAAGCTTGATTATTTGAAAGAAGGAAATAGCAGACAAAAAAGAGCTTTTGAAGTTCTTACAAAGTACAAGATCTTCGAGAAGTTGAAGTATTATTCGCCTATTTTAGCAGGAACTGTTCCTATTGAAATTGATATTGAAGGAAGTGATTTGGATATTATCTTTGAAGTTGATCTTAAGTTTGAGGAAGATTTTTTGGATGATTTAATGTTTGCCAGATTTATTCCTTATGATATAGAAGGGATTGAATATCCTGTTATCAACGGTGAAAAATGCATTGTTTTAAACTTTATTCTTGAAGGGTTTCCGATCGAAATTTTCGGACAAAATAAGCCCACAAGTCAGCAAAATGCATATCTTCACATGATTGCAGAATACAAAATATTACAGGAAAAAGGAGAAACTTTTAAACAAAAAATAATAGATCTCAAAAAAAAAGGAATAAAAACAGAAGTCGCTTTTGGAATGCTTTTAGGCTTGGAAAATCCTTATGAAGATCTTTTGAAATTTTAAAAATAATGATTGATACACATACCCATTTATATTCTGAAGAGTTTGACGAAGATAGAAAAGAATCAATTCAAAGAGCTTTAAATAAAGGAATTACGGAGTTTTACCTTCCTGCAATCGATTCTGAATCACATGAAAAAATGCTTCAGCTGGAAAGTGATTATCCCAACCATATTTTTTCCATGATGGGGCTTCATCCGTGTTATGTAAAGCCTGAATCTTGGGAAAAAGAACTGGAAATTGTGAAAAATTATCTGGATCAAAGAAGCTTTCCGGCAATCGGAGAAATCGGGATCGATCTTTATTGGGATAAAACAACTTTAGACATTCAGGTAAAAGCTTTTGAGCAACAGATTGATTGGGCAATTGAAAAAGATTTGCCAATTGTGATTCATACAAGAGAAAGTTTTGATGAAACTTTTGAAGTTTTAGAAAGAAAAAAACATCTAAAGCTTCGTGGAATTTTCCATTGCTTTTCAGGAAACCTTGAGCAAGCAAAGCAAGCTTTAGATTTAAATTTTATATTAGGAATCGGTGGAGTATTGACTTTTAAAAACGGCAAAATAGATCAGTTTTTAAACGAAATTCCTTTGGATAAAATTGTTCTGGAAACAGATTCACCTTATCTTGCTCCCGTTCCACACAGAGGAAAACGCAACGAAAGCTCGTATCTTGATTTGGTGGTCGGAAAGCTTGTAAATATCTACAATAAAGATTTTGCTGAGATTGATAGAATTACAACTGAGAATGCGAAGGCAATTTTTAAAGGATAATTTTACATTATTGAAATGAGATTATTTATAGATTATATAAAAAGAAGCAGAGCTAAAATAAATAGTTTTTTATTGTTTCTTGTCTATTCTATTGTCAATCTCTCGTTTCTTACAAAATATGGGATTAGGCAATCTTTCATAGCAATAAATATCTTGATTATTGGTTTTATCGGCATCCATATTTTACTTTTTTATTTGGCGAGAAATAAATTTTTAGCCTCTAAAATAGGATTTAAAAGTGTTTACATTTTAATAATACTATTTTCTGTCATGTATCTTGTTTTTTGCCATTTACTGACAAATCCATACAAATTAAATATAGATAGGTGGCAAACTATAGAATATTCGCTTAAATTTTGGCTTGAAGGAAAATACATTTACACTGTAAAAAATTTTATGGGAAATATCTCCTCCTATCTTCCGGGACAATTGTTGATAGCCGTATTTTTTTATTTGATAGGAAATGTAGGTTACTTACAATTGGCTTGTCTCTTATTTTTTTCTTATGCCATTTCAAAGCAGTTCAAAGACGATTATTTAAAGGCAATTGGGATTTTTATGTTGGGAATATCCTTGTCATATATTTATGAAGCTATTTGTAAGAGTGATTTTATTTCTTCATTTATCGTTGTGGCGTCATTTATAGCTTTGTGGCATTATCATTATAAGGAAAATTATTTTAAGAGACCTCTTTTTTTAGGGTTATGTTTGGGTATTCTATGCTTAACCAGAAGTTTGGTCATCATTCCTTTGGTTGTTTTTTTATTAAAACCCTTTTTGCAAACAGATTGGCTTTCCAGAACGAAAACAGGGATTAGTTTTGCAATTACAGTTACAATCCTTTTAGGAACTGTTTTCTTGCCTGCTGAAAGTTTCGATAATATAAGAAAATATAATCCTTTTACATTGCAGACCCAAAGTAATGGCTTCGTTATGATGTTTTTCGTTTTATCATCTGTATTCGCATCTTTTTATGTGAGAAAAATTAAAGACGTTTTTTACTTTTCTTCATATATTGTATTTCTTTCGATGGCCAGCTTTCTTTTGGAGCAATATTTTCAGCTTGATTATAGCTATCAGAATAATTTTTTCTCTACTACTTATTTAGCAGCTTGTTTACCATTTGTGATATTTGCTTTTTGTTTTTCTCTTGAAAAAAGAATGAGAGCAGATATGTAGAATATTTGCTCTCATTTAATATATATTTCTAAAAGTTATTTCTTTCTGAAAAAATTACTCTTATTTTTCGGTTTCTTGCTGTGATCCGATTTTTGCTGACCTGCAGGTTTTGGTCTCGGTGTAAAAGGTTTGTTATTAGAATCCCTTTTCTCTACAACCAGATTATCAGTATGGAAAGGATGATTTTTCACGACAGGAATTTTCATTCCGATTAGTTTTTCGGTATCCTTTAGATTGAGCAAATCCAATCCGTCTACGAATGAAATAGATGATCCCTCAGCGCCGGCACGTCCTGTTCTTCCGATTCTGTGAACATAAGTTTCTGCAACATCTGAAAGTTCGTAATTGACAACATATTTAAGTTCGTCTATATCAATACCTCTTGCTGCAATGTCTGTTGCAACCAAAACACGAGTTCTTCCTGATTTAAAATTGCTTAAAGCATTCTGCCTTGCATTTTGGGATTTGTTTCCGTGAATTGCCTCTGCTGAAATATTGCTGGATTGTAATTTTCTTGAAATCTTATCAGCGCCATGCTTTGTTCTCGAAAATACCAAAACAGATTCTGATATATCGTTTTGAAGAATGTGCGTAAGAAGGTCAAGCTTGTTTTCTTTATCAACAAAATAAACAGCTTGCTTGATCGTTTCTGCTGTTGACGAAATCGGCGTTACAGATACTTTTATAGGAGTATTCAAAATAGAATCTGCCAGTTTCTGAATTTCTGTAGGCATTGTTGCGGAGAAGAAAAGTGTCTGTCTTCGTTGTGGTAAAAGTTTAATAATTCTTTTAACATCGTGCACAAAACCCATATCCAGCATTCTGTCGGCTTCATCCAAAACGAAAATTTCAAGGTTTTTTAAGCTGATAATTCCCTGAGCAATGAAGTCTAATAATCTTCCTGGAGTTGCTACCAGAATGTCAACACCTTTTCTCAATGCATTTTCTTGGCTTCCTTGTTTTACGCCACCGAAAATCACCAATTTTTTTAAAGGTAAATTTTTCCCGTAAGCGTTGAAGCTTTCTTCGATTTGTATTGCCAATTCTCTTGTTGGTGTAAGAATCAGTGCTTTTATATGATTGTTTTTAGGGCCTTTTCTTTCTGTCAGATTTTGTAGGATAGGAATGGCAAATGCTGCTGTTTTTCCTGTTCCCGTCTGTGCGGTTCCCAATAAATCTCTGTGTTCTAAAATTGAAGGAATAGATTGTTCCTGAATAGGTGTAGGTTTTTCATAACCTTCCTTTTGAAGCGCATCTAAAATGGGCTTGATAATGTTTAAGTCTGTAAATAACAAAATTGTATTGTGTATTAAAATAGTGCGGGTGAAGCAGTATACTTCATCATTTTTAGCAAATCTGCTAAAAAAATTAACAGAATTTAAGTAAATTAATTACTCACTTGGCTGAGAATGCCGCGAAATATGCTGCAAAGATAGTTTAAATAAATTGAAAGTGCTTATTTTACTTTTGTCCACTGTTGATTATGCTTTAGATCTTCAAAAAACTGGTAAACTTCTATCAGTTTTTCATTGCCTCTTTTTCCGTAATCTTCTGTGTTTTTTGATGTTCCGTCTGTGAACTTAATTCGAAGATAAGAAGTTGGCAGATCTGTAACATTTCTTTCGCCATATTTATCATTAAGAGATTTTACATCAAGCTGATCCAATAAAGCCACTAATTTATTGTAATCTTCATCTTTAATAGTCGTTTTAAAAGTTCCTTCTCTGGGTTTAGAAAATTCATCTTTCGAATTTCCTTTTGTGAAATTAAAATGTTCGGCTTCCAAAACAGCCGTTTTATCAGAATTAATTGTCATTGTAAAGATCGGGCAAAATCCGAAACATGCGCCGGCTTCATATTCTATCGTCGAATATTTTGACTGAACTTTTTGTGTGCTGCAAGAGAATAAAAGTATTGCTGCAAATAGACTGAATAAATATTTCATTGTTTAAATTTTATGGTGTCTTCCAAGAAGCGTTCCAAAAAGTAGATAATCATATTAACAAAAAAGGATAAACAAAAATGCTTATCCTCTTATATGTTTTTAAATTAAATTCTATCCGTGAAGTTTCTTCCAGATTGCATCTTTCAAGTCCATCAGATTTTCTCCGGTAACACCTGAGAAAAAGATAGGTTTTCTGTTTTCAGGGAATTCGGCGGCGATTTCTTTTCTAAGCTCATCATCCAAAAGATCGGATTTTGAAATAGAAACAATGAAATCTTTATCCAGCAATTCGGGATTATATTCTTTCAATTCGTTTTCGAGAATTTTAAACTCCTGAAAATGACTTTCAGAATCAGCCGGAATTAAAAATAATAAGATTGAATTTCTTTCAATATGTCTTAAAAATCTGTGTCCCAAACCTTTTCCTTCCGCTGCACCTTCAATAATTCCCGGAATATCTGCCATTACAAAAGATTTATAATTTCTGTAATCTACAATTCCTAAGTTGGGCGTTAAAGTAGTAAATGCATAATTCGCAATTTTCGGTTTTGCGGCAGAAACAGAGGCTAAAAGGGTTGATTTTCCGGCATTAGGGAAACCTACCAAACCTACATCAGCTAAAATTTTAAGTTCGAAAACAATATAACCTTCCTGCCCGTCCATTCCCGGCTGTGCATAACGGGGAGTCTGGTGGGTTGATGATTTGAAATGCTCATTTCCTTTTCCACCTTTTCCACCTTCCATGAGAATGATTTCCTGACCATCTTCCAGGATTTCGCCAACGATTTCTCCTTCTTCATTTTTAGCGATGGTTCCGATCGGAACTTCAATATAAACATCAGCTCCATAACCTCCCGTTAATTGGTTTTTAGCTCCGTTTTCACCACGTTCAGCTTTTACGTGACGTGTGTAACGAAGCGGAAGCAAAGTCCATTCCTGAGCATTTCCTTTCATGATAACGTGACCGCCACGGCCTCCGTCTCCACCATCAGGACCACCTTTCGGGATATATTTTTCACGGCGAAGATGTGCAGAACCTGCACCACCATGGCCGCTTTTACAATGAATCTTTACGTAATCTACAAAATTTGACATTTCTTACAATTTGAGTTATGAGTTATGAATTATGAGAATGAATTGTATTAATTTATAACTCATCACTCACAACTTTAAACTATTTTATTTTTTCTACTTCAGCGAAAAGCTTTTCAGAAATCTCGTTGATTTCGCCAACGCCGTTGATCTCTACATATTTACCTTGTTGTTTGTAAAGCTCGGCTACTTCTGCTGTTTTTGCGTAGTATTCTTTAATTCTATTTTCGATGATTTCCACATTGCTGTCATCGGTTCTTCCGCTTGTTTCTCCTCTTTTCAGCAATCTTTCTACTAAAATTTTATCTTCAACGATCAATGAAAGACAAACATCAATATCGTCATTCAATTCATCTTTTACAATTTTTTCTAAAGCTTCTGTCTGAACGGCAGTTCTCGGATATCCGTCGAAAATAAATCCTGCAGCATCCGTTGGCTTTCTCAATTCGTCGATCAGCATATCGATCGTTACCTGATCCGGAACCAATTCTCCTTTATCGATGTATGATTTTGCCAGTTTCCCGAGTTCGGTATCATTTTTCATGTTGAATCTAAAAAGGTCGCCTGTTGAGATTTGCTTTAAATTAAACTTCTCGATCAGGTTTTGAGCTTGAGTTCCTTTTCCACTTCCTGGAGGGCCGAACAGAACAATGTTTATCATAATTTTGATTCGCTTTGGCTTTTACAATAAAGCTTTGAGCCTTTAGCTTTTTTAGTTAATATTACTTTTATTTAGATATAATTTAAGCTAAAAGCAAACTGCAAATAGCTTAAGACAATTTACTCGTTGATTTTTCCGTCTGCTAACTGATATAAATTCGGAAGATTTCTCCCCAATTCATCATAATCCAATCCGTAGCCCAATACAAATTTGTTCGGAATTTCTTTTCCTATATAATCCAACTTGAAATCTTTTTTATAAACTTCAGGTTTTAGTAAGAATGAAGCGATTTTCACAGATTTCGGACGTTGCGTTTCATTGAAATATTTGAAAAGACTTTCAACCGTATTTCCTGTGTCTACAATATCTTCTACCAAAATAATGTGACGGTCTTTTACGTCTTTTGTAAGCTCCATTTTCTGGTAAACGATTCCTGTAGATTCAGTTCCGGCGTACGAGCTCATCTGAATAAATGCAATTTCGCATTCTCCAGGATAATGCTTCAAAAGGTCTGAGAAAAACATGATTACCCCGTTTAAAACACCAATGAAAACAGGAACTTCATCCTTGTAATCTTCATAAATTTTTAAAGCTGTTGCTTTTACGATCTCCTGAATCTCGGCATCCTTCATATAAGGAACAAAAGTTTTGTCGTGAACTTGAATACTTTCCATAAAAAAATAGTAGGCGGCAAAGTTACGGATTTTTGATGAAAGTTTTTTAAGGTTTAAATGTAGAGTTTTTAGAATTTTAGAGTTTAGAATTTTAAGGTTTAATAACATTTTTAGAACGTAGAAAAGCATGCGATGAACCTATCATTTCCTTCATAATAGATATCACTCTATTGTCATCTGAAATATAGTATTAGAAAATTAAAGTACATCATTGCGAAGAGTGAAGCGACGAAGCAATCTCATTGCATTATTTTAGTAAAAATCTTTCATCTCAACTGTTGTGATCTTTCAGGGTGACAACAGAACGTTGAATTGATCATGGCAATTTGAAAAAAACGACAAAAACCTAGCCCCGATTGCAGTATTTGTTTGAGCTCATTTTTGAGTTTCGGCGGCGGCTTTGCCGCCGCCGAAACTCAAAAATAGCGAGTGCGGAAAGCGGGAAAAAGCTCCTGAAAAAGATGAAAGTTTTATTGAGAATCGAGATTCTTCCTTCGTCAGAATGACAAACTTTGTGAGCAGAGGTTTTTGAAATATTAAAAAATTATTATCTTTGCAGTTCAAAACCCAAAGTAACAGAAATGTAGGATATAATTTCTTTCAGATTTTAATAAAGTGATAACCTTTTTGGTTGTCGATGTTTAACTGTATTAAGAAAGAAATCATGCTTTTTCTACACAATATATCTTTTGGGTTTCCTGCGGGGAATCTGCTTTTTAATTCTATCAATTTAATGGTACAAACTCACACAAAATCGGCTTTGGTCGGGAGTAACGGCATGGGGAAATCTACCTTGCTGAAAATTATTGCCAACGAAATTGAACCTTTGGTGGGAAATGTCAATGTTCAGAGTGAAATTTTCTATGTTCCGCAGATGTTTGGGAATTTTAATCACTTGACCGTTGCGGAATGTTTAAAAATCGACAAAAAATTAAATGCCCTTCAAAAAATAACCGATGGCGAAGTGAATGAAATTTATTTTGAAACTTTAAATGATGATTGGGATATTGAAGAACGCTGTCAAGTCGCTTTACAACATTGGAAACTTGAAAATTTAAATTTAAATCAAACATTAGAAAGTTTAAGTGGTGGACAAAAAACGAAAGTTTTTCTTGCCGGAATTCAAATCAATCAGTCTGAAATTATTTTACTCGACGAACCAACCAATCATCTCGACTGGGAAGGTCGAAATCTTTTGTACGATTTTATTGAAAAAACAAATTCAACCGTTATAATTGTGAGTCACGATCGTACTTTGCTGAATTTAGTTGATGTCATTTTTGAACTAAGCAATCAGGGAATTTCAACTTATGGCGGAAATTATGATTTTTATGCCGAACAAAAAGAAATCGAAGATGAAGCGTTACAAAATGATATTCATTCTAAAGAACGCGCACTGAAAAAAGCCAAAGAAAAGGAAAGAGAGACATTGGAACGGAAGCAAAAGCTCGATGCAAGAGGAAAACAGAAGCAGGAAAAATCTGGCGTCGCGAGAATTATGATGAATACATTACGAAATAATGCCGAGAAAAATTCGTCGAAATTGAAAAGTATTCATGCTGAAAAAATCAATGATATTTCGGGTGATTTGCGGGATTTGCGCTCGTCTGTGAGAAATGCGGATCAGATGAAAGTGAATTTTAATGATTCCAATCTGCATTCAGGGAAAATTTTGATTTCGGCGGAGGAAATTAATTATGCATATGATGAAGAAAATCTTTGGAAAGAAAATCTCAATCTTGAAATCCGAAGTGGTGACAGAATTTCTGTCAAAGGTTCGAACGGTTCGGGAAAAACGACGTTGATAAAACTATTGTTGGGAGATTTACAACCTTCTGTCGGAACTATTTCTAAATCAGATTTTCAAACGATTTATATTGATCAGGAATATTCTTTGATTGACAGAAATGCGACGGTTTATGATTTTGCAGAAGAGTTTAATAATAATACAAAGCCGGAATCGGAAGTTAAAACATTATTGTCAAGATTTTTATTCGGAAAAGAAAGCTGGGACAAAAAATGTGATGTTTTGAGTGGCGGAGAACGTTTGCGACTTTTGCTGTGCGGACTTTCCATCAGCAATAAAGCTCCCGATATGATAATTCTCGATGAACCGACGAATAATTTAGATCTTCAAAATGTGGAAATTCTGACGAATTCTATTAAAGATTATCATGGGACTTTATTGATAATTTCGCATGATGAGGTTTTTTTGAGGGAGATTGGGGTGATGAGTGAGTTTTTGTTGGGATAAGTTGTAAAACAAACCTAACAGGTTTCAAAAACCTGTTAGGTTTATATTTTATTCATTCAATCTTGATAAAATATCCATTTGCTGATGAAGAATTCTGATGATTTCAATTTCCTCATTTTTGAGATTGATTTTTCAAGAATTCTTTACGATCAAAATTTTCAGCAAACCGGATTTTTCTCCTTTTTTAAGTTCTTTGATTAATTCTGTCTTTTTAACTCTTCATATTCAAACATTCGTAAAGCTGTTCTTACAACCTCACTTGCAGAAGAATACTTTCCAGATTTAATTTTCTGATTTATAAAATAATCACCTAATAATATGGATGTGTTTTTGCCAGTTTAGATTTAAATCTAACTCAAAGATACCAATTATTGGTATATTCAAAATTATTTTATTCCAAAGACATCTAACAGATAATAATTTGAATATTTAATTATTGTTTAACATCCAATATCCATGTTTTATTAAGTTATTTGATTTACATCTAGAAGAACCTTTTTTTATTAATTTTAAAGAAGGATAAATAATACAATTATTTTTTTCAGTATTCTTTTTTTGATTAAAAATATAATGACGAATATAAACTAGTGTATTATCAATATAATAATATTCATTCTTTGTAATTCTATTTTTCCCTAGCGATTCTCTGATTGATGAAATTTCTTTATTTTCATTTCGGCTAATAAGAAATGAATAAGGAGTATGGTCAACATATCCTTCATGTATTTCATCATAATTTCTCAAGCTTTGGTCTTTTACATATTTATCGATTTGATCTGTTAAATCTTGACAGAAAGCTAGATTTGAAATTGAAAGTAAAAAAGCTAATAATATCCTCATTGTGATTTTAATATATAAAGTAAAAATATCATAATAATTTAATTAACCACACAATTTCCCTTCCTCCAAAAATAAAATCCCACACAAATTTGCCCACCCAATTTTTTAAAAGTAATTTTGCATGAATCTAAAAACAAAAGTAAAATATGTCAACTTACGTAGTTGTAGGTCTTCAGTACGGAGATGAAGGTAAAGGAAAAATCACGGATGTTTTATCGGCAAAATCAGATTACGTTGTACGTTTCCAAGGGGGGGACAACGCTGGTCACACGGTTTATGTAGGTGAAGAGAAATTTGTTTTACACCTGCTTCCTTCAGGAGTTCTACAGTGCAAAGGGAAGTGTATCATTGCGAACGGAGTAGTGGTAAATCCTAAATCTTTTATTAGAGAAGTTGGTCAGATCGAAAGTAAAAACATGAGAACTGATCATATTTTCATTAGCAGAAGAGCGCATGTGATCATGCCTTATCACATTCTTTTGGATACTTACCGTGAAGAGGAACATGGAGGGACGCAGATCGGAACCACCAAAAAAGGAATCGGACCTTGTTATGAAGATAAGATTGCAAGAATCGGTATCAGAATGGTTGACCTTTTGAATCCTGAAATTTTAAGAGATAAAATTGAGAAAAACTTAAAAGTTAAAAACTCTCTTTTTGAAAAATACTACGGAAAGCCAACATTGGACGTTGAAGAAATTTACAACGAATTTTTAGAGATCGGAAAACAACTTCAACACAGAATCGTTGATACAGAAGTTGAATTGAACGAAGCAATCAGAGACGGTAAAAACGTTCTTTTTGAAGGAGCGCAAGCGTTAATGTTAGATATCGACTTCGGAACATATCCTTATGTAACTTCATCTTCTCCATCTACAGGCGGAGTTTGTACGGGAGCGGGTGTTCCGCCAACTTCACTTCAAAACTTAATTGGCGTTGCCAAAGCATATTGCACAAGAGTAGGAAACGGGCCTTTCCCTTCCGAATTGGATAACGAATTAGGTGAAAAGATCAGACAGATCGGTGGCGAATTCGGAGCGACTACAGGTAGACCGAGAAGAACAGGTTGGTTAGACTTAGTTTCTTTGAAACATGCTTGTATGATTAATGGAATTAATAATTTAGTAATTACAAAATTAGACGTTCTTACGGGAATTGAAAATTTAAAGATCGTAACGCATTATAAAACTGAAGACGGGAAAATCATCGATTATTTCACTTCTTCAACAGAAAAATTATACAATTACGAGTCGATTTACCAAGATTTACCGGGTTGGAAAGAAGATCTTACAAAAGTGAGAAGCTACGACGAGCTTCCGGATAATGCTCAAAAATACATTGAATTTATTGAGCAGTATTTAGGAATCAATGTTTATTTAGTTTCTGTAGGACCGGAAAGAAGCCAAAATATTATCAGAAAAGAATTATTCTAAGGAATTTTCAAAAAATATATTTTAAAAGAGACTGTCAAATTTGATAGTCTCTTTTTTTGTTTCTTAGATTAAATCTCTCATTTATCGCAACTTGATAGCTGATATATATTATTCATTAAATAGTTAAATTTTTATTTTGTCATCTATTTTGACGAAAAGGTTTCGTTTTGATAAAGTTTTGGCAAATATTTTGATATTGTTTTAAATATTGAATGTAAACAGTATAGAAACTAATAATCACCATATTAACAATTTAATTTTTTAGTGATGAAACACCTACAACACAATCAGGAATTTCAGTTGAATGAAATCCTATTCGAGAACCGTAACAAAAATTATGGAGCTTATGCTTTAAGAAATGAATCGGACAAAATCTTGACCAAAGCACTCTTTCTGGGCGTCAGTTTGATGGCTGCGGTTGCGATTACGCCTTTGGTAATTTCGGCATTTAACCCGGTTGAAAAAGTCGTTCCTTTTGAACCTGTTTTCAGACCAGTTGATATTTTACCTAATGTAGAACCGCCCATTGAAGTTATAAAACCTGTTCAGCCAGTTTCTTCTTCAAATATTAAACAATATGATGATAGATTAGTAACTCCTACAAGAAATGCGGATGAAAGCAATATCATAAAAGAAATCCCAAAAGATGCGGTAGCGGGAGTTATAAATAATCCAACCGGTGTAATTGCGCCGCCTAATACTTATGTTCCACCAGCACCAACTATTGGCACAGGGCCAATTGTTCCTCCGACTCAGCCACCTGCAATTGAAACTACAAAAGATCCAAATGCGATCGAGGTTGCAAGCGTTGAAGCAAAATTTGAAGGCGGAATTGAATCTTTCAGAAATAAAGTAATGAATAAATTTGACGGTTCAGGTTTTGAATCTGATAATGTGATGAAAACAACAGTTACTTTTATTGTAGAAAAAGACGGTACAATTTCAGGACTGAAAGCAGACGGTAAAGATGTAGATTTCAACAGCGAAGCTTTAAGAACGATAAAAGCCGTTAAAGGAAAATGGATTCCGGGGAAAAATAAAAAAGGTGAACCCGTGAGAAGTTATTTCAAATTCCCGATTTCAATGAAGTTTGAAAGTTAATATTATTCAAAATAAATCTTGACAGTTATCCACAAAGAATTTTTTTTGTGGATAATTTTTTTTATACTTAAATAGCTTATTAACAATATTTTAACTCATCTTTCGTTTTACCCATTCCTTGAAGCAGAGAAAAAAGTGTATTTTTGAAACTTAAAGTTCAAATAATGGCAAAAATCATAGGTATCGCTAATCAAAAAGGTGGTGTAGGAAAAACTACAACCGCTGTTAATTTAGCCGCAGCATTAGGGGTATTGGAAAAGAAAATATTAATCATCGATGCAGATCCGCAGGCCAATGCGACGTCTGGTTTGGGGGTTGAAGAGGTTCAGTATTCCACATACAATTTGTTGGAGCACAGTGTGGAAACCAAAAACTGTATCCAAAAAACAAGCACTCCCAATTTAGATATTGTTCCTTCTCACATCGATTTGGTTGCCGCAGAAATTGAATTGGTAGACAAAGATAACCGTGAATATATGCTTAAGCAGGCGTTGGCAAGCGTAAGAGACGATTACGATTATATCATCATCGATTGTGCGCCGAGTTTAGGTTTGATTACCATTAATGCGCTTACGGCTGCAGATTCTGTTATTATTCCTATTCAGTGCGAATATTTCGCTTTGGAAGGTTTGGGAAAACTTTTAAATACAATTAAAAACGTTCAGAAAATTCACAATAAAGATTTGGATATTGAAGGTTTGCTGCTGACGATGTACGACAGCAGATTGAGACTTTCAAATCAGGTGGTGGAAGAGGTAAACGCTCACTTCCCGGAAATGGTTTTTGAAACAATCATCAGCAGAAATGTAAGATTGAGCGAAGCCCCAAGTTTTGGTGAAAGTATCTTAAATTACGATGCAGAAAGCAAAGGCGCAATTCAGTACATTCAGCTAGCGGAAGAAGTTTTATTGAAAAACGAAAATTTAGTACAACAAAAATAGTCAAATGTAAATGTTCAATTTAATTTTAAACTTTAAAACCTTGAACATTAAACTTTGAATTTTATATAAATATGAAAGATAAAAAAAGAGCAATGGGTCGTGGCTTAGGCGCTATTTTGAGTGCAGAATCCAAAGCTACGGTAAATTCTGCTACTGATGAAGGCGCTGATAAATTTGTAGGAAATATCGTGGAAGTTGCCATTGAAGATATTTATCCGAATCCTACACAGCCAAGAACTTATTTTGATGAAAAAGCATTAAACGAACTTGCGCAGTCAATCAGAAATTTAGGGGTAATTCAGCCAATTACGCTTAGAAAAGATGGCGAAAAGTTTGAAATTATATCAGGGGAAAGACGTTTCAGAGCAAGTAAAATTGCTGGTTTAACATCTATTCCGGCTTATATTCGTTTGGTAAACGATCAGGAATTGCTCGAGATGGCTCTTGTTGAGAATATTCAAAGAGAAGATCTTGATGCGATAGAAATTGCTTTGACTTACCAAAGGCTTTTAGATGAAATCGGCATGACGCAGGAAAATCTGAGCCAGAGATTAGGCAAAGACAGAAGTACGATTACCAATTCTATCAGATTGTTGAGATTGAGTCCGGATATTCAGAATGCGATCAGAAGCGGAGAAATTTCCGCAGGACACGGAAGAGCAATTATCAGTTTAGACAACGAAGAATTGCAACAGATTTTGTTTGATACAATTATTAAAGAAAAACTCAATGTACGCCAGACAGAACAGGCTTCAACAGCTTTAAAAAATCCAAAATCTCCGGACGCAAAAACGGCAAAGCCTGAACTTTCAAACAACTATAAAAGAGCTCAGAAAACAATTTCTGATATTTTGGACGTAAAAGTAGAAATCAAAACCTCCGGAAACGGAAAAAAAGGCAAAATTGTCCTTGATTTTAAAAATGAAGACGAGCTTGAATATATTTTGTCTCATATTAAATAAATGAAAAAAATACTTTTCACTTTTTTCCTGTGTTTATTTGCGACAGCTTTTTCTCAAGTTGTTCCTAATGATACGGTTCGTATAGAATCTGTACCGAACGACAGCATTGCTTTGGAAAATATTCCTGAAACCTCCATTGTTGAGACCATAGAAAAAGCAAATGCACCTACTAAAGTTGTTGTGACGAAGCTTAACCCGACAAAGGCGGGATTGTATTCTGCTGTTTTTCCGGGTTTGGGACAATTTTACAACAAAAAATACTGGAAGATTCCTATTGTTTGGGGAGCGGTCGGTACGGGAGTTGGCTTTGCAATCTGGAACCAAAATCAGTATAAAAGATACAGAGAATATTACATCGCAAAACTCAACGGAATACCAAACGAATTTGTAGATGCAAGGCCTTATCTCGATAAAGTGGCTCTAGGAAATGCGCAAGACAGAGCAAAAAGGCAGAGAGATTATGCAATCGCCATTACAGGTCTTATTTATATTTTGAATATTGTAGATGCTGTGGTAGATGCACATTTATATGAAGGCCGAAAGGACCCGGATTTATCTTTCAGTCCGGCCGTAATTTATGATGATTTCGGAACCAATCCGCCAAAAACAGGACTTAGTTTAAGCTACAGATTTTAACATAACATAAAACCGCAGTTATTTGCGAATTGAAAATTACATGAAAATTGCATTAGTTGGATATGGAAAAATGGGCAAAATCATTGACGAGATTGCCACCAAAAGAGGCCACGAAGTAGTTGCCCGTCTCAAAGAAACTCCGACTGCTGAAAACCTTAATAATCCGGATGTTGTTATAGAATTTTCTTTACCCGAAGTAGCTTTTGATAACATTAAAGCCTGTCTTGAAAATAAAATTCCTGTAATCTGCGGAACAACAGGCTGGCTCGAAAGAAAAGCTGAAGTTGAAAACCTTGCCTTGCAAAACGGAACTGCATTTTTGTATGGTTCAAATTTTAGTTTAGGCGTTAATCTTTTTTTTGCTTTAAATGAAAAATTGGCAGGTTTGATGATAAATGTTGATGAATATTCCTGTCAGTTGGAAGAAATTCACCATGTTCATAAGCTGGATGCGCCAAGCGGAACCGCAATTTCTTTAGCAGAAGGAATTTTTAAAAGCAATTCTAAATATGATGCTTGGAAATTGGAAGAAACAAAGGATAATCAATTAGGGATTTTCGCGATTCGTGAAGATGAGGTTCCGGGAACTCACAGCGTTTTTTACAAAAGTGAAGTCGACGAAATTGAAATAAAACATACCGCATTCAACAGAAACGGATTTGCATTAGGCGCAGTAGTCGCAGCAGAATGGATCAAAGATAAAAAAGGAAACTTCACAATGAAAGACGTCTTGGGACTTTAATTGTGTAACAAATTTCCTACATTGTAAACTAATAAGAGTGAATAGTAAATTGTCAATAGTGACTCTATTTTCATTTATCACTCATCATTAATCATTTATTACAGATTAGGCACAAAAATTTATGAATTATTTTTTAACGTATACAGTTTATGTTCTCATTTTATCAGTATTGATGGGGATTTCCACTTGGAAGCTGTTCAAGAAATTGGGTTATAATCCGCTATTTGCTTTTATACCTTTCTACAATTATTTCATTATTTTAAAAGAAACAAAACATCCGAAATGGTGGGCAATTTTATCTTACTTGCCGATCGTTGGGCCGATTATGATGTCGGTTTTTCATTTATATTTAATGAAAAAATTTGGAAAAAGACTTTTTCAGCATCAATTGCTTACGGTTTTGCTTCCGTTTGTTTACATGGCAACGGTTAATTATTCCAAAGATGCAGAACTTGAAGATGAAAGCGAACTGTATTTAACGGAAGAGGAAAAGAATGCCAAAAAGAAAGATACTTTTCTGGGCTCGATTACTTTTGCGGTAGTTTTTGCTACGATTATTCATGTTTTTGTGACGCAGCCTTTCGGTATTCCGACAGGTTCGATGGAAAGAACTTTATTAGTAGGTGATTTCCTTTTTGTAAATAAATGGAGCTACGGTTACAGATTGCCGATGCGTCCCGTTGCCATCCCTTTTCTACAAGGAACAATAATGGATACTGGCGAACCCGGTAATCCTAAAGACGATCCGAAATCTTACGCAGAAGCTGTGAAATTACCTTATGAAAGGATTTTCCAATTCAACAAACCTCAGAAAAATGATATTGTCGTTTTCAATTATCCTCGTGATTCTGTGCATACAGCCATTGATAGAAGAGATCCTTATGTGAAAAGATTGGTAGCTGTTGCCGGTGATACTTTTGAAATGAGAGGCGGAAGACTTTTTGTAAACGGAAAGCCGGAAACTGTTTTAGGAGACCAGGAAGTACAGCATTCTTATGTGGTAAATACAGGAACTCAGCTTGATGTTCCTAGTTTATATAGCGCTTACGGATTTTTGCCGGTAAGAGAAATGCAGAATGAAAAAGGTGGCTTCACTTATATGTTTCAAGGACTTACCGACAAAACTGCAAAAGAAATAAAAGCTCTACCGAATGTGATCGATATGGAAGAAAATATTTTCCCAAAAGATTCAGGCACAGTTTCTTACAAATTAAATGCTGACAGAACAGCGTATACAAAAAGTATCGATACAACACAATCAATTTTCCCCATCAATAAACCGTGGAATCAGGATTGGTACGGTCCTCTTAAAATTCCTAAAAAAGGGGATGTTGTAACAATTAATCAGGAAACTTTACCGGAATATCAGTGGATTATTTCTGAATACGAAAATAATAAGCTTGAAAACAAAAATGGTAAAATTTTCATCAACGGAAAAGAAACTAATCAATATACCATTCAGCAGGATTATTACATGATGGTGGGAGACAACAGAGATGCTTCATTAGATGCAAGATTCTTTGGTTTCGTTCCGGAAGAAAATATTGTTGGAAAACCTATGTTTACTTGGTTAAGCATTGAAGGAGCTTTTAAAGATTCCAGTTCTTCTTATCAGGCTGATGGCTGGAAAGTAAGATGGGACAGAATGTTTAAAGGAACAAATACTGGCGAAGCCAACAAAACTTCTTACTGGTGGATTGCAGCGATGATTTTGATTCTTTTCTTCGGATGGGAATATTTTGTTAAACTTTTCGGAAAGAAAAAAACTGAAGAAGATTTATAACTAAATTTGTAAACTAAAATAAAATGAAGTATTTGAAAAAGTACTTCATTTTTATATATAATAACAATGAAGAATGTATTATTACCGGTATTTTATCTACCGCCGATTTCATGGTTTTCAGTTTTTTTAGATCCTGAAAATAAAGTAGTTTTTGAGCAATATGAAAGTTTCCCGAAGCAGACTTTCAGAAACAGAACTAATATTTACGGAGCAAACGGAAAGCTTTCATTAATAATTCCGATCAACCATACCGGAAAAAGAATAATGAAAGATATTGAGATTTCTTACCGGGAAAATTGGTTGGCTCTGCATTGGAAATCGATAAAAACAGCCTATCAGAGTTCTCCCTATTTTGAGTTTTATGAAGATAAGTTCAAAGAACTTTATGAAGTGAAAGAAAAATATTTATTGGATTTTAATATCAAAAGCATAGAAACTGTTCAGAAAATCCTAAAAACAGAAAAGGCACAATCTTTGAATGAAGAATATATCAAAATCCCGGAAGAGATCAATTTTCGTGAACATTTTTCAGCCAAAATACCTTCTCAGTTTGAAATGGAAGAATATTATCAGACTTTCACAGATAAACATGGTTTTTTGAAAGATTTATCGATTTTGGATCTTATTTGTAACAAAGGACCGGAATCTTTGACTTATATTAAAAATATTAAATAATTCTCATACAATGAAGAAAGTCTTATTAGCTGCTGTTTTTTTAGCAGGCTTCAGTTTTACTTACGCACAGGAATCAAAAGCTCAAACGCTTGATCCTAATGAAGATAAAGATCTTATGACCTGGTACCATAAAGATTTTGCTACCGCAAATGTATATGGTGTAAATACAGAAAATGCTTACAAATATTTGGAATCCAAAGGTTTAAAGCCGACAAATGTTGTTGTTGGGGTTTTGGACAGCGGTGTTCAGGTAGATCATCCGGGTTTGGTAAAGAATATTTGGTCAAACCCAAATGAAGTTCCCGGGAATGGTAAAGATGATGATGGAAATGGCTACATCGATGATATCCATGGATGGAATTTTATAGGTGGAAAGAATGGCGATATCGATATTGACAATATGGAAGTAACGAGAGTTGTTGCCAAGTACAAACCTGTTTTTGAAGGAGATGACTCCACAAAAAATAAAGCAAATCAGGCAAAAATGCCGGAAGAATTTGCCATGTATATGAAGTCTAAAGAGCTTTTCAACAAGAAAAGTGTTGATGCAAGACAGAATTTTCAGCAATACAGCATGATCAATGAAGCAATTCCGTCAATGGTGAAAATGTTGGGAGGAAAACCTTTAACAAAAGAAAATCTTGCAAACATAAAACCTACAGAACAGAAAGAGGCTATCGGTCTTCAGGTTTTAGGAAATTTATCCCAAAGCCCTGAATTTGCCGGAAAATCTCCTGCTGAAGTTGAAGCTAAGCTGAAAGAAGAAATAAAAGGAGCGCTAGATCATTTTGGCCCTATGTCAAAACAATATGACCTTTCGTATGATCCAAGAACAGAAATTGTAGGTGACAACTACGATGACTATTCTGAAAAAAGTTATGGAAACAACCATTACCAAGGTCCTGATGCCGAACATGGAACTCACGTTTCCGGTATCATTGCAGGACTTCCTCAAGGGAAAGAAGTTCAGTATGGAGTAGCATCGAAAGTTGCAAAGATTATGGTAGTAAGAACAGTGCCAAACGGTGACGAAAGAGATAAAGATGTTGCCAATGCTATAAGATATGCAGTTGATAACGGTGCTAAAGTCCTAAATATGAGTTTTGGTAAGCCGGTTTCTCCTGGCAAAAATGTAGTTTGGGACGCGTTCAAATACGCTCAGGATAAGGGAGTTCTTTTAGTTAAGGCTGCCGGAAACGAAAACGAAGACGTTGCGGAACACCTTGCATATCCTACCAATTTTAAAAATGTGACTGATGAAGCTCCTTTTGTAAACAACGTACTTGTGGTTGGGGCAAGCACTAATAGAAATAGCGAATTGAGAGCAGGATTCTCGAATTACAATAAAAAAATGGTCAATGTCTTTGCACCGGGTGAGCAGATTTATTCTACTGTTCCGGATAATAAATACAGTTATCAGCAAGGAACTTCGATGGCCTCACCTGTAGTTGCAGGAGCTGCAGCAGTTTTATTGGCTTATATGCCTGGACTTACTCCGGCTCAGATCATCGAAGCTTTGGTAAAAACAAGTAATGCTAACACAGAAAACGAATTTGAAACTTATTCACAAGCTGGAGGTGTTATTGATGTAAAAAAGGCTGCTGAATATGCTTTTGATAATTTTTATAAGGGAAAAACATCAAATGTTAAAAAAGCTGCAAAGTCAAAAAAAGCTGTAAGAAGATAAAAGTCAGTTACTTATATTGATTTGAATGATTAAAGCCCGAGCAATCGGGCTTTTTATTTTTAAGAAATTTTTACTTTTGGCACGGTTTTTTGATGTAACTTTATAACAATAATAAACAACAATATGAAAAACTTAATACTTGCGGGAATGTTGGGAACATCACTTTTTGCAGTGTCTTGTTCCTCAGTAAAGAATGCCGGAAACGCACAAAATCAAAGAGCAGAGTTTCTTAAGATGAAAGGCGATTGGCAAATTGTAAGCATCGATTACGATAAACAGTACAAAATAAAGCCATTCGATGAAGGGGCAGATGCACAATGCTTCGTAGGAAGCCACTGGAGATTTATCCCAAACAACTATACAGGGGCTTATACCCTTAATGGTGGCGGAGATTGTCCTACTTTTACCCAACCTATCAAATTTGAAATAAAAAGCGGAAACACTTTTATGTTTAAAAAGATTGCTGACGGTACAAAAGCAAAACAAAATACCGTAGGATATACTCTTAATGTGATCAATCAGGCGACAGATCAATTTTCTTTAGAACAAAATGTTCCGTTTGACGGTTCCACAATAAGAGTTGTTTACAACTTTCAAAGAACTGGAATGAAATAATTAATATTAAAAATAAACATAATGAAATTTAACAAAGCATATATAGGAGCAGTATTTTTATCATCAACATTAATACTGACAAGCTGTGAAGCAGTACAAAATTCTAATCATCAGCAAAGAGGTACAGCCGTAGGTGTTGCATCAGGTGCTGTGCTCGGTGGGATTCTAGGTAATAATGTAGGAAAAGGTAAAAATGCAGCTTTAGGTGCAGTTTTAGGTGGTGTGATTGGAGGTGTTGCCGGTAATGTTATTGGTAACAAAATGGATAAGCAGGCTAAAGAAATTAAAGAAACTTTGCCTGGTGCTGAAGTAGAAAGAGTAGGTGACGGTATCAAAATTACCTTGAATGAAAGTATTGTAACTTTTGCATTTGATTCATCTGAACTTACCAGTCTGGCTAAAACAAATTTAGACAAGCTGACTCAGGTTTTGGTAAACAACCCTGATACCAACATCAATATATACGGTCATACAGATAATAAAGGTTCTGACGATTACAATCAAAAACTTTCAGAAAGAAGAGCCAATTCTGTAAGATCTTACTTAATGAGCAAAAATATTTCTTCAAACAGATTATTTGCTTTAGGAGAAGGTGAAGCGATGCCTGTTGCATCAAATGAGACAGAAGACGGTAGAGCCAAAAACAGAAGAGTAGAGTTTGCAATTACTGCCAACGAAAAAATGATTAACGACGCACAACAGGGCCAATAATCATTTAAATATAAATATTATCATAAAAGACCGCTTTGGCGGTTTTTTTTGTATTTTTATGGCGCAATTTTTTTGCTTTAAAATTCACTATTTTTGCAAACGAAATCACATAAATGAAGAAATATCTAAAACTACTTCGTGTAGAGCAGTGGGTGAAAAATCTCTTTGTGTTCGTGCCCTTGTTTTTTTCAGGTAACATAAAAAATTTAGATTTACTTTCTAAAAGTATTTTTGCTTTTATCATTTTCTCTCTTGCAGCAAGCATTGTATATATTCTGAATGATTATAACGATATCGAAGCAGACAGAAAACATCCTGAAAAAAGAAGAAGGCCACTGGCAAGCGGAGTGATCTCAAAAAGACGGGCATTAGGGATTCTTTCGGGATTAGTAATTATAGATATTGCTCTTGTATTTTTTGCGCAATATTATTTTCAGGAAAATCTTTGGAAGTTTGCGACCATTATCGGAACCTATTTTTTAATGAATCTTGCTTACACCTTTAAGCTGAAACATGTTCCTATAATTGATATTTTCATTATCGCGACAGGATTTGTTTTAAGAGTTCAGGCCGGGGGATATATTACAGAAATATTTATTTCACAATGGGCAACATTGCTCACATTCCTTTTAGCCTTGGTTTTAGCGATAGGAAAAAGAAGAGGCGAACTCATCAACGCTCAGGTTTCCGGAAAAACCAGAAAAGCTCTTGACGGTTACAATGTTCAGTTTGCAGATATTGCGCTTTCAATTTCGGTAACACTGGCGATTGTATGTTATCTTATGTTTACGTTATCACCCGAAATACAGTTAAAATTACATTCGGGGATTTTTTATACCGTAGTTTTTGTAGTTTTTGCTTTTTTAAGGTATTTGCAACAGACATTGGTATACAACAGAACCGAATCGCCAACGAAAATCGTTTACAGAGACAGATACATACAAATTACGCTAATATTGTGGGTTGCTGCATTTTTAATCTTAATCTATTTTAAAAAATGAAGCTAAATTTCAAACAGAAAGTTACAAATTGGGGCAATTTTCCTGTTGTTGAAAAGGAAATGAGGTCGGAAGACAGCTTCAGGAAAATCAAAGAATTTGTATTAAATAACAACGAAGTTATTGCGCGAGGCAACGGAAGATGTTACGGCGACGCTTCTTTGGGCGAAAATATTTTTTCAACTAAAAAATTAAATAAATTTATCAGTTTCGACCGTTTAAACGGAGTTATAGAATGCGAATCTGGTGTTTTGCTTTCAGATATTCTTGAAATTTCTGTTCCTCAAGGTTACTTTTTATATGTCACTCCGGGAACCAAATTTGTTACTGTTGGTGGGGCAATTGCATCTGACGTTCATGGCAAAAACCATCATTCCGAAGGTTGCTTTTCAGAATATGTGATCGAATTTAAATTAATGACCGAAAACGGTGAAGTCATTATGTGTTCAAGAGAAAGTAATTCGGATAAATTTTGGGCAACCATTGGCGGAATGGGACTTACCGGAATCATTCTTTCTGCAAAATTTAAGCTTAAAAATATTGAAACCGGATATATTCGTCAGGAAAGCATTAAAGCTGAAAATTTAGACGAAATATTCAGATTATTTGATGAAAGTGAAAGCTGGACATATACCGTCGCATGGATCGATTGTCTTCAAAAAGGAAAGAATATTGGCAGAAGTATTTTGATGAGAGGCGAACATGCTGCCAGACATGAATTAGCCGAAAACCAGTTGAATAATCCTTTAGTTTTAAAGAAAAAAATTTCGCCAACCGTTCCTTTTTATTTTCCGGGTTTTGTTTTAAATGCGCTTACGGTGAAGGTTTTTAATTTTCTTTATTATAAAAAGCAATCTAAAAAAGAAGTTAAGAATTTTGTTGATTACGAAACTTTTTTTTATCCTTTGGATTTTGTCAACGACTGGAATAAAATCTACGGAAAAGACGGCTTTATACAATACCAAATGGTGATTCCGAAAGAAAAAGGAAAAGAAGGAATGAAAAAAATCCTTGAAGCTATTGCCAATAGTGGAAACGGATCTTTTTTGGCTGTTTTAAAGCTTTTCGGGAAAAATAATCCTGATGCTTACAATTCTTTTCCGATTGAAGGATATACTTTGGCGCTTGATTTTAAAGTCAATTCAAAGCTTAAAAAGCTTGTCGATCAGCTTGATCAGATCGTTCAGGAATTTGACGGAAGAATTTACCTTACAAAAGACAGCATGAGCAGATCTTCGCTTACCGATTATCTGAAAAATGTTCAAAGCTCAAAATTTGTGTCTTTACAGCACAAAAGAATCTTAAATAATAAGTAGAAATGATAATTCTGGGAAGTACATCCGAAGTAGCGCAGGCTTTTGTAGAAAAAACTTTACAGGAAGGAGAAAAATTTGAAAAAATTTATCTTTTTACCTCTAATAAAGAAACTACCGAAAGATTTGCAAGACATATTGATGTGAAATTTCTACAGCAATCGGAAATTATAGAGTTCGATCTTACGAAGCAGATCAATTATTCAGATTTTGAGCATATCAATTCAAATCTGCTGTTTTGTGCGACCGGATATTTGGGAGAAAACACCGAAGAAGGTTTGTATGACAACAAGAATACAGAGAAAATTATAGATATTAATTATGCTAAATTGATCCCTGTAATTAATTATTTTGCGCAAAAGTTTGCGAACAGAAGAAACGGAACCATTATTGGACTTTCATCTGTTGCCGGCGATCGGGGAAGGCAAAGTAATTTTATTTACGGAAGCGCAAAAGCGGCATTTACAGCCTATTTAAGTGGTTTGAGAAACTATCTTTTTGATAAGAAAGTACATGTTTTGACGATAAAACCGGGATTCATGGCTACAAAAATGACAGAAGGCCTGCCGCTAAACCCGAAATTGACCGCTACTCCAAAACAGGCGGCAAGCTGCATTTATAAAGCGTATAAAAAACAAAAGAATGTGGCATACGTTTTACCGATCTGGGGCGTTATTATGATGATTATCAGAAATATTCCTGAGTTTATTTTTAAAAAATTAAAGCTTTAGCATAAAATGAAAAAATTGTATTGTTTTGATTTTGACGGCACCATAACGTATAAAGATACCATGTTTATGTATCTTAAATTTTACAATCCTGCAAAATTCCGTGTGCAGTTTGTAAAGCATATTCCGCTTTTTATTCTGTTAAAATTAAAATTAGCTGAAACCGAAAAGGTGAAAAAAAGCTTTATCGGCTCTATTCTCAAAGGCCAGCTTCAGACCAAAATCGAAGAAAAATCGAAACAGTTTTTTGAAGAATATTATCCGAAAATTGTCAGAGAAAATGCTTTGGATTTTATTCAGAATATGGATAGAGAAAATACTCAAAGCTTGATCGTTACGGCTTCTCTTGACATTTGGGCAAAACCTTTTGCGGAAAAATTACAAATGAATCTTGTGTCTACAAAAGCAGAATTTAAAAATGGAGTTTTCACAGGAAATTTCATAGGCAAAAACTGTAATGGCAAAGAAAAACTGGAAAGGATAAAACTGGAAATAAGTGATTCTAAATATGATAAAATCATTGCATTTGGCGATACTTCCGGAGATAAGTATATGCTGAAATGGGCAAATGAAGGTCATTACCAATTTTTTCACTAATTTTGAATAATAAAAAATAAAATGAATAAACTGCTAATTTTGTGCTTTGCAATGATCGTAAGTTGCATGAGCACAACGGCTCAAAAATCAAACGATATGCAAAAAGGCGAAATTCTCGTTACTCAATCTCAAGGCGGGGCAGATCAGCCTGGCTTTGTGCTTATCAATAATGAGCAGGAACTTCAGAAAGCGATGCAAAACCGAAGTAATTTGCTGGTTGAAGTTGGTAAAGAGCCTGAAATTGATTATCCGGAATTTCCTAAAGATAAAAAAGTTGTCTTGTATAATTTAGGAATGTTTAGATCGGGAGATCACAGCATCAAAGAAATTAAAAGTCTTTCGGTAAAGGAAAATGTGCTTTATGTAGAAGTTCCTTTTTATGAATCCGGCGGAATGGAAATACAGGTCATCTCAAATCCGTGGATGATTTTTACTGTTCCTTCAGAATATAAGTTTAATTCGGTACAATTAAAATATTCAAAATAAAATGAATAAAATATATTTAGATAACGCTGCTACAACACCACTTTCCCCAGAAGTTATCGACGCAATGGTAGATACAATGAAGGTGAATTTCGGAAATCCGTCTTCAACACATAGTTTCGGACAGGACGCTAAAGTCCTTATTGAAAATGTAAGAAGGCAGATTGCAGATTATCTTAATGTAAGCCCGGCTGAAATTATTTATACATCTTGTGGCACAGAATCTAATAATATGATTATCAAATCCAGTGTAGAACACCTTGGAATTGAAAGAATTATCAGTTCGCCTTTGGAGCATAAATGTGTTTCTGAAACTGTTTTGGATATGAAAAACAGAAAAGGTGTTGAAGTGGCTTACATCCGTCCGAATGAAAAAGGAGATATCGATCTTAATAAACTTGAAGAACTGCTGAAAGCTTCTGATAAAAAGACTTTAGTAAGTTTAATGCATGCAAATAATGAAATCGGAAATATTGTAGATGTCAAAAAGATTGCAGAATTGTGTAAAGAAAATAATGCGCTTTTCCATTCAGATACGGTGCAAACGATGGCTCACATGAATCTGGATTTTTCTGAAATTCCTTTAGATTTTGCTTCTTGCAGTGCCCATAAATTCCATGGACCGAAAGGAATAGGTTTTGCATTCGTCAGAAAAGCAACAGGCTTAAAAGGAATCATTACCGGCGGACCACAGGAAAGAAGCTTAAGAGCAGGAACTGAAAATGTTTGCGGTATTGCAGGTTTAGGAAAAGCATTAGAGCTTTCACTCGAAAATATGGATGCGTATACAAAACATATGCAAAATATTAAGCAATATACAATTGACAGAGTTTCAACAGAAATACCGGGAATAAAATTCAACGGTAGAAGTGCTGAGCTGGAAAACAGCTTATATACTGTTGTAAGTTTATTATTGCCATACAAAAATCCATTAATCGGTTTGCAGCTTGACATGAAAGGAATTGCAGTTTCTCAGGGAAGCGCCTGCTCGTCCGGAGCCTCAAAACCTTCAATGGTAATGATGATGGTTTTGTCTGAAGATGAGATGGATAATTGTACGCCTTTACGAGTTTCATTCAGTCATATGACGACAAAGGAAGATATTGATACTTTAGTAAATGCATTAAAAGAGATTTCTGAAGGGCTGATCATAGAAAATGCAAATGTTGAGCATAGATAAGCTTATCATTTAAATGTAGTAATTTTGAACTCAGAAATTAAATAGAATATTAATAATAAAAGATAAAAAAATGGCTTTAGAAATTACAGATAGCTCGTTTCAGGAAACGGTTTTAAAATCTGATAAACCCGTATTAGTAGATTTTTGGGCTGTATGGTGCGGACCATGCAGAACTTTAGGTCCGATCATCGAAGAAGTTGCAGCAGACTTTGAAGGAAAAGCTGTCGTAGGAAAAGTAGATGTAGACAACAATCAGGAAATTTCTATGCAATATGGCATCAGAAATATCCCTACTGTTCTTATTTTTAAGAATGGTGAGGTGGTAGATAAATTAGTGGGTGTTACTCCAAAAGAAGTAATTGCCGAGAAACTAAGCGCACACTTATAAAAAAATCAGTTTGATAATGAATGCTTTCCGTTATGGGAAGCATTTTTTTTATTAAAATACTTGTGCATTTGCTTAAAAGTTGTATTTTTGCAACCACAATAAACAAAGATACATTTTTGGCTGTTGTGAAAAGATCCGGTAGTTCA
>NZ_JCAXEH010000005.1:0-137500 GCF_059758895.1 Chryseobacterium sp. GQ58 | reverse complement strand
CGTGGTGAATGTCTTGATGGCTGTAAATGCACCGGGTCCACCACCGCAAACTGCAGCAATCTGCACTTCATAGGTTGTGGCAGGAATCAAGCCTGTTAACTGAACCGGTGGATTACCGTTCAATGTGGAAGCATTTACGGTTGTCCAAGCTGAAACAGGATTGGTTACCGGTCTGTACTGTAAAACATAGGAAATGTTATTGGTAGCAGGCGTCCAGTTTACGGTAGCCGAATTGTGTGTTACCGCAGCAAAGGTTGGAGCTCCCGGTACAGCATTGCTGCAAGGTCTTAATCTTACTGCATAATCTTCAACTTCACCATTAACAGGATCCTGACACATAACAGGCGCACTCGTACGTTTCAGGACAACTCTCATTGTCGTCGTTAACGGTCCTAAATACACACCCGTTGCAGGCACATCAAATGTTGCCGTAACAGGAGTTGTCGTGCTTGGAGCTGAAGTCATGATTCTTTCGCTGTCTGTAAAAATCCCGTCTCTGTTGTAATCTATATAGGCATAAACAGCGTCGCTGTAAGTAGTGCCTACCCAACCTTTAGATACAGATAATTGATTCCCTGTAGATCCGATTTCTAAATTAATAAGCGTAGCAGGAGCGGTATAGCTTGTATAATTCGTCTGTAAGGAAGTATTGTCCATCACAGGGAAATTAACAGGAGTAACTTTTACATTTGAAATGTAATCGTTCGTACCTGTACCCGTCATATTACAATATGATAAAGGCGGCGTTGTAAATGATACCGAAGGGCTGAAAGCACCTGTACTTCCGTTACAAATTGTAGCGACCTGCACCTGATATCCTGTCTGCTCGGTAAGTCCTGTAATAGTATGATAACTTTGTCCCGCAGGAAGTGTCAGGCCGGCAGCTGTAGGAAGCCAAGGTCCGGTAGCACCTTCTCTCCATCTGATAATATAAGTAGCTCCGGCAGCCGGTAACCATGATATATAAGCAGTTGTAGCTGTTAAATTGGTTGCCGTAATATTAGATGGTGCCGCTGTTGTACAAGGAAGCAAATCAATTAATCTTACATAATAATCTTCAACCTCACCATACGAAAATGTACCACAAGGATCCGGAGCTGAACTTTCTTTTAGTATTACTCTCATCCTTAATGGAAGGTTACCTGCATAAGCTCCTTGAGCAACGGTAGGCACATTAAATGTGGCATTTACAAGCGTAGTAGTATTTGATGGAGAATCTAATATTATCTCATTATTTTCAAATACACCATTTCTGTTAAAATCAACCCAAGCTCTTGTAGCTGCGCTCCAAGTAGAGTTCGGATATGTTTTCGTTACTGAAATACTATTATTAGCAGTACCTCGGATGAACGTAATATATCTTGTCGGGTCTGTAGTATAATCTGTATAGAACGGAGGAGGCGTAGGTGAATTACTTATCATAGTAGGCATTCCTGTAGGAGCAACCGTTACATTTGACATGTATTCGTATACCGTAGTACTTGTAGGGTTTGACGTACAATAAGATATCAACGGAGTTGTAAAGTTCACACTTGCAGAAAATGCTCCCGTTGTACCACCACAGATTGTAGCTACCTGAACTTCATAAGTTGTTTGTTCTAAAAGTCCTGATACATTCGCAACATACACCGGAGGTGTTGTCATATTCACAGTCGTCCACGCACCAGTACCTGTTCTATATCTTAAGATATATGTAGCACCCTGAGTAGGAGCCCAAGAAATCGTAGCTGTTGAAGGAGTAAGGTTGGTAACCGTTATATTCGTTGGTGGTGCAGTAGTACACGCAGGAAGATCTATTAATCTTACCGCATAATCTTCTACTTCACCATAAGTAAACGTTCCGCAAGGATCCGGAGGTGAACTTTCTTCTAATATTACTCTCATCCTTAATGGTAAATTACCTGCATAAGCACCTGCCGGCACAGCAAATGTACTGGTAACCAAGGTATTTACGTTTGAAGGGTCATCCATTACCATTTCGGTAGCCTCGAAAATACCATTTCTGTTAAAATCAATCCATGCTCTGGTTGCAGCACTCCAAGTAGAATTAGGATATGCTTTTGTGACAGAGATATTATTATTGGCCGTATTTCTATATAATGTAATCAACCTTGTTGCATCAGCTGTATAATCTGAGTAAAAAGGAGGAGGAATAGCCGAATTGCTGACCATCGCCGGCAAACCAATCGGTGTTACTGTAACATTTGAAATATATTCATAGGCGGTAGTACTTGTCGGGTTTGATGTACAATAAGATACTCCAGGTGTCGTAAAGTTCGTACCGGCTGAAAATGCTCCGGTCGCACCATTACAAACTGTTGCTATCTGTACTTCATATTGCGTAAGTTCCGTCAATCCGGGAATGTTATAACTGTTGGCAAGCGGAGTTATAATATTTACGGTAGTCCATGCTCCCGCTGGTAAAACTCTGTATCGCAATACATAAGTTGCACCGTTTGTAGGAGTCCAAGAAACTGTCGCGCCAGTAGGAGTAATATTAGCTACTGTAATATTGGCAGGTGGAGCTGTTGTACAAGCCTGTAAAGTCGTTCCAACTAACTGAAGTGTTGGTATTGTAGAATAACGACTTGTTGCAGTAGGTGGATTTGCAGGATCAGGGTTTGTAGAAGAATTATAGTAAAGCATTCCTCTGTTAGTTCCTGCCGTATAACTACCCCAGTTTGCAGTACAAGAAGTACCTGCAGGATTTTCATCCACAGCAACCACAACATTACTTGTTCCGTCCCAAAGGAAAGGCGTACCCAATGGAATTGTCACCCAAGATCCGGCAGTCATTGCAGGTAAAGTACCCGAATATACCTGTTGCAAAGATGATGCTGGAACCCAGCTTGTGGTCGTTGCAAAATTGTTCTGGGTCGTATTTCCCATATAAACAACCCATTGATTATAGTTTGCTTGGTTAGAACCTGTACTTGATACAAAAAACTTAATTGATGTAATATAAGTATTTGTTCCCACGGATCCGCTAACTTCTGCTGCAGTATAAATCTGTTGCGAATAATTGTATCCTGAACAAGAATATACCGGAAGATAAGCATGTGTAGCCGTTCCTGAACCAATTTGTCCCGGTGTGAAAGAACCTCCCGCAACCCAAGGAGTTTTATCGGTCGGCGAACATACTGATCTTACCCACCAATAATAGGTGGTTCCTGATACCAAAGGCGTTAAATTCTCACTTGTAGCTGTAGTTGCCGTACCAGCAGTTGCCGCAACAGGAGGTGTATTTGTAGTTGTGTAATAATATTCATAACCACTTGCAGGTGCCGGTGCTGGTGCAGCAGGCGGACCCCAATTGATTGTGGCTGATGTAGGAGTAAGATTGGTTACAGGCAAAGTCACCGGCTCAAAACATGTCGGAGCCTGAATTACCTGAACTTCATCTAAAAGAACATCATCATAAAAGTAACCATTACCCGCAGCATCTTTGTCTACGGTAAATTTCAATTGAATTGTGGCTCCTACATAACTTGCAGCTAAAGGAATACCTACCGTTCTCCATTCCGGAGCATTGGTGTCATTTACAAAAATCTGAACCCAACCTGTGCCATCATTTACCTCAACTTTTAATTCATTATCATCATAATTTGGCAATGTTCCGGCAGCAGCATCCAAGTGATTTTTAAACCATTCAAATTTAACATAAGGATTAGTCAAACCGGCCAAATTGATCTGTGGCGTAATAAGTTCAACAGTATGCTCATTGGTATATGGCGAGCTCGCATCAACCCAGGCATAAGTACCTGTAGGTTTCCCGTTGTTGGTAGCACCATAACCTACACCAGAACCAAACTTCCATTTGACATTGGCATTGGTAGAGGTTGAAGTCGGGTTTTGATTAACCCAACATGCCGGAAGAGCACCCGTACTGAAAGACTGCAAGAAAGGTACAGCTACAGGTGGGCAGGTTTGTCCTGATATACTGGTAATGAAAGCCAGCATAAAAGAAAGTGTTAGTAAAATTTTCTTCATACTATTAAATATTAAATCCCGTGGGATGTAAGAATTATTAACTGTTTAAAATAATTTTCTTAGAAAAGACATTACGCTTGAGCATAAAAAGAATTAAAGGTGTAAAAATTTGCCTCATAGATTTTACTTTATTTTTTCAGATTAAATACAAATCTAAACATTTTTTGTTATTTGAGTAAACGTTTTGCGAATATTTTTATTATTAATTCAGCATAATTCACTTTATGGTTACATTATAAAAAATCCCCAGGCAAAACCTGAGGATTCGTTAGTATTAAAAAAGTTTTTATTATTTCTTAATAAATTTAGAATTGAAACTTTCTTTTCCTTTATCTTCTATAGAAATTACATACACTCCTTTTACCAAAGAAGAAACGTTGATTCTACCATTGCTGATATTTCCATTTCCTACTAATTGGCCGGTTGCACTGTAAATTTTATAAGTGGCTTTATCGGAAACTTTAGTTACATTCAAGAAATCAGTCGCCGGATTTGGATAAATCTGGATACCGTCTTTAGGGCTTGCTAAGTCTGATGTACCCAAAGCACCGGTTACAACTACATTATAATCTTCTACTTCACCATATAAATTGATCGTTCCACAAGCCGGAGCACTGATTACATAACCCGGATCCTGATAATAGAAATTATAAATTCTCATTCTCAATCCTAATCCAAGAACAGCAGTTGAAGGAACTGTAAACGTTGTTGTTACAGGATTCTGAGTATTGGTAGCTGCATTAGAAACCAATAGAATTCTTTCTGAATCTTCAAAAGTTCCGTTTCTGTTAAAGTCTATCCAAGCAGTTACCATATTCGGAGCCGCAGCAGATGCTACCCAACCTCTTGTAATTGACAAAGTATAAGTATTACCAGCAACTAAGTTAGCTTGAAGAGCCGGATTCGTACTATAATTAGTATACGTACTTGCCCCTGAAGTATTATTTACATTAGCCAATGTTACGTTGGCAATGTGATCATCCGTTCCGTTACCAGAAACCACAGCACAATAAGTAAGACCTAAAGTTGTAAAGTTTGCAGATGCAGAATAAGTTCCCGGAGTTCCTGAACATACTGCTGAAACCTGTACTTCATAAGCAGTACCGTCAGGTAAATTAGATAAAGTTACAGTCGGTGAAGTTGTATTAACGCTTGTCCAGGCAGCATCTGTTACTTTTTTATAACGAACAATATATGTAGCACCAGTTACCGGAGCCCAATTAATAACAGCAGAACTTGTTGTAATGTTACTTGCTAAAACACCCGTTGGAGCAGATCCGTCACATGTACCAAAAGCAGTTACAAGAACTGATCTTACAGCATAAAACACATTACCTAAAGCCGAAATTCTTAATTTAACAGTCTGCCCATTCATTGAAGTTGGGAAAGAAACATTTTCTGTACCATCATTAGGCGTTGAAGCTGACAATACAGTCCAAGTAGCCCCGTTATCTGTTGTATAATCAATTTTCACGTTGGCTACACTATAAGGAGCAGCAGTAGTTCCTGCAACATCCCACTCAATAGCTGAAGGAGCATTAGTGTTCGCATATTGTGAGTTCACTTTGAATGGCCCATTATCCCCTACAATGATTGTCTGCTCTGCATAATTGGTTTGCTGCTGTGTTGTTGCTGCATTGTTGTCTCTTACAGTAACAGCAAATTTTGTCGTTCTTGCTACTTTAGATACAGATTCCCATTGGTTATTAGAATTATCTAAAACACCCGCCAATACAGAAGCTAGTTTAGGAAAATATCTAGTAGGACTTGTAGTTGGCGTAAATGATCTAAACGTTCCACCGGAAGTAGTAGATCCTATATTGTTTTTATTGATTACAACAGTTGCATTATCCACTTGCTCCCACATATAAGTAATAGGATCATTCTCAGGATCTGTTGCTGAAGCAGTTAAAACGAATGCTGTTCCTTTAGGAATATTATAAGTAGGTAAAGCTGCAATTACCGGAGGATTATTGGTAATTGGAGTTTCTATATCACAGGTTTTCTCAACTAAATTAGCCTGTATCTGTCTAATGCTCACATTATGGAAAAAAGGATCAGAGTTTGGCTGAACGTCTGTATTCGGTCCCGTAATTCCGGCATAACCCATAATTGTAGACCCTGAGCCCGGCTCAACATTCACCCCTGAACCTTCAAGAGCATGAGCAAAAGTATGGTTACCTCCCAATTGATGGCCCATTTCGTGAGCTACAAAGTCAATATCAAAAGTATCTCCTACAGGGCTCGTGCTTTGCGTAAATGCAGAACCTTTACCATAAGCCGCTTGCAATTGGGGATTAGTTGAAGTTGGATTTATACAAACACAACCTATACAACCTGCATTACCGTTGTTACCGTCTGCATTGAAAACATGTCCTATATCATAATTAGCATGACCAACGTTTGCAGTAAGTGTCTGCTGAAGCTGGAAATTCAAATTAGTTGTATAAGGGTCTGTTGCAGCATTGGTATAAATTATTCCAGGGAAATTCTGAATATTCAAATGCAATGCAAAATCTTTTTCAAAAACACCATTCACTCTTGTCATTGTAGCATTCATCGCTGCAAGGGCCAAAGCAACTGTTCCACCATGGAAAGCAGTATATTCACCCGTTGCCGACAAAGCTAACCTCATTGTTCTGTACTTTTTATCAGAATTTTTCGAGAAATCGGTAGGCTGATTTGATAAAGTTTGTCCTTTTTTCAGCATCTCATCTATCTGTTGAGCTGCAGCAGGACTTTCTGATGTACTACAAACGAAACTTTTACCATCTGTATTAAGTGATTTCGGATGTACTCCATATACAGTTTTGTCTGTATTTTGAGCATCAATAAATTCATATTGCCCATTATGGAAAACCATAGACTGGAAATCGTTGGGAGCAACAGAAAATCTCAGGTATTTACCCGGATCATCAATTCCTACTCCTACATAAGAACCCAACTGATACTGATCTGCCAATTCTTTAACCATTACAGGAAAGCTATACACCGCAAATCTTTCAATTTTACCACTCAAAGTAGGCAAAGAAATTTCAACTGGTTTCGCACCATTTCCTGTTTCCTGAGCATCCTTAAGCTGTTCTCTGATATTATTCAGATCTAATTTATAATAATTTCGAACAAGAGAATATTCCATTTTCGAACCTCTCTTATTAAGTGTTGTAGGTGTCCACTGCGCCATTGCCGATCCACCTATCAAACTACAAAATAAAGCAGTAATGAGTTTTTTCATATATATGAATTATTTTTATTAATCTCCAAAAATAATGTTTTTATATGTTTTATTCTCAATAAAATACATAAAAAATGTAGTAAATTAATAATTTTCATATATTTTAATAAAACACAAAAAAACATCAATTAATAATCGATGTTCTTTTGTTTATAATTAATTATTGAAAAGTTTATTTTAAATTAATATTCTTAATATACATTTTTACTTTTTCATTATAATATTTAAGATTACAAAATCATAAATTGAAATTGAATAAGACGTTTATAAAAGAGATTAATTATAGATCTGAAATTATTTTAGAACTTATACGCAATATTCCAAGCAAAACCCATGTTGAATTTTGATGAGCTTTTTCCAAAACCCGACACAATCATAGGAACGACTTCATCCTGCTTCGAAGTAATCATCAAATATTTAGGCTGCATATTGACATCTATGTAAAAATTGGACTCGAATAATTGAACTCTTCCTCCAATAGTGCCTTCCAGCCAGAAAGATGATTGTGAAGATGCGGGCATCGAAACAGATGAGCTGTTGCCACCAAAACCACGTATCGGAATCGCAAAATATTCTTGATTATAAAACGAACCAGCCAATTTCCCTCCAGCATAAAAACCATTAAATTCATTTTCTTTGTCTTTGGCCAGCATATAAAATGCGCCCAACTTAAAAAACGGACCATTGACCTGTGCGTCATATCCGTTTTTTTGATAAATATTTTTTTCAAAACCGGCTTCTACAACTCCGTGAATATTTTCTTTTATTCTTGATGAAATAAACCCCTGAAACAATTGTCTGTCTGAAAAAAAAGAAACTCCGGTATTCAAAACATCAACACCAACCATAAAGTTGGGTTCGTATTTCCATTTTTCCTTTTCAGCTTCTTCCTTTTCCTGAGCAAAAGAAAGCAATCCAAAAAGGCTAAAAAATAAGGTAAAGATTAGTTTTTTCTTCATTTTCAATAAAGTTTTGACCGGGTTCTAATTGTATTACAGGATCTGCTTTTAGCAGTTCGGAAGTCAGATTTTCATAATTTCTTTTTACACCGCAACCTGGCGAAACATAAATAGATTTTGTGGTATAATTGATTCTTACTTTGGATGAATCACCAACTGCACTGGTTTTAAAATAAACATCCGTAAAAGGTGAGTCGTCTACACGCAAAGGCACTAAAACAGAATCTACAGTTCTGTTCCAGCCAAAATCTACAATATTGGAACCTAAATCTACATATACTTTTATAGAATCCAACGTTGTGATTTTATCTGCATTTTTAAACATGATTTTCATTCTGGGAGTTCCTTCGCCGCTTTCGCAGATATCATCATCTCCGCCACATGAAATCATTAAAAATGATATGATAAACAATAAAATTAGATGTTTCATTTTCAAAATTATTTTGGATCTAAAGCTTTTTCAATACGGAAAACTAAATCTTCATAATGATATTTATTGACAAGATCAGCACCATTTGCTTTCGTTGAAAAATCTTTTTTAATGGTATTTAAATTTCCTCTTACCAAAGCAGAAACATCTGTTTTGTCGGGAGATTTATTGTCGGCCAGTTTTATCAGATGATCTACATAATTTCTCTGAAGATTTCTTTCGTAAATGTCTACATTATCTTTTTGAAGAATAGCATTATTCAAGTCTGAAAGCAATTCGATGACAGAATAAGTGTTTTTTTCTACAGCTTCCATTTGGTACATACTTCCAAGAATCATAGGATTTAAAATTCTTCCCAATACACCATTCTGGATTTCCTCAATAGTTTTCACAGGAGTTTTCCCTGTTTTTTCAAAAATATCTTTGTTGATCAACCATTGCGGAGTCGTGAAAATGTTCTTTTCAAGGAACTTCATGGCTTCTTTCTGGTCTTTTTTTGCTACAACTTCATATACAGGTCCCGATTGTTCTACCGTTTTCGGAGTTTCCATCTGCCCGCCAATATATTTTGAAACATGACCTAAATATCTTCTGAACTGCGTTGTCACCTGATCATACATCAATTCAAGATTTGTGTAATCTTCATTAGGCTTGCGGGTCCATTTTCCTAAATTATCTATAATTCTCTCCAGATTTTTGATGCCGTATGCACTTGCTATCATTGCATTATCACCAACCTGTTCGCTTTGTGATCTTGGGTCTAAAGGATTCGATTCTGTCCCGAACCAAAGTCTTTCATTTTTAAGATTTTTGATTACCCATTGATTCAGATGCTCTTTTTCTGCGTCCGGAGTTTTATAGTTATTAAACCTTCTGTATCCCCATTCAATTGCCCAATTATCATAATCTCCGATTCTCGGCATTATCCCAGCATCTCCAATATTGTCTTCGGGTTGTGCAACATAATTAAATCTTGCATAATCCATTATTGAAGGCGTGTGGCCGTTTTTTTCAAGCCATTTTTTATCTCTCAATTTTTCAACAGGAACTGTCGAACTTGAACCGAAATTATGTCTTAATCCCAATGTATGTCCAACTTCGTGTGAAGACACAAAACGAATCAGCTCTCCCATCAATTTATCATCAAACTCAACACTTCTTGCACGAGGATCATTAGGCGAAGCCTGTACAAAATACCAGTTTCTCAAAAGCAGCATTACATTATGATACCAATTGATATGACTTTCAAGGATTTCTCCTGTTCTCGGATCTGCGATTGAAGGTCCCGAAGCATTTGGCACATCCGAAGGTTTATAAACAATTGCCGAAAATCTTGCATCTTCAAGACTCCAATCTGTGTCGACTTTAGGATTCGGAATTTTTGCGAAAATTGCATTTTTAAAGCCTGCTTTTTCAAAAGCTTTTTGCCAGTCATTCACACCTTGAATTAAAAACGGAATCCATTTTTTTGGTGTCGCGGGATCAATATAAAATACAATCGGTTTTGCAGGTTCTACCAATTCGCCTCTGTTGTATTTTTCGACATCCTGAGGTTTCGGCTCGAGACGCCATCTTTTAATCAAAGAAATTTTCTTTACACCTTGAGGATCAAGATCAAAGTCTGTATATCCAACTGTAAAATACCCAACTCTCGGATCAAAATATCTTGCCTGCATTTTATTTTCCGGCAAAAGCACAAACGAAGAATTGATTTCAACAGTATAATTTCCGCTGATCTTCGGAGCATCTTTTGCCAATTCTGGAGGTAACTTTCCTAAAGTTCTTGTAAATGTTTTAGTGGTGTTGATTTCTATATTATTCGGAAAAGATTTTACAAAATTCACATAAGACATATCTTTCTGAAAAGCTCCTACACGATAACCTTCTTTTGCGCGAACAGAAAAAGAAGTGATTTCGTTATCAGAATTCAATAAATCTGTCACATCAATTACAGAAGATTTTTTCTGAATTCCGTATGCTTTTACATCAAAAGCTTTAATGATAGATTGTACATTATTTCTTGTAACCGAGCTGTACATATCGGAAGTAGAATCTTTGGCGTAATCTACATGCGAAATAGATCTGATAAAAATTTTATCGCTTGGCCCTTTCTCAAAAGCGATTACCTGCTGACCAATCTGATCGCCTGCATATCCCGAAGTTCCGGAACGCATTCCTGCAGCAGCCTTTGTAAGCCTTGTTACCAAAAGAAATTCTTTTTTCAGCATTGAATCGGGAACTTCAAAATAATATTTGTCGTCTATTTTATGAACCGTAAAAATTCCCTGATCGGAAACGGCTTTATCTGTAATGACTTCTTTATAGGGCTTAATAAGACTTTTCTTCTTATCGTCTTTTTTTGCTTTTACAGTATCGTTTTTTGTGGCGACAGAATCTTTCTGTGCATAGATAAAGGTTTGGCTAAAAAGTAATACTGCTAATAAAAAAAATGCTTTACAGTTCATATTATTAAGTTTCCGATTATATTTATTTCAAATTTAAATAATTATTTCTTTACAAGTAACGCTATATTTTCAACATGATGCGTTTGCGGGAACATATCTACAGGTAAAATTTTCACCAATGTATAATGATCTTTCATTAATGCCAAATCTCTAGCCTGTGTCGCAGAATTGCAACTTACATAAACTATTTTTTCGGGGGCAAGTTTCAGAATTTGTTCAACTACTTTTTGGTGCATTCCGTCTCTTGGAGGATCTGTAATTAAAACATCTGCTTTTGGATGATTTTCCAGAAACTCGTCATTAAAGACATTTTTCATATCGCCACAATAGAATGTAGTATTCGTCAAACCGTTTAATTCAGCATGTTCGATGGCTGCGTCGATGGCTTCCTGAACAGATTCTATACCGATTACCTGCTTTGCGTTTCTTGCAACATATTGAGCAATTGTTCCAGTTCCTGTATATAAATCGTAAACTACTTCATCGCCTTTTAAATCAGCAAATTCAAGGGTTTTTCGATACAATTCCAAAGCCTGCTTGTAATTGGTCTGAAAGAAAGATTTTGGTCCTATTTTAAACTTTAATCCATCCATTTCTTCCATTAAAAACCCTTCTCCGGAATAAACATTTACGTTTAAGTCATAAATGGAATCATTCTGTTTCGAATTGATTGCATAAACCAATGTTTTGATCTGCGGAAATTTCTCCAGTAAATACTGGAACAGTTTTTCTCTTTTTTCCTTCTCTTCTCTATACAGCTGAAACAAAATCATCCATTCGCCTTTTGAGTTTTGTCTCATCATTAAAGTTCTCAAAAAACCTTCCTGATTTCTCACATCAAAAAAGTCTAAACCGTTTTCTACTGCATAGTTTTTCACTGCCAAACGAATCGCATTTGAAGGATCTTCCTGAAGAAAACATTGATTAAGATCAAGAATTTTGCTCCACATTCCGGGAATATGAAAGCCCAAAGCATCTTTGCTTCCGAAATTTTCTTCCGAGCTTATTTCATATTGAGTAAGCCATCTTGCATTGGAAAAAGAAAATTCCATTTTATTACGATAAAAATACTGTTCTTCGGAACCGAGAATAGGAATCGTTTGAAAATCATCAATTCCGCCAATTCTTTTAATATTATTATATACTTCTTCCTGCTTGAAATCCAACTGCTTTTCGTAGCTCATATTTTGCCATTTGCATCCTCCGCAAGTTCCAAAGTGAATGCATTTTGGTTCAACTCTGTATGGAGATCTTTCTACGACTTCGACAGCTTCCGCTTCAAAATATTTTGATTTTGATTTTTTCACTCTTGCATTGACAACGTCTCCCGGGATTGCTCCTGAAACCAAAACCGTTTTCCCTTCTTCTGTTTTTCCTATCGCGATACCTTTGGCTCCGGCAGATATAAGTTTTATATTCTCAAGAATAATATTTTTCTTCTTTTTCACTTTCTTCTATAATTTTTCTATAAGCACTTAAACTTGTAAAATACAATTGAATAATTATATTAAACTCCGTTTTGATTTTGCAAAAATACAATAAAAAAAACCTTATCCGAAGACAAGGTTTTTTTCTATTGTTTAAGTTTATTATTTTGTTTGAGCCGGTTGCTGAGGAGCTTCCTGAGCCGGAGGTGTGGGCTGAGCCGAAGGATCCATGTTCATTTGTGGCATCATCTGTGCCTGAGGAGCAACTTTCGGTGCAGAAAGCCCCGATTGCTTGTCTAAAATTGTTATCAATTCCGGATCTCCCAAGTTAACGAATGATCTGCTTGCAACCTTACCGTTTTTATCTACAACGATAAAGCTTGGCAATTTGAAGCCATATATTCCGTATTTCTTTGCAATATCAGAATTCAAACCGTTTTCCGCGTAAACATTCACTCCCTGAATTCCTTTTAGCAATGCATTGCTTGTTTTTACAAACTGATCTTTTGTATCATCTAAATTTACGAAAACGAAATTCATTTTAGACTTATAGAAATTGGTAACTTCCTTAAGAACAGGAACTGTACCTTCTGCAATGTAAGGATTCCAAGATGCATAAAAAACAAGCATATATGGTTTTCCTTTATTTTCATTTAATTTATAAGCGCTTCCATCTGCTTTTACCAATGAAGCTTCCGGAGCATCGTCACCGATTTTGAACCCGTTGATGGTAAAAAGCAGCTTTTTAAGATCAGCTTTTACACCTGAATCTTTAACATCTTCTTCAACTATTTTTTTGATTCTATCAGTTGTAGTGGGCGGTGTCTGCGGATTAACATCCGACTGAGCAATTACATATGCCAATAAATAATCTTTTGTAATCTGAGAAACATCTTTCTGAGATTTTAAATAATCATTAAATAATTCTGTCGTGGTGACATCTGTTTTTCCCTTGCTTTTTGCTTCAGCAAACTTTTGGAAATCAGGACTCATTTTTGTCAACAAATACTGTCTGTACAACGGACTGATTTTCAGCATTTCTCCTTTGTCTTCCTGAAGTTTATTTTCATAATCAGTAAAGGCTTTACTTAATTTGAATGATGGATCTCCCGATTGTTGTTTGGACATTTCATATCTAACCAAAAGATTAAGGATCGCAGCTTTTGCATCAGTTTTGTTCCATTCCACTACTTCTTTTCCGGGATTGTATTTTTTTACATTTTCATCAATATTTTTATTAATATCAGCTTCGACTTTCTGCATAGCTTTAAGAAAACCATTTTCATTGCCAGTCATCAATCCCTGAATATCAATTCCTTGTCCATAACTAGCTAAAAACTTTTGATTAGCCTGATAGAAATCGTTATCATTTTTAGCATCACCGGTAACTACATATTCGTTTGGAAAAGTAGCCGCACTTCCTGAAATATTAACAGATTGCCCGCCTTTAAGGAAGATTAAGTTTTGTTTTCCGGCATAATTAATAACGTACATTCCGTTTTTAGGAGCTTCGAAAGTTCCTGAAAAGTTTCCGTCTTTATCTATTCCGAAATTGGCAAGCGGTAATGTGGCAACGCCAGAAGCCTCAACAAATTCTATTCTTTCCAGTGGAGAACTTCCCGCTATTTTCCCCTTTACATCGATTTTTTTTGAACAAGACATTACAAATATTGCAATGATAAACAATAAAAGATATTTTTTCATTTTAAATTTTAGAATTGTGCAAAAATACATTATTTAATAATTACTTTTAAAAAGTTTTGTAAATAGTCTATCAATAGATTAAAAAATGTAAAACCATTATAATTATAATGGTTTATCTAATTTAGATATTAATAAATTAATTAACTACAACGACCTGCCAAACCTATAGCAATTGTCGTACATACACCGCAACTTGACATACCCAAGGCAGCTCTACAATCTGCGTGTGAAGAACATATACTTCCACATAAACCATTAGGAGCAAGTTTCCCTCCTGCTAAATTTTTTAAATCCGTTCTTGATAACTTTTTTAAATTTTTCATCTATATTTTTTTAAAATTAATACTTATCAAATATAATATCATTCTTTTACAAGATAGCATCATAAATACTAATTAACAATACTTTAACACTTAGAATATTGTCATAAAAATCGCCTTCATTACGAAGACGATTTTCTTTCTATTTTTTATGATAAGTTCCTCTATTTGCTAAATCAGCCTAATCTTTTTTCTCATCCCGCCGAGGTTTTCAGAATTTGCAAGCATAAGCTTTTATTTTGTTTTTTTTTAATTAATGTTTTTCGGCTTGCATTTTTAATAAAGGTTTTCCTTTCTGTACTATATAGGTAGCGAGTTCAGAAGCTTTTGCAGTCCCGATATTTCTTGCTGAATGATTTTTTCCAGCAGGAATGAAAAGAACTTCACCTGCTTTAAGGACAACGGGCTTTTCTCCTTCAATTACATATTCCAGGACACCCTCTAAAACATTAATAATTTCTTCTCCCGGATGCGAATGCATACCAAAAGCCGTAGCCGGTTCAAAATCAACGCGTACCTGAACAACTTCATATCCGGACGCGCTAAGATCATGCCGTTGAAGATCCGTACGTTTGATGCCAGATTGCTGCGCCGTAGCCATATTTGGGATTAAGAAAATGGCAAATGTTAAAATTGCAATTGCGTTTAAAAAGAAGCTTTTAGGTGTTTTCATATTTCATTTTTTAGATTTAAAATTAATGCTGTACTTATTTTATTATTTCAGAAACTCTTAAAATATTATGTTTAAGAATTGATGAATTTTAATATATCAGCATTGATAATATCCGCATTTATAGTAGGCATGCCGTGTGACAAACCCGGATAAAGGATGAGTTGTCCATTTTGTAAAAGCGCAACAGCTTTTTCCGCTGTAGTTGCATAAGGCACGATCTGATCATCATCTCCGTGAAGTATCAGCACCGGCACTTCAACAGTTTTAAGGTCTTCTGTGAAATCCGTTTCTGAAAATACTTTAATACAATCGTATTGAGCTTTTATTCCACCCATCATTCCCTGTCTCCACCAATTATCCTGAATTCCTTTCTTCACAATGGCATTTTCTCTGTTGTAGCCATAGAAGGGAATGGTAAGGTCATGATAAAACTGCTGTCTATTGTGCAACGTATTGCTACGAATATCATCAAAAACCTCCATCGGAACACCGTTCGGGTTATTCTCATCTTTTATCATGTAAGGAGTAACGGCACTTATCAAAACTACTTTGGCCACGCGGTCTTTGCCGTATTGTGCTGCGTAACGTATCGCCTCGCCTCCGCCGGTTGAATGACCTACATGAATGACATTTTTAAGATCTAAAAATTCGATTAATTCCGATACATCAGCCGCATAAGTATCCATGTCGTTTCCTAAATAAGTTTGAGTTGATCTTCCGTGTCCACGTCTGTCGTGAGCAATTACCCTAAATCCTTTTTCAAGGAAAAACATTATTTGAGCATCCCAATCATCAGACGACAACGGCCATCCATGGTGAAAGAAAATAGGCTGTCCTTTTCCTAAATCTTTAAAATACAACTCTGTTCCGTCTTTTACTGTAAACTTGTTCATCTTTTTTTTATTTAAATTGTTATTGTTATTCGATGATGCAAAGTTGTAGTAATTTCAGATGTGCAACAATGGATGATTTTCTCTTTGCATTGCACTTTTTTCCCTTAAGTTTATTTAATATGTGTTGAATATTATGCTTTATGATTTACATAAAAACAGTTATTCCAAATTCATTATCGTGGAATTAAGTTGGTAAAGTTTAGATTGTTAAGGTTGAAATATGCTTTAGAATTGTTTTCTAAAAGAAAGCGGAGAAGTCCCTGTATTTTTAGTAAAAAAACGGACAAAATAAGCATCATCTTCATAATTTAAGCTATGAGCCACCTCTTTTACCGAAAGATTGGTATGAGCCAATAACCTTTTACCTTCCAGAATAATTCTGTTTTTAATAATGTCATTTGGTGTTTCTTTGCTCAACAGGCTAATCTTTTTACTTAAATTCTTGGGTGTTATAAATAGCATTTCTGCATAATCTGCCACTTTGTGATGCGTTTTATAATTCTCCTCAACCAATTTACTGAATCTTCTCAAAAACTGAACATCAGACTGCTGTTCGGCGACTGACAAATGATGATGATGCTTCCATATTCTGGTTGATTTTAATATGATTAATTTCAACAATATCCGCAGCATTTCTTCGGTAGTTGTATCTTCATTTGTAATTTCAGATTGAATTTCTATAAGGAGATTTTGCACTTGGACAGATTGCGTTTCATTTAAGCTGACAAATGGAACTTCAAAGACGTTATTATACAAAATCCCGTCGCAGGCAACTTCGCGGTCATGTATTTCTACACAATAAAAATCTCTATTAAAATGCAACAGCCGCTCGCCATTATCAATTTCATTTACAGGCTTTACGACAACTCCGGGATTAATGAACAGCAAAGAATCAGCCTCCAAATTAAATTCCTGAAAATCAACGAATATTTGAGACGACTTTGGCAAAAAGAGAATTTTTATATGATCTTTAAATTTCTCCAACACTTTTTCATCACATTCTGTATGCGTAAATGAGAGGCTGCCAAATTTCTTATATGAAAATTCTTTTAACATTTTAAAATTGATTTAATTGTGTAATTGCTGGAGTCTTTTGCTTCATCAACTTCATTTATTCTTCCTAATTTTTTGCATTCAGCAAAATTATATTTAACATTAATTACTCACAAAATTTAAAAAGAGATTATGATTAAAAAGAAGGAATCCTGCTTAATTTCCAAACAAAACAAAACCGCTTCAAAAACTTGAAACGGTCGTGATATTTATAAAAATAATTTTATCCTCTGTCTGCTAAAGCAGCCATATATTCTCTATTCATTCTGGCAATGTTTTCAAGAGAAATGCCTTTTGGACATTCTACTTCGCAAGCACCGGTATTTGAACAGTTTCCGAAACCTTCTTCATCCATCGCTTTCACCATGTTCAAAACTCTACGCTTCGCTTCTACTCTACCTTGCGGCAAAAGAGCATATTGAGAAACTTTAGCTCCGACAAATAGCATTGCAGAACCGTTTTTACATGAGGCCACACAAGCTCCACAAGCGATACAGGCCGCAGCATCCATTGCTTTATCAGCATCTTCTTTAGGAACCGGAATCGCATTGGCGTCTAACGTATTACCTGAAGTATTTACCGAAATAAATCCGCCGGCAGCCATTACTCTGTCAAATGCACTTCTGTCAACAATTAAATCTTTAATTACGGGAAATGCTGCACTTCTCCAAGGTTCAATAACGATGGTTTCACCGTCTTTGAACATTCTCATGTGAAGCTGACACGTTGTGATACCTGTATCCGGACCGTGCGCTCTACCATTGATGTAAAGAGAACACATTCCGCAGATCCCTTCACGACAGTCGTGGTCGAAAGCGATCGGCTCTTTTCCTTCGTTGATTAAGTTTTCATTAAGGATGTCCAGCATTTCCAAGAATGAAGAATCTGTAGAAACATCCGATATTTTATAGGTCTCAAACTGACCTTTAGTTTTATTATTTTTTTGTCTCCAAATTTTCAGCGTAAGATGTAAGCCTTTTTTTGCACTCATAATTTTTTATTTATAGGTTGGAGATTATTTGTAACTTCTAGTTTTAACCTCGATGTTTTCATAAACCAAGTCTTCTTTGTGCAGAACTTCCTGATTGATGTCTCCACCTCTGTATTCCCAAGCAGCAACGTATTTGAAATTTACGTCGTCTCTTTCCGCTTCACCATCCGAAGTTGAATGGTCTTCACGGAAATGCCCGCCACAAGATTCGTTTCTATGCAACGCATCGATTGCCATTAATTGACCTAATTCTAAGAAATCGGCCACTCTGAATGCCTTTTCAAGCTCAGTATTCATTCCGTCTACATCTCCGGGAACTTTTACGTCTTTCCAGAAATCTGCTCTTACTTCTTCCATCTCGCGGATTGCTTCTCTTAAACCTTCAGGAGTTCTTCCCATTCCAACTTTATTCCACATGATATGTCCTAATCTTTTGTGGAAATGGTCAACTGAATGAGTTCCATTATTATTTAAGAAGAAGTTTACTTTATCTTTAATTTCTTTTTCAGCCTCATCAAATGCTCCTGAATTTGTAGGAATTGCACCTGTTCTGATATCTGATGAAAGATAATCTGCGATCGTATAAGGAAGCACAAAATATCCGTCTGCAAGACCCTGCATCAAAGCAGAAGCTCCTAATCTGTTGGCACCGTGATCTGAGAAATTTGCTTCACCAATTACAAAACATCCAGGAATTGTAGACTGAAGATTGTAATCAACCCAAACACCACCCATTGTGTAGTGAACTGCCGGATAAATCTTCATCGGAGTTTTATAAGGATCATCAGCTGTAATCTTTTCGTACATTACGAATAAGTTACCGTATTTTTCCTCAACCCAGCTTTTACCTAAATCGTAAATCTGCTGATCTGTAGGATTATGAATATGTTTTTCAATAGCGGATTCTCTACCTTTTTTCATGATCTCTGTAGAGAAATCCAGGTAAACACCCTCTTTTGTATCATTATTTTCGATTCCGAAACCTGCGTCGCATCTTTCTTTAGCAGCTCTTGACGCAACGTCTCTAGGCACTAAATTCCCAAATGCAGGATATCTTCTTTCCAAATAATAATCTCTGTCTTCTTCTTTAATATTTTCAGGTCTTAATTTACCTTCTCTGATGGCTACAGAATCTTCAATTTTCTTAGGAACCCAGATTCTTCCTGAATTTCTAAGAGATTCGGACATCAAAGTAAGCTTAGACTGCTGCGTTCCGTGAACAGGAATACAAGTCGGGTGAATCTGAACATAACAAGGGTTTGCAAAATACGCTCCTTTCTTATGAATTTTCCATGCTGCAGAAACGTTTGAGCCCATTGCGTTGGTAGAAAGGAAATATACATTTCCGTATCCTCCTGATGCAATTACGACAGCGTGTGCAGAATGTCTTTCGATCTCACCGGTTACAAGATTTCTTGCGATAATCCCTCTTGCTTTTCCGTCTACAATTACCAATTCCATCATTTCATGACGGTTGTACATTTTGATTCTACCTTTACCAATCTGACGGCTCATTGCAGAATATGCACCTAATAATAGCTGCTGACCTGTTTGTCCTTTAGCATAAAAAGTTCTTTTCACCTGAACTCCACCAAACGAACGGTTGTCTAATTGTCCTCCATATTCTCTTCCGAAAGGAACACCTTGCGCAACGCATTGGTCAATAATATTAGCGGAAACCTCAGCTAATCTGTAAACATTACCTTCTCTTGCTCTGTAATCACCACCTTTAATGGTGTCATAAAATAATCTGTATGTAGAGTCACCATCACCCTGATAATTTTTAGCAGCATTGATACCACCCTGAGCTGCAATTGAATGCGCTCTTCTTGGTGAATCCTGATAACAAAAAGCTTTTACATTATAGCCCTGCTCCGCCAAAGTAGCTGCTGCAGAACCTCCTGCTAAACCTGTACCTACAACAATAATATCAATTTTATCACGGTTGTTAGGCGCAACAAGATTCATATGGTCTTTATGATTTTTCCATTTGTCCTTCAGAGGACCTGCCGGAGTTTTTGAATCTAATTTACTCATATTATTATATTGATATTATTGAGTTATATAATGAAAAATTGCAATAAAAATAAAACCTGCCGGAATCAAAACCGAATACCAGTTTCCGAAAGCTCTGATAACCGGTGTATATTTCGGATGTCTTGCTCCTATCGACTGAAAAGAAGACTGGAAACCATGTCCCAAATGCAAGCCCAGCAATACAAAAGAAACAACATACAAAATAACTCTCCAAAGATCAGCGAACTTTGAATGCAGATCTCCCCAGAAGCGTGTTTCTTCAACAGGTAGACCGTTTATGTATTTATAATTCATCTCATGAATCCAGAAGTCGTACATATGTAAAAATATGAAAGCTAAAATTACAGCTCCCGATATCACCATATTTCTCGACATCCATGTAGAGTTAGCAGAACCATTATTCATATTATAACCTACAGGACGTGCTTTTTGGTTTTTAATTTCCAAAATAAATCCCATCACGAAATGGAATATCACTGCAAACATCAGTACGGGCTGCATTACAAATTGGATAAGAGGATTGTACCCCATAAACTGCGAAGCATTATTGTACGCTGTTTCTCCGAAAACCGACAATAAGTTTACAGAAAGGTGCATCACCAGAAAAATCAGCAAAAACATTGCCGATAATGCCATAGCATATTTTCTACCTATCGTAGAACTTGTTAAACCTGCCATATTAAGTTTAAATTTGAATTTCCACAAAATTAGGAAATGTTAACAATACAAGAAACTGAGAAATCTCACAATTAGTCAGTTTGTAATGTTTCTAAATAACATTAAACAATATGATATTACAGGGAATAATCACAATATAATGCGATTACTTTAAATCATAAATTTGATTATTAAAAACAACTTTCTCGGCAGAAGCGGGAAGCGTTTTGATGACAACTTTTTCGATCCGCGCAGACGAAATGTAAGGATTAATAATATACTGCTGAATCTTGTCTTTATCTTTTATATTTCCAATCCAGAAGTAAGCGCTGCTCCCTTTTTTAACAGAAACAATTTTACTTTTCCGATAATGATGAATCACTATTTCTTCTTTATGATTTTCATAAACACCAAAAGAATTTCTGACGATAAAAAACATCAAAACTGCTATTAAAAATTGAGCCAAATTCTTAAAATTCCATTTAATAATAACAAACCGTAAAAGATATAATATTGCGAATAAAACTACAGCTTCTATCCAATTCATCGGAACATTTTCAAAAAAAACAATATCAAAACCCGCAAACCAATGAATCGCAATCAGTAAAATCTGAATCGTGCAATCATAAAGGAGACTTATAATGCCAAAATCTAAATTTAGCCCAACTAATCCGGCCATAATAAAAGAAAAAATAATGATCACTTCCGAAAACGGGACAATGATAAAATTGGCTATAATAGAAATCAATGAAAACTGATGAAAATAATACAAAACCAACGGAATTGTCGCCAACTGAGCAGAAATTGAAATAGAAATAGTATTGTAAACCACTTTTTCAACATAATAATCCTGCTTTGGAAGATATTTTAAAATAGGCTGATTTAACCAGAAAATACCTAAAACCGCCATAAAACTTAATTGAAAACCCACATCAAAAATCTGTTGCGTATCAACCATCAAAATTACAAATGCCGACAACGCCAAAGAATGCAGCAAATCGGGCTTTCTTTGCAGTAAAATAAATATGAAATAAACTGTAAGCATGATACAGGAGCGCACAACAGAATTTCCAAAACCTATAAATAAGGCAAAAATCCAAATGAAAATTAAGCTTAGAATAATGATTGATTTTCTGAATTTTAACGGCAAAATCTTCATCAGAAAAAAATAAAACATCCCGAAAATAACAACAACATGCGTCCCGGAAATTGCAAGAAAATGCACCAAACCCGACCTGTTGAAATCCCGAATAATTTCGGAATCGGTTTCTGTACGATCCGCCAAAATAATTCCTTTTAAAAATTCCTGGCTTTTGGGTGACATTTCGGATTGATTGATTTTCTTTAAAATATTCAATCTTTTTTGCCTGATTTTTTCTTCAAACGACAAGTCATTTCTCAGCACACCGGAAATTTTATCGTTTATATAACATTGATAAAAAATATTTTTCCGATGCAAATACCTCGCATAATCAAACTGAAAATCATGTTCGGGCGATTGAGGTTTTCCGACATAGGCTTTTGCTTTGTAATAATGCTCAAAATCAAGCTCTTCATGATCTTTGGGAATATACAAAACAGCATCGAATACGTTTTTCCCTGCTTGAACAACAGTTTCGTATTTTTTATTTTTCTCGTTAGAATTCAATTTTTTTGAAATCTTAAAAACAATTGTTTCGTTGGGTTGAAAAGAAAAATCAGGCTTAACAGAATCGTTTAAATAATGCAGACAAACTCCTACGCCAAAAAAGAAAAGCGACAAAAAAACTGATCTTAATTTAGATAAAACAAAAGATTTGAAAATTGCAGAAACAACAATTAAAGAACAAAGGAAAATTATACTAAAAATTACATTTTCCCGAAAAGAAAAATAATCCTGAAACAAAATTCCAAGAATAAAACAACTGGCGAGAACAAAAAGCGGCTGGCGATTCAATTTATTTCAACAAAACACCAAATTACAAAATAATTTACAGTAAAAATGAAATAAAAATTAATAAATTAACTGGTAATTCGTAAAATTATATTCGCTGCATTGTCACTTGCTCCTTTTCCGCCAAGCTTTGATTTTAGAACATCATATTCTTGCAAGATCTGATCTCGTTTCGAACCTTTGATAATTAAATTAAGTTCTTCAACAAGATTTTTTGTATTTAATTCACTTTGAATCAATTCCTTAACCACTTCTTTATTCATGATAAGATTTACAAGTGAAATGTATTTTATATGTTTTACAAGTCTTTTGGCAATTGCGTAAGAAATTTTGCTTCCTCGGTAACAAACCACTTCCGGAACGTTAAGCAAAGCGGTTTCGAGCGTTGCAGTTCCCGAAGTTACCAAAGCCGCTTTTGAGCACCTCAGCAAATCGTACGTTTTATTGGATACAAAATGCACATTTTCGTCAACATATTTTTGATAAAAATCTTTTTCAAGACTCGGCGCTCCGGCTATAACAAACTGATAATCTTCAAAATAAGGTCTTACGGAAAGCATAATTTCCAACATTTTTTCAACTTCCTGTTTTCTGGAGCCTGGTAAAAGTGCTATAATTTCTTTTTCGTTTAAGTCATTTTCCTTTTTAAAACCCTCAACGTCAATATTTTCAAGACTTGAAATAGCATCAAGCAACGGATGACCGACAAAGTGAGATTTTACCTGATGCTTTTTATAAAATTCTTCTTCAAAAGGAAGAATTACCATCATTTCGTCAACATATTTTTTGACAATCTCAACCCGTCCTTCCTTCCATGCCCAAAGTTGAGGCGAAATATAATAAACGACCTTAATGCCGAGTTCTTTGGCAAATTTTGCTATTCTTAAATTAAAGCCCGGATAATCAACCAAAATTAATACATCGGGTTTATTATTTTTAATATCTGTTTTGCAGAATTTAATATTATTTAAAATGGTTCTTAAATTCATTGCAACTTCAAGAAAACCCATAAAAGCAAGTTCACGGTAATGTTTTACCAAAGTTCCGCCTTGTTTTTCCATGAGATCTCCACCCCAAAACCTGAAATCGGCGTTGGGATCTTTCTTTTTTAAAGCTTTCATTAAATTACTTCCGTGCAAATCTCCGGAAGCTTCACCTGCAATGATGTAATATTTCATGAACGATAATTGATAAACGATGAATGATTTTATCTATTGAAACAACAGTCTCAAACATCAAAATTCAAATTATAATTGAGTAAATTTGCTTCAAAGATAATGATAAAAAATGTCAGAAGAATTTGAAATAAAAAATAAAGTAGCATCAAGCGGTTTGGTCAATTTTGATCTTACCGATCTTGTTCCGAAGGGTGCCAGAAAAGGAATCGACCTGAAAGATTTCCTTTTTGAAGGAATCATTTTAAAAGAAAAAGATTTCAGGGAAAAAGTAGCAGCACTCAATCCTGAAGAATTTCAGGGTGATTATGTTTATATTTATAATTCTGCCGATTCAATTGTTCCGCTTTGGGCCTATTTTTTAATTACAGCAAAATTGACTGATGTTACTAAAAAAATAATTTTCGGAAGCAAAGAAGATCTCGAAGTTATATTGATGCATAATGCAATCCAGACGCATGATTTTGATGAATTGAAAGGCAAAAGAGTTTTGGTAAAAGGCTGTTCCGATAAAGAAATCCCGGAAAATGCTTACATTGAATTGGTAGAACAGCTGAAGCCGATTGTAAAATCTCTGATGTTTGGAGAAGCTTGTTCGAATGTCCCAATTTTTAAAAATTAAAACAAAAACTTACAAATACAAAAGGAGTTTTTTAAGCTAATTCATTTTTTGTGTAATAATTTTCAATAACTTTGAGGTACTAACCAAATATTTAACACAAAATGAATTTAATTGACCTACTTACAGGAAACACAGGAAATCAGGTTGCGGAAAAGGCTGAAAGCAAATTCGGGATCAGTAAAAATCAAATTATTGCACTTTTGGCTGTAGCTGCGCCACTTGTTATTTCTTATCTCAGAAACAAATCGCAGGATGAAAAAGAGGCTGAAGCTCTGAATAATGCTTTAGATAAAGATCACGACGGAAGCATTCTGGATGACACTTCTCAAATTGAATCGAGACAAAACGAAGGAGGTTCTATACTTTCACACATTTTTGGAAATGATAAAAACGTTGTAGAAAACAAATTATCACAAAATACGGGAATTTCTATTGACAAAATAGGACCTATTTTAGCGATGCTTGCTCCTGTAATCATGGGTTATATTGGCAAAGAAAAACAGCAGAATAATGTCGGAGCCGGAGGTTTAGGAGATTTATTGGGTGGAATTTTAGGCGGTGCACAAAATCAGGCTCAACAGCAGCAGTCTAATCCTTTAAACGATATTTTAGGAAGTGTTTTAGGCGGCGGACAATCACAATCTTCGGGCAATCCTTTGAATGATATTTTAGGAAGCGTTTTAAACGGCGGCGGCCAGCAGCAGAAACAACAAGGTGGTCTTGGTGATCTTCTGGGCGGCATTTTTGGAAAATAATTTAAATAAAATAAAAAGACCGAAACTATTTTCGGTCTTTTTTTGTCTAATTTTTTGCTTTTTCAGCAACAGGATGAGATTTTGAAGATTTTCTTGGTCTTCTTTTACCATAACTTCCGTTAGTGATTTTTCCTCTCCTTGATTTTTTGTCTCCCTTTCCCATAGTAAATTATTTTTTGGTTAATGACGAAGTTAAGATTTACTGATTAAAAATCAAAGCATTACCGTTAAAATTTTATATTTAATTCATCAAACCTTTACTTTTTTCCATTTTCCTTTTTTAAATAAAATAAAAGCGACGATTGTAATAACTGTTTCTGCAACCGGTATTGAAATAAATACGCCTTTCGGTCCCATCTCTAAATATTTTGAAAGAAAATAAGCCAAAGGAATCTGAAACATCCAAAAACCGAAAAAATTCAACCAGGTTGGTGTCCAGGTATCGCCCGCACCATTGAAAGCGTTGATGGTAACCATTCCGATTCCGTAAAAAACAAAACCAATGCTCATAATGTGAAGTGCATTTTTAGCAAAACTTTTTATGCTTTCATCTTCAGTAAAAAAGCCCACTAAAAAATCGCCTAAAAGAAAAAATATAAGACTTACACAAAGCATAAAAATCACGTTGTATTTTACTGTTTTCATTACAGATTGTTCGGCACGGATCATTTCACCGGCGCCCATATTCTGGCCTACTAAAGTAGAAGCTGCATTACTCAAACCCCAGGCTGGAAGCATAAAAAACATCATCAATCGAAGTGCGGTCTGATATCCGGCAGAAGCATCTTCACTCCCCGTTGTCGCTACAAGTTGAGCCAGAAAGATCCAGCTGCAGGATGCAATCACAAATTGGAAAATTCCGGGTGTTGCAATTTTTACGATAGCTTTTATTCGCTTGAAATCAGGTTTGAAATAACTTAATTTTATCCTGATATCTGTATTGGCCACCAAAAGATAATATAATTGATACAAAACTCCAATACTTCTGCCGATTGTGGTGGCGATTGCAGCCCCCGTTAAACCCATTGCAGGAACGGGACCAAAACCTTTTATTAAAACCGGACAGAGAATAATATTGGCGATATTGGCGATCCAAAGACTTTTCATAGCAATTGCAGCATTTCCGGCTCCTCTGAAAATTCCGTTAATTAAAAATAAAAGCATGATAATAATACTGCTTCCCATCATGATTCTTGTAAAATCTTTCCCGTAAGCTGCTGCATCCGGTTTAGAACCCATCAAGATCAGGATTTCTTCAGCATAAATTACTCCCAACAAACTTAAAACAGAAGTTATTATCAACGAAACAGCAATAGCCTGCGCAGCACTTCTTGAAGCCTGTTCGGGATTTTTTTCACCTATTCTTCTTGCCACGACAGCCGTAGCAGCCATACTCATTCCAATCGCAATTGAATAAATAATGGTAAGAACAGATTCCGTCAAACCAACAGTTTGTATAGCAAAACTGCTTTCTTTAAGATGGCCTACAAAATATAAATCTACCAATGCAAATACAGATTCCATCGCCATTTCCAGCATCATGGGAATCGCTAAAAGAAGCACAGCACTTCTTATGTTGATTTTGGTATAATCTATATTTTCTCCGCCTAATGCTTTTTTCAGGAAATCAATATATTTGGTCATAATCATTTATCTGTGCCAAAAGTATAACTTCAGAAAAGATAAATAATTATCATATGAAAAGTTTTACAAAAAATTTAGATTAATTTTATTTGTAGATTCTTAGGAAATCAGCTATTAATAGAAAACGGATTAAATTCTTTAAATAAAGTCCAGCATTCATCAATCTTTGTAAAATGATGACCTTTTTCTTTATTGATTTTTGCGATTTGATACATATAATCCCAATGTGTGGTAATTTCTTTTACAGCTGAAAAATACGATCTTTTAGGATCATAAATAAAAGTGGGCTCCGAAGCAGCGCCATTGAGTTCGATAATTTTAAAATTCTCACCATTTTCCAACTCTTCCCACGAATTAAATTTCACATCAAACCTTCCGTAATAAAATCCTTCAATATGAGAACAAACATCATTAAATACTTCTTCTAACTGATTTGATATTTTATGCGAACTATCAAAAAAAGTAGCGCCTCTTGCATGGTTTCCGATACTGCTTAAAAGTATTTTTTCATTTGGTTTAGGAATATACTTTTCATCAAAATCACTGTTAAGAAAAATATTCGGATAAAAGTGGTGATACCTGAAATTGTATTTTACCAGCTCACCCAAATTTTGTTTACCGTCGCCGAAAACCTCAACACCTTTTTTCTCAACAATTCCGCTGATAAAACCTGTTTTATTATTTGGGAATCTGATATAAAAAACACCTATTTCATTATGAAAATTAATATATTCTTCCAATAAAAGATCTTCATTATCAAAGTTTTGCAGGTAATTTTCCAATTGATTTTGGCTTTTGATCAATTCTACATTTCTTCCTCTGCAGCCGCTATTTGGTTTTAAAATAACAGGAAAATTCAGATTATTTTGAGCAATAATATTTAAAGCATCATTTATATCTGTTTTTTTATGCAGAAAAAAAGATTTTGCCCTGAATTTTTGAGGAATAAGCTGATTGACAAAGTTTTTATTTTCTAAAGTCATTCCGCCATGTGGAATTGCTGGATTTACCGCTTTAAAAAAACCGAAAGACCTGGATTTTAAACTAATCCAAAAATAATAAAAGATGCAGGGAAAATAGATTGCCCACATTGGCCAATATTCCCAATGTGTAATTCTGTGCCATTTGTATTTGAGCTTAAACCAAAGTTCTTTTTCCAATTTTCTTGATCTGTTTTGTGTTTACAATCAAATCATTGTAACAAAATTCTATATCCTGATTTGTGATAATAAGTTGTGTAATGCTTACCGTGATAAACTTTTCTTTTATAATTTCTTCAATATTGGGTTCTTTTTCTATCTGATGATTTTTATGGAATTTTAAAATTTCATCTGCATTGATATTTTCTTTTTTTTGAAAATTTTCAAATATATTTTTTCTTTCATTTACAATTTGGTCATTATAAAGCGTTTTGGAAGACAATAAATGGTTTTCATCTTTATTCAAAACAATTTCATGTTTATCTTTTCCATCCCAAAGCAATCTGAACAGTTTTTTTTGAGAAAATACAAGCAGTTGAAAAGGTTCAATTTCGAAAAGGTTATAATATCGGAATTCATCCAGAATATTTTTGCTTTTGGCTAAATCTAAAAGAATAATTCCTCTGCTTTTCCTGTAAGAAGATTTGTTTTCGTGCTTTTGAAAAGCTCCGTTTAAAAGAATAGCGACATCTCCATTTTCATCTGCTACAAACCAGGTTCCGGTGGCTTTTTTATCTTTTGGGAAATACAAGACGTTGTTTTCCAGCGCAAAAATTTCCGGAAAGACAGCCTTTTTTCGATCTTTTTTTTCATCTCTGCTTGACGTGAAAATCAGAGAATTACCGGTATTAAAAAAACTTACTGTGCACATTCCAAACGAAATTTTATTGTAGACGGAGCAACCCCGAAATCATGCGGAATATTTTTCCATTCAAATTCTTTCAAAGCAACTTTTATTAAAGCCTGATGATGAATCCCATGCTCAAAACAGTATAACATTTCCCTGAAATAAGTGGTTTTAAGATGTTCTAATTCTCCGTTATGATTTGAAACCACACACAAAAGTTCCTTATCTTGTTTTTTGATTTCAGAAATAATTTTATTGATCATATTTTGCATTTCCTGTACATTCTCTTCCAGATATTGATTCCTTTCTCTGTGGTCAAACGAAAATTTACCTTCAGAATATCCTGCAAGCAGCACATCATAAATTTCAAGAATATGACGAATATGTTTTCCAATTGTGCTTCCAAAAAGGTAATGACTCTTTCGGCTATATAATTCGTCTGACATTCCGTTTAAAACGCCAGCCATATCTTTCAGATTTTTTTCTATATCGTTTATCATTTAGACGGTAATATCTTTAAGGATTGATAAAAAGGCTTTTTTTGAAAATTTTAAACTGCAAAAACAACACCATAAAGTATCGCAAAAACATGAAGATATGCAAAAATTATTTACTGAAAGTTGATATTTACGAGTTTTTTTTCAAACGTCACTGCTTATCTATTCTTTATTTATAAATGTATAAACATTGTTTTTAAAAAATTTATATAAATTCGTATGAAAATATTATAATGTTCACATTAAAATCTTAATTTTGAAGTTTATTGAATTTTAATTTATATTGCTTTATATACAAAAGAAAAATTATGAAAAGAATAATTACTACAACCTTTATTTTCGGAATATTCGTTTTTTCAAATATTTTATTTGCACAAGAAGTTTCTAAAGAACAGAGAAGAGTTTTCCAAACAGATAACTTAGAGGCCTTCAAAAAAGTTTTTAAGAAAGATGATTTAAATAAATGTCTTTCTATGAAAGAAAATTCTTACGACCTTCTTGCATTAAGCGTAAAATTTGAAAAGAAAAATATCTTTAATTTTATGCTGGCAAATAGCACAGACATCAACCGCGTTTGCAACAATCAATCTCCATTGATGGTTGCGGCCAGATACGGTAAACTGGACATGGCAAAATCTTTACTCAAAAAAGGAGCAAATAAATCATTGAAAAACGCAAACGGCGAAACTGCAAAAGATATAGCCGTTAAAAACCAAAAATCTGATCTTGCAGCAATTCTGTAATAAAAAGATTTCAGATACATTTAAACTTCTTTCGGGAAGTTTTTTTTGTTTTTAAACCCCTCAAAAATCTTATCTTTGCAAACGAAAATTCAAGGCTCAAGACATTGAACCTTAAATATAGAACTTTAAACAAATAATTATGTTTCGATCGCACACCAACGGAGAATTGTCTCTCAAAAATCTTAATGAAGAAGTTACACTTTCAGGATGGGTACAAACCATTCGTGATAAAGGATTTATGATTTGGATAGATCTTCGAGATCGTTACGGGATTACTCAGTTGGTTTTCGACCAAGACCGTTCTTCAGCGGAATTGATGGAAAATGCTAAAAAACTGGGACGTGAATTTGTAATTCAGGTGACAGGAAAAGTCATCGAAAGAGTAAGCAAAAACCCCAATATTCCAACAGGAGAAATTGAAATTTTAGTTGAAAAATTAGGAGTTCTTAATGAATCTCAGCTTCCGCCTTTCACGATTGAAGATGAAACGGACGGTGGTGAAGAATTGAGAATGAAATACCGTTACCTGGATATAAGAAGAGCTCCGGTAAGAGATAAATTAATCTTCCGTCACAAAATGGCGCAGAAAGTGAGAAATTATCTTTCAGACGAAGGATTTATCGAGGTTGAAACTCCGGTTTTAATCAAATCTACTCCGGAAGGAGCAAGAGACTTCGTTGTACCAAGCAGAATGAATCCGGGCCAGTTTTATGCATTACCACAGTCTCCGCAGACTTTCAAACAATTGTTGATGGTAGGTGGAATGGATAAATATTTCCAGATCGTAAAATGTTTCCGTGATGAAGATTTAAGAGCAGACAGACAGCCGGAATTTACACAAATCGACTGTGAAATGGCTTTCGTAGATCAGGAAGATGTGATGAATGTTTTTGAAGGAATGACGAAAACATTGATAAAAGATATCACAGGTCAGGAATTCGGAGCTTTTCCAAGAATGACTTTCGCTGATGCGATGCAGAAATATGGAAACGACAAACCGGATATCCGTTTCGGAATGGAATTCGTGGAGTTGAATGACTTAGTAAAAGGAAAAGATTTCAAAATATTTGACGACGCAGAATTGATTGTCGGAATTAATGTTGAAGGTTGTGCAGATTACACAAGAAAGCAAATCGACGAGCTTGTTGATTGGGTTAAAAGACCTCAAATCGGAGCTTCAGGAATGGTTTGGGTTAAATTCCAGAATGATGGTGTGAAAATTTCTTCTGTAAATAAATTTTACAACGAGGAAGATTTAGCGAAAATCATCGAGAAATTCGGAGCGAAAGAAGGCGATTTAATGTTGATCCTTTCCGGAAACGAGCACAAAGTAAGAACTCAGCTTTCTGCTTTAAGAATGGAACTTGGAAACCGTTTAGGATTAAGAAAAGGAGATGTTTTCGCACCACTTTGGGTTGTTGATTTCCCGTTATTGGAATTTGACGAAGAAAGCGGGCGTTACCACGCAATGCACCACCCTTTCACCTCTCCAAAACCGGAAGACATCCATTTATTGGAAACTGATCCCGGAAAAGCAAGAGCCAACGCTTACGATATGGTTCTTAACGGTAACGAAATCGGCGGAGGTTCAATCAGAATCTTCGATAAAGATCTTCAATCAAGAATGTTTGATTTATTAGGGTTCTCGAAAGAAGAAGCAGAAGCTCAGTTTGGATTCTTAATGAATGCCTTTAAATACGGAGCTCCGCCTCACGGTGGTTTGGCTTTCGGATTTGACCGTTTGGTAGCAATTCTTGACGGAAACGAAGTAATCAGAGATTATATCGCTTTTCCTAAAAATAATTCAGGGCGTGATGTAATGATCGATGCACCAGCTGCAATTGCTGATGAACAGCTCGATGAACTGGAATTGAAATTGAATTTAAAAGCATAAATTAGAAGCGGGGATTTTTTCTCCGCTTTTTTGTTAAGTACAATTCCATAAGTGAGAAGTGGGTTTGAGTTCTCTTTCATGTTCAACTCCTAAGAACTTTTGTAAATATGCAAATCTCTTTGCGGAAACGGGATTTCAATTCCTGCATTATCAAGTGCTCTTTTGCAATTAATGATTAGCTCTTCATTCATTGTCCAGAAATTTTCCAAAGAAGTCGTTGCTCTTATCGATAAATTTATAGCACTATCGCCCAATTCCGTTACTACAACTTGAGGCGCAGGCTCATCAAATGCGTACTCGTTATTTCTAATTACTTTTAAAAGAATGTCTTTCGCTTCATTAAGATTTGCATTATAAGAAACACCGATATTAAACCATGTCCGTCGTGTGCCCAAATGAGTGTAGTTTGTAATGCTGTTATTTGAAACATCACCGTTGGGAATTATAACCATTTGATTTTGTGGGGTAATAAGCCTTGTGTGAAAAATATCAATCATATGTACCGTTCCGGATTCTCCGGATTTTACTTCAATATAATCACCTACTTTGAAAGGTTTGAGCAGTAAAATTAAAATTCCTCCGGCAAAATTAGCCAACGAACCCTGCAAAGCTAAACCAATAGCCAAACCTGCAGCACCAATAATTGCCACAAAAGCGGATGTCTGTACGCCAAGCTGCGTAACCACAATGATGAAAAGCAAAATATTAAAAACCCAAGTAATAACATTTAGCATAAACTTTTGCAAAGAAATTTCTACATCTTTCTTTATGAACGCTTTTTTGATCAGCTTTTTCAGCAAGCTTATAATCCATCTTCCAATTATAAATATAAGAATGGCCGAAATTAAAGCTGTAATAATTCTCGGTGCCATGGCGACAGCCGACGTTATAAAATTTTCCCAATTGTCTTGTACATTTCTTAGATTTAAATCTTTCATTAAAAAAATCTTTAGTATTATTAAAATTCGAATTGCAGATAATTTTCAACATTACTAAAAATAAACGTCGTCGAAAATTTGGCTATTAAAAAGAAGACTGACTTCTTTCAGAAATAGAAAAAACAAAGGTAGTAAATTTTGAAAAACTGAAAGATGATCGCTAATCCAGATATATTAGGCGAACAATTAACTGAAAAAATAAAAATTTTAATTGTAAAATTCTGATCGAAACCAGCTTCATTAATTATGTTAAATCACTCGGCACAATCATTGCAGAATCTTACCCAAAATGTAAGACAATGAAAGCAATTTGGAATGGTGCCATTGGTTTTGGATTAGTTAATATTCCTGTAAAAATTTATTCGGCTGTCGAAACCACAAAACTGGATTTGGATATGCTCGATAAATCTGATTTTTCGAATATAAAATTCAAAAGGGTAAATGAAAATACAGGCAAAGAAGTAAAGTGGGAAAACATTGTAAAAGGTTATCTCATGGACGACAGATACATCATTCTCGAAGATGAAGATTATGAAGCCGCAAGTCCCGAAAAAAGCAAAATTCTTTCTATCGATCAGTTTGTAAAAGAGGATGAAGTTGACAGCGTTTACTTTGAAAACCCCTATTTTCTCGAACCTCAAAAGAATGGTGAAAATGCTTACAGACTTTTATTAAAAGCGTTGTCACAAACAAAAATGGTTGGTGTCGGAACGTTTGTTCTTCGTGAAAGTGAAGCGATCGGAATGATTCGTCCTTATAATGATGAAATCCTTGTTTTAAACCGAATGCGTTTTGCACAAGAAATCAGGGATTATAAAGACTTAAAAATTCCTGCTAAAAAAGCTCCGAAACCTGCTGAACTAAAAATGGCCGTAAGCCTTATTGAACAGCTTTCGCAAGAGTTTGATCCTGAAATGTATAAAGATACTTATTCCGAATCTTTAATGAAAATCATCAAGCAAAAAGCGAAAGGTAAGAATGTAAAAGCTAAAAAAGCTGAGCCTGCAAAAGAAGGTAAAGTGATTGATCTCATGGCGCAATTAAAGGCCAGTTTACAAAGTCCAAAATCTAAAAGTGCATCGTAATGGCTCTCAAAAATTATAACGAAAAACGGAAATTCGACGAAACAAGCGAACCAAAAGGCAAAAAGAAAAAAAGTAAAGACAAACTTATTTTTGTGATTCAGAGGCATGCTGCGTCACGCCTTCATTATGATTTCCGTTTGGAAATGGAAGGAGTTTTAAAAAGTTGGGCAGTTCCGAAAGGTCCGTCTTTAGACCCGAAAGACAAACGTTTGGCTATGATGGTTGAAGATCATCCTTACGATTATAAAGATTTTGAAGGAAATATTCCGGAAGGAAATTACGGAGCCGGACAGGTGGAAATTTGGGACAGCGGAACTTACGAACCTTTAGAAGAAAATTCTAAGCTTTCTGATGAAAAAGAATTACTTAAGGAGCTTCACGCCGGATCTTTAAAATTTATTCTACACGGAAAAAAACTAAAAGGCGAATTTGCTTTGGTAAAAATGAAAAATACCGAAGAAAATTCGTGGCTTTTAATTAAGCATAAAGATGAATTTGCGGTAAGCGGATATGATGCAGAAGAAAATACTTCACCGAAATCATTAGTTACAAAATTTATCGAGGAAAAAAAAAGCCTAAAAAGCGCCAAAAAGAAGCCGTAACGTCTGAAACAAAACCCAGATTCCAAAGATTTAATTCTTTAGTTGACGAAAAGAAACTGAAAAGTTTCATCAAACCAATGCTTGCCAAATTATCCGGAGAAGCATTCGATGATGAAAATTGGGTTTTTGAGATAAAGTGGGACGGTTACCGGGCAATTGCAGATCTTAGCAACGATGAGCCGCTTTTCTATTCCAGAAACGGAATTTCTTTTTTATCAAAATTTGAAAAAGTATCCCAAGATTTTGATAATCAAACCCACAAAATGATTATTGACGGTGAAATTGTAGCTTATGATGAAAACGGGAAACCTAGTTTTCAATTGCTTCAACAAATTGGCGACAATCCAAATTTAGCTTTAGTTTATCAGGTTTTTGATTTGCTTTGGCTGAATGGACATTCGACGGAAGAGCTTCCTCTTTTACAACGAAAAGAACTGTTAAAAGAAGCTTTAATTGAAACCGATGTCATTAAATATTGCGATCATATTCCCAAAAAAGGCATCGATTTTTTTAACCAAATGAAAAAAATGCAGCTTGAAGGCATGATCGCCAAAAAAGCAGACAGTCAGTATATTCAAAATCACAGAACTTCCGATTGGCTGAAAATAAAATTTACCAATACCGAAGAGGTTATTATTTGTGGATTTACGGAGCCAAGAGGTTCAAGAAAAGGTTTTGGAGCTTTAATTTTAGGAAAATATACTGATGGAAAATTAATCTATGCCGGACATACAGGAACCGGTTTTAATAAAGAATCTTTGAATCTGCTTCATCAAAGATTATTAAAATTGGTTGTAAAAACTTCTCCTTTTGAAAAAAGGCCTAAAACCAATATGCCTGTAACATGGACAAAACCTGAATTGGTCTGCGAAATAAAGTTCTCTGAAATTACCAAAGACGGAATCTTCCGACATCCTGTTTTTGTAGCAATTCGTGAAGATAAAGATCCTGAAGAGACTGAAATTACGACGAATGAAAAGAGTCAGATTAATGAAAAACCTAAAGAAATGAAAGCTAAAACTTCTCCAAAAAAAACAGCTAAACCTTCTGAAAAAGAAAAAGAAGTAACTCTAAATCGACATTCTGTAAAATTAACAAATCAGGATAAGATTTATTTTCCGAAAGATGACATTACAAAAGGTGATGTGGTAGAATATTATCAGTCTGTTGCAGAATATATTTTGCCTCATTTGAAAAACCGTCCTCTTTCCTTAAACCGTTTTCCAAATGGAATTGAGGAGCAAAGTTTTTATCAAAAAGATGCAAGTGACAATATTCCGGAGTGGGTAAAAACAACGCAGGTTTATTCGGAATCCAACGATAAATATATTGATTATATTTACTGTAACGACAAAGCTACTTTGGCTTATTTGAATAATTTGGGATGTATTGATCTTAATCCATGGAACAGTTCGCTTCCCGATTTGGATCATCCGGATTTCTTGGTTTTAGATCTTGATCCATCGAAAAAAAATACTTTTGATCATGTAATTGAAACAGCTTTACAAGTGAATGAGGTTTTAAATTCAATTAAAATCAAAGGTTATTGCAAAACTTCGGGAAGTACGGGAATACATGTTTATATTCCGATGGGTGGAAAATATGATTTTGACCAAGTAAAAGATTTTGCGCATATTTTGATGAAGCAGGTTCATGAAAAACTTCCAAAAATCACCACTTTAGAAAGGAGTTTGCAGAAAAGAGATGATAAGAAAATTTATCTCGATTATCTTCAAAACAGGACAGGCCAGACTTTGGCGAGCACATACAGCTTGCGTCCAAAAGAAGGAGCCGCCGTCTCAATGCCTTTGGAATGGGACGAAGTGAAACCCGGTATGAAACCAACTGATTTTAACATTCATAATGCTTTGGAAAGAATTAAAGAAAAAGGAGATTTGTTTAAGCCTGTTCTAGGAAAAGGAATAGATATGATAAAGGCTTTGGAAATGTTGCAGGATTTGGAGTAAATCTATATTTTTGCTCAAAACAAACATGATGAAAAGTACTTTACAAGTATTCATAAATTTTAATGAAAAAATTACAAGGAAGCAGCTTGAAAAATATTATTTTTTTTCATGGAAGAGAAAATTACCATCGCTATTAAAGAATTTTTTCTTTATTACATTATTTCTTGTTATTATTGATAGCTTTTTCAACGAGAATAGAAGTAGAATAGACTTTGTGAAATTTCTCGGATTTTTTTTGGTAATTTGTTGTGTTTTATACTTTATAATATTTTATTTCAACAAAACAACTTATATTTCTAAAATAAATAAACATATATCAGAACTTAAAAAATTTAGTCCGGTTTCAGAGTTATATTTTGATGAAAATTCTTTCTATCTTAAAACTGAGCAGTATGATATTAGAAGTATTTGGAAATATGTTTCGTACGAGATTTCAGGAAAAACACTTTATATTACAGCTAAAATGGGCACACCTTTTAATATATTGTGAATGAAGAGGAGACTGATCAGTATCAAAATATTATAGACTTTTTAAATAAAAAGTCTATAATGAAAAAATAATTATGGCAACTTCGCCACTAAATTTTCCGGTAAAATTTTCAAAATAAAATAAATCAATTTCCATTTAAAATTAGGAACAATGGTGAAAGAATTTCCGGCATTGACAATATGTTTTGCAACATAATCCGGTTCCATGATTAATGATTCGTTCAATTGTAATCCTTCATTAATTTTCGTACGGATATATCCGATTACCAAAGCATTAACGACTATTTTTCTTGAAGCCAATTCCTGTCTTAAGCCTGCTAAATATTGCGTAAAAGCTGCTTTTGTACTTCCGTAAACGAAATTGCTTTTTCGTCCTCTTACTCCTGAAAGTGAAGAAAGTCCAATGATTTTTTCTAAGTTTTTATTGTTTTCGTCCATCGCAATAATATTCAGGATAGAAACTGCGCCCATGTAATTAACTTTCACCATTTGCTGAGCTCCTTTAAAATCTCTCAACGCTTTTTCGTTATCAACTAAAAATCCTGCTGCGTAAACTACAATATTAGGTTTTACCGGAAGTTTATTATAAAATTCTTGATGTGAATCAAAGTCTTCTGCATCAAAATGTAAAACTTCAATTTTTGATTGTCCTAAATTATTTTTATCAATAAAATCTTCCAAAGATTTTGTATTTCGAGAAGCTGCAATTATTGAAAATCCTTTTTCTGAATATTGCTTGATGCATTGTTTTGCAACATCTGAATTTGCGCCCAGAATAAGAACGGTTTTGCTTGTGTATTGACTCATTAGGCAAAGATATTTTATTTAAAAATAAATTTGAACCATTAAGTTTGAAGTTAAGGTATTAAGATTATTAAGTTGTGTTCTTCACTTTGTTCAGAATGACAAATTGATTGAATGATTATTGTTAAAAGACCGGCGCGGTGAACTTCGTTCACCGCGCCGGTCTTTACATCTTAAAACTAAAAAAATTATTTCTTTTCAGTTTCGATTTCTTTTTTCTCTGTAGTTTTTTCGGCAGCTTTTGCTTTATCACCGAAACGCGTATCTGTAAATTCTCTTGAAACAGCCGCTTTTTCGAATTTCAGTTTACCTGATAAAGTTTCAATAACAAAACCATCATCCTGAATCTGAGCAATTCTTCCATGAAGGCCCGAAGTAAGCACTACTCTGCTTCCAACTTTTAATTCTTCCTGGAATTTTTTCTCCTGCTTTTGTTTTCTCATTTGTGGCCTTATCATTAAAAAATAAAAACCGACAAACATTACACCCATCATGATAAGCATCATCGGAGATGAACCTCCGCCAGGTGCAGCCTGTAAAAATATTGTTAACATATTCATTATATTATGGTTGAATGTTAGCTGAGAAAGTTAATTTTATAGGAGCTTTATCTACATTAGCATAAACGTCCGCAAATTTTTGAACACTTCCGTCAAAGTTTGTAGAATCGAAGCTTAAAGTGATCTTCCCTGTTTTACCAGGTAAAATAGGATCTTTTGTAAATTCAGGAGCTGTACAACCGCATCCAGGTTTTACTTCAGAAATCACCAAAGGATTTGTTCCAGTATTAGTTATTTCATACACGTGGTCTACTTTATCTCCTTTTTTAATATTTCCGAAATCGTAATTACTTTGAGATAATGCAATTGTTGTAAGTGGCTGGTTGGAAGCGGCAGGTGTTGTAGCTTCCGAAGATGTCGGAGCCAAAACTGAATCTGAAGGTGTTCTGTCCAGACCTACAGTATCCATCCCAAAAACTTCCTGATTTTGAACTTCTTTATTTTCTTTCTTACAAGAAACTAAACCAAAGCCTATGATAGACAAAGCGATAATTGATAACGTCTTTTTCATGTTATATTTTGTTTATATTCTATTTAAATCTTTACAATATTTATCTAAAATTCCGTTGATGAAAATATTGGATCGGTCTGTAGCAAACACTTTTGAAATCTCAATATATTCATTAATAATGACTCTTGAAGGCGTGAAAGGAAAATTATCAAGTTCCGAAATGGCTGTCGTCAAAATAACTTTATCCATCAAACAAACCCTTTCCAAATCCCAGTTTTCTAATCTTTCTGAAAGTTTTTTCTCGTTGATTTCCCAGTTATTAAGCGTATCTCTTAGCAGCTTGCTTGCAAAGTTTTTATCTTCTTCATCTTTAATCATTTTGATCAAAGTTCTGCTGTCTTCGTTTTCTTTTATAAAACCGATTGTCTTCTGAACCATTGAATTAGCAATATGAATATCATCGGACCAAGTCAATTCCCTGTCGCTGATATAATCATGAAAGTCTTCATTTTCAGCAAGATATCTTAAAAACAATTTCCCGATAAATTTCTGATCTTCTTCAAAAGAATAGCCATCCTCTTTCATAAAATCCTGATATCTTTTTCCGGCCGTCATTCTTTGGAAAGTTTTCACAAGCATATCGTCGTGTAGATCCCACTTCAGATCTTTATGCTGTCCTGTGAAAAAAAGTCTTTCAGGGTTTTCTTCAAGCTTAATTAAAACCTGATTATTAATAAATTTTTGATTGGGATTGATCTCGGAATCTGTTTTCAGGTATTTATTCTTACCAATTTCCATTTGATTTTCGGCAAGATTTTTAAGAGCTACCAAAAAGTTGAGTTCATAAATATAAAGATTATAGATCTTTTCTATTCCTGAAAACATGTTTTTTTCTAAAACATCAAATTTAATAGGATTTTGATAGTAAGAATATACACTTTCTACTACTTTTTCACGGATTTGTCTTCTTCCTAACATTCAAAGAGCTTTTTATGGGTGCAAAGATAAGCAAAATTGTTTGAAGATGGAAGATGTACAATTTGATAATGAACTTAAAAACCAAAAACATCATCTCTATCTGCATGAAATATGAAACATTTTTTCCGTAATTTTGCAGCAGTTTATGAAAGCTTTAAAAACTCTGAACCCTTACTTCTGGAAGCACAAAATATTATTGTTTTGGGGGTTGTTATTTATTATTGCCAGCAATTTTTTCAATACTTATAAAGTTCAGTTTGTCGGGAAATCTGTCGATGAGCTTACTAAAGGCGGACAAATGGGCTTCAATAAACAAGTCCTGATTTATGTGGCTATTATTGTAGGCTGTTCCTTGCTTACCGGCTTTTTTACTTTTATGATGAGACAAACCATTATTGTTGCATCAAGAAGAATTGAATACGAACTAAAAAATAAAATATACAGACATTATCAGGAATTGTCTCTCACCGACTATAAAAAAACCACTATTGGAGACCTTATGAACAGGCTAAGTGAAGACGTTGTTGCGGTAAGAATGTATCTTGGGCCGGGAGTAATGTATGTTGTCAATTTAGTCGTTCTTGTTATCATCACGAGTATTTATATGATAACAACAGATGTATCAATGACGCTTTGGACGTTATTGCCGCTTCCGATCTTATCTTTTATCATTTATAAAGTAAGTTCAATTATCAATAAAAAGTCGAAAATCATGCAGAAAAGCCAATCTGCAATTTCAACTTTTGTACAGGATAGTTTTTCGGGAATCAGGGTTGTGAAATTTTTTGCTAAAGAAAAATACATCAAAAAGAATTACGGAATTAAGGTTACCGATTATCAAAACAAAGCATTAGATTTAGCGAAAACTGAAGCATACTTTTTTACAATTATTTTATTTGTAATTGGATTATTAAACGTAGCAATTATTGTAATTGGCGGACAAAAATATATCGACGGAGAATTAAGCATTGGTAAAATTGCCGATTTTTTCATGTACATCAATACTTTGATCTTTCCATTTTCTATGGTCGGTTGGGTAACATCAATTAATCAACGGGCAGAGGCTTCAATGCAGAGAATTAATGAATTTTTAGATAAAAAGTCTGAAGTCATCAACAAAAGCTCTGAAAATTATCCTATAAAAGGTGATATTGAATTCAGAAATGTTTCATATGTATATCCAAACACGGGAATTAAAGCTTTAAATAATTTAAGTTTTAAAATAGAAGCTGGACAATCACTCGCTATTATGGGAAAAACCGGAAGTGGGAAATCTACAATAGCCCTCCTTCTTTGCAGATTAATCGATCCGACGGAAGGTGAAATTTTGATCGACGGGAAAAATCTTAAAGAACATAATCTCGAAAATTATAGAAAATATATAGGTTATATTCCGCAGGAAAGCTATTTGTTTTCAGATACTATTGAGCATAATATAGGCTTTGCTATCGATAATCCTTCGCACGAAAAAGTTGTCGAATACGCAAAAATTGCAGACGTTCACAAAAACATTGTTGGTTTCAAAGAACAATACAAAACCATGGTTGGCGAGCGCGGAGTGATGCTTTCGGGAGGCCAGAAGCAAAGAATATGCATTGCCAGAGCCTTGATAAAAGACCCGAATATCATTATTTTTGACGATTCTCTATCTGCTTTGGATACAGAAACCGAGCAGAATATTCTGGAAAATATAGATACCAAAATACATAACGCAACCTCTATAATTATCACGCACAGAGAGTCTAGCGCTCAAAGGGCAGATAAGATCATCAACCTTACAGAAATTACCAATTCTGTAACCGCTTAGCCGTTTCTTTTAGAATTGTTAAATAAATCATAAAAAAAATTTTGTGATTAAAAGAAAACTTTTATATTTGTTCTTAACAAGATTAAAAAAATATCTAACAATGAGTGAATACAAGGAACGCCATGAAAATGAAATTTTCACGAAGGTGTTAAAAGCAGGAAGAAGAACTTATTTCTTTGATGTGCGTGAGACGAAAGCGGGGGATTATTATCTTACGATTACCGAAAGTAAAAAGAATTTCGGAGAGAATGGAGAAGCAACATTCGAGAAACATAAAATTTATCTTTATAAAGAAGATTTTAAGAGTTTTCAAGAGATGTTTAATGAATCTACAGATTTTATCATTAATGAAAAAGGCGAAGATGTAATATCTGAAAAGCATGATAAAGACTTTAAAAGCAAAACCTATACGATAGATTCTGACGAAGAAGTTTAAACCTAAAGAACTAAACCGAATATATAGAAAAAAACATAAGCATCTCTTCAGATGCTTTTTTTGGGAAATAAAAAACACATCTTCAAAGAAAATGTGTTTATCTGGGTGAATGAGGGGTCTCGAACCCCCGACCTTCGGAACCACAATCCGACGCTCTAACCAACTGAGCTACAATCACCGTTTTGTGAGTGCAAATATATGGAAGATTTTTTAATTACAAAATAATTCCTTCAAAATTTTTCAGAGCAAGTAACTTTTCCGTGGTAAAGCCCTCTGCAAAGGCAACACCAGACAATCTGCCCAAGTCCTGAGCTCTATAAGTAAGGCTTTCATAAAAGTCTTTTGTAGCAATTGGCGTTACCGGTTCTGTGGACTTAGGATCGTAAAACTGAGTTTTAAAAGCCATACAAGCTTCCAGTTTTTTTTCAAGGTGTTCTGAAATATCAATCACAAATTCAGGCTGAATATTCTTCCATTGAATGTAATGAAAAATCTGCTTTGGCCTCCAGACTTCCTGAACTTCACCTTCCACTACAGTTTCTATTTTTCTTAAGCCTGCCAAAAAGCATGCATCTGATACTAATTTAGCAGCTTTTGCATGATCAGGATGTCTATCATCGATTGCATTGGCTAAAACGATTTCCGGGCGGTATTTACGGATCATTTTTACAATTTCCATTTGATATTCTTCAGAATTGACAAGAAAACCATCTTTCATTCCTAAATTTTCTCTAGCCGAAACTCCCAAAATCTTCATTGCTGCTTCGGCTTCTTCTTTCCGGGTTTCATCTGTTCCACGCGTACCCAATTCTCCTTTCGTGAGATCTACAATTACGCATTTTTTTCCTTCCGAGACCAATTTGGCAATAGTTCCGCCACATCCTAATTCGACATCGTCCGGATGAGCACCAAAAGCAAGAATATCTGTTTTCATAGCTTCAAATATAATGTTTAAAATAAAAACTTCCCAAACATTGTGTATGGGAAGTTTTAATATCTATAATTTAAATTATTTATTGACCTTCTGCAGGTTTGTTGAGTTCTGCAGGTTTGTTGAGTTCTGCATTAAGCTTAACTGCATCCTGATATGTCGGATCAAGCTGTAACGATTTTGCAACATAATCTTTTGCTTTTGCCAAATCTTTATCTTTTTCAAGATATGCAACTGCAAAATAAGCATAGGAAAGTGTTTGCTTGTTTGCTTCAACTTCAGCCGGTTTTACTGTACTGATGTACTTTTCGTAAGAAGTTTTTGCAGCTTCATTGTTTCCTTTTTGTTGGTAAGCGTACCCCTGACTGTAATAAGCCGGCGCCCAATCCGGAAGCAATGTACTCATTTTCTGCCAAGTAACAATAGCTCCATCCCAGTTTTTAACATCCTGATAAGCAGTTGCAAGCTTATACAAAGCGTCAGAATCTTGTGGATTTGCAGCTACTTGCTTTTTCAAAGCTTCAATTTCCGGAGAAGTTGCTCCTGCATCAATAGACGCTTGATTAGCTCCTCCTCCATTAAGTTTTATCAGCTCCATATCCCACTTCAAGGTCTCATCTTTAGCAGCTTTAGCAATAGCAACTTTCTGTTGAGATTCTGTCTGAAGAGCGGCTTTTTTGGCTGCATCAGTTTCAGTTTTGGCTAATCCGGCAGCAATAAGCCCCTGTAAACCTTGATCAGCCGGCAATACTCTTGACTTTTCAGCCTGAGAAACAAAAGTGTCCATATTTTGTTTTGCTTCTGCATATTGACCGTCTGCATAATTTATATAAGCTCTTAATTTAAACTTGATAGGATCATTTATCTTATCAAAGATTTTATCTAAAGTTGCTTTTGAATTGGCATAATCTTCATTTGTAAAATAAAGTTTTGCGATTTCCAATTGTGTATACGGATCTTCATCAGCATATTTTGTATAATTGATCAAATCCTGAGTTGCTTTAGCATTTTCCTGATACTTTATGTCGTAAGCCGCTAATGCTTTGTAAGCAGGTGCATAAGTCGGATCAGTCGCAATTGCTTTATCTATACTTGTTTTAGCCTGTTGCCATTGTTGTGCAGCCATCCAAAGTGTTCCGATCCTTGTGTATACAGATGCTTTATTTTTAGCCAAAGGTAATGCTTTATCGTAAGCTGACATTGCATCACCAGGCATTCTCTTTAATCTGTAAGCATCTCCAAGCGTATAATAATAATAAGCAGGAACATCTTTTTTAGCTCTTTCAATCGCTTTATTCAAATACTGAATTGCTAAATCCGGAGAATTATTCTTTTCAAATAACGTTAATGCTTCTGCAGCTCTGAATAGCACTTCAGCATCTTTTTCACGAGAATCTGACACAATTGCCTGAATTTCAGCGATAGCGCTTTTGTCTCCTTTACCTAGCTTTACAGTAGCTAAACCTAACTTATTTAAATAACTTTTTCTGTCTGCTGCAAGTCCTTTATTAAAGCTTTCAGTTGCTGTAGCAAAATCTGGATCTGCTTGTCTTAAATATGTATTTCCTAAATAAAAATGGTTTTCCGCAGTATTGTCTTTAGCAACCATTTGAGTGAAATTATTTTTTGCCTGAGCGTATTTATCACTATCAATACTGTTTATTCCATCCTGCAATGTCTGCGCAATCGCAAAATTGCTAAAAAAAACAACCGACGCTCCGAGAGCAATCTTCTTTACATTCATAATCATCATATCTTTCATTATATATTTCTAAAAATTGAATTATTCTAAATTGAATTAATCTAAACACAATTTCTGGACCAAAATAAAAAAAATATTTCGGGATAAAGATTAATTTAATATTATTTAACGTATTTGAACTTCTCTTCTGTAAATATTATAAGGCTGAAGTCCCTCTTTCTGAACAATCATCTGTCCCAATTGTGTGCATGAATATCTTATAAAGCCATTAGCAATGTTAAAATTTCCTTCATTTGTTAAGAAATAGAGAACTCTTGTAAAAGGATATTTCATCTCACGTAAACCATCAAAGTTTGGAGAATACAATTTTCCATCTTTTTGCACAGGTAAGATCTTTATTAATTCTCTCAATTGTTCTGACTTTTTATCATAAGGCCGGCTTATTGTGTTTAAACCAATAACTCCGATTTTATTCGGGTATTTACTTAGCTCTTCAATCACATTTGCACTTCCGGGAATAATTGAAAATTTCAAGTCTTTTGGAAGCTTGTTTAGTTTTTGAGCTACAAAATTCAAATTACTGGAATTGGCTCCGTCAAAAATAAAATTTTTGTCTTCAGATTGCATTCCTGCTTTTATTTCATCCATTGTAATGCTTGTTTTGGATGAACTTTTAGGAACAACAAAAACTACGGCGTCAGCAGCAAATTTCGCAGGTAAAAATTTCAAATCAACTTGTTCTTCATAAGCTTTTATCTCTTCAGCAGACAAATCTTTAGACATTACTGCAATACTTGTTTTTTTATTCAGTAGATCCAAAAACCCTAAATCCTCCTTTTTGGTAACTACATTAATTTTTGTTTCGGGATAAGTAATCATATATCCGTCAGCTAAGGCATCTGTAACACTTTTGAAAGATTCGTCTGTTAAAATCGTAAGTTCTCCTTTATGATAAGAAGGAGTTACATTTTCTTTTTTCGAACAGCTTACAATGACAGCAAACAAAAGAGTGAATATGTATTTAAAATTATTCATTATCTCCTGTATTTTTAATTTTTGAAATCGCTCTCCAAATTCTAAATACACCATAAAGCATTACCAACGCACCAAGTGGGTAAGCAACTGTAGGCTCCAGAATAGTAAAAAAGAATTTGTAAACAATAATTACTACTCCCAAAACTATATAAAACAATCCTGTAACTAAGGATAACCAATTGAACATCATACAACAAAAGTATTAAAAAAAATAAAAAGAGAAGCATGAGCTTCTCTTTATTAATTATTATTTAAAGATAAATTAGCCTTCAAAATTCATCGTTAACGGTAATCTAAATCTATAACGAACAGATTTACCATTGATTTTTGCCGGAGTCCATTTATTTTTAATTGACTTAATCGTTCTAATAGCTTCAGAATTAAAGTCTGAATTTTTACCATTAGCTTTTATATCTGTAATCGATCCGTCTCTTTCAACTACGAAAGTTACTTCAGTTTTTACAGTTCCTTCATCACCATTCATTGCTGAACCATCAAAGTTACTAGAAACTTTATTTCTAAAGGCATTGATTCCTCCAGGGAATTCTGCTGTCTGCTCAACTTCTGTATAAACCTGAGTTTCACTTACCTGAGGTTTTACTTCAGCTGTAGAAGTTTTAGTCCCTGTAGATGGCGGTGGTGGCGGTGGTACATAAGCCGGAGCTTTTACCCCTTCCTGATTTACCAACCCTGTTGTAGTTTCAATTTGTTTAGAAATTGGCGGTGGCGGTGTCTCAATTTTCGGAGCTTTCACCGGTTCCGGTACAACATTCTGGATAATCTCAATTTTTTCCTCTTCCTTTGGTGGAGGTGGTGGAGGTGGTTCATCTGGTTTAACCTCTTCTATAATTTTATCCTCTTCTAATATTTCTACTAAATCTGCCTTAACCTCTTGTGGAGGTGGAGCATTTAACTTTTTAATAGTGATATAAATTAAAGGTGATAAAGCAGCCAATAAGAATATTGAAGTTCCGATAAGAAAAGACTTGGTCAGCATTCTAGGATACTGATGTCTTATATCATACGCACCATATTCTTTGTTTCTATTCTCAAATACAATCTCATCTAATTTAAGACTTTGATTGTAAACATTTTCATCTGCCATTGTTTGCAAATTTTTAGTTAATTTACTTTGTTGCAGGAGTCGGAGTACCGGAATTTCCTACTTTCTTGTCGTAAATAGCTTTTTCATAAGGCTTAAGATCGGTTACCCCGTATCTTTCACTTTTTGTAATTGCCATTTCATCAAGAATATCTACAAAGTTTTTATATACTGCATCATCAGTAGGCTTAATAATCACTGTAAACAGATCTTTCTTTTTAGCCCTTGTTTTTGCTTGCTTAATAATCTCTCTAATGCCCTCTCTATCTAAGGTTGTTTCAATCAAAGTTTGGTCATTAAGACCTGCTTGGTCTTGCTGATGCCAAAAAATTCTATTGTCTTTACCCAATAACAAAGTTACTGAATTTGAAAGGTCTATCTCTGTTGGAGGTGGTTTTGGAGCATTAGGATCCGGTTTTGCCGGAAGCCCTAAATCCATCACATTTGGTTTGCTAAATGTCGTCGTGAACATAAAGAAGGTAATCAATAGAAAACCCAAGTCCACCATCGGAGTCATATCAACTCTGGTACTCTGTTTCTTGGAGCGTACCTTGCCGCCTTTGGCGCCTTTTTCCTGTACTTGTACTTCTGCCATTTCTAAACGATCTTATTCATTAGGGTTACCTTCTTGTGACGTTATCAACCAAAAGTTTAGAAATTTGATATCTCTTAAACCTTCAAATAAACTTTTAACTTTAGGGTATTCTGTCGTAACGTCTCCTTTAATAGCTAACTTGTAGTCAGGATTTACGCTTAAACTTTGTTGTACCCAATCGATTAATTGTCTATTTACACTATCCATCGGAATCCCTGTAGGACTCTTAAAATTTTTCTGCTCATCTTCAGGTAAAGCAAGATAGCTTTTCAACTGGTTCATAGGAACTCCAATTGCCTGAACTCTCTGAAATGCAGCTTTCTGATTGTTGTCAAAAGTAACGTTGTACTTTTCACCCATTTTATCCAAAAGCTGTACTCTTTCTGATGCATTATCTACGGGCTGGAAATAAAATTTTCCGTCCGGTGTAGCGTTGATAGTCATTAAACTAGCATCAGGAAGTATTTTTTCTGAGATTGAAGATGGCGGTTTGATCTGTTCCACATCAGGTTTTTTAAACTGAGTGGTCAATATAAAGAACGTAAGTAGTAGGAATGCAACGTCACACATTGCCGTCATATCCGTCACTACCCCGTGTCTTTTTGGTTTGACTCTCGCCATTATTTTTATTTATTTTTAATTAAACTTCTTTTACAATGCAAATATCTTGCTACAAAATTCTTAGTTGAATTCTGCAAAAGACTGCTGGATGCTCATTGCGATCTCGTCGATCTTATAAGTCAATCCATCAATTTTAGATGTAAAATAGTTATAAAGCATAATCGCAATTGCTGAAGTACCAATACCTAATGCCGTGTTGATCAAGGCTTCTGAGATACCGATTGATAAAGCTGCAGCATCCGGAGTACCACCACCAGAACCTAAAGCGAAGAATGCTTTAATCATCCCGATTACCGTTCCAAGAAGTGCAATTAGCGTAGCAACTGTACCTAAAGTTGAAAGAATCATCATGTTTTTCTCTAGCATTGGCATCTCAAGAGTTGTAGCCTCTTCGATAGCTTTGTTTAGAGCAACCATTTTTTGTTCTTTGTTTAAAGTAGTATCATTAGATAAAGCCTTGTAAGTTGTAAGACCTTCTTTTACTACATTTCCTACAGAACCTTCCTGTCTGTCGCACTCTTCCAATGCTTCTTCAATTCTGTTCTGATTAAGTAAGCTTCTTACTTTTACCACGAAATTATCTAAGTTACCTTTTCCAGAAGCTTTCCCTAAAATAAAGAACCTCTCTATAGAGAAAACGATTACAGTAATCATAAACAAAACCAAAATGTGAACTACAGGACCTCCCATATAAATAATTCCCATAAATGATTCCGGATGCAATTCTTTAGAATCTAGATCTGCAAAGGCAACAGACGGACCTGTAATTCTAGGATCATCTTTAAAATTACCTGGATTACCAAATATAAATAAATAAATTGCTACTGCAACCACATATAGAATTGGTAAAATAATTGCAGGGTTTAATCCTCCTGCTTTTTTAGCAACTACTTGCTCATCATTTTTTGAAACATTCATTTCCATATTTAACTAAATTATATTGTTTTAAAATTTTAAGGTTGTAAAATAAAGGCAAAATTAATTAAAATCCAATAGTCTCAAATAAACATTTCGCCTTTTTTTGATAAGAGAAATTTGATACGATTTTGATATTGTAATTATATCTAAAATAATTGATGATATTTATCAGTTTTATAAAATATATTGAAAAATCAAAAAAATTAAGGCTCTGAAATTTGGAAATCACCAATGTTAATTTTTTTTTAAATTACAATATTTACAATTCTTTGAGGCACAACAATGATTTTTTTAGGGGTTTTGCCTTCCAGAATCTGCTGGGTCTTTGCATCATTTATCACTAATTCTTCCACTTCCTGCGCTGATAACGCTGCTGAAAGTGGAATTTTAAATTTCATTTTACCATTAAAACTTACCGGATACTCAATTTCGTCTTCTACCAAATATTCCTCATTCAAAACAGGGAATGGCTCAAATTCGATTGACGTATTATGACCAAGCAAATTCCATACCTCTTCACAAATGTGCGGAGCGTAAGGGGAGATAATAACGGCTAAAGGTTCTAAAATATTGCGTTTGTTGCATTTTATTTTCTGTAACTCGTTGACAGCGATCATAAAAGAAGAAACTGACGTATTGAAAGAAAAATTTTCAATATCGTAAACCACCTTCTTTATTAAGGTATGCAAAACTTTATATTCGGCTTTTGTAGGTTCTTCGTCTGAAACTTCGAAAGTATCGCCATCAAAATACAAGTTCCAGAATTTCTTCAGGAAGCTATAAACTCCGCTCAGACCTTGTGTATTCCAAGGCTTAGATTGCTCTAAAGGACCTAAAAACATTTCGTACAATCTTAAACCGTCTGCTCCGTATTCTTCACAGATATCGTCCGGGTTTACAACATTATAAGTTCTTTTAGACATTTTGTCGACTTCTCTATCGGTAATCAATTTTCCGTCTTCAAGTATAAATTCTGCATTGTTGAATTCTGGTCGCCAGTTTCTAAGTTTATCAACATCCAATTCATCTGTAGTTCCAACTAACATTGAAATGTCAACTGGGATTCTTTGAGTTTGATAGTTTGATGCAAGATTTTTAGAAACAATTTTATTAGTTCCATCAATTCTATGAATCAACGCACTCATTCCCAAAATCATTCCCTGATTAATCAACTTCTGGAAAGGCTCGTCATGATTAATATACCCTCTGTCTTTTAAAAACATATTCCAGAAACGGGAATATAATAAATGGCCGGTCGCGTGTTCGCTGCCTCCAATATATAAATCTACTTGTCCCCAATAATCGGTCAATTCTTTTTGAACAAAAACCTCATCATTATTCGGATCCATATATCGAAGGAAATACCAAGAACTTCCCGCCCAACCCGGCATTGTAGACAATTCTAAAGGAAATACCGTTTTATCGTCAATTAAATCTGTCGCAACCACTTTTTGGTTTGCTTCGTCCCACGCAAAAGTTTTTGCATTTCCTAATGGCGGATCTCCATCTTCTGTTGGCAAATATTTTTCAACTTCAGGAAGTTCCAAAGGCAAAGCAGAAGCTGGCAACGTGTAAGGCATTCCATCCTTATAATATATAGGAACCGGCTCGCCCCAATAACGTTGTCTTGAGAAAATTGCATCACGTTGTCTGTAATTTGTAGTTCCCTGGCCAATTCCTTTTTTCTCAATTGCAGTTATGATTAAAGCTTTTGCTTCGTCATAAGTTAAGCCATTTAAGAAATCTGAATTGACGCAAACACTTGTTTTGGAATCAAAAGATTTTTCCTGAACGTCTTCTTCAGTTTCTACAACTTTTTTAATTTCTAAATTAAATTTCTTTGCAAATCTGTGATCACGCTCGTCATGCGCAGGAACAGCCATTACAGCTCCCGTTCCGTAGCCCATTAAAACATAATCTGAAATATAGATCGGCATCTTTTCATTGCTGAAAGGATTGATCGCATAGCTTCCCGTGAAAGCACCTGAAACGTTTTTCACGTCAGACATTCTGTCTCTTTCGGTTTTTTTGGAAGTTTCTTCAATATAAGTATCAACTTCAGCTTTCTGTTCTTCTGTGGTGATTGTTTCAACCAAAGGATTTTCCGGAGCCAAAACCATAAAAGTAGCTCCAAAAATGGTGTCGGGCCTTGTCGTGAAAACTTCAACGATTTCATTATGACCGTCAACATCAAATTTAACCTGCGCGCCTTGAGATTTTCCGATCCAATATTCTTGTGAATCTTTTAAAGGCTGCGGCCAGTCAAGAGTTTTTAATCCCTGCAATAATCTTTCCGAATATGCAGAGATTCTCATGCTCCATTGCATCATTTTCTTTTGAAAAACAGGGAAACCACCTCTTTCGGATTTTCCGTCTTTCACTTCATCGTTGGCTAAAACTGTTCCTAAAGCCGGACACCAGTTTACCGTTGTTTCGGCTCTGTAGGCCAAACGATAATTTAATAATATATCTTCTTTATCAATATCAGGAGCGTTTTTCCATTCTTCTGCAGTGAAATTTAATGTGTCGTTTTGATTGGCATTTAAATCTATCGTTCCTTTTTCTTCAAAATGATTGATTAAAGTTGATATTGATTCTGCCTTGTCTGTATTTTTATTATACCAAGAATGGAACAATTCAATGAAAATCCATTGTGTCCATTTATAATAGGAGGCATCAGAAGTTCTCACTTCCCTGCTCCAATCGAATGAAAAACCAATTTTTCTTAATTGCTCTTCGTATCTTGTAATGTTTTGCTCAGTTGTAATTGCGGGATGTTGCCCTGTCTGAATCGCATATTGCTCAGCAGGAAGCCCGAAACTGTCGTAACCAACCGGATGGAGAACATTGAAGCCCTGATGCCTTTTATATCTCGCGTAAATATCGGAGGCAATATATCCAAGCGGATGACCTACATGAAGCCCTGCTCCCGATGGATAAGGAAACATATCGAGAACATAAAATTTAGGCTTGTCGGTTTTATCGGAAGTTTTGTATGTTTGGTTTTCTTCCCAATATTTCTGCCACTTTTTTTCTATCTGCTGATGATCGTAAAACACTTTATTTTAAATATTAGATGTTATATTTTAGATATTAAATTTTAATTCTAAATCAAGATTCGCAAAAATAATGATTTTAAAAGAATTGTAAATTTAATTTTTGATTAATTACAATGATGTGCTTAACAAAAAATCTCATCCGAAGATGAGATCTGTATATGTTGTCAATATCTTATGATCGAATTATTGAGTAATTCTCTTAAAAGTATATGTTGTAGACTTATATAAAGCAGGATCTGTCATATCCTCGATTTTAAGATTTAGAGTTTCTGCATCCAGCAAAACTATTTTTCCTTTGTCTGAAACTACCGTCCCTTGATATTTGATTTCAAAATCTTTGCTGCTGCTGTTGTAAATGTAAGTGAAATTACGCTCAGAAATTGTTGAGCATGTCGCAGGTACACCCGCTTCTTCTTTATCACTTCTTTTTCCTGAGTTGTTTTCATTAAAAACCCATCTGGATTCCTGCTGACAAGTTGTATAATCGATTTCGTCGCTCACACCTGCACCTGCACTGTCGACCACTGTTCTCACTTCTTTTATGGGTTTCCAAGTTCCTACAAGAGGAAATTCCTGCACTTTTTTATCATCGTCATCATTACATCCTGTAGCTATCATTAATGACAAACATGCAAATATTAATGCTAATTTCTTCATATATCAAATTTTTCAAGGCTTAAAATTATGATTTTTTTTAAAAAGACAATCATTTTTTTTCAATTTTGGAATCATAATTTATATTTTCTTATAAATAATGCTTTTAAAGAGTGTTTCCAAAGCCTTATATTTGCGAAAAATAGGTATGCCGGAAGTTTCTATTATCACGCCTTGCTACAATTCTTCAAAATTTTTGGAAGAAACCATTAATTCTGTGAAAAACCAGACTTTTACAGATTGGGAATGGCTGATAACGGATGATCATTCTTCCGACAACTCTGTGGAAATTATTAAAAATATTAAAGATCCGCGAATAAAACTTAGTATTACCGAAAAAAATGGCGGCGCGGGACACGCAAGAAATATTTCGTTACAAAATGCGACCGGAAGATATATTACATTTCTGGATGCTGATGATTTTTGGGAACCTGATTTTCTGGAAGAAATGATCGGTTTTATGAAGAAAGAAAATGCCGAAATTGCCTATTCCAATTACGCAAGGTGTGATGAAAATTTAGTTCCGAAAATTGAAGATTTTAAGGCTGATAAAGAAGTAAATTTTAATAATTTATTAAAAACATGCCGCCTTTCTTTACTTTCATCAATGTACGATTCTCAAAGGGTTGGTAAAGAATATTTTCCGGAAGGCAGCAAACGTGAAGATCATGTAATGTGGCTTAATCTGTTAAAAAAAATACCAACCGGAAAACCGCTTCCGAAAACAATGGCAAAATACAGAATGCATGCAACCAGCGTATCAAGAAAGAAACAAAATATCATAAAAGATCAGTATTTAGTTTATAAAAACTTTATGAAATTCTCAACACTAAAATCTTTATATTACACAGCCAATTGGGCTTTTAACGGTTTTTTAAAATACTCTAAAATATTTAATTGATGGAATATTCAAAAGAATTTAAAGCTGCGTTGAGCAATTTTTCATCCATAGAAAAGGACCGTTTGATTTTCAGATTATTGAGAAAAGACAAGCTTTTGTCTAAAAAATTATACTTCGAATTGATCGATACAGAAACCGTTGACCAAAAAAGAAGTCAAATGGAGGAAAATATTGATGAGAAAGTACTTTTAGCTTCGAAATATATTGGCAATCCGAAATATTTTCTCGTCATTATCCGTAGAATAAGCGCAGAAATCACCGAACACGTAAAAATTACTACCGATAAATTTGGAGACGTTTCGCTTAATCTTTTTCTGGTCAATAAGATTCTGGAAAACAATGATAAACTCAATCAGCAAAGATTCGACAATATTTATAAACTTTACATTTATCTGATCAATAAAATCCTGAAGGCTTTAATTTTAGTAAAAAAAATTGATGAAGATTATTGGATTGAAATTGATGAATTGCTTGAAGATTTAGACTTGAAAATTCATGAAAATATTTATCTGGAAAAACTCTGCATCAACAATAGTTTCGATTTTAATTGGCTGAAATGCGAAAATATTCCCGATCATTTGGATTTAATTGTAAAGGAAATAAAAAATGAAGGTTTTTTAAAATGATAAGATTTTCCGGAGAATCAGTTCGGCAGAATTAGGCTGTTTTATAATAAAGCTACTTGCGTTTTCAGACATTTCTTTAAGGGTTTCTTCATTATTTAAAAGATAAGAAATAAAAATTGCTGCCGCATTTTCGTTTTCAAAAGATTTTGCGCCTTTTGCTTTGATCAAATCATCCGCTTCGGGATTTTTCTTGTAATGATTTCCAAAAACCACAGGCACGCCAAAAGTCGCCGCTTCAAGAATATTGTGAAGTCCCGAATCGTGAAATCCTCCGCCAACAACCGCAATATCTGCATAAGAATAAAGTTTTGACAATAATCCGATGCTGTCGATGATCATTATGTTGGAAGCGGGAAGTTGGAAGTTGGAAGTTTGCATTTCGCTGTACAGAATAGAATTTGGAAAGATTTGCTTTAAAATTTCCACTCTTTTTAGATCGTGTGGCGCAATGATAATTTTTGCATTCGGATTGTTTTCAGAAACTATTTTAGCAATTTTTTCTTCAGCCTGCCACGAACTTCCAAATACAATTGTCTTTTTTTCTTCAATAAATTCTTTAACGAAACCAACATTATTATCACGCATTCTCAAATGTTTTACACGGTCAAATCTTGTATCGCCAGTTACCGACGAATTTTGTAAACCAATACTTTTAGCCAAAAGATAAGAATGCTGCGTCTGATGAAAAAACCAGTCTACATTTTTTTTCAGCTGCTTTACAAACCATTTTCCGTAAGATGTAAAAAAAGATTGTCTTTCATAAAATAAAGCTGAAATCACAAAAGTTTTTACCTTATTCTTTTTCAGCTCATCGAGAAGATTATACCAATAATCATATTTCACCGTAAAAAATAGTTCAGCAGAAAATTCGTTGATAAATTCTTTTACGTTTTGCCTTGTATCAAATGGTAAATAGCAAACTGCATCGGCAATATTTTTCTTTTTAACTACATTCTCATAACCTGATGGCGAAAAGAAAGTAACTAAAATTTTATGTTGAGGAAATTGTTGTTTCAGCCGCTCCAAAACAGGTAATCCCTGCTCATATTCGCCTAAGCTTGCCGCATGCATCCAAATTACTTTATCTGTTTTTGAAAGCTTGGATTTAATAATATCTAAAGATTGTTTTCTTCCTTCAACGCCTTTTTTAGTTTTATCATTAAACAACGAAAAAACCTTCATTCCGAAAATGAATAAATAGATAAATATATTGTAAAGGAGTTTCAATTTCTAATTTTAGAGATTTCCGTTTTGCTTTCTTTAAGCATTTTAAAAATGTGTAAACCTAAAATGGCAAACAATAATCCTAATAATATAAATGCGGCAATGCTCATTTCCTGTAATTTCCCTTGTGCTATCAATACGCTTTCTACAATTGTATCAGCCAATAAAAGCAGCGCAGGAAGCAATATGCTGTACATTAAAACCTTCAAGCTTTCTTTATTTCGATAATTTTGAGGAACATTCAGCAAAGGCGAATCGGGATTTTTAGGAATACCAACAAGAAGTAAGAACAAAAATGTCGCAATTGCCGGCAAAAACCAGACTGCTCTCTTTTCACTTTCTCCGTCAACAGTTCCATTTACTGCAAAATGTGAAGGAACAATTTCCGGTAATTCCGCATAAGTTGTCGCAGTAAAAACCCAGATAAAAATGAGAAGTAAAATATTGATAGCCAATAACAAACCAGAAAATTTCATTATTAAATTATGCTTTTAATTACTCTTAATTTATGCGTATGCTTATTCATTTCTTTATTAAAAATCCCGGTAGAATCCAACGTATCAATTCTCACTTTTCCTGAAGCATGAATGATTTTCTGGTTTTCGAGCATGATTCCAACATGAATAATTTTACCTTCGGAGTTTTCGAAAAAAGCAAGATCTCCGGGTTGGCTTTCTTCCACGAAACTTAAAACTTCGCCCACTTCAGCCTGTTGATAAGCATCTCTCGGAAGCTTTATATTATGAATTTTATAAACCAATTGCGTAAATCCCGAACAATCTACCGCAAAAAAGCTTTTTCCACCCCATAAATAAGGAACATTCAGGAATTCTTTGGCCGTCAAAGCAATACTTTCGCGCACATCATGACTGCGACGGGAAGCAACAGCGGGATATTCCACTTCAGAACCCATCGAAAGCAAAGTGCGCCCGTCATTGGTCATTATAGAAGAAAAATCTTCTGTAATCATTGTTGTTTTGCGGTTTACCAAATATTCCTCGGCGACAGGTTTTATCTGTTTGATATCCATCCAGCCTTCATATCCGTCGTAATGCATTTTTATTTTGGTCCAGTTTTTATTCACTTCCAAAATATCTGCGCTTTCTCCAAACAAAATTTCCGTTACAATTTCTGCTTTGTCAGAATTTTCTGCACGTACAGGCGCCACAGTAACAACACAAATTCCTTTATTCATTAATTTTAAATTAAAGTTATAGCTTTAGGCTAAGTCTAAATAATTGTAAAAATATCAATCTTAAGCCAGCTTTACTTACTTTCTTCGAAGCAAATTGACTCCGTCTCGCAAAGGTAAAATAAGATTTTCAAAATCGTCATCTTTCGCAACCAAATCATTCAGCTCTTTAATAATCTGAGTAGACTTTTGCTTTGGGTTTTCTTCCAAAACTTTTCCGTACCAAAGAACGTTGTCAAATAGTATAACAGATCCTGATTTCGTTTTGGGCTTGATCAGTCTAAAATATTCGGCGTAATTTTCTTTATCTGCATCAATAAAAACCAGATTAAAAACTTCATCAGTTTCCTTTAAAAACTCTTTCGCATCCTGAAGCTTGAAATTGATCTGATCTGAATAATCACTTTCGGTAAAATATTTTTCAGGCAGATAAGCCAAATCTTCATTGACGTCTAAAGTAGTGATTTTACCGCCTTTTGCCAATCCTTCAGCCATACATAATGTTGCATAGCCGGTAAAAGTACCAATTTCTAAAACATTTTGAGGCTGCAGGATTTTTGAAATAATGGTAAGCAATCTTCCCTGCTGATACCCCGAAATCATATGTGGCTGCGTGGTTTTCTGAAAGGTTTCTTTTCTCAGTTTCCTGAGAATTTCAGGCTCCGAGGAAGCATGATTTTCCAGATAACGGTCCATTTCAGGGTTTTCTTCTTCAAAAAAGCTCATATTAATGATTATTTTAAATTTTACTTAAATATAAAAAATCCCGATAAATTTATCGGGATTCTGTATGAATATTTTTTATGATATTATTTCTTAGGCGTAATATCCATCAACTTCATGAATTCATCAAGTTTTGGCATGATGATAATCTCGGTTCTTCTGTTTTCTGCTCTTCCGGAAACACTCATGTTTGTAGCTTTAGGATTGTATTCTGAACGTCCGCCTGCTGTAATTCTTGAAGGATCAACTCCAAACTGAGTCTGCAAAACTTTAGCAACCGCAGTTCCTCTCAAAGCCGAAAGATCCCAGTTGTCTTTTGGTAAATTAGGCGAGTTTAGAGGCGCATTATCTGTATTTCCTTCAATCAGCACAGAATATTTATCATAATCATTGATTACTTTAGCCACTTTACCCAAAACTTCCTGAGCAGCCGGCAACACGTTGTAATCTCCTGTTTTATAAAGCATTTTATCGGAAAGCGAAATCATCACCACTCCTTTCAGTACTTTTACCTGAACATCGTCATCTGTTACGTTATCCAATGATCTTTTAAGCTTGTTTGACAATGCTAAATTTAAACTGTCATTCTTCGCATTTGCTGAAATAAGCTGCTTGATATAAGAGTTTGAAGAATTGATCTCTCCTACCAATTTATCAATATTTGCAGAGCTTTTTCCTGTATTTGAAAGACATGCATCCAAAGACGATTTCAGAGCGTCATGCTGACTTTTCAACAAATTATTCTCTGCAGTCAAAGAAGAGTTTTGACCTTTCAGATCCTGAATTTCTCTTTGTCTTTCGCCAATATTTTCGATACACTGTTTGTAGTTACCGCTCAGAGCGTCATACTGTTTTTTACTTACACAAGATGTTACACCCAACACCATTGCAGAAACTGCTAGAATTTTAAATATCTTCATAAATAATGTATTTTAAACGGTTTCAAAGTTAGCAAAATTCATTTTAATTATAAGGTTTATCTTTGTATAAAAGAAATTCTAAGCATTATGCTTGAAAAATCAAACTTCAAAAAACAGCTTCAAAATATTATAAAATCACCCGAAAACAGCACTTATCTTTTGGCGGTAAGCGGAGGCGTAGATTCTATGGTTTTGGCAGCGTTATTCAGTGATTTTGAGTTCAAATTCCAAGTTGCGCACATTAATTATAAGCTTCGCGGAAAAGATTCTGATCTGGATCAAAAACTGGTGGAAAATTTCTGCAAAAAAAATAATATTAAATTTCATTTATATACAGTTTCGGAAAAAGATAACAAACCCGAAAATTCTATTCAGCTTTGGGCAAGAGACTTGAGATATCGATTTTTCAGAGAAATTCAAAAAAAAGAAAAGCTGGATTATTTGGTAACGGCTCATCATCTGAATGATCAATTGGAAACGTTTGTCATTAACCTTTCAAAAGCTTCAGGAATAAAAGGCTTAAGCGGAATTCCTGCAAATGAAAACCAAATTCTCCGACCTCTTTTACAGTTTTCCAAAGATCAAATTTATGATTTTGCTAAAAAAAATGATATTGAATTTCGTGAAGATCTTTCGAATAAAAAAAGTGATTATTTAAGAAATAAAATCAGAAACCAAATAGTTCCAAAACTTCTGGAAACAAATGATCATTTTCTTGAAAATTTTAAAAAAAGCTTATCTTTTTTGAATGAAACTAAAGATTTTGTACAAAAGCAAATTGGTGATATCGAAAAAAAAATCTCCACTTTTCATTCGGATCAAATCGTTTTAAACAAAGAAAAACTAAATATCGAAAGTGATTTTGTAAAATTTGAAATCTTAAAAAAATACGGATTTTCGCAAACAGAAGAAATTCCAAAAATTTTCAAAGCCAAAACCGGAAGTTCTTTTTTTTCAGAAAATTACCATTTGACAATCAACCGAAATCAGCTTATTATCAAAGAAATAAAACAAAATAAAGAATCCGTTGAGGAAATTATTCTAACAAATCCTTCGGATTTCCATTTAAATCTAACAAAAATTGATCTTTCAGAAATGATTGAAGTCGATGAATTTAATTGGGATTTTGATGCCGAAAAAATAACTTTGCCTTTAAAATTAAGAAAAAAAGCGGAAGGCGATCTCTTTTTTCCAATCGGATTTTCGGGAAAAAAGAAAATTTCAAAATTTTTTAAGGACGAAAAATTATCTCTTTTCGATAAAGAAAAAACGTGGTTGCTTTGTGATGCAGAAAACCAGATTTTAGGAATCATTCCTTACAGACAAGACCGGAGATTTTCGGCAGATAAAAACACAACAAAAGTGCTGAAAATATTATGGATAAAAGAAAAACAAATGCTTTAGCAATAGATGATTTTAAACAAAACAGCAATATTGCCTTCGGCATTTTGTATCAAAAGTATTTCGTATATACAAAAAAATTCGTTCTTAATAACAGCGGAAATATCGAAGATGCTGAAGACATTTTTCAGGATGCTCTGATTATTTTATACGAAAAATTACACGCCGATAATTTCGTAGCTTACACTTGCCTTGCCAATTATGTTTCAGGAATTTCTAAAAACCTTTGGCTGAAAAAATTAAAAAACAGAAAATTTTTAAATGATATTCCAGACAATTATTATCTGAAAAATCAGGAAGAGATTGATCTGGCGATAGAAAACGAGCGCGATCATTGGGATAAACTGAATGATTATATGAATTCTATTTCGCATCATTGCAAAAATCTCATCAGCGATATCTTTATGAAGAATAAAAATATTGACGAAATTCAAAGTAAATATCAATATTCCAGCAGACATAATGCGCAAAACCAAAAATACAAATGTATTGAGCAAATAAGGAAGATAAAGGATAAACGTGATTAACTTTAATTCATTATTAAAAAAAAAAAAAAAAACATTAAAAATTAAAATATTTGGGTGATTTTTATGGTTATTTTGTAATTAATAGTAAGATTTATAAATATTTTACGTAATTTTAAAAAAATACCATTATGAAACGATTAATTTTTCCAACCTTATTTTTGATGTTAATAACATCATTTTTAATACAATGTAAAGACGATTTTCCAATAATGCCCGAACCCAGCTATGAAGAAATTGTAGCAGTAGCCAACAAAGGAGCAGGAAGTGTAAGCTTTATCAATTCACAAAACAACGAGCTGATAAAAACGCTTTCCATTCCCAATTCTGAACCCATGTACGTTGTCTATGTAGCAAAAAACGACCGCCTTTATGTGGGAGACAGAGCCGGGAAAAAGATAGATGTGATAAACCCTGCTTCAAAAACTGTTGAAACTTCAATTCCGGTCGGAACCGGAGTTTTCCATATGTGGGCGGGAGGAAACGGAAGCCAGCTTTGGGTAAATAATGACATTGACAATACCATATCTGTAATCAATATCAGCACAAATACTGTTGTAAAAACAATTGATGTCGGAATGAAACCTCACGATGTTTTTGTAACACAAGACGGCAGCAAAGCTTTTGTATCGGTTTTCAGTCCCGATCCTGCAACACCGGATAAAATTTTCATGTATTCTACTGCCAACTTCAATAAAACAGCAGAAATGAACGTAGGAAAAGATCCGCATCTGTATCATATTCCAAGTACAAACAAGCTATATGTACCGTGTCAATCCGGCGAACTTTTTGTTTTAGACGGAAACAACCTCAATATACTTGAAGAAAAAAACTTTCTGGGAGCGCATGGGATTTTCCCTTCTCCTGATAATAAATATCTTTTTGTAACCAATCTTCCGGGAAGCCAAATCTACACGATCAAAACTTCAGATGTTTCACAATTGGGAATGCCTACTTCTACAACAACCGCCGTACCTCACAATGTAGTTGTAAACGAAATGGGAAACAAGCTTTTTGTAACACATTCCGGAGCTACTGCGGATAAAGTAAGTATTTATGCAATTAATAATGGATTATTAAGCTTACAATCTACAATTACTACAGCTACCAATCCTTTTGGAATAGCGTATTATAAAAGAGAGATAAAATAATTGATTATTAAAATATAAACTGCAAAGATTAACAACCATTAAAATAATAATTTAATCATTAAAAACCAATCAATTACAAATAATCACTCACAACTTGGGTGATTATTTTTGCTTTTGGGGACTTAATTATAAATATCAATATTATGTTTAAAACAATTGTATACGGTTTATGTTTGTTTTTTGGAACTTTCATCAATGCACAAAATAAAAACGGAATTCATTTTCAAGAAATCGATCTGGAAGCAGCAAAAAAAATCGCTCAGAAAGAAAATAAATTAATTTTTATTGACATGTACACAACTTGGTGCGGACCATGTAAACTGATGAAGAAAAAAACTTTCACTGATGAAAAGCTTGGCGAAATATTTAATAAAAACTTCGTAAATCTTGCCATTGACGCAGAAAAAGAAGGAAAAGAGCTGGCAAAAAAATTCAAGATTGTTAATTATCCTTCCTTTTTATTTTTAGACAAAAATGGCGAACTGGTTCAATATGATTTTGGGTATTACAATGCCGAACAGTTTTCCAGAGTCGGAATGGCTGTTTTAAACAAAGCTTCCTCTTCAAAAAACAGCGTTAAAAGCATCAGCGATGTAAAAGGGAAAATGGTTGGGGATAAAATTGAAGACTTTTCAGCGAAAGATCAGCTGGGAAATACATTTACTTTATCTGAACAAAAACAGAAAATCGTTTTGGTTTTTATCCGCGGGCAATGGTGTCCGTATTGTAATAAATATATCGAAAAACTTCAGGATTTGTCTCCGGAACTTAAAGCTAAAAACGCAAGATTGGTCATTGTATCACCAGAAAAGCCTGAATTTATAGAAAAAACTATTCAAAAGACAAAAACCAATTACACTGTTTTGTATGACGAAGGATATAAAATCGCCGAAGCTTTTGATGTGCTTTACACTCCCGACACCAAAATTTTGGATTTCTACAATTCCAGACTGAAAGATGATTTTGCAAAAAGCAGATCCGACAATTCGGGAAGACTGCCGGTTTCGGCGACATTCATTATCAATGAAAACAAGGAAATCAAATGGAGACATTTTGATCCGGATTATAAACAAAGAGCTTCGGTTGAAGACATTCTGAAGAATTTATAATATTAATTTAAAAAAATTCACAAATGAAAAAAAAATATATACACTATTTCTGCGTCGTTTTTCTATTTGCAGCTGCCAACATTTTTCAGGCTCAAGGTTGCAGCGATGCAGGATTTTGCACCGTAAATAGTCTAAAACCGCATCAGAATGATTCTATTTCTGCATACAAAAACCAATTGAAAGTTGGCTTTTCTGCCGGAAGCGCCGATCACGACATTTCGGTTTTCGGACAATATGCAGAATACGGCAGACAAATCAATTCTAAGTTTGGAATAAATGCTAAAGTTACCTCTCTTTCACAAGCTGGAAATGACATAAGCACGTTTGGTTTGTCGGATATTTATTTAAGCACAAATTATCGTGCCGATAAAAATCTAACATTTACGTTAGGCACAAAAATCCCTTTAACGAACGGAAATGAAACTAAAAACGGAGAAGCTTTACCAATGGACTATCAATCCAGTTTAGGAACTTTTGACCTTATTGTCGGAGCAGGATATCAAATTAAAAAACTACAATTGGTTGCGGCTTTACAACAACCTTTGTCGCAAAACAGCAATCAGTTTGTTGCTGAAAATTATCCTGTAAATTCGCCGTTGAGAAGTTTTCATACAACCAAAGATTTCAAAAGAAGCGGTGATGTTTTGTTAAGAGCTTCGTATCCTTTCAAAATTACCGACAAACTTCAAATTACCCCAGGTTTATTAAACATTTACCATCTTTCCAATGATAAATTCACAAACCTTTCGGGGACAGAACAGGAAATTGAAGAATCTCAAGGCTTGACCATTAATGGAAATCTGTTTTTAGATTACAACATCAACCAAACCAGTGCTCTTCAACTAAATGTAGGAGCGCCATTTTTGATTCGGGATATCCGTCCGGATGGTTTGACGCGTAGTTTCATCGCAACTTTGGAATACAGCTTTAAGTTTTGATATGAAACCTTCGTAAATAATTTCAAAAACTCTATTTTTGTAAACTTTCTTAATTAAATATAAGTCTCAATATGTGGTTTAAATCAGTCAATAAAATATTCCTGCTGTTTTTTCTAACGCTTTTTGTAGGAATTTCAGCACAAATAAAAAACCCTGTAAAGTTCAAATTCACTGTTAATGATTTAGGCAACAATCAATATGAGGCCGTTCTGAACGCAACTTTGGAAAGCGGCTGGCATATTTATTCAAGAGATATTCCCGAAGATACAGGAATTCCGACCGAATATATTGTATCCGGAAAAAACATAGAACTGATCGGAAAATTCCAGGAAGTCGGAAAAAAACATGAAGAGTTTTCTGAAGCTTTTGGCGGAACAATTGTGTATTATTCCAATTCGGCAGGTTTTAAGCAGAAATTTAAACTAAAAGATCCTGCAAAACCCGGTGATGTTGTTGCAGAAATCACTTATCAGACTTGTGACGACAGAGTTTGTCTGGCTCCGAATACATTAGAGTTTAATCAAAAAATTACTCCAAAAGGCATTTCTGAAGAAGCTGTAACTGAGCAAACACCGGAAATAACAAAAGACACGGCAAAAACTACAGAAGTCACTGTTGTTGCGCCTGTCAACTCAACAATTACTGTTACAGAAACTTCTCAACTTGACCCAAAACAGTTGAAAATAGCATCAATAGATTTCAAAAAACCTTTGACAGATTGCGGAACAGCAGCAGTTGAGGCTTCAGAAAATTATTGGACTTATTTATTTTTAGGTTTCATTGGAGGATTGATCGCCTTGCTCACGCCTTGCGTTTTCCCGATGATTCCGCTCACGGTTTCTTTCTTTACGAAAGGAAATAAAAATAAAGCAAAAGGTAAAAGAGACGCATTGATTTATGGGTTTTTCATTTTATTGATTTTTATTTTATTAAGTATTCCTTTCCATATTATTGATGGAATTGCAGGAAATATTTTCAACGAAATCTCCACAAGCGTTTGGCTGAATATTGTATTTTTCATCATATTCATTTTCTTCGCGGGAAGTTTCTTCGGATATTACGACATTACATTACCAAGTTCGATTGCCAACAAATCTTCAAAAGCAGAAGAAGCCGGCGGAATTATCGGTATTTTCTTTATGGCTTTGACTTTGGTAATAGTCTCTTTTTCGTGTACAGGACCAATTTTAGGAAGCTTATTGGGAAGTGCGGTTACAGGATCGGCAAACGTTCCGATGTTGCTGACTTTTGCTTTGGCAGGTTTCGGATTGGCTTGGGCGATTATTTTCGGACTTTTGGCATTATTCCCGCAAGCTTTGCAAAGCCTTCCAAAATCTGGTGGCTGGATGAATACCGTGAAAGTAGTTTTAGGATTTGTGGAATTGGCTTTAGCTTTAAAATTCTTATCAAAAGCAGATTTAGTTTCAAAAACCTTCCTTATCAAACGTGAACTTTTCATTGCAATCTGGATTGTGATTGCGATTGGTTTAGTATTATATTTATTCGGATTGATAAGATTTCCGCATGACGATAAAAAACCGAAAATTTCTGTTACAAGAAAGATTTTAGGCGTTTTAGGAATTGGTTTTGTGATTTATTTAATTCAGGGATTAATTCCTGCCGAACGTCCGAAACTTCAATTATTAAGCGGAATTTTACCTCCACTGAACGTAAGTTATTTCCATGACGAAAAAGACGGAATTCTTGGAATGCACCCGGAACATGATTTCTTTAAAGCTATTGAATTAGCCAAAAAAGAAAACAAACCAATCCTGATTGACTTCACGGGTTATGGTTGTGAAAACTGCAGAAAAATGGAGGAATTCGTTTGGAGCGAGCCCGATATTTTACCAATTCTTCAAAACGACATTGTTCTCGCTTCGCTTTATGTGGACGACAAAGAAGAACTTCCCGAAGATCAACAAACTAAAATTGATTTGGGAGAAGGACAAGTAAAAAAAGTAAAAACAATTGGTGACAGATGGAGTTTGTTCCAACAAGTGAATTTTAATAACAATTCGCAGCCGCATTATGTTTTGATCACTCCGGACGGAAAAGTAATCAATACGCCGGTTTCAGGATATATGCCGAAAGAGGATTTCAAAAAATTCTTGGAATGTGGCGTCAATTATTATAAACAAAATAAATAATAACAACAATAATATTTATAAAGCTCACTTCGAAAGTTGTGAGCTTTTTTTTGTTTTAAAATATTAATCATAATTTTTCATAAAAAAGATTGAATAATAAATTTATCAATAATAATTTATGCTAAACATTTAATCAAATACAAAAATTATTGTTGATTATTAAATTCAGGTATGCATTTTGTATTGATTTTTAAACCGGCATCTATATATTAGAAAATGCCAATTGTTTAACCTTAAAAATTAATATCATGGCTGAAATTATCGCACAAGAGCAGAAAGAAAAAAAGACACGGCAGAGAAAGAAACTAATCCGTATTGATATGACTCCGATGGTAGATTTGGGATTTCTGTTGATTACATTCTTTATGTTTACAACCAATTTTACCAAACCTAATGTGATGGATTTGGGATTGCCGGCAAAAGATCAAAAACCAGCGCCAATCAACGATAACGTGATACACGAAAAAAATCAAGTTACATTTATTCTTGGGAAAAACGACCGGGTTTTTTATCATCAAAGCAATGAAAAAGATCTGACTAAAAACAATTTAGAAGAAACCGATTTTAGCGGAGTGAAAATTTCGAAAATCATTTCCGAAGCGTACAATAAAGCGCCGGTTAAAAAGAATTTCACGGTTATCATAAAACCAACCGATGAAGCGAATTACAAAAATTTCGTCGACATTCTTGATAATATTGCGATTTCAAAAAAAGAACGATACGGAATTACAGACATAAAACCATGGGAAACGAAAGTTTATGAAGAATTGACAAAATAAGAAGAAAGGGCATTTTAAAATGCTCTTTTTTATTTAAATTTGAGAGTAATAATTTATTTGTTAATGAAAAATCTAATCGCCGCCTTTACTTTGGTAATTCTAATAACGTCATGTTCTAAAAAAGAAACGCAACCATCATCAAACCAAGCCGACAGCACAAGAATTGTAGATTCCATCAACGCTGCAAGAACAAAAATAAACGACAGCATAAAATCTCTGAATAGCAAAAACCGTTTTAAAGATTTCAGCGGAAGTCATCAATTCACACATAATCTGATCAAAAACCCTGGCAAAGTTGAATTTAAAAAAATAGAAGATGAAAGAGATCATTACAACGTTTCGGGGAATATAAAATCAGGCGAAAATTTTGTTAAGATAAATGGTTTTATGGCTGTAGTTACCGACAAACACATGAATTTTACAGGCGAAATTTCGCAAAGTATTTCTGAAAACGACAACGGAAAAACATACACCAGAAAAGGAACAAAAACTTTTTTGTCAAAAGACGGCGGCAAAACATGGAGGCTTCAGGATATGGTAAATGGTTCGGGTTTTGTAGACTATATTGACATTCATTTTTAATTTTTAAACTATGCTCAATTTCGAAAAAAAGGGAAACGGAAAAGAAACTTTGGTTCTGCTTCATGGTTTCATGGAAAATGTCAGTATTTGGAACGATATGGAACCTCATCTTTCGGGAGATTTTTCCTTGCTAAAGATCGATCTTCCCGGTCATGGAAAATCTGATATTTTAGCAGAAACCCACACAATGGAATTGATGGCGGAAGAAGTAAAAAAGGTAATTGATCATGAAAAATTAGACAAAATACATCTTCTTGGCCATTCAATGGGCGGCTATACTTCGTTGGCTTTTGCTGAAAAGTATCCTGAATTACTGAAAAGTTTAACTTTATTTTTTTCGACTTATTTTGCAGACGATGAAGAGAAAAAAAATCAACGTATCAAAAGCTACAGAATTATTAAAGAAGCTTATTCGAATTATGCAAGAGCCGGAATTCCAAACTTATTTAATCAAAATGAAAGAAACGTTTTGGAAGGAAAAATAGAAACCGCTCTCGAAATTGCACTTTCTACGAACAATTTAGGCGCTTTAGCATGTGTAAAAGGCATGGTTGAAAGAACCGATAAAAAGCATATTCTGGAAAACCTTGAAGCTAAAATTTTAGTTTTAGCAGGAAAACACGACAACGCCGTGAAAACAGAAAATACAATTAATAATCTTCCGGACAGAACCAATATAAAATCTTATGTTTTAGATTGCGGACATAACGGACATTGGGAAAAACCCAGCATTTGCGCAGAAATCATCAATACCGAACTTCTTCATCATCTCCCGAAAAAATTGCTTCTTTAATATGCAATTAATTAAAATCTTGTATATTAGTAAAGCTTAAATTTTTCAATGGGTTTATTCTCTTTTAAAAAAAAGAAACCAATTATCGGTCTTACTTTATCCGGCGGCGGTATGCGCGGAATCGCACACATTGCCGTTCTTAAAGCTTTGGAAGAATACGGACTGAAACCACATATCATTTCCGGAACCAGCGCCGGATCTATCATTGCTGCTTTTTATTCGTTTGGGAAAACTCCGGATGAAATGATGAAAATCGTAAAAGAAACCACTTTTTTCTCGCGTTCTTATCTGAAACTTTCGAGAAACGGGATTTTTAGTTCAAAGTTTATCCTGAAATTATTTAATGACCATTTTCCGGAAGATGATTTTAAAATTTTAAAGATTCCGGTAATTGTTGCCGCGACGGAAATGACTCACGGTATTGTAGATTTTTTCTCGGAAGGTGAATTATTCGGTCCTCTTTTGGCTTCATCAAGCGTCCCTTTTGTGCTGCCACCCGTAAGAATTGGCGAAAAAGTGTATGTTGACGGCGGTGTTTTAGATAACCTTCCAATTGAGCCTATTTTAGATAAATGTGATTTCCTTATCGGCTCGCATGTGAACTCGATAAGTTATGATCCTTTAGAAAATCTGAGTTTAATGAAAGAGTTTGACAGGATTTTACATTTGGCAATTGCTAAATCAGTTTATTCAAAAGCTAAATCCTGTGATATATTTTTAGATCCTCCGAAAATGACAAAATTCAGCTTATTCAATAAAAAATTCCTTGATGAAATGTTTTCCGAGGTTTATGAATATACCTGTAAAGAGCTTGAAGAAAAGGGTTATAAGAAGTTATGAGTTGTTAGTTATAAATTATGAGTTGAAAAAATCTTTTTTATCTAAACTTTAACTTATTAACTATTAATTAATTACTATTCAACTGATTAACCTTTAACTACAAATTCTCCGCTTCTGTTCTAGCTTTAAATATTTCAAGTGTTTCAGGTAAGGACTCCATGGATTTTCCACCGGCTGCATTGATGTGACCGCCGCCATTGAAATATTTCCTGGAAAACTGATTAACATCCACATCATCTTTACTTCTGAAAGAAATTTTAATAAAATCCTCGTAAAGATCTTCCATGAAAAAAGCCGCCATTTTCACACCGACAATACTCAATCCGTAATTTACAAAACCTTCCGTATCGCCTTTCTGGAAACCGTATTCCTGAAGTTCTTTTCTTGTAAGATATAAAACAGCAACTTTTCCGTCATTTACCACTTCAATTCTTCCTAAAATTAAAGCTAATAAATGCAAACGTGAAACCGTGTTTGTATCCCAAGTATTTGATGTAATAATCGATGGATCGGCTCCTTTTTCAATTAAATTAGCTACAATTCTGTGCGTCGTTGCGCTTGTAGAACGGAAACGGAAGCCTCCGGTATCGGTCATGATTCCTGTATACAAACATTCTGCAATCTCTTTGTTAACCAGCTTTTCGTCATCCATCGCTTCGATAAAATGATAAATCATCTGACAAGTCGCAGGAATTACCGTATCGGAATAGACAAAGTCGAAATCTTCCGGCTGCTGATGATGATCGATAAGAATTTTTTTGGCTTTAGCTCTCATCAGCCAATCTCCCAAAATACCAATTCGCGCTGGAGAATTAAAGTCAAGACAAAAAATAACATCTGCAGCATTGATCAGATCAAAAGCTATTTTTCTTTTATATTCTCCAATGATATTTTTCTTTGCTTCGGGCATCCATTTCAGAAACTTCGGAAAATCGTTGGGAACAACAACTTCTGCTTCAATACCTTTTGCGCGCAAATAATGCTTTAAACCTAAACTAGAACCAATGGCATCGCCATCCGGATTGTAATGGGTAAGGATTACTATTTTATTTTCCGGTACAAGAAGCGTATTGATCTCTAAAAGTTCTACAGGTGTAAACATTGGGTTTCTTTAAAATTTGAAGATTCAAAGATAAAGTTTTTATACGGATGAGTATAGATTCTCAGTATTTAATTCTAATATAAAGTATTACAAACTCAGATAAAAAATATAATTTATATTTGCACTTTATAAAAATATCCCTATATTTGCAACCTGAAAATTAATAGATAATTACGACTAAAATATATAGTAATGAGTAAAAGAACGTTCCAGCCATCAGAAAGAAAGAAAAGAAACAAACACGGTTTCAGAGAAAGAATGTCTACGCCAAACGGAAGAAGAGTTTTGGCTGCGAGAAGAGCTAAAGGCAGAAAAAGCCTTACAGTTAGTTCTGCAAGAGCTAAGAGATAATTCTTAACTTACAATATACAAATCATGCTTGAAAAGAAGTTTTTCAGGCATTTTTTGTTGTTAAAATTTCCTAAAATATAGGTTTGTAAAGCTTCTTTTTTCTAATTTTAAAAATTGAAAAAATACTTTTAGAAAAAGCCTCTAAAAATTGAATTTATGCCACATACAAATATCTCCGGAGACAGCATCATCAGCCTGCAACATGCAAAAATTGCCCAGAAAAATTTCACTGTGCTTTCTGATGTTAACTTAAATATCAAAAAAGGCAGATTCTGCTATCTTATCGGGAAAACCGGCTCCGGGAAAAGTTCACTTTTAAAAACACTTTACGGACACATTCCGTTGGTTGCAGGAAAAGGTGAAGTGGTAGGTTTTGATCTAGCTAAATTAAAAGCTTCGGAAGTACCCAATTTAAGAAGAAAGCTAGGAATTGTTTTCCAAGATTTCCAATTGCTTCCGGACAGAACGGTAGAGAAAAACCTGAAATTTGTTTTGGAAGCCACAGGCTGGACTGATAAAGTAAAAATTGATGAACGTATCAACGAAGTCCTTTCGAGTGTAAACATGAAAGGCAAAAAACATAAAATGCCGCACGAGCTTTCGGGAGGTGAACAACAGCGTATTGCAATTGCAAGAGCATTACTAAATCATCCGGATCTGATCTTAGCCGATGAGCCTACAGGAAATCTTGACCCTGAAACGTCCAACGAAATTATGACTTTGCTGAAAAAGGTTGCCGCTGATAACGGAGCTGCTGTGGTAATGGCAACGCATGATTATCACATGATTCAGAATTTTCCCGGAGAAGCAATAAGATGTGAGGACGGAAAAGTTTCTGTGCTGGATACGGCAGAATTGTTTGAGTAAGATAAAAATAATGAAAGCATTAAAAACTAATTCTAAACTCTAGTTTCTAACTTCTTTATTAAAAACATGAAACTCCTTTGTGAGTTCAAGATATTGGTCCGAGTATTTTCTCGGACTTTTTTCTATGATAAATTCAGATTCTTCAGTTACTTTTTCATTCAAAGAAAATTCGAGAATCAATCTCTTTATTTTTGAATTTTCTATTCCTTTAATATTAATTTTTCGGCTTAAAAACAATTGGTTTTCTATTGCAATTGCAATAAAATCTCTTCCGGCTTCAGCAGGAATTATGACAGAAAAAACACCGTTTTCGGAAAGCAATTGTGATGATTTAGAAATTAATTGTCTGAAATTTAACTCAACTCTTTGCCGCGCAATTTTATCTTTTTCAGAAGTAGTTTCTTCAAAATAAGGCGGATTTGAAACAATTAAATCAAATTTATTTTCGGTTTTAAAAGTTTTAAAATCCTGAAGAATATTTTTTAACCTTGAGCTAAATACAGAATTCTCAAAATTGAGTTTTGTAATATTCGAAGCTTCTTCATTAATATCAATTCCTAAAAACTCAGCCTTCGAGTTTCTCTGAGCGAGCATTAAAGAAATCAAGCCGGTTCCTGTTCCTATTTCCAACACTTTTGAAGCATTGGCAACATCTGCCATTGCGCCCAGCAAAACTCCGTCTGTGCCTACACGAAAGACTTTTTCAGACTGTTGAATTTCAAACTGCTTAAATTTAAAAGATTTCACTATAAATTGGTAGGCAAAGTAATGGTAAATGTAGATCCTTTCCCGACTTCAGACTTTACAGAAATCTGGCCTTTGTAATCTTCCACCATCTTTCTCACCATCGATAAGCCAAGTCCCATTCCGCTGTTTTTTGAAGTAAAATTGGGCTCAAAAATTCTTTCGTACATATTTTCCGGAATTCCAATTCCATTATCCTGAACAGAAATAACAACCCTTCTCTGATGCTGCTCAACATCTACATTTACCAGCAAATTTCGGTCGTCACTTTTTGCCTGCTTGGCATTGGTCACCAAATTGGTAATAATCCTGGAAAGATAGATACGATCCATATTGACCATGATATTTGTTTTATTGGCATGAATAAAAATCTGATCATCATTAAAAACCCTTAAAATATCTGTAATCTCGGCATTTAAATTAATTACTTCATTATTTTTTTCGGGAAGCTTGGCAAATTCTGAAAATGCGGAAGCCACGGTAGCAATCAAATCAATCTGATCGACCATTGTTTTGCTCATTTGCTTCACTTTTTCTGTAACATTTGGATCTTGCGGATCAAATTTTCTTTCAAAATTCTGAATCGTAAGCTTCATGGGCGTCAAAGGATTTTTCACCTCATGCGCCACCTGCTTTGCCATCTCGCGCCAGGCTTCTTCAGATGCTTTAAATCTTAAGCGCTCCTTTTGATCGGCAATTTGAAGGATCATTCTGTTATAAGCTCTTGCCAAAGCGTTCAGCTCATCATTTTTATAGTATTTGATGGGACGCATTTCGTTTTCAAACAATGTGATTCTTGTAATCATATCTGAAAACTTAGTGATATTTTTTGCCAGATTATTTGAAGTGACCCAACTGAGCCAAATGCTGAAACAGATGAGTAAAATATCTACAATTAAAATATAGACCACATATTTGTGCAGCACGTCCAGATAAGCAGATTCGTTATGATAAAGCGGAATATAAATAATCCCGACAGGCTCAAGAACATTGTTTTTTAAAACTAAATAAGAAGACGTGAAAACAGCGTCTTTGGCAGCATCATATCCGCGGATATCATATCTTGCGCCATTGGAAAGGATTTTATTGACAATTTGAAGCGGAACTTTTTTGTGTTCAACAAGATTTTCATCTTTATTAGACAGCAGATAATTACCTTTCAGATCATATATTATAATGTCATGCTGATTAATATCTGCAATTTCAAAAATTTTGTTTCTTAAAACTTTTGGAAGATCATCGGTCTGTATGGTAGAAAAACTGACTGCATAATCCAAAAATCTGATGACAGCATTGGTTTTCTCCTGCATGTCAATTTTGCTCTGCTTCAGAGAATTATTTCTTAAAACAAAATAAGGAACCAGGGAAGATGCGGCAACACTCAAAAGGCAAACGAATAAGAAACCAAAAAAAACCCGGTTTCTTAAACTATATCCTTTGTATTTTTTAAACAACATTCTGCCTGTTAATTAGTTTTGCTATGTATTTACCAATAATATCAAATTCAAGGTTGACTTTATCCCCGATTTTAAGATTTTTCATATTGGTAAATTCCCATGTATAAGGAATGATAGCAACTGAAAACTGAAAATCATCACTCTTGGCTACTGTAAGGCTAATTCCGTTCAAAGTGATCGAACCTTGAGGAACCGTTACAAAATTACCTTCTGAATTATATCTTACAGTAACAAAATAGCTGCCATCTTTGTTCTCAATATCAATTATTTCTCCGGTTTTATCTACATGTCCCTGTACAATATGTCCGTCTAGCCTTCCATCCATCTTCATGCAGCGCTCCAAATTCACAACACTTCCTACCTTCCAGCTTCCTAAACTGGTTTTTTCTAAAGTCTCATCTATTGCAGTAACAACATATTGGCTATCGCTGATCTCAACAACCGTAAGACAACATCCGTTATGAGCGAGACTTTGATCGATTTTTAATTCCTGGGTAAATGGACAGCTTAAAGTAAAATTGATATTGCTGCCGGTTTGTTCGATTTTTTCAATAACTCCTACTGCTTCAATAATTCCTGTGAACATATTATTTTTTGCTAAATTTGTAAAATTATAATCTTCAAAGATAATCAAAATGAGCCCAAAAAACCATAAAGTACGAGTAGGAATTTCAATTGGCGATTTCAACGGCATCGGCCCGGAAATCATCATGAAATCTCTGAAAGACAAAACCATTACAGACTTTTTTACTCCAATTATTTTCGGCTCAGGTAAACTTTTTACTTATCAGAAAAATATTTTTAAGCTTAATCTGAACTTCAATTATATTACAGAAACTTCGCAGGCTCAAAACGGAAAACTCAACATGCTTAATTTGGTGAAAGATAATTCTAATGTAGAATTGGGCAAACCAACAGAAGAATCTACAAAAATGGCGATCGATTCTTTAGAAGCTGCAACTGAAGCCTTGATGAAAGGTGAAATTGATGTTTTGGTAACCGCACCGATCAACAAAGACGAAATGGTAAAGATGGGCTTCAAGCATGCGGGACATACAGGTTACTTTGAAGAAAAATTCAATAAAAAAGGGTTGATGTTTTTGGTAACAGATGATTTAAAAGTAGCCGTTTCCACTCATCACATTCCTATTTCTGAAGTTGCTGAAAATATTTCGAAAGAAAAGATAAAGAAGCAGATCAAAGCATTAAATCAAACTTTAATTGAGGACTTTTCTATTTCAAAACCAAAAATTGCTGTTTTGGGGCTTAATCCTCATTCGGGAGACGGTGGCGTGATTGGCAAGGAAGAAATAGAAATCATTTCTCCGGCAATTAAAGAGGCTTCAGATAACGGGATTCTGGCTTTCGGGCCATTTCCGGCAGACAGCTTTTTTCAGCCAAATAAGTACAAAAACTTCGATGCAGTTTTAGCGATGTATCACGATCAGGGTTTGGCACCTTTCAAAACATTGGCTTATGAAGAAGGAGTAAACTATACCGCAGGGCTTCCTTTTATCAGAACCTCGCCCGATCACGGTGTTGCTTACGATATTGCAGGGAAAAATATAGCCGACGAACAGAGCTTTATGGAAGCAATTTTTACCGCTATTAAAATTTTTAAAAACAGAAATGATTACAACGAGCTTATGAGCAATCGTCTACAGCCAAGAAGAATGCCTGCCGACAATGGTATTGATGAAGATCTTCCTGTGGAAAGCGAGATGTAACAGCAAAATAAATTAAAAGTAATTTGTTATAAATTTTATTTGTAATATTAAAAAAAATGCATATTTTTGCACACTCATTTTATGGACAAGTTAAGAAACTATGATGTAAGCTTTTCCGGACTAAAAAACGGAAAACACGAGTTCAAGTTTGAGATAGAAAACGCGTTCTTTCAATTATTTGACACTGAGCAAGAATTTACAAATCCTAAAATACAGGCAGATGTTTTTTTAGATAAGCATACTACTTTTTTAGAATTTGTGATAAAGATAAACGGAACCATCGAGTTGGTTTGTGACATCACAAACGAAGAATTTGATTATCCGATAGAGAATGAAATTAAAGTTTTGGTAAAATTTGGCGAAGAGTATGATGACAGCGAAGAAGATGTGATCACCATTCCGTCCAAAGATCACGCTTTCAATGTAGCACAGCTGATTTATGAGAATGTGGCGCTTTCAGTTCCGATGAAAAAGATTTCGCCCAACGTAAGTGATGAAGATTTAAAAATTCTTGAAAAATTCAGTCCGAAAGAAGAGGAACCCGATAGCGACCCGAGATGGGATGCTTTGAGAAAATTAAAAGATAAAAATTAAAAATAATTATAATATGATGAGATGATGAAAGATCTCATCGCTCATCAAATTAAAAAAGTTATTACAAAATGGCACATCCAAAGAGAAGACAATCGTCCACAAGAAGAGATAAGAGAAGAACTCATTACAAAGCAGTAGTTCCTCAATTGGCAAAAGATGCAACTACAGGAGAAATGCACTTGTACCACAGAGCTCACTGGCATGAAGGAAAACTATACTACAGAGGAAAAGTAGTATTGGAAAAAACAGTTGAAACTACTGAAGAAAACTAAGAGCGTTTTTCTAAAAACAACTCTAAATAATATAAAAACCACTCAATTTTAATAAAAATGAGTGGTTTTTTGTTACTTTTTAGGTTTTTTTGGTATCTTTGGCCCATAATCAAATATCTAATTTATGGACATTAAAGACATACAAAATCTTATTAAGTTTGTATCTAAAGCTGAGGTTTCAGAAGTAAAATATAAAACTAAAGATTTCGAAATTACTATTAAAACTCCGCTTGGAGGTAACGAAGTAAGCTATGTTGCACAACCTGCGATGTATCATTCTGCTCCTCAGCAAGCTGCCCCTGCACAAGCTCCGGCTGCTGCACCAGCTTCTACAGACAAAGCAGATGCTGCTTCTGATGATAGTAAATATGTAACAATTAAATCTCCAATGATCGGAACTTTCTACAGAAAACCATCTCCTGATAAAGACGTTTTTGTAAATGTAGGTGATGAAGTTTCAAACGGAAAAGTAGTTTGCGTAATTGAAGCAATGAAATTATTCAACCAAATCGAGTCTGAAGTAAGCGGTAAAATCGTTAAAATATTAGTAGACGATGCTACACCTGTTGAATATGACCAACCTTTATTCTTAGTAGATCCATCTTAAGGAATTTTAGATTAAAGATTATAAATTTTAGATGAATAATTTCATTTAAAATAATTTAAAATTCAAAATTTAAAATTTAAAATTTTCGGAGAGATGTTCAAAAAAATATTAATTGCCAATCGTGGCGAGATTGCGATGCGTATTTTACGTACTTGCAAAGAAATGGGAATCAAAACTGTTGCGGTTTATTCAACTGCCGATAAAGACAGCCTTCATGTAAGATTTGCTGATGAAGCTGTTTGTATTGGACCTCCAATGAGTAAAGATTCCTATCTTAAAATTTCTAATATTATTGCAGCGGCGGAAATCACAAACGCAGACGCAATTCACCCTGGTTACGGTTTCTTGTCTGAAAATGCCAACTTTTCAAGAATCTGTCAGAAAAACGGCATCAAGTTTATTGGTGCTTCTCCTGAACAGATCGAAAAAATGGGAGACAAAGCAAACGCTAAAGCGACAATGAAAGCTGCAGGTGTACCTTGTGTACCCGGTTCAGAAGGCTTAATTGAATCTTACGAGCACGCTGTAAAAGTTGCTGAAGAAACAGGTTATCCTGTCATGATTAAAGCAACTGCAGGCGGCGGCGGAAAAGGAATGAGAGCTGTTTGGAAAGCCGAAGACCTTAAAGATCATTGGGAATCTGCAATTCAGGAGGCTGTTGCCGCTTTTGGAAACGGAGGAATGTATATGGAAAAGCTGATTGAAGAGCCGAGACATATTGAAATTCAGGTTGCCGGAGACCAATTTGGTAAAGCTTGTCACCTTTCTGAAAGAGACTGTTCTGTACAGAGAAGAAATCAAAAATTAACGGAAGAAACTCCTTCTCCGTTTATGACCGACGAACTTCGTGAGAAAATGGGCGAAGCAGCAGTAAAAGCAGCGGAATTCATCAGTTATGAAGGCGTAGGAACAATCGAATTCCTGGTTGATAAGCACAGAAATTTCTACTTCATGGAAATGAATACCAGAATTCAGGTGGAACATCCAATCACTGAGCAGGTAATTGATTATGACCTTATCAGAGAGCAAATTCTATTGGCAGCCGGAACTCCTATTTCAGGAATTAATTATTATCCAAAACTCCATTCAATCGAATGTAGAATCAATGCTGAAGATCCTTACGCGGATTTCAGACCTTCTCCTGGAAAAATCACCGGATTAAATATTCCGGGCGGACACGGAATCAGAGTTGATACACACGTTTATTCAGGATATACAATTCCATCCAACTACGATTCTATGATTGCGAAACTGATTACAACGGCTCAAACCCGTGAAGAGGCCATTGCAAAAATGAAACGTGCTTTGGAAGAATTCTACGTAGAGGGCGTAAAAACAACCATTCCTTTCCACAGACAACTGATGGATGATGAAGATTATCTTTCAGGAAATTATACAACAAAATTCATGGAGAGTTTTGTAATGGATAAAAAATATGATAATCACTAAGATTATTTTTAAATAAAATTTCAAACTGCTTCATTTTGAGGCAGTTTTTACTTTTTTATCTCTTCGTATTAAATTATTAACTTTGTAAAAAATCAAAATATGTCAACAGCAGCACAAACAAAAAATTCACAATATTTCATCGACCTTGAAGAAAAGCATGGCGCTCACAATTATCATCCGCTTCCTGTAGTTTTGGATCGTGGTGAAGGCGTTTTTGTTTGGGATGTTGAAGGTAAAAAATATTATGATTTTCTTTCTGCTTATTCTGCTGTGAATCAAGGGCATTCTCACCCTAAAATTGTAGAAGCTTTAGTTGAGCAGGCTAAAAAATTGGCTTTGACTTCAAGGGCATTTTACAATTCCAATTTGGGAGAATACGAAAAGAAGATCACTACCCTATTTGGTTTTGATAAGGTTTTACCGATGAATTCCGGAGCTGAAGCTGTGGAAACAGCTGTAAAATTAGCTAGGAAATGGAGCTACGAAGTAAAAGGAATTTCTGAAAACGCAGCAAAAATCATCGTTTGCGAAAATAATTTCCACGGAAGAACAACAACCATTGTTTCGTTCTCAAATGATCCTGACGCCAATAAAAATTACGGTCCTTTTACTCCTGGATTTATTAAGATTCCCTACAACGATATTGCAGCTTTAGAAGAAACGTTAAAAAATGATGCTCAAAATATTGCCGCATTTTTGGTTGAGCCAATTCAAGGTGAAGCGGGAGTTTACGTTCCTGATGAAAACTTTTTGAAAAACGCTTCTGAACTTTGTAAAAAATACAATGTTCTTTTCATTGCTGACGAAGTGCAGACAGGAATTGCAAGAACAGGAAAATTAATTGCCTGTCATCATGAAAATGTACAGCCTGATATTTTAATTTTAGGAAAAGCACTTTCCGGTGGAATGTATCCGGTTTCAGCTGTTTTGGCCAATGATAATATTATGAATGTAATTAAGCCGGGACAACACGGTTCAACTTTCGGAGGAAACCCGATTGCCTGCGCTGTTGCCGTTGCAGCTTTGGATGTTGTTGCTGATGAAAACTTGTCTGAAAGAGCTGAAGAATTAGGAAAACTATTCAGATCTGAAATTGAAAAAGTAATAGAAAAGTCTGATTTAATAACAAAAGTAAGAGGAAAAGGTTTATTAAACGCAATTTTGATAAACGATACTCCGGAAAGCTCAACAGCGTGGAATATTTGTTTAAGATTAAAAGAAAACGGTTTACTGGCCAAACCAACTCATGGAAATATCATCAGACTGGCTCCACCTTTGGTAATCACCGAAGAGCAATTACTGGATTGTGTGAAAATTATTGAAAAAACGATCATGGAGTTTGGCAGCTAAAATGAAAATTTTAATTATTCAAAAAAAATTCATGGGTGACGTGCTTGTGACAAGTACAACTTTGCCATTATTGAAAAAAAAATATCCTGATGCAGAAATCAGCATTCTTTTAGAACAGAAACATGCTCAAATTTTAATTGGAAATCCTTATGTAAATAACGTTATTTTTTTTAAAGATGGCTTATTTAAAACAGTGGCAGAGATAAAACGTCAAAATTTTGATTTGGTAATTGATGCTTATTCAAAGGTAGAAACAGGAATTATTAGCATATTTTCAGGAGCAAAAACACGTATTGGTTTTTTTAAAAAATACAGTCAATTTTTTTATAATTTTCCTGTAAAAAGGAAAAAAACTGCATCTTCAAAAAATACAACTTTAGGAATCGAACATCGCTTGCAGTTGTTGGAACCGTTGAAAATTCCTTTTGAAGAAACTTTTCCAAAGACCTATATTTTGGAGGAAGAGTTGGAAAATGCGCGTAAAATCCTATCAGAAAACGGTTTGTCTGAAAAAGACAACCTGATTATGATAAGTACTTTTGGCAGCATCGCGGAAAAAACTTATCCTATAAAATACATGGCGAAAGTTTTGGATTACATCGTTGATTTTCAGCCGAATTCTAAAATATTATGTAATTATCTTCCCTCTCAAAAAGAACTTTTCTCGGAAATTTATCATTTGGTTTCTACAAAAACACAAAAAGCAATTGTAAAAGATTTTGACACCAAAAACCTGAGAGAGTTTGCTGCTGTCACAAGCCTTTGCAAATGTCTGATCGGAAATGAAGGCGGAGCAACGAATGTGAGCAAATCTTTGGAGATTCCGACGGTTACGTTGTTTTCTCCACATATTCAACTAAAAGACTGGGCATGGAGCAGCCAACCGGATTTGGATTTATTTTTGCATGTAAATGATTTTGTTCCTAAATCTAATTATGCAGATTTTAAACCTGCTTATTTTAAGAATCAGCTGGGGGAATTCTTAGGAAAAGTAATGTAACAAGATCACAATGATTCAAAATAAAAAAAATATATTGCTTATAACTTTTGATAATTGGGGATACAATCAATACATTGCTGATGCTTTGGAGAGAAAATCGCATTTTGTAAAGCATATTAATTTTCATGATTTTAAATATAAATATCCAAGTATTTGGCATAAGGTTTTTAATTTCTTTACTAAAAATCTTGGAATCCTGAATTTAAAATATGTTCATTATAATCACGTTATTTTAAGAGAAATCGAAAAATTTGAAAATATCGACGTTTCAATTTATATTAAAGCAGATTTTCTGTCGCCTAAAACAATAAAAGCTATTAACGAAAAATCGAAAAAGTCTGTTTTAATAATCAGCGATTCTATCAATCGATATCCTAAAACTAAAAATAGATTGTCTTTATTCGATCAGATTTTTTCTTTTGAAAAGAAAGACTGCAAAAAGTACAATTTGCTTTTTAAAACCAATTTTATTTATAAATACAGCGATACAATTACGTCAAGCATCAAATACAAAGTATTTAACATTAGCTCATTAGATAAAAGATTTCCAGTTTTTCAAAAGATAGCAAAGCAATTGTATGAATTGAAAATTAACTATAAAATAATCATCTTTACATCAAAGAAAGATGAAGATCCATATTTAGAATTTTCAAAAAAACCTTTGCCTATTTCTAAAATCAATAAGCTTCAGGAAGAGTCGGAAATATTGCTGGATGTTCACAGAAAAGAACAGCAAGGATTGAGTTTCAGAGTGTTTGAAAGTTTAGGACTCCATAAAAAACTGATTACGACTAATACAGATATTGTGAATTATGATTTTTATAATTCGCAAAATATATTTGTGATTGAAGATGAAAATAACTTCACCATTCCAGAATCTTTTTTTGAAGCACCTTATTCTAAAATCCCGGAATCTTTGTTGGAAAAATATCGCGTAGAAAACTGGGTGGATGAATTGATATCCTAATTCGTTTTATCAAAAGCCTTTCATAATTGTAAGGTTTTTGTATCTTCAACAATTCTTTTACTAATGAATTTTTCGCTAATAAATTTTAATGATTAATTATAAACCAAACAGCAAAATCATCATTTTTTGTCCTCCAAATAAAGTAACAGGAGGTCCGGAAGCATTGCACCAATTGGCTGATAAACTTCACCAAATTGGCATTAATAATGTCTTTATGCATTATATTCCTAAAAGAAAAAATGCAAAGCCGAAAAATTATGCCATTTATAAAACCCAAGAAATAGATTTTGTTGAAGATGATACAGAAAACATCTTAATCGTCCCGGAATCAATGACTTTTTTAGTGAAAAAATATCCTAAAAGTCAGAAAATAATTTGGTGGCTGAGCGTAGACTTTTACAAAGTTTTAATGGATTATAGAATCCGCAAGCAGAATTTTTTCACGAAATTATTTTATCAGCAAAAAGATAAAGAGTATTATTTTGAACCGCTCCCAAATGTTTTTCAATGGGCGCAATCTTATCGTTCCAACATTTATCTGAAAGATCATAATATCCCTGAAAGTCAGATAGATTTTGTTTGCGATTATATAAATCCGATTTTTCTGGATAAAAAAGAAATTATCCAAAAAGATCTGACAAATAAACAAATACTTTATAATCCTAAAAAAGGCAAAAAAGAAATTTCTTTATTAATAAAAAATTCTCCGGAACTTGAGTGGATTCCGATTCAAAATATGAATGCCAACCAAATAAAAAATTTGATGGCAAAATCATTGTTGTATGTTGATTTTGGAGAAAATCCCGGCAGAGACAAAATGCTGCGCGAATCTGTATCGCAAGATTGTTGTATCGTTTCGGGTAAAAATGGATCTTCTGCATATTATGAAGATTTGATGATTCCTGATGAATATAAATTTGATTTCAGCGAAGAAAAAGTGTCGGAAATTATTTCTAAAATAAAAGATATATTGGTAAATTATAACGAACATATTCTTCATTTTTCCAACTATAAAAACATGGTTTTGGAAGAAGAAAGAACATTTGAAAATAAGCTAAAAGAAATATTTAGAAAATGACGCCGAAGAAAATTACTTTGATTTACCCTTTTGCGTATGGATATGTTGATTTTGTAGTTCATGAACTACAGTCTTATAATAATGTCGAAGTAACTGATATTAAAACGGACATTATAAAATACAAATATCCCAACCTTTTTGTGAAAATATGGAATGGCTTTACGAAAATATTTGGCAAAAACCTTAAGAAAGATTTCTTTAAGAATCAAATTATTCAGCAAATCACGGAAAAGCAGGATATCATTTTCATTATTCGTCCGGATCTTTTAGATGTTTCGTTATTAAAAAATTTAAAAAGGAAAACAGATAATTTCATCGCATATTATTACGACAGTTGCAAAAAATATCCGAAACAGCTTGAAATAACTCACTTTTTTGATGAAATTTATTCCTACGAAAAAGAAGATATTGAAAAGTATAATTTTATAGAAACTTCCAATTTTATTTATTCGGAAAATTTGAAACCTGAGAAAATAAAATATGATATTTTTAATATTTCTTCTTACGATTCAAGAATTGGAGAAATAGATAAATTGGCGAAAGCCTTGTCCGAAGGAGGTTTGAAAAATTATTTTGTTATATTTTGGTGTGAGAAATTGTTTTATCCTCATCTTATTTCCACAACAAAATATCTTTCTCTTGAGGAGACGAAAAAATTGATTGCTCAGTCAAAAGCAATGATTGATATACAGAGAACTGACCAAAGCGGACTTTCTTTCCGTACTTTTGAAAGTCTTGGCTACAGGAAAAAATTAATTACAACCAATAAAACGGTGAAAGAATATGATTTTTACCATCCCAACAACATGTTGATTATTAACAGCAGTGAAATTGATATTGAAGAAATTAAAAACTTTCTGGAATTACCGTATGTAGAAATTTCGCAAGACATTCTTCAGAAATACAGCGTGAAAAATTTCGTAAAAAGAATATTTAAATTGTAAAACCAATGGGAATCAAAAGAAAAATAAAGAATTATATCCATATTAAGAAATATTATCCTTTATCGGAAAAAACGATTACTCCTGATAAAAACAAAAAAACAATACTGATTGTTGATAGTCAAATTCCAACTTTTGATAAAGATTCCGCCTCAAACCGTATTACAGAAATTGCAAAATTTTTAGGTAAACATTATAATGTATACCTTGTCGATTGGCGAAAAGCCATCCCAAATATTGATTCTAAAAAATATATTAAAACCCTAAATGAACATAATGTAACTGTTTATACCCCATTTATAAACAAATATGGCATAATGAAGGGTAAAAAATATTTCATTAAAACTTTACTCCCAAAAATCGATTTTGTTTGGTGCCACAGACCTGAACTTTTTGAATATTATTTAGATTTCTTTAGAAAAAAAGCTCCTCAAGCCAAAATAATCTATGATATGGTAGATATACATTACCTGAGAATGGAAAGAGGTCTGGAAATAAAATATGATAAAAACCGAGCTAAAGAACTCGTACGCTACAAATATATTGAAACCGAGCTCAGTAAAAAAGCAGATAAAATTGCGGTTATCAGCGATAAGGAGAAAGAATTTATGAAAGCTTTTGTGGATGAATCTAAACTGTTTACGGTAAGTAATGTTCACAATCTGAAAGTACAGCCGGAAGATATGCCGCCTTTTGAAAAACGAAACGGAATTTTCTTTATCGGCACATTTCTCCACGATCCAAATGTGGATGCTGTGGAAGTTTTGTACAATCAAATTATGCCTTTGGTATGGAAAGTTTTACCTGATTTGAAGATCACGATTATCGGCTCTGAAGCTCCGGAATCTATTCTGAAAATGAACTCTGAAAAGTTTGAAGTTACCGGTTATGTGGAAGATATTATTCCATATTATGAAAAATGTTTTGCATCTGTTTCGCCGCTTAGATTTGGTGCAGGTGTAAAAGGAAAAATCGGTCAGGCTCTGGAATATACTCTTCCTGTTTTAACGACCGAAATCGGCGCAGAAGGAATGTTTTTGGAAAATGGCATTACCGCATTGATTGCAGGCAACGAAGATTACCAGAAATTTGCAGATAATATTGTAAAAATTTGCACTGATAAAGATTTGTGGAACACGCTTCATTTCAATTCTGAAAAAGGTATTTATCCGTTTTCTATAGAAGCACAAAAAGAGGAAATTTTTAAAATGTTAGATTAAGCTTTTGCTATTTTTTTATAAATTTCAACATGCTCATCAGTACATTTTTCCCAGGAAAACATTTTGGATCTTTCTAAGCCTTTTTTAGAATAAAAAGATCTTAAACCTTCATCTTTATATAGATTGAGCATAGTTTCAGCAAGTGATTCTACATCGTTTGGATCAAGCATAATTCCTGCATTTCCCACTACTTCCGGCAACGATGAAGTATTGGAAGTGACTGTTGCTACGCCACATTGCATTGCTTCTAAAGGCGGCAATCCAAAACCTTCATAAAGTGACATATAATAAAAGGAATGAGCATGACTGTACAAACTTGCGAGATCTTCGTCGGGCACTCTACCGGTGATAATGATCTTGTCTTTCAGTTCTTGGGCATTATCATATTCCTGAAAAATTTTATCGTAATCCCAACCTTTTGCTCCCACTAAAACCAATCCGAGATCATCGATATTATTTTCTTTTATCATTTTTAGGAATGTCCGGATAACATGATCTACATTTTTACGAGGTTCTAAAGTACCTACACTCAAAAAATATTTACCCGGCAGATCATATTTTTTTTTGATCAGATTAAATTTATCATCATCATTACAAACATAAAAAAGCTCTTTTGATGCTGCCAATAAGCTCACAAAAATATGTTCCGGATTGAGATGTGGAGCATAAGCGAGTAAATCTTTTCTGGTGTTTTCTGACACACAAATAGCATAGCCATCTTTTCCGATGCTTGCAATGATATCCTCAATCAGACTTGATGTAAAATGCAAATCAGGGAAAAGTATCGGTATTAAATCATGAACAGTAACAATCTTTTTTAAATTTGTATACTTTCTGACTTCGCTATTAATTGGATGATAGAAAGAATGGAAAACTTCAGCATTATTCCAAACCTTTTCATCATACGTATTTTTATAATTGTAAATTCCAATTTTATTATATAAATATCTAAAAAGCTTTTCTTTCCGGAATGGCAAAAACTTACGTCTAGCTCTGATATTTGCTTGCTTTATCTCAATAGAATTTTCACTAAAGAACTCTTCTAATTCCGCAGTTGAAGTTTCACGATGAAATAAGCTTAAATGACTATAATATATATCCGTTGAAGGATGAGTTGTCAAATTTTTAAAAAGCTCAAAAGCAACGCGAAAAATTCCGGTGCGGTTGTCTTTATAAGAATCTGCAATAATATCTGCGTCTAAAATGATTTTTATACTCATCAGATTCCTATTGAATGGTGTCGTAGAATGAATTTTGCTGCTCTTGTTTTTGTATTTCTTTAATATGCAGAAGACACATAGAATAGTCTGAACATGGTAAACTTGCAATCGTTTTATAATTGCGAAGTCTTTCGTGTACTTTGTTTTCCCACACAATACCTTTATTGAGTTTAAAAATACGATATTGATAATCCGGGAAATTTATATATCCTTTTTCATTTACTTTCCAATCCCATTGTTCAATATGCTCATTTGTAACTCCATTCACAATATTGATTCTTGGAACCATAAACACATCATCTTTCCTTTTTTCGGATAGATAAGATTTAATTCCTTTAATAAGAGATTCTTCAGGGATTTCATCGGCATCTATTTGAAATAAATATTTCTTTTTCGCAGCTTTTATTAAGTTGTTTTTAAATGTTGCAAAATCACCATCTAATCTGGCCTCCAATCTGATAATTTTTTCACCATATCCATCTAAAATCTCTGCAACTTCCTGGCTCTTATTAGTAATATCCTGCAAAACAATCACTTCATCCTTTTTATCTATTAGTGGAATTAAGGCATTTAAAAGTTTTGCAATTTCTTCAATCTCGTTATTTACAGTAATTCCGTACGAAATCCCTGGCAATGGTAATATTTTTCTTAGGAGTTTCATTAAATTTCTAATTTTTTATAAATGAGTGATTTTTCTATTCTTTTGGGATGATTAAAAACAATTACAGGTCGGTAAGGCTTTGCAATTTTCAAAAATAGTTTAATAAAAATATTGGGATTGATATATATTTTTTGATTTTTTGAAATGATTTCTGAAATATTTGAAATTGAATTCCGTGTTTTTTCGCTAAAAGCTTTTCCGTCGACAAATATCATTACATCATGATTTTGAATTTTTGTGATCGGTTTTATCTTTTTATTTAAATTAAATTTCGTGTTTTTTTGCTCTTTATTTATATAATCATCAAACAAAAAATCTACATAGATTCTTTCTGCAAAAGGTTCCAATTCGTGTAGCTTCTCAATATTTCCGTGAAGTAATATGATCCCAATATCATATTTTGCTGAAGATTTCGAATGATTTTGAAAACCCCATTTTCTTACAAAATTTCGTTGAGATTTTTCTTCGATTCCTTTTGTTTTATTTTCGTATTCTTTTGAAAATCTTGAAGTTTTACTTACAAAATGATACACCAAAGCAGTATGTAATTGGATGGTTTTTAAACCCAATAATTTTAACCTAATGATAAGATCATCATCTTCACAAAACATTGGATTAAATAAATTGTCTAATCCTCCGATCTCTAATAAAGTGGCTCTTTTTGCACATAAAAAAAAAGATTTATGTGATGTGAAAGTATTTGTATGATTGATATTAGAAATATAATCATCTTCAAAATCAAAAAACTTCTGAAAATCGAATGTATGAATATTATCGCCAAAATCCTTTGTCAACTTCCAATCTCGAAAATCTCCCGTAAAAATTGGAGGTTCTATAACTTTGTAAAAATTAATATTATTTTCAGACAAATTTCTCTCCAAATTTGATAAAAAATGTTTTCCTAAAATCATATCATTATGCAGAAAACAAACAAACTTTTTCGTAGAAATTTCTATCGCCTTATTATAGGTATCGGATAATGTTTTATTTTCATCCGAATAAAAATAGTTTAAAAACGGATCTTTTAGATTATCCAACCATTGATGTGTACCATCTGTACTTCCAAAACTAACGAAAACAATCTCAACATTGGGATATAGCTTTCTTACATTTTCGTAAAAAAACTTAGTGTAATCTAAATTATTTTTTAACCCTATTAAGAAAGAGATTTCATGCCCCATTCAATAATTAATCTATTCTATCATATTCATCCTCAATCCTCACAATATCATCTTCACCAAAATAAGTACCGGTTTGCACCTCAATAAAAACAACAGGTTTATCAGAAAGATTCATCATGCGGTGTTTTGCTCCTAATGGAATGAAAATACTTTCTCCATAAGACAATTTTATTTCTTTATCATCTAAAACCACGGTTGCGTCACCTTCAATTACCGTCCATTGTTCCTGTCTTTTGTGATGATATTGATATGATAATTTTTGGCCCGGATTTACTTCAATTCTTTTAAGCTTATAATTGGATTCATCTACCAAAACAAAATATTTCCCCCAAGGTCTTTCTCCTATTTCTAACATTTTTTAATCTTTACTTACAAAAATAAAACTTAAATTATTAAATCATGCATTATTCAAAAAAAAGTAAGAATTTTGCACATAAATTATTTAAACATGAAAATAAGCGGTTATGGTTATGTAAGAAACGGCTTCTTGTACGGCGTTCCTTTTTTGGAGTCGATACAGTCTGTTTTACCCATTTGCGATGAGTTTATTGCCGTTGTTGGAGATTCCACCGACGGAACTCGTGAAGCAATAGAAAACCTTAATGATCCTAAAATAAAAATTATAGATACAATATGGGATGACAATCTCAAATTGCACGGGAAAATCTTCGCACAACAGTCCAACATTGGTTTAGATCATGTTACCGGTGATTGGGTTTTTCATATCCAGGCGGATGAAGTTATTCATGAAAATGATCTTCCTAAAATTCTCGAAAACATAAAAAAATTTCATCAACACGAAGAAGTTGAAGGTTTCTTACAACCATTCATTCATTTTTGGGGCGATTACAATCATATCCGAAACAGCAGAGCCGTGCACAAGAATGAAATAAGAATTTTTAAAAACAATCCTAAAATAAGATCTTACATTGATTCGCAAGGTTTCAGGAAATTTAATTCTAAAGAAGGATATGAAAACGGTTCCGAAAGAGGAGAAAAACTAAAAGTGCTGAAATTAGATGCGCCTATTTATCATTATAATGCGGTAAGATCACGAAAAAATATGTCCTTAAAGGCAAAAAATTTCAATTATTATTACGGGCATGAAAAAAATAAATTGGAAGAACAGCCTAAAGAAGAATTTAATTATCACATTGTAGACCGGGTTACAAAATTCCTGGGAACGCATCCAAAAGTAATGGCAGAAGCTATTGCAAGACACGATTTTGTTTTTGAACACGATAAATCCCAAGCAATCTGGGACAAAAAAGACAAATTGGTGCAACCTTTGGAAGATTTACTGAAAATAAGAATAGGCGAATATAAAAACTACATTTTGCTTAAAAACATAAAATAGTTTTTCTAAAAAACAATCACTTTTACCAAGAAAACTTTTTTGAAATGCTTAAATTTGCAGCCTAATTTCAAAGAAATGAATAAAGTAAGAGTCCGTTTTGCACCAAGTCCGACCGGGCCGTTGCATTTGGGCGGTGTAAGAACTGCATTATATGATTATCTTTTTGCTAAAAACCAAGGCGGAGAATTTGTATTGAGAATTGAAGATACAGATACCGCAAGATATGTGGAAGGCGCTGAAGAATATATCGAAGAAGCTCTTGAATGGTGCGGAATTATCCCTGACGAAAGTCCAAAAAAAGGAGGCAAATTTGCACCTTACAGACAATCCGAAAGAAGAGATATTTACGACAGATATACTGAGCAGATCTTAAAAACAGATTATGCATACATCGCTTTCGATACCGCAGAAGAACTAGACGCAATCCGTGCAGAATACGAAGCAAAAGGAGACGTTTTCTCTTATGATAACAAAACCAGAAACCGTTTAAAAAACAGCCTTACCCTTTCTGAAGAGGAAGTTCAGAAATTGCTGAATGATAAAACGCCTTACGTTGTAAGATTTAAAATGCCTGTTGACAGAACTTTAGGTTTGGTAGATATCATTCGAGGAAATTCCGCCGTGAATACAGACTCTTTGGACGATAAAGTTTTAGTTAAAAATGACGGAATGCCGACTTATCATTTCGCCAATATTATCGACGACCACGAAATGGAAATTTCTCACGTCATCCGTGGTGAAGAATGGTTGCCATCTTTAGGCTTACACACTTTGCTGTATGAAGCAATGGGTTGGGAAGCGCCAGAGTTTGCACATCTTTCATTAATATTAAAACCTGAAGGAAAAGGAAAACTAAGCAAAAGAGATGGCGACAAATTCGGATTCCCTGTATTTCCTTTAAATTTTACAGATCCTGCAACCGGAAATGTATCAAAAGGATATAGAGAAAGTGGCTATTTACCTGAAGCTTTTATGAATATGGTTGCGCTTTTAGGCTGGTCTCCGGCGGATGATAAAGAAATCTTGACTTTGGAAGAAATGATTCAGGAATTTGATCTTCATAAAGTTCATAAAGCGGGCGCAAGATTCAGTAAAGAAAAGGCGGAATGGTTTAATCATCAATATATTCAACTGAAATCTGAAGAAGAATTACTTCAAATTTTAAAAAGTTCAGATTTAAACTTAAATATTAAAGATGAAAAATTATTAAAAATTATTCATCTGATGAAGGAAAGAGCTACTTTTCCGAAAGATATTTACGAAAACGGAAAGTTTTTCTTTGAAGCTCCAACTTCTTACGATGAAAAAGCATCAAAAAAAGCATGGAATGATGAGACTTCTGCTATTTTAGGCGAATTTTCTGCAGAACTTGAAGTTTTAGACTTTGAATCTGAAATTTTAAAACAATTTATCCATGATTTTGCTGAGAAAAAAGGTTTAGGCATGGGTAAAGTAATGATGCCTCTTCGTTTAGCTTTGGTTGGAGAACTAAAAGGTCCTGATGTTCCCGATATTCTGGAACTTATTGGAAAAGAGGAAAGTATCTCCCGAATAAACAATGCAATAAATAATTTTAAATAGAGTTGCATAATTTTTCATAAATTTGAAAGATTTAATTTACTTCAAGAATGGAATATTTAAGTTTCGAACTCCCTATAAAAGAACTGATGGATCAATACCAGACGTGTTCGTTGGTAGGAGAAGAAAGTGGTGTTGATGTAAAATTAGCATGCAGTCAGATTGAGGATAAGATCATAGAAAAGAAAAAAGAAATCTATGGAAATCTTACGCCTTGGCAAAGAGTACAGTTATCGCGTCATCCGGATCGCCCTTATACCATAGACTATATAAAAGGTATGGTAGATAAAGGAAGTTTTCTGGAACTTCACGGTGACAGAAATTTTGCAGATGATCCTGCGATGATCGGAGGTTTGGCTACTTTAGACGGTCAAAAAGTGATGATCATTGGTACTCAAAAAGGAAGAACAACCAAAGAAAGACAACACAGAAGATTTGGAATGCCAAATCCTGAAGGATATAGAAAAGCTTTAAGGCTAATGAAATTAGCTGAAAAGTTTAGAATTCCTGTTATTACTTTAGTAGATACACCCGGAGCTTATCCCGGATTGGAAGCTGAAGAAAGAGGGCAAGGTGAAGCTATTGCGAGAAATATTTTTACAATGGTGCAGCTAAAAACTCCGATCTTTACTTACATCATTGGCGAAGGAGCAAGCGGCGGCGCATTGGGAATTGGTGTCGGTAACAAAGTTTATATGCTTGAAAACACTTGGTACACTGTAATTGCACCTGAAAGCTGCTCGTCAATCCTTTGGAGAAACTGGGATCACAAAGAGGATGCTGCCAACGCATTGAATTTGACTCCGAAAGATGCTTTGAGAGAAAAATTCATCGACGGAATCATTGAAGAACCTCTTGGCGGAGCGCATTATGATCCTGAGACTACTTATTTAAATTTAAAAAGTTCGATCTTACAAAATATCAAAGCTTTTTCCAAATTTACAGGACAGGAGCTTGAAACCCAAAGACAAGACAAATTTATTGCGATGGGGCAATTTAAAGGATAAACAAAAAGGCAGCACTAGAAAAATCTAAAGCTGCCTTTTTTATTTTTATTCATTTAATTCTAATCAGCTACATCCAGCTGTATTTCGATATCTTTACTAATCTTTTTTATTGAAGAGTATTTTGCATCACAAACCATTGTCGTCAAAACATAATCTCCTTTTTCTATTAATATAAAATTTTGTCCTTTTGCAGGAACATCCAGATTATAGTATTTTTTCCCGCTTATTTTTATAATCAGCCGGCAGTTTGATTTATTTTTAATATTAATGTAAGCGTCTTTATCACTAGGATCATCGTTAAAAATATGGCTAAGCATTGCTGCTGTTCGTTTATTTTTTTCGCTGGCTTCAGATTTTTTGCTGCTGCTTCCTACACTTGCAAAACTCACATTTCTTTCTCCTTGTTTGGTGCTATTTGTATTTAAAGCTACGGTTTTACCACTATTCAATTCATTATTGCTTACAATTTTGGCAATTTTATCTTTACTTATTGGTCTTATCGAAGGTTTAGCTTCAGGCGAGTTGTCGGCCATAATGATCATCACCAGTTTTTTCTTAAAAAAATCTGTTCGTGCATGACCCGGATTCTGCTTCAGAAATCCTGCGATAATTCTCGGCTCGGATGAGTTTTCAGCATCCGTTTCAGTATATATAATGACTGTTTCTTTCTCTGCAACTACTTTTGTTTTAGCCTTTTTTTTCTTTTGGGAAAAGCCCAAACTGAATATGGCCAGGAATAAGATCAGAAATATTTTTCTCATGTATTAAAAACCTTTAAAAATTTATTAAATAATACTATAACGTGAAAAGTCATTTTTTAGTTTATCATTAAAATCATTATCTTTGCACATCTTTAAAATAAACTATTAAAGTTAATCATAATTTTAAATAAAAAAATAATAAATATTATGTCTTATTCACCAGCTGCTGCAGATGTAGCAAAATTGAGAAACCAAACAGGTGCAGGTATGATGGACTGCAAAAAAGCTTTAGTAGAAGCAGAAGGAGATTTCGAAAAAGCGGTAGATATCCTTAGAAAAAAAGGACAGAAAGTTGCTGCCAACAGAGCTGACAGAGAATCTTCTGAAGGCGCTGTAATCGCCAGAGTAAATGAAGACAATACAATGGGCGTTATTATCTCTTTAAACTGTGAAACTGACTTTGTTGCAAAAAACGAAGCTTTCATAGAACTGGCTTATGAATTGGCTGAGCAGGCTATTGTATATTCTAATAAAGAAGAGTTTTTAGCTTCTGATTTCCACGGAATCACTGTTGCTGAAAAATTGATTGAGCAGACAGGTGTAATTGGTGAGAAAATCGAGATCGGTGCTTTCGAAAGAATCGAAGGACCGTACTTGGGAGCTTACATCCATGCTGGTAACAAAATCGCTTCAATCACTGCTGTTTCTGCTAAAGTAGAAGGTGCTGACGAAGCTGCTAAAGCTGTTTCTATGCAGGTTGCCGCAATGAACCCAATCGCTCTTGACGAAACTAAAGTTTCTCAGGAAACAATCGATAAGGAATTGGAAATCGAAAGACACAAACTTACTGAAGAAGGTAAACCTGCAAACATTATCGACAATATCTTGAAAGGTAAAATGCAGAGATTCTACAAAGACAACACTTTGGTACACCAAGATTTCATCAAAGACAGTTCTATTTCTGTTGCTGATTACGTAAAATCTGTAAACGCAGACTTGAAAGTTACCGGATTTGTAAGAGTTAGCTTAGCTTAAGCAATTACTTTAAAATACATAAAAATCCCGGTGAGTATTCATCGGGATTTTTGTTTATCTATCCGAGCAATAATGATTTATAAACTTTTCAAATCAAAAATGGTTCTGAAGAAAAATAAACAGTAAAATACAATAATTACTGATTTATTGATTAATCATAATAAAGGGTAAACAATAAATAAAATTGCCAGTTTCGCATCACGGATGGCTTTTAAATTAAAAATAAAGAATGAAAATTATTTTTTTTTAGTATTTATTAAGAATATATTAAATATTATATTAATTTTGTAGAAATCCTAATTCCATATCTTATGAAAAGATTTCTACTCAGTTTAGTTTTAGTTTTTCTCTCGATCAATAATATTTTTGCTCAAAGAGATACAGAACATTGGATAGCGCCATTTTATACCAGTGCTGGCACTTATACACAAGCGATATACCTCTCAACAGATTCTGTTGTCCCTTTTCAAGTGACTGTTACCAGTAATGGCCTGCCTTTACCCGCTCCTGCTGTTTCAACAATCACCATCAGCAAAAACAATCCGGGTTTCTTGCCTATTCCTGCTTCGGTAATTTCGACAAATCTGCCAGCAGAAGCTTTTAATGTTATCAATAAAGGAATATACCTTACGGGAGCAAGACCTTTTTACTGTACTCTTCGAATGGTGTCGGGTACCGCCCATGCGGAAATCGTTACGAGTAAAGGGAAAGCCGGATTAGGAAAAGAATTCTATGTAGCTTCCACTCCTTCTACTGCTACATCTAATAATTTTACTGCCGGAGTTTTGGCGACAGAAAATAATACAGTTGTAACTGCTACCTGGAACGGTGCTGTCACTTTTTTCGGTGGCGCCCCAACTGCAAATACACATACATTTACTTTAAATAAAGGAGAATCTTTTATTTTTGCCGGTAATACGTCAGGTACCGGCCCTTTTATCGGAGCTAAAATTGTTGCTGATAAACCAATTACCCTTACCAATGGGAACGTAAACGGAAACTTCGGAGCTAGCACTGCTTCCGGATCAGATGCTGTTTTAGACCAGTCCGTACCGGTGGAGAGACTAGGGAGCACTTTTGCGATGGTAAGAACAAGATCTACAAGCGCCGACATGGAAGGTGGAATTGTTGTGGCTACCGAAAATAATACACAAGTATTTCTAAATGGAGCAGCAACTGCGGTTACAACTTTAAACCAAGGCCAATGGTATAGGATCCAGGGAGATCAATATACAGCTCAAGGCACTGCAGGACATGCCAACATGCTGGTTACCACTTCAAAAAATGTATACTTATATCAATTGGTTTCAGTAGACAACATTAGCAATACCGGCGGTTTTAATTATATACCACCACTCAACTGTTTCTTACCAAGGAAAATTGATGAGATCGGATTGGTTAATCAAATGCCTATTCCGAACAACCCGACCCCTAATGATATGCTTATTAAGTTAAATATCTTAACGGAAACCGGAGCAGTTGTAACTGTAAACGGAATAGCTCCGACTGCGGCACAAGGTCCATATCCACTGACAGGAAATACTGCCTGGGTTACTTATGCTTTAGAAGGTGTTGTGGATAATATAACCATAGTTTCTGATAAGGCCGTAACAGCAGGGATTAATGGTGGTTTAGGTTCTGCCGGATATGGCGGATACTTTGCAGGATTCTCTTCTATCCCGGTAATCGCAAAGCAAACAGGAGACTGTATTCCTGGAATTATTTTAGAAGTAGATGACAGCTACGAAACATATCAATGGAATTTAAACGGAGCTCCGATTCCGGGTGCAACAGGAAATACATACACTCCCACAGTAGCAGGTAACTATACCGTAAAGGTAACAATGGGGACATGTCCGCCTGTGACAACACCTGTTTACAAAGTATTTACTTGTTTAGCTGAGACAGAAGAAGATATTTTCATTTGTGGAACTAAGGTGATCACGCCAGCATTTACAAATTCAACTCAGGTTCCTGTTCCTGGTACAGTTACAATTGTAACCCAACCTGTAAACGGCACAGCAACTCTGAATCCGACAACAGGTGTAATTACTTACATTCCGAATCCAGGATTGCCTCCTGGCCAACAAGATGTAATTGTATATAGATTCTGTGGAAATGCTCCCGAGTTTATTGATTGTGAAGAAGTCACTTTAAATTTAACTTTGGTACCACTTGTATTAACCGACAGAACGATAAAAGCTTGTCAGTATGCCGGAAAAGGATTCTTTGATTTAACAACTGCCAATGTAACTGATAATACAATTCCAACTACTAAAAAGTTTTATCCAACATTAGCAGATCTTAATGCTAACACCAATCAGATCAGTAATCCAACCAATTACTTCTCTGGTCCGGGATCTGTATATGTTCAGGTTGTTACAGCAGAAGGATGTATCGGAAATGCGAAAATCACTTTAGATTTCCATCCTACTCCGGTAGTGAACGATGCTACTCTTACCGTGTGTTTCATACAAAATAACGAAACAAAAGGAGAATTTGACCTTACCAGTGCGGTTGTAACAGCTGAAGCACCGGTAACCAAAATGTTCTATCCTACTTTCACTGATGCCAGCAATGGAACAAATATAATTGCCGGAAATCTTACCAGCTATATTTCAGGAGAAGCAACTGTGTTTGTAAGAGTTTATAATTCAAACTTATGTTATGCTATTGCTAAAATCCATTTGAAAGTTACACCACCTAAAAGATCACCTTTACTTGTAGATAAATATATCTGTATTGATGACAGAACTACATTGGATGCTGGTCCTGGTTATACTTCTTATGAATGGAGTAACGGTGCAACAACTCAATCAATCCAAGGGGCTGCAGTTGGAGATTACTGGGTGATTCTTGAAAGCGAAGGTTGTTTTGTGAAGCAATTCGTAAGTGTGAAAAAAGTAGTTGAGCCTGTAATCACTTCAATCGAAATATCAAACAATACAGCTACCGTTATGGTAAGCGCAGGAACAGCTCCTTATAAATATGCTGTAGACGGAACTACAACCTGGCAAGACTCCAATGTATTTACAAACCTTTCAAGAGGTCAGCATACATTCTATGTAAAAGATGCTTATGATTGTGCCCCTGTTTCGGTGGAAGTAACGGTTCCAAATCTGGTAAATGCAATTACTCCAAACGGAGATAATGTAAATGATTATATCGATTATACTGAATTGGCTTACAAGCAAAACCTTGTTTTTGTAATCTACGACAGATATGGTAACAAAATATTTACAGGAGATAAATTCAACAATTACAAATGGGACGGAACGCATTACGACAAAAAAATCCTTACCGGAACCTATTGGTATCATATCAGCTGGAACGAGCCTAATGAAACTAAAACTCCAATAAAATATACTGGTTGGATTTTAGTAAAAAATAGAGAATAATAACCATATAAGTCTTTTATAAGCCACGACTTTACATCGTGGCTTATTTAGATTTATTCAATAAACTTCTACGGATAAACATTTTTTTTAATTCTAATTTTAGCTTATGAAAAAATTTCTACTCTCTTTATTTTTAATTTTGCTGAGTGTGAATACAGTCTTTGCACAAAGAGATACCGATCACTGGATAGCACCTTTTTACGAAACAACATCATACACAGGAAGATCGCTGTATCTATCTACAGATTCGGTACAACCTTTTGATGTTACTATCAATAGCAACAATGTCGCGTTGGGAACAGTAACAATAAGTAAAGGGAATCCTCAGATTTACATAGTACCAGCAGGGAATATTGCTGTAAGCAATCCTGGCGAGGCTTTTACTGTGATTAATAAAGGTTTATACCTAAAAGGAGAAAAACCATTTTATTGTACCCTTAGATTAGCAAGCAATACAACCCATGCAGAAATTGTAACAAGTAAAGGTAAAGCAGGAATAGGCAAAGAGTTTTATGTAGCAAATACGCCTTCTCAATATACAGGTACAACAAATAACTTTACTGCAGGAGTTTTAGCGACTGAAAATAATACCATTGTAACGGTTACATGGAGCGCAACTGCAAATATAACATTCTTTGGAGCCAACCCTACAACCAATACACACACGTTTACACTAAACAAAGGACAATCTTTTATTTTTGCAGGTCCTGGAACTATTGCGGCAAATATGGGTGCCTTCATTGGGGCTAAAATCGTTTCCGACAAACCTATTACTCTTACCAACGGTAATATGAACGGAAATTTTGGGGCTGCAGCATTTGCCGGAGGGTCTGATGCTATTTTAGACCAGTCGGTACCTGTAGAAAGATTGGGAAATACATTTGCAATGGTGAGAACCAGATCTACTCTTAACGACCTTGAAGGTGGTATCATCATCGCTACTGAAAATAATACCGATGTATATTTAAATGGATCCACAACTCCTGCTGCGACATTGGATAGTGGAGAATGGTATAGAATTTCAGGAAGCAACTACATTGTACAAGGAGGAACTCATGCCAATATGTTTATCAGTACTACAAAAAATGTATATCTATATCAGTTGGTTGCCGTTGGAACTGATAATGCAACCTGCGGATTTAACTATATACCTCCTTTAAACTGTTTTTTACCCAGAAAAATTGATGAAATTGGTAGAGTTAACCAAATGCCTACTGGAGCCGGCGGAGCCAGCGCAACTCCAGGCGGCACAAACGTTAAACTGAATATTTTAACAGAGACCGGTGCGGTAGTAACTGTAAATGGAACTGCTCCGACAGCAGCCCAAGGACCGTTTCCTGTAACAGGAAACACCAATTGGGTCACTTATTCTTTAGAAAATGTTGTAAATAATTTAACGATCGTTTCCAACAAAGCTGTTACGGCAGGTATCAATGGTGGATTCAGTACATCCGGATATGGAGGTTATTTTGCAGGATTCTCTTCAATTCCACTTATTTCTAAACAAACAGGAGATTGTATTCCGGGTCTTGTATTGGAAGTGGATGATAGCTATGATACTTATCAATGGTTTAGAAATGACGTTGCTATTCCTGGCGCCAACTCCAATTCTTATACACCAACGACTTCAGGAAACTATACGGTAAGAATTACAGTGGGAACTTGCCCTCCTGCAATCACTCCGGTGTATAAAGTTTTTACCTGTCTTCAGGAAACTACACAAACACAAACTGTCTGCGAAGGATATTTAAATATTGTTCCGCAATTTACTTCTTCCAATCAAAATTTTGTTCCGGGTACGGTGCAGATTATTACGCCTCCTACTAATGGTACAGCAATAGTAAATGCAACAACAGGAGTTATCGGATATACTCCAAACTTCAATTATGTAGGTCCTGACACTATAGTTTATAAATTCTGCGGAGATGCTCCCGAATTTGTTGATTGCGAACAGATCACTTTAAATTTAACAATATCCGAAAGTCCTGTAGTAAATGACGCGATATTAAGATCTTGCTTCTTACCGGAAAATGTAGCAACAGCATTATTTAATCTTACTATTGCGAATGTTACTACAGAGCCGGGAATTACAAAAAATTATTATCCGTCTCCTACAGATGCAAATAATGGAACTAATGAAATTACTAATCCTACTAATTATATAGCTCCAAACGGTGTGGTATATATTAAAGTAAGTAATGCAAACGGATGTTACAGAATTGCTGAAGTTACATTGGTCGTTTTAGCGCCGGTAAAATCTACAGTTTTAGTTGATAAGGTCATTTGTATTGAAGACAAAACGACATTAGATGCAGGACCTGGCTTTGATGAATATACATGGAGTACAGGCGGTACAACACAAACTATATCAGATGTTGGTGTTGGCACTTATTGGGTTGATCTTAGAACAGGAGAATGTACAACAAGACAAACCGTGAAAGTATATGCTTCCGAGCAGCCTGTTGTTTCTAATATTGAAATTTCAAATACCAATATTACAGTACACGTAGTTGGCGGTGTAACACCTTATCAATATTCATTGGATAACATCAACTGGCAAGATTCTAATATCTTTACAGATCTTACAAGAGGTGATATTAGAGTATATGTAAAAGACAGCTATGATTGTACACCTATTGAAGTCGAAATCACAATTCCTAATATTATTAATGTAATCACACCAAATAATGACGGAGTAAATGATGTATTGGATTATTCCGCATTGGCTCACAAACCAAATTTAGTTTTCGGAATCTTTGATCGATACGGAAACAGAATTCACCAGGGAACTAAAGATAACGGCTATACATGGGATGGTACAACCAACGGAAACAAAAAACTTTCTACAGGAAATTATTGGTATAATATCAGCTGGAATGAAAATAACAAGAATAAAACTGCTATTAAATATTCAGGTTGGATCTTACTTAAAAACCGATAATAACAATAAATAATATAATTATTAAAAAACCACGGCTTCAATCGTGGTTTTTTTATTGACTTTTTAATTTTTTAAGACATTTTATTATTAAATTTGTGAAGTAATCGAACATAGAATGAAGAAAACTTTATCTTTTTTCCTTATTTTTTACATATTCTCTATCACTTTCGCACAATTAGATAGAGAACATTGGTTTGCACCCATGATAGATAGAACCGGAAACCCAAACCCGTATCAGAAACTCTATCTTTCTACAAGTCGTACAACGCCTTTTGATGTAAGCATTTATAACAACAATATCCTGATAGGAACTGTAAGTATCAGCAAAAACAATCCGCAAAAATTTGATGTTTTAAGGGACTATATCATCACAACGCTGCAGACAGATCTTTTTGCGCCAACCACTAAAGGGCTTTACTTAAAGGCTGATTTTCCTTTTTATGCCAACTTAAGGTTTTCGGTATACAACCACGCAGAAATTATCACTTCAAAAGGTATAGCTTCGACAGGAACAACATTTTATGCCGCCAATGCTCCTATTACGGTCAGCAATGGTATTTTAAATTTTATGACGAGTGTTTTGGCGACAGAAGACAATACCACAATTACGGTTTCGGGATACAAACCTACGGTTCAGTTTTCAAACGGCACAACAGGAGCCACCAATCCCACCATGACTTTTATATTAAATAAAGGACAATCGTACATCATAGACGGTATAGGGAATATTGCAGGGAATTTTGACGGTTTCATTGGTGCTAAAATTGTAGCCGATAAACCGGTAAATATTACCAATGGGAATTTCAACGGACAGTATTCCGGAAATAATCCGTTGAGTTCAGATATATTAATGGATCAGTCAATTCCTGTGAATCAATTGGGAACCCAGTTTGCTTTGGTAAAAGGAAACGGAACAATTGGCACCAATATGGAAGGAGCCCTGGTAATAGCCACTCAGAACAATACACAAGTTTTCCTAAATAATGAAGGTTTACCCGCAATTACTTTAAATACAGGCGAGTATTATGTGGTACCAGATTCCAAATATCAACTGCAAGGGACCGATCATTACAATTTATACATAAGAACAACACAGAATGCTTATGTATATCAGATGCTTGCTGGGAATTCTACCACAGGAAACGAAATAGCAACCGGCGGATTCAATTTTATTCCGGCTTTGAGCTGTTATCTTCCGAAACAAATAAATGAAATTGGATTTATTAATGAAAATTTTGTTCATTCGAATGGTAATCCGCAAGGTGTACTCAATATTCCGACAAAATTAAATCTTATTACAGAACGTGGAGCAACAGTCACTGTAAACGGAATTACTCCACCTGCAAATACTGGTCCTTTTGATATGACGGGCTTAAATGCTTGGGTAACTTACAGCATTCCAAATACAACAGGCACCATCACTGTTGTTTCTTCAAAAGCGATTACGGCAGGGATCACGGCGGGTAGTGACGCTGTAGGATATGGAGGCTTTTTTGCAGGCTTTTCTACACAACCGGTTATTATAAAATCCGGCGGAGACTGTGTCCCGGGAATCGTTCTTACCGTTGATCCCATCATTTACGAAACTTACCAATGGTACCGTAACGGAATTCTGATTCCCGGCGCAACCGGAACATCATTTACCCCGACACAACCTGGCTTTTACACTTGTTCTGTAACGATGGGAAGCTGTGCACCTTTGGTAACCGAAGAATATAAAGTTTTAAATTGTATGATGCAAAGCGCTGTTTCTTATAATATCTGTGAAAACTTAACCATCACACCAGCTTTTACATCTTCAACACAAACACCTGTGGTTTCTACCATTGCAATCACTACTCCACCAACATTGGGAACGGCAACGATAAATCCTGTAACAGGAGTAATTACTTATATTGCCACTAATCCGGCCGCAGGAGGAACAGATACTTTGGTCTACACTTTTTGTGGAAACGACCCTGTTTTTCCGGATTGTGAAACGATAACCGTGACGATAAATATTCTTCCGGTCACGGTAAATAATGCAACATTAACTTCGTGTAATGTAAATGGTGTTGGCACGTTTGATTTAACAAGTGCCAATGTTACCGTTAATATGCCTAATATACCAGTAATAATTACCTATTATCCAACTTTATTAGACGCACAAAACGAAAATGCAGCAGCATTGATTACCGTGCCAACTTCCCACAACGCAACAGCCGGAACCATCGTATATGCCGTTGTGAAAAATGCTACCGGATGTAAAAATATTGCAGAAATTACACTCAATTTATTTCCTTTAGCTGTTGTTAATCCGGCGAATATTGGAAATCTATGTGATGAAGACTTAAACGGTACAGTAAATGTTATTTTATCAGATATTACTCTTTTAGTTCTCAATAATCCGGCATATTTTACAAACGTAAGATATTATGCCAATTTAGTTGATGCCAACGCCGGAAATGCCAATACCCTACCAAATAACTGGACGTATAATGCAAATACAACTATTTTTATACGCGTAGAATCTCCGGACGGTTGCGCACCTGTGATTCAGGCTATTAACTTTACAGTTGGCACGAAGTTGCCGTTGATTACAGATACTGTAATAACGAATTTCTGCGATGATGATCTTGACGGAATCAAACAGGTGAATCTTGCGCAGTTTATTCCTCTATTCACAGCAGATCCATTTGTTATAGTAAGCTATCACGCAACTTTGGCTGATGCTCAAAATGATACTGCTCCTATTAATGGTGCTGTAAATTTAACAGGAACTCAAACTTATTTTATAAGATTTGAAAAAGCAGGACAATGTCCGAACGTTGGTTCATTAAGAATAACCTTAAAGACACCTAAAAAATCAGATATATTATTTGATAAAGTTATTTGTGCAAAAACAGTAACCACTCTTGACGCCGGGCCTGGTTTTGATGCTTATCTTTGGAGCACTGGCGCGACTACTTCATTTATTGATAATGTTCCTCCGGGCAATTATTGGGTAGATCTTACTTTTAATGGTTGTGTTTACAGGCAGTTTGTGAATGTTTCAGCAGCTATATTACCTACAATTACCTCAATTGATATCAACGGAACCACTGTTACCATTGGTGTGAGCGGCGGTGTGCCTCCTTACGAATATTCTTTGGATGGAAATACATGGCAGACATCAAATGTTTTTTATAATGTTGAAAGAGGCAATTATAAAATTTATGTAAGAGATTCTCAAAGATGTGCTGTTGTTGAAAAGCCTTTTGTGATTATTGATTTAATTAACACCATTACACCAAACGGAGACGGAAGAAATGACGATATAGATTATTCTTCGCTTATGATAAAAGATAATCTTGAGTTTAGGATTTTTGACCGTTACGGTGCAGAAATTTTCAGAGGTACACCTTCCAACAGATTTACATGGGACGGAAATATGAAAGGCAGACCTGTACCAACCGCAACTTATTGGTATTTTATCAGCTGGACCGAGTCTGATAATTTAACTTCCGTGAAATACACAAGCTGGCTTTTAGTAAAAAATAGAAATGATAATTTTTGGGATAAATAAATTGCAGATTTTAACTGAATGTGATCTTTATAACATTCATTAACAGTTTAAATAAAAGTTTAATATAATTTTAACCTGTTTTATCATCATAAATCTGACAAATGATGCTTTTCTTATGTAATTTTGCAGATTATATGAAGAAAGCTTTTACCCTGCTGCTGTTAATTTTCATAATTAAGATTAATGCACAAATTTTTTCGGGACAGGTATTTTTAAGAGACAATTCGGTATTGTATCTTAATCAGGTTTACGTTACCAATCTTACGACTTACAAAACTGTACTTACCAATTATAACGGCGACTTTTCTTTACAGGCTAAACCTGGCGATATTGTTCGGTTTACATCAATTGTTACGGAAAGAAAGGATATTAAACTTTCACAGGAAATGATTGACCGAAAGAATTTAGTAGAATTAAAAGTGGCTTATCATGATATTCAGGAGGTGGTGATCAGCAGATTTCGTCCAACAGGAAATTTGAGATATGATGTCAATTCGCTTAGAAAAGAAGATAAAAGCTTGGCTCTGAAAAAAGTAATTGGTCTTCCTGCGCCAAAAGGTGACGGCACATCACCCGAGCTTCCGGTTGCGGGACTCAGAGATGGCGGACTTACATTCAGTTTAGAAAGTATTTTTGATATTCTTTCGGGTGAAAGGAAGAAAAAACAACGCTATGTTGCTTATGAAAGAATGAATACTTCAATAAAACAAATCAAAAATTACATGGGAAATGATTATTTTACAAAATATAAAATTCCTGAAAATCTTATCGACAACTTTTTGCAGTTTGTATATACTTCAGAAAACATAGAAGTTTATGTGCAAACAGGAAATTTTGAAGCCATAAAAATCCCAATCGAAAAATATTTGCCTATTTATCAAAGGAGATTAAGGAATTCGCATTTGCAGGATGTTTTAAAATAATTCCAAAAAAATAACGTTTGTATAATGATGATTTTTTAACCCCAAATTAAAAATAATCTTAATATTCTTCAATGAAAAAATTTATTTTACTCTTTAGTACACTTATGTTTGTTTGTTTTTCTGCTCAAAAAAAAGGAAAAGACTACAGCAATATCCTGAAAAGTAAAAATATTTACGAAATCAATGCTTTCTTAAGGGACGCTCATCCAGACGATCCGCGCAGATCTGTTCTGAAGCCCAAAGTAATGGAAATGATGAAAGATTATATAAAAGACGCGCCTCCCGGTGATACAAAAGTAAGGCAAATGCAGGATTGGTTGGCAAGGCTGAAAAGAGGGCCATCTACGAAAATTACTTTTGAGGAAATGAATGCAATCATCAGAAAAAAACAGATTGCAAAATACGAAAGAGAGCTGCAAGTGGGGCAAACTGCTGTTGTTTATACCCCAAGCTCGCCACAGACTGTTTTTGCAGCGTCACCTGCCGTTACAAAAACTATGGCGGCTATTCCTGATACGGAAGCTTCGGAATTTAATATGCTTATGTCATCTAATCCGGTAGAACACAAAAACAAAACCGTAAAAATTCTAAATTCATTATTTGACAACGATCCCAATGCCAAAGAGTGCATTGTGCTGATCGAAAATAAATCGGACTGCAATATAATCGTAAGAATAGAAGGCGTAGGAAATATGAAATACAGACTTCCTGTACCGGCCCACGGCGACAATTCTATTGTGATCCAAAAAGGCGATTATCTTTTGACAAGCGTTGTTTGCGGAGCGCAATATGCATCTCAAAAAACAATACAAAAAGCATTAATGGTTGCTTTGGGAAGCTCAAAATAGTTTCAAAACTTTTTGCATTCGATCTTTTTACAACTAAATTTCGCTTTATTGCATGTTATTTTGTTAATTTTGCGGATTTGATAAATATCGCATGGGCAAAAATAAATTAGCAAGATTCGCAGAAAACAAAATATTACCAAACGTTATCCAGCCGACCAGAGAAGAAGCTTTAAACGGCTTTGAGCTGAAAGGAAACTGGGGTAAAAATTTCTTTAAAAATGACAAGCCTATCGTTCTCGAATTAGGTTGTGGAAAAGGTGAATATACCGTTGGACTTGCTAAAACGTTTACAGAAAAAAACTTTGTCGGAATTGATATAAAAGGAGCCCGATTTTGGTTTGGAGCAAAGGAAGCAATAGAAAATGACATGCACAATGTTGCATTTCTCAGATCACAAATAGAATTGGTAGATCATTTTTTTGCTGAAAATGAAGTAGACGAAATCTGGATCACCTTTCCGGATCCGCAAATAAAATACAAGCGTACAAAACACCGATTGACACATCCTGACTTTTTGGATCGGTATAAAAAATTCCTGAAACCAGGCGGGCTCATTCATCTCAAAACAGATTCCGAATTCCTGCATGGCTATACTTTAGGCTTTTTGCAAGGTGCAGGCTATGAAATCGTTACAGCGCATCACGACATTTACGGAGCTTTGGAATATGACCCGAATACGCCACATTTAAGAGACATTAAAACTTATTATGAAGAATTGTTCTCAGCTAAAGGAAAAACCATAACTTACATAAAATTTAAAATAAACTAATACAATGATTTGATGAAAAAAAATTACCTCATCATCTTATTCTTCGCTCTCACCGCATCATGTTCTACACAATCAGGCAAATATGATGATATTTTAAAAAGCACAAACATACAAGAGATTGAAGGATATTTGATAAAAACACACCCCGAAGATCCTAAAAGGCTTATTCTAAAGTCAAAATTAATTGCACTTAAAAATAAAGAATGGACCAAAGGAGCCAAGAATGCAAAGCCGATGGAGGTACGACCTATCATCAGTGAAATCTCCAGAAAAAGTTTTTCAGCCAATTCTGAAGAGTTTAAAAAGCTCATGTCTGAAACTTCTTCAGAACATAAAGAAAAAACGCTGAAACTTCTGAACGCCATGTTCAATGAAGATATCACAAGCAAAGAAGCCATCCTTTTGTTTAGAAATAACTCTGACTGTAATTTGGTTTTAAGAATAAACGGAAAGAAGTTTTACAATATGGCAGTTCCCGCTCATGGTGAAAATTTCATTGTCTTGAATAAAGATAATTACACCATTTCAAGCGATGTTTGCGATGTAAAATACACTTCACAAAAGCTGATACAGAAAAACATACAGATTGTTTTAGGTAATCCTGTAGAGAAAATAACTTTAAAAAGATAAATTAAACAAATAAGATTTAAGCAATAAAAAAACTCCGCTAAACAAGTTTAGCGGAGTTTATATTTCAAAGAAAATTCTTCAATTATTCAGCAGCAGCGTCGAAATCTGCATCTTTATCAGCAGATACTACTTCTCCTTCTTCTTTAGATTTTTCTTTTTCAGCTTTTCTTTGAGTCTGACCTTCTTTGATAGAATCTGAAACTACGTTTAAGATCATATCGATAGATTTTGAAGCATCATCGTTTCCTGGGATAACGAAATCTACTTTTCTTGGGTCAGAGTTTGTATCAACAATACCGAAAACTGGAATCCCTAATTTCTTAGCTTCAGTTACAGCGATGTGTTCTCTCATGATATCTACAACGAAGATTGCAGAAGGAAGACGCACCATGTCAGAGATAGAACCTAAGTTTTTCTCTAAGTTAGCTCTTTGTCTGTCAACCTGTAATCTTTCTTTTTTAGATAAAGTTTCGAACGTACCGTCTTTTTTCATTTTGTCGATAGAGTTCATTTTCTTTACAGCTTTTCTGATTGTAACGAAATTCGTTAACATACCTCCCGGCCATCTTTCTGTAATATAAGGCATATTAAGTTCAGAAGCGTGTTTTGCAACAACCTCTTTCGCTTGCTTTTTGGTAGCTACGAAAAGAACTTTTTTACCTGCAGAAGTTAATTTTTCTAAAGCGCTGCACGCTTCATCCAATTTAACAGCTGTTTTATGTAAGTCTACAATGTGAATACCATTTTTCTCCATAAAAATGTATGGAGCCATATTTGGATTCCACTTTCTAGTCATGTGACCGAAGTGTACACCAGCCTCTAGAAGGTCTTTTACATTTGCTTTTGCCATGTTTTCTGTTTTTGTTAGTTTACTTTCCGTCTTTTAAACAATCAACGACTTCTTTAGATGGGAGAAGTGTTTGGATGCTAAACGTAACGGGCAATTTTTTTGTTTTGATAAATAGTTTTCAGATATAAGATAACAGACAGAAAAAATTCTGAAATCTGACACCCTGAATCTGAAGTCTGAAAATTAACGTTTTGAGAACTGGAATCTCTTTCTTGCTTTTTTCTGACCTGGTTTCTTTCTTTCTACCATTCTTGCATCTCTCGTAAGTAAACCTGCAGGCTTAAGTGCCAATCTGAACTCAGCGTTGATCTCGCAAAGAGCTCTTGAAACACCTAATCTGATAGCCTCTGCCTGACCTGTATTTCCACCACCGAAAACATTTACGGTAACGTCGTACTGACCAACAGTTTCAGAAAGGATGAAAGGCTGATTTAATTTATAAACCATTACGTCTGTAGAGAAATACTCTTTAGCATCTTTACCGTTTACTGTAATAACACCAGAACCTGGCTTTAAATAAACTCTAGCTACAGAAGTTTTTCTTCTTCCAATTTTGTGAACTATAGACATATTAATTATTTAAATTCGTTAATATTAAGTGTTTTAGGCTGTTGAGCTTCATGCTTGTGCTCAGTTCCTTCATACAGATAAAGGTTCTTCAACAAAGCAGATCCTAATCTGTTTTTTGGAAGCATTCCTTTTACGGATTTTTCCAATACTTTCAGAGAATCTTTCTTTAGAAGTTCTGTTGCCGTCATAGACTTTTGACCTCCAGGATAACCTGTATGCCAGATATAAGTCTTGTCTGCCCACTTGTTTCCGGAAAGTGTAATTTTCCCAGCATTCAAAACAATAACATTATCACCACAATCTACGTGAGGTGTAAAGTTTGCTTTGTGCTTACCTCTCAAAATCTTTGCAACCTGAGAAGCTAGTCTTCCCAACGGTTGTCCTTCAGCGTCTACCACAACCCATTCTTTATTTGCAGTAGCTTTATTCGCTGAAACAGTTTTGTAACTTAATGTATTCACACGTTTTAGTTAAAGATTAAACATAATTTTCCCCTAAAAGGGTGTGCAAAGGTACAAATATTATTTGTAATGCGAAAACATATTTGTATTTAATATCTTTGTCATTATACTTTACACAACTCATTGTTTTTGTTTAAATTAAGTTTTAATAAAATTCTATTTAAACAATTGTTCACTTTTAAAATGATATTAATTCGACAACAGAACACAATACCTTTTGCGAAATAATTATATTTGCTGAAAACAAAATCATGAGCCACGGGAAAATAAGAGAAGATAAAACCTGTCTGAATTGCGACCATCTGGTCGAAGAAAGATTTTGCCCACATTGCGGGCAGGAAAATACGGAACCAAGACAGCCTTTCTATTATCTATTCACTCACTTTATTGAGGATTTCACACATTATGACGGACAATTTTGGGGCACTTTAAAAAATCTGCTAATAAAGCCAGGAAAGCTTACAAGTACTTATTTGGAAGGTAAAAGACAGAAATTCGTACCGCCTGTTAAGCTTTATATCTTTGTCAGTTTTATAACATTCTTCATGTTTGCTCTTTTGCCTATGTTAAATGTGAATTTTAAAGACAAAGACAGCGATTCCTCAAAAACAAGTTTTTTTGAAAAAATGAAATCTGCAGAGACCAAGAAAATACTCGACAGTATAAAAGCTGAAGAAAACCTCAGCAAAAAAGATTCGGCTACGGTTAAAAATCTCAATGCCTTATTGTCTGATTCTGCCGAAATAAATGATTTCAAAGAAACTTTCGAAATGAACAAAAAGATAGACGAAGACACTAATTATGGAGGATATAAAACGAGAAAATCTTATGATTCAGCAGCGGTAAAAAATCCGTCATTTTTTGATTTTATCGAAATTCCGTTAGCTCACAAATTTTTTGAACTCAAAGAGAAGGGAGTTTCAAAAGCAGATATATTGAAAAGTCTTGCAGAAAAATCTTTTCACAATCTGCCTAAAGCTCTTTTCATTTATCTTCCTCTTTTTGCATTCTTTTTATGGATTTTTCACAGGAAGAAAAAATGGTGGTATTTCGACCATGGGATTTTCACATTGCATTACTTCTCATTCCTGCTGCTGAATATTCTGTTTATATTCTTAGCCTTCAAATTGGTAGGCTCAACAGACTTCTGGCTTATTAATACACTTTTATATTTAATAATATTCGCTTTGTTGATGTACAGTATTGTGTATTTCTTCATCGCTCATCACCGGGTTTATCATTCACACGGGTTAGTGAGCTTTATTATTGGTTCTGTATTATTTACCATTAATTTCTTTGCGTTTATGTTTTTGGTTATTGGCCTCGCTTTGGTAAGTTTCCTGATGATTCACTAATATAAAATGAGGCCGTCTTTTAAAACAGCCTCATTTTTTTTATTTTCTTAATGACTTGCTGCTTCTGAAGCTTGCAATTAAATAATAAGCAACAAAAACAGTAGAAAATTTTAAAATAGCAGGAACGGCCAATTGTAAACTAAAAAGTAAAGTTCCTATTAAAACTAAGATTCCCATTGCTGCAAAAGACAATCCTAATTTTTGTGGCAATGTAAAATTCGGTGTGTCAAGAAAATAAGCCAAGCCCCAAGCAAACCCGAACGCCAACGCATAATATATATCAAGACCGAGATTTTCAGAACTATAAAAGAAATAATTGATCAGGAAACTCAAAACCGTTCCTATAGCAAAATACATCAAAGCTTTTTTCATAACTTATTATAATATGATGCAAAAGTAAATATTTTAATTTGAGATTTAAGGCTAGAATAAACACTGCTTATTTAAACCCTATCCTTAATTTATTTAAACTAATGTTTGTTAATGTGGGAGAAATGCAATTCTGGAAAAAGATTTAAACAACTGATTTAAAACAATTTAAACGCAAAATTCAGGTTACTATTTTATTATTATATTTGGGAATTCAGAAATTTTCTAGATTTTTTATGGAAACCCAAAAATATACTCCAACAAACAAAGTAAGAATTGTAACCGCAGCTTCGTTATTCGACGGGCATGATGCGGCGATCAATATTATGCGTCGTGTGATTCAGGGAACGGGATGCGAAGTTATCCACCTTGGTCACGACAAATCGGCTGAAGAAGTTGTAAACACAGCCATTCAAGAAGATGCCAATGCAATTGCACTAACTTCATATCAAGGCGGTCACAATGAATATTTCAAATATATCTACGACCTTTTAAGAGAGAAAAACTCTCCGCAAATCAAGATTTTTGGTGGCGGTGGCGGTGTAATTCTGCCTGAAGAAATCGAAGACATCATGTCTTACGGAATCGACAGAATTTATTCTCCTGACGACGGTCGTGAACTTGGTCTTCAGGGAATGATTGATGATTTGGTTAAAAGATCAGATTTCGCAACCGGAAAAGAAGTAACTGCTGAAGATTTGGACAACATCAGTTTTGAAAATTCTACAAGTATTGCTAAAATCATTTCAGCCGTTGAAAACTTCTCAGAAGAAAAACCTGATTTAGTAAAAGCAATTGACGAAAAATCAAAAGATTTAAATATCCCGATCATCGGTATCACAGGAACCGGTGGAGCCGGAAAATCTTCTTTGACGGACGAATTGGTAAGACGTTTCCTTCGTTCAAATCCTGGTAAAAAAATTGCTATAATTTCTATCGACCCTTCGAAAAAGAAAACCGGAGGTGCACTTTTGGGAGACAGAATCCGTATGAATGCGATCAATGATCCGAGAGTTTATATGCGTTCAATGGCGACGAGAGAAAACAACGTTTCTGTTTCTCCGTTCATTCATTCAGCTTTGAATGTTTTGAAACTGGCTCATCCTGACATTATCATTTTGGAGACCTCAGGTATCGGACAATCAGGTTCGGAAGTTTCAGATTTTGCAGATGTTTCAATGTACGTGATGACTCCTGAATATGGAGCTTCAACGCAATTGGAAAAAATCGATATGTTAGATTATGCAGATTTAGTTGCTTTAAATAAATCTGACAAACGTGGTGCTTTAGATGCACTTCAAGCCGTAAGAAAACAGTTTCAGAGAAACCATTTGTTATGGGAAAGTCCGTTGGATGATATGCCGGTTTATGCAACAAAAGCGTCTCAGTTCAACGATCACGGAACGACTGATTTATACAATAGATTAGTTGAAAAAGTAAATGATAAGTTTTCAGATTTAAATCTACAAGGATTTGTTGAACAAGAAGTTTCTGAAGACATCACGATAATTCCTCCAAAAAGAGTTCGCTATTTATCTGAAATTGTAGAAAATAATAGAATTTACGACGCCAATGTTGAAAAACAAGCCGAATTAGCAAGAAAAATGTATCATATTGAAGGAGTGAAAAAATTCCTTTCTAATGAAACGTTGGATGCTGAATATCAAAAAGCAGAAAAAGATCTTCAACAAGAAAATATCGACTTCCTGAACAATTGGAATGACACAAAACAGGCTTTCAAAGCTGAGTTTTATTCTTACTTCGTTCGTGGAAAAGAAATTAAAGTTGAAACCTCAACAGAATCTTTATCTCATCTAAGAATTCCAAAAATTTCTTTACCAAAATACACTGATTGGGGTGATTTGATCAAATGGAAAGGTCAGGAAAACCTTCCTGGAGGATTTCCTTATACAGCAGGAATTTATCCTTTCAAAAGAACTGGTGAAGACCCGACGAGAATGTTTGCCGGAGAAGGCGGACCGGAAAGAACCAATAGAAGATTCCATTACGTTTCTGCGGAAATGGACGCAAAACGTTTGTCAACAGCGTTTGACTCCGTGACTTTATATGGCCAAGATCCTGCTCTACCACCGGATATTTACGGTAAAATCGGAAATGCAGGAGTTTCTATTGCAACTTTAGATGATGCTAAAAAATTGTATTCAGGTTTTGATTTGGTGAATGCAATGACTTCGGTTTCAATGACGATCAACGGACCTGCGCCGATGTTGCTGGCTTTCTTTATGAACGCTGCGATTGACCAAAATGTTGAAAAATATATTGCAGAACATAAATTAGAAGCAAATGTTGAGAAAGCTTTAAAAGCAAAATTCGACGACAAAGGTTTAGAAAGACCAAAATATAACGGCGAATTACCACCATCAAACAATGGTTTAGGTTTAAAATTATTAGGACTTACCGGAGATGAAGTAATTCCTGCGGAAGCTTACGCTGAAATTAAAGCTAAAACCATTGCAACTGTTCGTGGAACGGTTCAGGCGGATATCTTAAAAGAAGACCAGGCTCAGAATACTTGTATTTTCTCTACTGAATTTGCCCTAAGATTGATGGGTGACGTTCAGGAATACTTCATCACAGAAAAAGTGAGAAACTTCTACTCGGTTTCAATTTCAGGTTATCACATTGCAGAAGCAGGAGCAAACCCGGTTTCTCAGTTGGCATTCACTTTAGCAAATGGTTTCACTTATGTTGAATATTATTTGTCAAGAGGAATGGATATCAATGACTTTGCACCAAACTTATCATTCTTCTTCTCCAACGGAATCGATCCTGAATATTCAGTAATCGGACGTGTGGCAAGAAGAATCTGGGCAAAAGCAATGAAACTGAAATATGGTGCAGACGAAAGAAGCCAGATGTTGAAATATCACATTCAAACTTCGGGTCGTTCTCTTCACGCTCAGGAAATTGATTTCAACGATATCAGAACAACGCTTCAGGCATTGTATGCAATTTACGATAACTGTAACTCATTGCACACGAATGCGTATGATGAGGCAATTACGACACCAACTGAGCAATCTGTAAGAAGGGCGATGGCGATTCAGTTGATTATTAATAAGGAATTAGGTTTAGCGAAAAACGAAAATCCGCTTCAAGGTTCATTTATCATTGAAGAATTAACGGACTTGGTTGAAGAAGCTGTTTATGCAGAATTCGACAGAATTACAGAAAGAGGTGGTGTTTTGGGTGCAATGGAAACGATGTATCAGCGTTCAAAAATTCAGGAAGAATCTATGCATTACGAATGGTTGAAGCACACGGGAGAATATCCGATCATCGGAGTAAATACTTTCTTAGGGAAAGATGGTTCGCCAACAGTTCGTCCGGGAGAAGTTATCCGTTCGACTGAGGAAGAAAAGCAGGTTCAGATTGAAACGCTTCATAATTTCCAGAAATCTAATGAAGATAGATCAGAAGCAGCTTTAAAAACTTTACAACACGCTGCCATCAATCAGCAGAATTTATTTAATGTCATGATGGATGCCGTGAAATATTGTTCTTTGGGACAAATCACCAATGCTTTGTTTGAAGTAGGTGGTAAATATAGAAGAAATATGTAGGCCCGTGTCGGGCAGACAGTTTTTTTTACTACTAACTGTTTTAACAATTATAAATCAAACCTCAAGGAAATTCTTTTAGGTTTTTTGTATTTTTACTCAACATAAACATTTTAACTAATGAAATACATTTTTTTCCTGCTAGGCATTATTTCCAGCGGATTTTTCAATGCTCAAGAAGTCGACAACAACCTTCAGGGTTATTTTATGACCCAATCTAAAGAAACTTTATATCCGTATTTTGCCTTTGATGGTAACGGAAAAGTTGACATTGCAGGATATGGAAAGGGAGATTATTTTGTGAAAAATGATTCTGTTGTCGTTTTTCCGGATAAGGATATTTTTATTTTTAAAATTTCTAAAAACCGTTTGAGTGGAAATTCTACTTGGGTAAAAGATACCAAATGGGACTTAAAGAAAGACAGCCTCGCCGAAAACAACAGAAAAGATGACGCCTTGGCTAAAAAAAACGCGCAGCTTCTTTACGAATATTATCGTAAAACAAGAGCAAAGTCCAATGATCTTGAGAAATTATTTGATGAAAATGCAATGGTAAATTACACAAAAACCATTGATGATTTGTGCACAAGAGGTCTTCCAAAAGCATGTATGGAAAAATTTGGCTTAATGATTATGAACGATGTCGGCGGAATGGAAGCTGTTTTAAAAAACAAAGTAAAAAAACCTAAACAGAATCCTGAAATCATCAAGTTGGGACAAAAAATTATTAGCATGGGCGAGGTCGAAGGTCATACAGTTTTAGGAAGTTATTATTACAGTTTAGGAGACAAAGCCAAAGCCCAAAAAGAATGGCAAACAGCAATTGAAAAAGGAAGCAACAAAGTCGGCTTGGCGCAATTTGAAGCAGAAATGAATGACGCAACACAATAAACATGCAGAAGAATTAATGAAATCCAAAGCCATCTTCAACTGGAGCAGCGGAAAAGATTCTGCGCTTGCTTTATTTAAAATTTTAAAGGGAAACCAATTTGAAGTCACTTCTTTGCTGACAAGCATCAATAAAGAATTCCAAAGAATTTCCATGCATGGTGTTCATGTTTCGCTTTTGGAAAAACAGGCTGAAAGTTTAGGCTTTCCGTTAATAAAAATGGAACTTCCGAAAGAGCCAACAATGGAAGAATACAGTGAAATCATGTCTAAAACCATGAATGAAATAAAATCTCAAGGCGTCACTCATTCAATTTTTGGAGATATTTTTTTGGAGGATTTGCGAAAATATCGTGAAGATCAATTACAACCCATCGGAATGAAAGCTGTTTTTCCGCTTTGGAAACAAAATACAATCGACCTCATCAACGAGTTTTTAAGTTTAGGTTTTAAAACAATTGTTACCTGCGTCAACGAGACTTATTTGGATAAAAGTTTTGCAGGAAGAATTATTGATCCGGATTTCATTAATGATTTACCCAAAAATGTTGATCCTTGCGGAGAAAATGGAGAATTTCATACCTTTACTTTTGACGGACCTATTTTTAAGTTTCCAATTGAATTTGAAATTGGAGAAATTGTAAAAAAGACGTATCCAAAGCCAAAATCTGATGATAATGATGAAAACGGAGAATATGTTTTTTGGTTTTGTGATTTGATTTATAATAGCAATAATCAAGAAGACGCTTTCAGATATCTTAAATAAGGCTCTACTTTCCCTATCTGCCGAAGATATTTTTTTTGATTAATAAAAACAATATGCATTTATTGTTATTAAAACAAAATACAATGGCCAACTTATAAAATCATACAAATCGATTCTCAAAAAATGAAAACTGGAATAAAGCACATTCGAAAATGCAAGTTAATTACTTTAATTTTACATGATGAAAAAAATGTATTTCATAGCTGTTTATCCGTCACAGAAAGTCACTGACGAAATCAAAGTTTTCAAAGAAGATTTAGCAATAAACTTCAGCAATTCTAAGGCATTAAAAAACGATGCTCACATTACTTTATTTCCACCTTTTGAGCGGGAATTGGCTTTGGAAAGTGACATTCATACTGCTTTTCAAAAAATAAATACCGACATTCCTGCTTTTGAAATTATATTGAATGGATTCTCAAGTTTTCCCAATCCAAAAAATCCGGTTCTTTTTATAATGCCTGAAGAAAATAAAAGATTAAAAGAATTGCAGTTAAAAGTAAAAGAGAAATTCAACTTTAAAAGCTATAGTTTCAATCCGCATGTAACTGTCGGGTACAGAGATTTAAGTTGGAATAATTATCTGAAAGCATGGGAAATTTATAAAAACAAAGAATTCAAAACTAAATTTCTAGTTGATAGGATTTTACTTCTACGTCATGATAAAAGCTGGACTAAAATTGCTGAAAAAAAATTGCTCGATGAATCTTCTGAAAAATAATATTATTGGCTTATCTCTTTATATAACTTAATTTAAAATTTATAAAAACTTATAATAATCTTATCTTTGGGTCAATGATTTCAGCAGAGAAAATAATTTTGGGCATAGATCCGGGAACCGCTATTATGGGATTCGGAATAATTTCGGTAAAAAAAGGCAATATGGAAATGATTTCGATTCATGAGCTGATCCTTAAAAAATATCCCAATCACGAAACAAAACTTAAATATATTTTCGACAAAACATTAGCGCTTATTGATGAGTTTCATCCTGATGAAGTGGCTTTAGAAGCACCTTTTTATGGAAAAAACGTACAATCGATGTTGAAATTGGGAAGAGCGCAAGGCGTAGCAATGGCCGCAAGCTTATACAGAAATATTCCTATCACAGAATACTCGCCAAAAAAAATCAAAATGGCCATCACCGGAAACGGAAACGCAAGTAAAGAACAGGTTGCAGGAATGCTCCAGAATCTTTTAAAGCTAAAAGAATTTCCTACAAAATATTTAGATGCTTCGGATGGTCTGGCTGTGGCAGTTTGCCATCATTTTAATTCAGGAACAATCTCTGAAACAAAATCTTATACAGGCTGGGATAGCTTTTTGAAACAAAATCCTGATCGAATGAAATAAGTAATTCAGTTCATACATTAAATAAAAAAAGCCCTTTTTCAAGGACTTTCTTATTATAAATTTTAATTATTTAAAAACTTTTTTGATCCTTTATTTTCACCATTTGAATAGTTAATAATATAGGCACCTTTGGTTAACTGCTGGTTGATTTGAATTTCATTCGTTTTGGAATTACCTTTTTGTATAAGCTTTCCGCTCATGTCATAAATCTGATAATCACCAAATTTCGAGTTTTTATTTCCGTAAAGCTGAAGTATATTTTCTTTTTTAATATAAATAATTTTAGCCTCAGTATTGTTTTTAACATCAGAAGTAGCCAATGCTCCTAATATTTTTACTGCGTAGTCTTCCATTTGACCATACTGTAGTTGAGAACATGATGTGAAATCTGGTAATATTGCTGAATTAAATGTTGCCGCATCTACCCCAACTCTCATTCTAAGATAAGTATTCTTTACCGCTGTTGCCGGAGGCGTTACATCAATGGTAACTGTTTGAGTTGCCCCTGAATTCATTACACTCGATAAATTATTGGCAACCAATTCTGCATCTTCAAAAGATCCGTTGTTGTTGTAATCTATCCAAACTTTTGCTTTGAATTTATCTGCCTGAGAAAAGCCATTCATAAAAGTAATATTCAAAGAAGTGCTTGCCGTTCCGGAAATATCTGTATAGTATGCCGGTCTTATACAAGTTGCATTAGCATAATCTGCATAAAATACAGGATTGGCCTCATCAGAATCATAACCATTTGTTATACTATTAATAGTTCCAAAATTTACAAAATATGGTCCTATTGCAAAGTTATTATTGGCAGGGTTTACAATACCCGCAGGATTGCACAAAGCAGCATTTACAGAAACCGATGATGGGGTGACAGTATTTGGATCTTGCCCTCCCAAAGAATTAATAAGATTTTTTCTATATTCCATCATAAGAAATACAGCTCTGTCTCTTTGCCCTTCGGTAAATTTACGATTGGCACGGGTATAATTCATAATATTATACTGAGTTCCATCATAAACTTGGTTGGTACAGGGATCTGTAGCTGTATTATTAGGAATAGGATTGATGCCGTACATACTTCTTGAAGGTGAAGTGTCACAAACTCTGTCACCTTCTGTTGCACAGTTATTATTCACCGGACAAGAAGTTTGATTGCTTGCACCAACGCCCTGAAAAGTATGATATAATCCGAATGCATGACCCAACTCATGGGTAAGAGTTGTGTCGTTTGCGTTTTTAATAGTAGCGACTTTCATAAAACTCTCATAGCTGTAATCATAAGTATCCGGGAAAGCTGCATATCCCATCAATCCATATGACGACTGATGCTGCCCATCGAAACCAATAACTACATAAATATTAAAATAAGATGTTTCCGGCCAATGTGGTGCCAGCTCATTTTTGATCTGACTATCACTGATACCATTATTGCTCTGCAATTTTATTCCTCTTGTATCATATAATGGATATGTACTTCCATTGTATCTTACAATACCGTTTGTTGGTGTACAGTCAGGAGATCTTTTTGCGAGCACCAATTTAAAAGGTATAACTGCGCCGCCGTCCGGGCCTGTACCTTCCGGATAAAATCCGTTTCCGTACGTTGTGCTGTACATTCTGTTTGCTCTGTCTATCCAGTCGATAATTTCCTGATCTGTTAATAGCAAGTTTGCATTCGCTGCTGCTTGCGATTCAATAACATGTACCACTACAGGGATTTCATAAATTTGTCCTGTATACAATCCGTTCCATGATGTCGTTGCACCAAACTTATTAAGGTAGGATTGTTTATTGAGTTTACTCAATTTAACATGTACTTCTTCTCTTTTTCTTTTTAAATCAGGATAGCGATCGTCCATTTTTTTCATGATCAAATCGAAACCGCATTCATGATGTTTCTCCTGAGAAAACACGCTCACACAAAAAATTAACATTAATAAAGTACTAATTCTTTTCATATTTTTCTATTATATTTGGTATTTGATTGCAAACATACTAATTATTTTATTAATAATAGTGTAATATTTACAAAGAAATTAGAATTCTCTAAAAACATATTCGACTACACTTTAACTTATTAAAAAACAAATAACTAATTAATCAAGGCTTTACTTGGTAAAACATATTACTATTTGTAACATTGGTATGGTTTTTAATACTAATTTTGTATAAAATTTCAAAAATGAAAAATTCACAACAAACTATAAATCAGAGCAGTCATAAGATCAATTGGTTTCAGAAATTTCTAATGATCTGCTCAGGAGGAAACATTCACATTCTCCGAAAAACCCCCAGTGAATGGAACAAATTCTCAGGAATTGGCGGAATTGTCTTATTTACAGCCATTTTTGCTACACTTTCTGCGGGCTATGCAATCTATACTGTTTTTGATAATATCTGGATATCGGTAGGTTTTGCAGTTTTATGGGGTTTAATGATTTTTAATCTTGACCGTTATATTGTGTCTTCCATTAAAAAAACAGGAACATGGTGGAATCAAATTTTAATGTCGATTCCGAGATTAATTTTAGCTACTTTTTTAGGAATTATTATTTCTAAACCTTTGGAACTTAAAATTTTTGAAAAAGAGGTAAATAAACAACTCAATACGATCATTCAAAGGAACAAAAAACAATTGCAGGGCGAAATGAACGGAAGAATTTTGCAGCAAAGCGGGCCTTTCGAAACAGAAAAAAAACAGATCTCGGACAAGATTGCTCAATATCAAAAATCTTACGACTCGGCATCTGTAGAACTGGAAAAAGAAATTCTGGGGAAACAATCTGGCTTGACGAGTGGAAAAGAAGGTTTTGGACCCAATGCAAAACGTAAGCAGGAATTAAAAGAACAGCGCAGAACAGATCTCGAAAACTACCAAAAACAGGTTTCATCACGATTAGAATATCTGGATAAAGAAATATCAAAAGTCTATACCAATCTTGAAACCGAAAGAAAATTAACCGATACCTTTGAAGATAAATTTAATGGTTTTGCGGCGCGGCTTCAGGCTTTAGACGAATTAGGAAAAAACTCGGCGATCATTGCAACAGCTGCCGCTTTTATTATGGGGCTTTTCATCACCCTGGAAATTTCTCCGGTTTTGGTAAAGCTTATCTCCGCGGTTGGACCTTACGATTATCTTTTAGAAAAAACTGAAAACGATTTCAGGCTTTATTCAAAAGAAAAAATTGAAAAAGGAAATTCATTGACTGATTTCCGGATTGATGATTTTAAGGAACGTTTAAAAGAATAAAGATCATTTCATTCGGGCTGATAAATAAATTTAATTTTTAAGTAAAACCGGTTAAGGAATATTTTTTGATTAAAGCTAAATATGCCTTCAACAGTAATCAATCATTATTTTTATTTTCCTGAAACTGAAATATTAAGAATCATATATCAGTCGGGAGCAATATATGATTATTTTGAAGTACCGCCGAAAACGTATGAAAAATTTCGGGAAGCCACCTCAAAAGGACAATTTCTAAACAAAATAATTAAACCAAAATTCAGGTTCCGAAAAATTCAATAACAAAAAAACTCGCAGAATTTGCGAGTTTTTATTTTTATATTTTAAACTTTTATAAAGAATAATTCGGAGCTTCCTGCGTGATAATCACATCGTGTGGATGAGATTCTTTCAATCCGCTTCCGGTAATCATGACCATTTTGGTATCCTTTTGCAAAGCTTCAATATCTTTTGCTCCGCAATATCCCATTCCGGCTCTTAAACCTCCTGTCAACTGGAAAATCACATCTTCCAATTTTCCTTTGTGAGGAACTCTTCCTTCGATACCTTCCGGAACGAATTTCTTAGCTTCACTCTGGAAATATCTTTCTTTTCCGCCTCTTTTCATTGCAGAAAGACTTCCCATTCCCTGATACGCTTTGAATTTTCTTCCCTGATAAATAATTTCTTCACCCGGAGCTTCGTCAGTTCCCGCTAAAAGAGAACCTACCATTACCGCTCCTGCCCCACTTGCAATTGCTTTTACGATATCACCTGAAAGTTTAACACCTCCGTCAGCGATTACCGTTACATTTTTAGATTTAGCATATTCATAAACGTTATAAATAGCAGATAATTGTGGAACTCCAACTCCTGCAACAACTCTTGTCGTACAGATAGAACCCGGCCCAACACCTACTTTCAATACGTTTGCGCCTGCTTTTATTAAATCTTTTGCTGCTTCGGCAGTTACTATATTTCCGCCTACGATATCCAAATCCGGATATGCTTTTCTGATTTGTGAAATTTTGTCTAAAACACCTTTCGAATGACCATGCGCAGAATCGATGGCAACAATATCAACTCCGGCTTTTACCAAAGCTGCAATCCTGTCCATTGTATCTTCGCCCACGCCAACTCCGGCTCCTACAATAAGGCGGCCGTTGTCATCTTTATTGGCATTTGGATATTCTAATTGATTGTCGATATCTTTAATTGTAATCAAGCCAACCAATTTGTTGTCTTTATCAACAATCGGAAGTTTTTCAACTCTGTTTTTAAGAAGGATTTCCTTTGCTTTTTCAAGATTTGTATTTTTGTCGGAAGTCACCAATTTATCTTTGGTCATGATCTCTTCCACCTTCATATCAAGATTTTCCTGATATTTTACATCTCTGTTGGTAATGATCCCGATTAAAACATTATCCGGATCTACAACAGGAAGTCCTGAAATTTTATATTTCGCCATCGTTTCTTTAGCCTGAGCCAAAGTATGGTCTTTTGTAAGGGTAACAGGATCCGAAATCATTCCGTTTTCTGAACGTTTTACGCGGTTTACCTGCGCAGCCTGCTCGGCGATCGTCATGTTTTTATGAATGAAACCTAAGCCGCCAACTCTCGCCAGCGCAATAGCCAAATCGCCTTCCGTAACGGTATCCATCGCAGCAGACACAATAGGAACATTAAGCGTGATTTTATCGGTAAGTCTTGATTTTAAAGAAACCTGATTTGGTAAAACTTCTGAATAAGAAGGGACTAGAAGAACGTCATCGAAAGTGATGGCTGTCTCTACAATTTTGTTATGAATAGACATCTTTACTTTCTTTCCAAAATTAGGCTATTTAAACGAGATATGAAAATGCTTTTTAATAGTTTAAATAAAATTTAATAATCAATAAACTAAATGAAAAAGCCGCACCAAAAAATGCAGCTTTATAACAATAATATAGTTGAATATGAAGATTATTTGTCCGTCGCAAAATTGATCATATCTGAAATATCAGCAGCCGTAAAGCTTCCTTTTACATCTACAAAAACCATTTCTTTATCAGAATTTACGGTAATAAGCATATTTTTTATTTTTTCACCATTCTGCTTTACACGGATGTTTACATTGTCACCATCATGTTTTATGGTTGCCCAATCCTGATAATTGTTGTTATTCAGATAATTGGCATAATCCGTAAGCATCATTTTGTTTCCGTTTTCTACGGTCATTACTTTTATTTTTGACACTTTTTTTATTAAAGCAATTGCTGCTTCGTTGTTACCATCTTCTCTCAGAGCTTTTTTAATATATGGTTTTGCTAAAAATAACGGTACATTGATACTGACAATTTTTGCTCCTTTATAATCTTGAGAGCTTGTGAAAAATGCCATATTCGGTTTTTCTGAAACAATACAAGACTGCAATACGAAAAGTGTACAAAGTGCAACGACAAGAGCTTTTAAGTTTTTCATGGTTCGGATTTTTAAAATTAATTGATTGATGAAAGACTTCCTCCCGATGTTTTGCTGATATCGGAATCAATTTTCGGATTTCCTTTATATCTTACGGCACCGCCTGATGATGCGCGCACTCTCATTCTGTCTTTTACATTTACCGAAGCGCTGCTTCCTGATGTTGATTCTACTTCAGCAACATTTACTCTCAGATTTTCTGCCTTGCAAACTGCGCCGCTGCTCACATCAAACATTCCTGAGTCGGCATTTCCATCTAGAACAGCACTTGATCCGCTTGAGCTTTTTACCAAAATTTTTCCGGAAGTGATATTTGCTTTTACATTCGATCCCGAACTCACATTTAAATCTGTCGTATTTGTTACCGAAAATTTACCGCTTACAATAGATCCTGACGAAGCATCGATCCGCAAATTATTTTCTTTAATAGAATTCACGCCCGTGAAATTAGAACCTGATGAAGCTTTAATATTATCCATTCTCGGAGACGAAACGTTAACGCTTAAGTTTTTAAATTTCATCTTTTTTGCGCCTTTATTGTCAATATAGATTTTCAAAATACCATTTTCCACTTTTGTTATTACGTTATGGAGTTTATCAGAATCTGCGAAAACTTTTACATTGGTTGTGTTTTCCTGCTTGAATATCACATTTATTCCTGTGCTTACTTCAAGTCCCGAAAATTGTCCTACATTTCTCACTTCACCGTTTAAGTAAGAAGAATTGTTTTCAGACGTGAAGCTGCTTCTTGTCGTTGTAGTTGTAGAAGTCGTATTCGTTTCACTTGAATTGATGATTTTGTTGACATCATCCATTGAAAGCTTTCCATCCAGCATTACAAGAATATTTTCGCCGCTGCCGCTATCAATTCTCAACAGCATATTTTCTAGAATACCGTCTTTAGCTTCAGAAGAAAGAAAGTTTATTTTGCTGTCTCCATTTTTTACCGACATGATTTCGCTGTAGTTAAGATTTTTCAGATATGATGAAATTTCTTTGTTAAGCTGAGAAACATTATTGTGTATTTTGTCTTCTGTATTTTCTGTGATTAAAACTTTCAATCCATTAATCTTAGCAAGCAAAGGCTTGATCTGATCAAATTCTGAGTCTGCAATATTCAGGCTGCTGAGCATTCCAAACATTGGTTTTGCAATTTTGATGGAAGTTACTCCTTCCACTTCCTGATATTTGTCAAAAAGCTGGTCTAATTTCTCTTTTTGGCCATACACATTAAAGAAATGCGTGAAGGCAAGAGCGAATATGATGAATATCTTTTTCATGAGTTTTAAAAATTTAATTGTTGATTACATGCCTGATCAGTCGCATAATCTATATTGTTAATAATCTACGTTGTCCATTACTTTGGGTTGCGATAATGTCTGATGTACGTTGTTGGCAACGACCTGAAACGAATATTTTGTGATATTGATCGCTTCTTCCATATTATCTATTTTTTTACCGTTTACGATAACATAGGAATTATGATAACCTGTGGAATCTGCCGGCACTGCATTATATTTTTTATGAGAATTGTCTACATACCTTGGCTTGGTTTGCTTTTTAATTCTGCTTTTTTTGGAAAGAATTTCATCTAAAACATCTTTTTCGGCTAAAGTATTTTCCTGAAAAATAGAATCTTTTTTAGCTTCCGAAATTGAGTCGTGATTTACTGCAACCTGCTTCTCATGTTCGTGGTTTTCTTTAATAAAATCAGACTTTTGTTTCTGAATTTGATTTTCAACAAGCTTTGCTTTATCCTGAAAATCAGCATTTTGATTTAAATTAAAAATAAAACCTACACCGAAAATCAAAACTACGCTTGCCGCCATCCAAAACCATTTCGGAAAAGAAGGCTTTTTAGTATTTAATGGAATAATTTCTGCTTCATTATTATCACTTTCTGCTTTTTGAAGAAAATCTTCAAAATCCCAGTTCATTTTTTCCTCTTTTAAATCTTTAAAGATTTCGTCGTATTTATCCTGATATTGATCTTTGTTCATAGCTCATCAGTTGTGATATTTGTTCTTTTACTTTTTGTCTTGCACGCATCAGATTTACTCTTACTGCATTTTCTTCCATTTCCAGCATTCCGGAAATTTCCGACACATCATACTCTTCTACATCTTTCAAATGGATCACCATTTTCTGTTTTTCGGGAAGCTGATTGATAAATCCGATGATTTGTTCTTTCATATTATTCACTTCCATACTGTAAAGTTCCGACCGGTGAAGCTGCAGATCTGCAAAACCTTTTTTTACGTCGTGATGCTTCAACCTGTTGAGGCATTCATTCTTTACAGATTTTAATGCGTAGGATTTTAAATTTCCAAACTGTATCAGCTCATCTTTTTTCTGCCAGAATTTTATCATCAGATCCTGCACCACATCTTCAGCTTCATCGCTGCTCATGACAAACCTTTTCGCAAAACGATACATCTCATCTTTGAGAATGAAAACCGTATTTTTGAAAGTTTCCTGAGTCATAAGTTTGTTTCTATTAGTAAGACATTTAAAAAACAGAGTTTATTACATCTAAAATAAAAAAACTTCAAAAAAGCTTGAAGTTTCTAATTATAATCAATTAATATTCGTTAAAAATATATTTTAAAATCTCTTTATCATCGTCTGTTAAAGGCAATTTTCTTCTTGCCATTACTTTTTCGGCGACCTCGTAAGCTTTATCTAATTTAAATCTTTCATCATCTTTAAATCCGCCCCACGAAAAATTTTCTATCAGATTTGGAGGAAAGCCTTCTTTAAAAATATTGGAAGCCACACCAATCACAGTTCCGGTATTTAGTTGCGTATTGATCGCTGTTTTAGAATGATCTCCCATAATCAGGCCGACAAACTGCAATCCGGAATCCTCAAAAGCTTTGCTTCTGTAATTCCATAATTTTACATTCCCATAATTATTTTTAAGGTTGGAAGAATTCGTATCTGCACCCAAATTACACCATTCTCCAATCACAGAATTTCCTATAAATCCGTCGTGTCCTTTATTTGAGTAACCGAAAATAATAATATTACTAACTTCACCGCCCACTTTACAATGCGGACCAATTGTAGTTGCACCATAAATTTTTGCACCTAAATTAAATTTGGATTCTTCGCAAAGTGCAATCGGACCTCGAAGGTTGCAACCTTCCATTACTTCTGCATTTTTCCCGATATAGATTTTCCCGGTTTTGGTATTTAAAGTTGAGAATTCGACTTGCGCTCCTTCTTCAATAAAAAGATCTTTTTTGTCTCCTAAAAATCCGTTGGTTGAAGACAATTCCTGAGAAATTTTTCCTTTTGTTAATAATTCAAAATCAAAATCAATTGCTTTATGATTGTAAGTAAACAAATCCGTCGGCTTTTTAAAGAAAATAAGTTCTTCTTTGATATCCGTCATTTTTTCGATCTGATTCAGAGAAAAATCTTTCATATTGATCTTTGCAGCGATCAATTCATCTTCATAAACCAATGCTTCGCCTTGCTTCAAATCTTTTATCTGCTGAATCACATTTTCGGTCGGAAGGAAATTGGTGATCAAAAAAAGACTTTCCTTTTCTTCAGGACTTTTAAATTTATTTTGAAGATAATTTTCCGTGAAAAAAGAAATTTCTGTATTCTCTAAAATTTTCTTCCATCTTTCGGAAAAAGTAAAAATTCCGCATCGCATTTCTGCAACGGGACGTGTAAAGGTAAGCGGAAGGAAATCTTCCCAATATTGCGCATCTGAAAATACTAATTGCATTTTTTAAAAGAAATTAGAGGTTAGATATTAGAAGTTAGATAATTTAAGTGAGGATTTAAACAGTTTTTATACTAATATCTAATTTCTACTACCTGCAAAAATACAAATAAAAAAAGTCTCCCAAATCTGGAAGACTTTAAATATCTTTAAAATCAAAAAATTACTTAGCGAATTTTTTGTATTTGTTCATAAACTTATCTACTCTACCGGCGGTATCAACTAATTTAGTTTTTCCTGTGTAGAAGGGGTGAGAAGTTGAAGAGATTTCCATTTTGATCAAAGGATACTCTTGTCCTTCATACTCGATGGTGTCTTTTGTCTCAGCAGTAGATTTGCTAAGAAATACCTCGTCGTTACTCATATCTTTGAAAACAACAAGTCTATAATTTTCTGGGTGAATTCCTTTTTTCATAATACAATTTTTAAAAAAAATTAAAGTTTTTTGCTTTCGAAATAGTAATGGTATTTCTCTGCTAATTTTAGGTTGCAAAAATACAATTATTTTTATAATATACAAACACCTTTTTAATAATTTTTTCTTTAATAAGAAATTCAAAGTATTTTCGTTAAATTTGGAACTTATCTAAACTTTAATTTCGATGAAATTCAAATTACTTCTGTTTTGTTCTTTCTGGATGCTTCTTTTGGCAGTTTCTTGTAATAAAGATGAAATTACTTTTGATGCTCCTTCCCAGGAACTTAGATTTTCAAGAGATACGGTATTTTGCGATACGGTTTATCATCAGGTGCGATCAGAAACTTATGCGGTAAAAGTATTCAACAATGAAGATAAAGACATTCTGATCCCGAGAATAAACCTCGAAAAAGGTGCTGCTTCTTTATATAAGATAAATATCGACGGAAAACCGGGACATGATTTTAAAGATATTCCTTTAAGAAAAAAAGACAGCCTTTATATTTTTGTTGAGATTGCTCCGCAAGCTACAGGTCCTGAAGCAATTGCCGAAGACCGCGTGATTTTTACAAGTCCGGCAGGACAGCAGCATGTTACTTTGTTTTCGGTCGTGCAGGATGCTGAATTCTTTATTCAGACACCCAGCAATCCCAATATTATAAGCAATCATACAACATGGACGAGTAATAAAGCTAAAATTATTTACGGAAATCTTACAGTAGACCAAAATGTAATATTGGATATTCAGGCGGGAACAAAAGTTTATTTTCATAAAAACAGCGGAATGAAAGTTTCTACCGGAGCTGCTTTAAACATCAACGGAACTCTTGATAAGCAAGTTATTATGCGAGGCGACAGGAATGATCCATATTATGATACAATTCCTAGAAACTGGAATTCCATCAGAATGGAAGCCGCTTCAACTCTGAATATGAATCATACCAGACTTTTTGGCGGTACAAAAGGGCTTGACTTGAGAAATGCAAATGCAACGATAAACAATTCTTTCATCCATACTTTTCAGGAATATGGCATTTATGCGGTCGCTTCTACGGTAAACGCAAGCAATTTGGTCATGAACAATTGTGGAGAATCAGCTATCGGAATTTTCAAAGGTGGAGATCACAGCTATACGCATGCTACGATCGCCAATTATTCCAGCCTGCTAAGTTCTATGAACCGAAACGGAATTTTTGCCACCAACGAATGGGAAAACGACAATGGACAAACCGAACAGGGAGCTTTGCAAAACCTAAATATTCTGAATAGTATTGTATATTCTGATAGAGATAATTCTGTGAATTTTGAGCAAACTCCAGGGCAGCAGTTTGAATTCTTGATCAGGAATTCTTTAATAAAATATTCCGGAACATCAGCAGCAGGTTTTGCTTTTGACAATAATACAAACGTGATTCAGAGTATAAAAAATGAAGACCCGAAGTTTGTAAATTATTTTGCAGCTCAGATGAATTTAAGAGTAAAACCAGATTCTCCGGCAAGAAATAAAGGTGATGTTACCGTTGCAGGAACCGTTCCTACAGATATTGTCAATGTAACAAGAACTACAAATCCAACGCTCGGAGCTTATCAATAATGGAAATCACAAATCTTCAACGACAAGTCGACGAATGGATAAAAACCATCGGAGTCCGCTATTTTAATGAATTGACCAATATGGCAATGCTGACCGAAGAAGTTGGTGAAGTCGCCAGAATTATCGCCAGAAGATACGGCGAACAAAGCGAAAAGGAAAGCGATAAAACTAAAGATTTGGGTGAAGAATTAGCCGATGTTTTGTTTGTTACTTTATGTTTAGCCAATCAGACCGGAGTCAATTTACAAGAAGCTTTCGACAAAAAAATGAAAATAAAAACGGATCGCGACAAAGATCGACATCAAAATAATGAAAAATTAAAGTAATTGCAGGAAGTCGGAAGAGGGAAGCTTGAAGTAAGGCTCAACAAACTTCCATCCTCCAACTTCCCGCTTCCAACTTAAAAATAATGAAGCTAGAAAAATCAAAATTAACAGGAAATAAAACAATTCAAATCAGCGGTTCGAAAAGTATTTCGAATCGTTTGTTGATTTTGGAAAGTTTATTTTCAAACATAAAAATCAACAACTTATCCAACTCTCAGGATACGCAATTACTGAAAATAGCGTTGTCTGAAGATTCTGAAATCGTGGATATTCATCATGCGGGAACGGCGATGCGTTTTCTGACTTCTTATTATTCCATTCAAGAAGGAAAAACCACGATTCTCACCGGTTCGGGAAGGATGAAAGAAAGGCCAATTAAAAACTTGGTAACGGCTTTACAGGATTTGGGAGCTGAAATTGAGTATTTAGGAAATGAAGGTTTTCCACCTTTGAAGATTACAGGAAAAAGAATCGTTCAGTCTAAAGTTAATGTTCCTGCCAATATTTCGAGCCAGTTTATCACTTCGCTTTTATTGGTTGCCGGAAAATTGGAAAACGGCTTGGAAATCAATCTTGTCGGAAAGATCACTTCAAGATCTTACATCGAAATGACTTTAGATATTTTAACCAAATTCGGAATTAAAAATACATTTGAAGGAAATACGATAAAAGTTGAGCCTTTTGAGAATGCTTCGTCGATTGCCGATTATGAAGTCGAAAGTGATTGGAGTTCAGCATCCTATTTTTATTTGTTGTGCGCAATTGGTAAAGAAACGATTCATTTAAAAAGTTTTTATAAAGAATCAACTCAAGGAGATTCTGCAATTGCAGAAATTTATCATGCTTTTTTTGGAATTAAAACTGTTTTTTCAGAAGACGAGCATAAAATAACTCTTCAGCCTGATCCAAATTTTCAATTTCCCGAAAAGATTATTTTAGATATGAATAATTGTCCGGATATTGCTCAAACGCTTTGCGTAACTGCTTCAGCATTAAAAATTCCGTTTGAAATTTCAGGGTTGGGAACTTTGAAGGTAAAAGAAACCGATCGCCTTTTAGCTTTACATAATGAACTGAAGAAATTGGGAACAGAAACTGAAATCACAGATTCAACCATAAAATCAATCAATTTTAAAGAAGCTGAAGAAAACATATCAATAAAAACGTATCAGGATCACAGAATGGCAATGAGTTTTGCTCCGTTTTGCCTGATTAAAGAATTAAATATTGAAGACGAAAATGTTGTGGAAAAATCTTATCCGATGTTTTGGGAAGATTTGAAAATTATTTTATTTAATACTAAATAATGAACAATTCAAAAACTATAATTATTACAGGAACTTCATCAGGAATCGGTTTCGTTTTAGCCGAATATTTCGGGAAGAAAGGTCATAAAGTCTACGGTTTAAGCCGGAAATTCACTGAAAGTGACTACTTTAAATCTATTCCGACAGACATTACGGATAACAATGCTGTGCAAAATGCAATTGTTGAAGTTTTAAAAGATGAAACCAAAATCGATGTTTTGATCAACAATGCCGGAATGGGAATGGTGGGTTCTGTGGAAGATTCTGTAAAAGAAGATATTTTAAAATTATTCAACCTGAATCTCGTCGGAGCCGTTCAGATGATGAGTGCCGTTTTACCAAAAATGCGGGAAAATAAATTCGGACAAATCATCAACGTTTCCAGCATAGGAAGCGAAATGGGATTACCTTTTCGTGGGGTTTATTCTGCATCAAAATCTGCTTTAGATAAAGTAACCGAAGCGATGAGATACGAAGTTTACCCTTGGAATATTGACGTTTGTTCGCTTCATTTAGGAGATATTAAAACCAATATTGCAGAAAATAGGGTAAAAACAAAAGTTTCCGAACCTTACAAAAACGTTTTTGATAAAGTTTACACTTTAATGAATTCCCATGTTGGCGAAGGAACTGAACCTTTGGAAGTTGCAGAATATGTCGACGGACTTTTAATTAAAAAAAAGTGGAAAGCGCATTATTATTTTGGTAAATTCGGGCAGAAAATCGGTGTTCCTTTAAAATGGATTCTTCCGCAGGGAACTTATGAAAATCTGATGAAAAAATATAATAAACTGACTTAGTTTCAGTTATTAAAGCAATTTTAAATACAATTAAATATCTTTTGAACCATTAAGAAAATTTAAAGAGTTAAGTTTCATTAAGAAAAATCAATAAATTTTTGATTAGACAACACTTACAGCGAAGCGCACCTTAATATTCTTAACTGCTTAATAAAATCTTAATGGTTTAAATTTCAAGACACGTTGAAATTATTTTTAAACATATTTTTTATCCTATTTTGCGTTTTTTTACAAGCGCAAAAGAAACATTATTTCCTAATCGATTCTGAAACTAATATAAAAAAAAAGGTACAAGATTCGACTTCAGCCGTTAAATTTCTGGATTCTTTGGCGCAAAGCAATTACTTTTTCACTCAATTGAAAGAAGTCAAAATAAAAGGCGACAGCACGGAAATTATTTATGATAAAGGTAAAAACTTCAACGAAACTTTTGTCAGCCTTTCAGATTCTATTGTTGATAAGCTCAAAATCGAAAGAGATTTTTTTACTAAAAATTTAGACTCAACCAAGAAAAGCATCAACAAAAAATATATTGATGACGGATTTGCTTTTAGCAGGATCAAATCGAAATATAAAGGTCAGAAAAACGGTTTTCCAATTGTAGAACTGGAAATAAATAAAAATGATAAAAGAACGATTGACGGTTTTGTGGTAAAAGGCTACACTAGAGTTCCGCAACGTTTTATTAAAAATCTTGAGAAAGATTTCAAAGGAAAAAATTATGATGATAAGAATCTTCTGGCCATCAACAAAAATTTTCAAAATCATCCTTTTGTAGCATTAGAAAGGCAACCGCAAACACTTTTTACGAAAGATTCTACACAGATTTATCTTTTCATGGAAAAGAAAAAAACCAACACTTTTGACGGTGTGATTGGTTTTGGAAACGATAAAACAGAAAAATTTACTTTAAACGGAACGCTGAATGTCAATTTTAAAAATATGTTTAATGGTTTTGAAGCCGTAAATCTTTATTGGCAAAGAAATCCTGATAAAGGACAAACTTTTGATTTGCAGACTGATATTCCGTATTTATTTAAATCGAATGTTGGTTTGAACATGAAAATCAATATTTTCAGGCAAGATTCTACGTTTGCGAATGTAAAAATGCAGCCTGCGTTTTATTATCATATCAACAATCGTCAAAAAATCGGTTTTCGGGGAACTTTTGAAACTTCCACAATTATTGACAGCTTATACATTCAGGGGAAAGATTATAACAAAAAAGGAATCGGGATTTGGTATGACATGACCGAACCGACCGAGATTGATCTGTTTATGTATAAAACCAAAATACGGGCAGAATTCGATTATCTGACGACAAGATATACGATGGATAATGTAAATGCTATTCAAAATCAGTTTTATCTTTTTGGCGAGCACAATTATCATATCAACGGAAATCATTTTCTTAATTTGAAAGGTGAAGCAGCGATGATGAGCTCGAAAAACGAATTTTCTGCCAACGAATTGTATCGTTTTGGAGGCTGGAATTCTTTGCGGGGCTTTAATGAAAATTCTTTGGCTGCCGATTTTTATTATTATGGAAGTTTAGAATATCGTTATTTAATAGGAAATCAGGCTTTCTTTGACGTCTTTGGCCAATATGGACAGCTTAACAATAAATCTTTAAATGTAAAACCCAAGCTTTATAGCGTCGGACTCGGTTTTAATTTCTTTATTCCGATCGGTTTGATGAGTTTCCAGCTTTCAAACGGTAATGAATTTGGAAATCCTTTTAAGTTTAATGACATTAAAATTCATTGGGGAATCCTGAGCAGATTTTAAAAACATCAATAACTAAAATTTCTCGTCTTTTTTTACAAGTTTATTATTTCACCAATAATAAAATTATTACCAAAATTTTTTAACGTTAAAAAGTTGAATTAAATCTGACGATAATAATAGCAGCCTTATTTACAGAACTTTTTTTTTATTCAAATAATTAGAGTTATTTAAAATAAATCATTGCAAAATAAGTTTCTATTTTAAACTACAATTGTAAAATAAATAAAAATAAATACATAATAGTAATTTATTATTAAATATATTTAATTATTTTTATAACTTTGCAGAATATAAATGAAAATTATAGTGAAAAATTTAACAATTAAATTAACTTTATCTTTAGCTGCTATTGCTGTTTCAACTACTTTAAGCGCACAAGATACGAATACGGATAATCATACTATCGGAATTACTATTCCTGAAGTAGCATTGGTTGATATAGAACCTGCAGCAAGTAAAAATATTACAATGGGCTTTACTGCACCTACCGAAGCAGGCCTTCCTATTGTTGCCAGTGGAACAAACAATACTCTTTGGCTCAATTATTCTTCCATAAAATCTGTAACTGATGCAACTAGAAATGTCTCGGTAAGATTAAATGCATTGATTCCCGGAATCGACATTTTACTTACTGCCGCTGCTGCTTCAGGATTAGGTGACGGTACTCTTGGAACTCCGGCTGCACAATTAACATTAAGCGCAGCAGATCAAACTATTGTTTCCGGAATCGGAAGTGCTTATACGGGTGATGGTGCAAATAATGGACACAATCTAACTTATGAGCTCGCTCCAGGCGCTGGTACAGTTGCATCTTATGCAGATCTTGAAGCTACCGCAACTGCTGTTGCAACGGTGACATATACGATCTCTGACAATTAATAACTAAAATTAGAAAAGCAAGGAGAAATTGCACAATCATTTTTCTTCTTGCTTCCTATTGTTAATTTAATACAAAACAAATGATAAGCCGTATCCTTTTTTTTACTGTTCTTCTTTTTCAGTTTAACTTTCTACACGCAGGCATCGTTGTTCTAAATGGGCTTACGCATAACTATAAAGTTGAAAATGGACATCAATATAAAGGTAAAATAGCTTTAGAAAACACTGATAATCAACCTCAAAACATTAAGATTTTTTTGCAGGACTTCAGTTATAAAGCAGACGGAACGATTTCATACACCAGCCCGAATACTCAAGAAAAAACCAACACCGGTTGGATAAAGCTCAATACCAACCTTATTACTTTAAAGGCAAAAGAAAAAGCAGAAATTCATTATGAAATTACAGTACCCGATAATATCAGCAAAGAAGGGAGTTATTGGAGCGTAATTATCATAGAACCTGTTGAAGATATAAAACCCAATGATCATAAAGAAGGTGTAAATATCACATCCATCGTTCGATATGCTATTCAGGTTATTACAGATTATGATTCTGAGAAAGCAAAACCTGAGCTGAAGTTTGAATCTGTAAAAGTTGATAAAGAAGATGATAAAAAAACTCTGAAGATTGCAATAGCCAATAACGGCAACTTATATTGCAAACCAACGGCAACCATAGAAATTTATCATCAAAAAAATGGTGAGAAAATTGGCAATTTTTCAAGTCAGGCAATGGGCTTATTGCCACAAACATCCAAATCTTTTCATATTGACATCAGCAAAATACCGCCTGGCAAATACAATTCTGTTATCATCGCTACCGATGAAGATGAAAATGCATTTGCTATCAATCTGGAACTAGAAGTAAAGAATGATTAAAAGCTGGGTATTATATATAACCCTATTTTTCCCAATACTTTTTTTTTCTCAAAACCAATCCGAAAAATTTGATATAAAAAAAGATAGTTTGCTGCCGGGAACTACCACTTCTGTTGCTTTCAGAATAGAAAATACAAGTTTAGAAAGCAAAACATTTGATATTACCATAAACACCACAAGCCTTTATATCAAACCACTTTTAGGTGATAACGAAATCATTCTTGCACCAAATGAAATAAAGACTTATTTGGTTACTCTAAAAATTGCAACAGAAACTCCACAAGGAAATTATACATTATCCTTAAAAGGAATTGATAAAAACGGACAAACGCAACTTTCGAAAACAAAAGAAATTATAATATCCGGAAACCGTAAAATTTCTGTAAGCAGTTTGGAATCACCGGAATTTATAAAAGCAGGCGAAACCATCAAAGCAACTTTCCTTCTGAAAAATAGCGGCAACATTTCAGAAAATCTTATATTGGAAAGTAAAAATGCAGGTATTGATATTGGATCGTCAATAAATTTACCTCCAGGCGAGACGGAAATCGTCACAGTCACAAAAAACACGAATCCCGATTTAGGTAAAAACGAATATATAAATCTTAATCTTTCGGTTTACTCTGCCGATAATTTAAAAGAAGCCCAAACAGCATACACAAGTATAAAAATAATCTCTATAAAGCCGATTGAAGACGATATTTATCATCGTTTGCCGATTTCCGCATCATTATCTTTCATCGGAATGCGAAATCGCGGAAATTATGATGATGGTTTTCAAGGCGAAATTTACGGTAAAGGCAGCTTAAACAAGGATAACAGAGGCTTGCTGGAATTTCGGGCTGTAACTTCAAATCCTGTTGAGTTCAATTCATTTACGCAATATGAAGAGTATTTCATCAATTATAAAACCAAGAACTTTTTTTTGCATCTGGGTGATAAAACTTATTCATCTTCCTATCTTACAGAGTTTGCAAGGTACGGCCGAGGAGCAGAATTAAGCTACAATTTTGGGAAAATAAGCGTTGGTGGCTTTTATAATCATCCCAGGTTTTTCCGGGATATTAAAGATGAATTTAATGTTTATTCTAAATACCAATTAAATAAAGAATCTGAAATTACAGCCGGATATCTTTATAAAATACCGAGACCTGATGAAATCAGTTTTAGTTTTAATAATATAAAACTGGATTCTGATGCACACTTACCTTATGTGACTGGAAAATTTAAAATTAATAATAATATTGATGTTTTAGGAGAGATATCTTACAGTAAAACTGACAAAACAGAAGGAAAAGCTTACATGATTCAGGCAACCGGGAGCTTTAAAAAGTTTAACGGGAATGTTATGTATACAAGAGCAAGTCCGCAGTTTGCAGGTTATTTTACAAATACAGATAACTTTAATGGTAATCTTCAATATAAAATATCAAAAAAAATTAATCTTTTTGCTAATTATATTCAGGATGCACGCAATTTCCAGCGGGATACCCTATTTTTGGCTGCGCCATACAGGAAATTTCTACAATATGGAGTTAATTACAGGTATATAAAAAGTGGTAATATCATGTTTCACAGCGGATTTCAGAAGTATGAAGATCGTCTCGAACCAAGACAATTTGATTATTTTGAACGTTATTTTAAAATAAGCCTTGAACAGCAATTCGGAGTTTTTCAGCTTAATATTGAAAGTCAATTTGGCCGAACGGATAATTATCTGACAGGATTTAGAGGAAATTCCAACTTTTATACAGCCAATTTAAGTTTCGAAAAATTTAAAACCTCATTTAATCTTTACGGAAGCTACGCCATCACTTCTCGATACCAGATGCTGAATAATAAGCAAGTATATTATGGAGCGCGGGTTTTCAGCCGGTTTTCTGAAAAAACAAGCTTAAGTATTTTTTATCAGAATAATTATCTTCCTGAAGAATATTTTAATGATCGCAATCTTTTTGAGCTTTTATTTCACCAGCAGCTATTTCCGGGGCATCTGTTTGATGTTTCAGGCCGTTATACATTACAGCGCGGCGAGTTGGGCAACAAGGATTTTATATTTTCGTTGCGCTATACTTTGCAACTTAATGCTCCCGTAAAAAAAATAGCAGAATACACTGTTTTAAGCGGGAATATCAGCAATCATGGCGTCAAAAAAACTGAAGGAATAAGATTAATGCTTGGTAATCATCTGTCTGTTACGGATAAAAACGGTAATTTTATTTTTAAAAATGTAGTTCCCGGCGATTATTTTCTGGAAATTGACAGATCATCTATAGAAATTAGCGATATCCCGAATATTCCTTTTCCAGCCAGTTTGAACCTTACTGATAAAGACAATATTTTTAATTTTGGTATAACCGAAGCAGCAAAAATTCAGGGCCAGATATTTTTTACAGAAAAAGCAGAAAACAGCAATATAGCTTTTGCTGTTCATTCTAAAAAAGAAAAAAAGAAAAAAGAAAGTCTTATTTTAGAAGCTTCCGACGGAAAGCAAACTTACCGTAAAATTTGTAATATTGGTGAAAAATTTGATTTTACTTATTTGAGGCCCGGCGAGTGGAATTTTAAAATATACAGAAACCGCTTAGATAAACGTTTTAAAATCTCAATGGATCATTTTAAGTTTACTTTAAAACCATCTGAAACTAAAGACTTAATTATAAATGTAACTAAGCAACAGACGGAAATAAAATATCAGCAGGAAGCCATAAAAGTAAGTTATAATGAATTAAAAAAACAATAATGAGATTTTTTTATTGTCTATTATCTATTGTTTTATCAGATAGAGCATTGTCACAAACTACCGGAAACAGAAATGTTTCTGTAACTCTTCCTATAGTAACTTTGCTGGATGTAGAACCCACCGGAAATATTAATTTTAGCTTTACCGCTTCTTCAGACGCAGGCAGATCAATAATTAGCCCTGTTGTAAATACTTCTAAATGGATCAATTACACATCTGCAATTGCTCCCGGAGGTCTCAACAGAAGAATCGTTGCATCCGTCAATCAAACTATTCCCGGCGTTGATATAAAATTGCAGGCAGCAAATGCATCAGGCTCAGGTGGCGGAACCCAAGGAACTTCTACAGGACAGATCACACTCACATCTACTCCAACAACAATTTTAACAGGAATTGGTGGCGCCTTTACTGGTAATGGCGCAAATAATGGTCATCGTATAACCATTACTTTAGCTCCAAATAACTATACAAATTTATCCGCCCGCAATAATACTCCTGTAGTAATTACTTATACCATAACCGAATAAAGATGATAAAACCTTTCTTCTGCTTCATTCTTATCTTGATCAGCCTTAATTTGTTTAAAGCACAACGAACATTAACTGTCGGCGGCACAAATTGGGCAGTCAATATCCCTTCAATAACTGAAGCAGGAAGTAACTACACCGGTGCTTATGAAAGTGCTGCAAATCAAATTCTTTTAGGAGCAAGTGTTCCGTTATTGTTAAGCAGTGGGAAGATTTCAGTACGTTTTGAGCCCAATCCGACATGGCATAGTTCTCTTTTATTATCTGCCCGAAGAACAGGCATCGGAACAACACTATGTTTACTTTGTACAATAACAGGAGGAACAAATTATCAAACCGTCACACAAACAGATATAGAGTTGTTTAGAATTAATGCTGTCGTGGCAATAGCTTCATACAGCAATATTCCTATTCAGCTACGGCTAAGTGGTGTATCTGTTACAATTCCTGCAGCTACATACCAAAGTAGAATGGTTTTTACAATAAGTGCGCTTTAGCAATACAATAAATTCTAAAATTAATTTCAGGAGCTTACACCCGCTTTCACTACTCGCTTTTTTATTCCGAGCAGAATTCTTGG
>NZ_JCAXEH010000004.1:0-390135 GCF_059758895.1 Chryseobacterium sp. GQ58 | reverse complement strand
AACTAAAAGGAGCGAAATTTTCGCTCTTTTTTACCTTTACAATTTATCTTTAATAAAATCAACACATTTTTCAACTGCAACATTCAGGTCTTTTGGTAATTTCTTTTCTTCCCAAGGCTCTTTTGCACCAAATGTATGATTGGCATTTTCAATCAGAAAAAGCTCAGAAATCGGGTTAAGAATATGAAGATGTTCAGCACTTTTCAAGCTTACGCTTTCATCATTTGTACCGTGAATAATTAAGAAGTGTGCTTTTGCCATTTCCGCGGCTCTTTCTACATCAAAACTAAGCGCATTCTGTTCAAAATCTTCATAAAACTGATAATAATGAGGCATTTCCTGTTTTGTTCTTGCATTTAAAATGTAATAAACGCCTTTTTCTTTCCAGTTTTCAATTTGCTCTTTTGGAAAACGGTCTAAAGTATCAACGCTTGCCAAAGTAATCAATCCGTTAATCCTTTCATCCTCAAACGTTTTGATAATAGAAATCCCACCGCCTCGGCTGTGTCCGATCAAAACAATTTTCTGATCATCAACTTTAGGATCTTTGATAAAATATTCGATTACTGTTCCCAAATCCGAAAGTTCTCTAGAATAATTATTATTTCCGAAAGCTTCAAGATCATCAAATTGATGAGGATCTCCAACCGTTGTTCCATTGTGAGAAAAATTAAATTTAACAAAGAAAAAGCCTGCTTCGGCAAACTTTTCTGCCATCAAATTCCACGCGCCCCAGTCTTTATAACCTTTGTAACCATGAACAAAAATTATTAATGGAAGTTTTTCATTTGTTTCCGGATAAAATGCATCTGCAAGAAAATCTCTGGTTTCAGGGTTTGAAATGATGATATTTTGTTTTTTGATGATATTCATATTTTATTTTTTCAGTTGTTGATTAATCGCAAAGGCGCAAAAAAAATCAGAAATTTTAATTTTTAAGATTCGATTAGTAAATTAAGCTCAATCAATTTTATCGAAGATAAAATCCTTGCGTCTTAAAAAAATTCATATAAAAATTATTTCTTTGCGCCTTTGCGTTTTACCAACAACTATAATTTCATTTAAAAATATTAAAAATAGAACTAAACACAAAGTAAAATCTTATTTTTGCTTTATGTTGGATTTAAGAACGGTTACCGTGATGCGTTACATTCTGCCGCTTCGGGAAGGAGGCTCTCTTCCGGCTTTGGCAGAAGCTGATGATGATTTTAAGTATGTTTTAAAATTCCGTGGCGCAGGTCATGGCGTTAAAATGCTGATTTCAGAACTTTTGGGCGGAAAAATCACTGAAGCTTTAGGCTTGAAAATTCCGGAATTGGTTTTCGCAAATTTGGATGTCGATTTTGGAAGAACTGAAGCTGATGAAGAAATTCAGGATTTATTGAAACTTTCGGAAGGCTTAAATTTAGGTTTGCATTATCTTTCAGAATCCATTGCTTATGATCCAAGTGTAAAAATTGATCCGCTTCTGGCTTCAAAAATCGTCTGGCTGGATGCATTTATTACCAATATCGACCGTACTTTCAAGAATACCAACCTTTTGATGTGGCATAAAGAATTGTGGGTGATTGATAATGGTGCTTCATTTTATTTTCATCATTCATGGCAAAATTTTGATACGGCAGCAAAAACGCCTTTTAAATATGTAAAAGACCATGTTTTACTTCCACAAGCGACAAAACTGGATGAAGCCGATCTGTTTGCAAAAGAGGTTTTAAATGATGTTATTTTCAGGGAAATTGTTAATTTAATTCCTCAAGACTGGCTGCATTGGAATGATGCTGAAGAATCGCCGGATGAAATTCGTGAAGTGTATTTTCAGTTTTTGAAAACACGATTAGAAAATTCTCAAATCTTTGTAAACGAAGCCAAAAATGCAAGAGGATAAAATATACGAATACGCGGTAATACGCTTGGTACCGAAGGTTGAAAGAGAAGAGTTTTTCAATATTGGGCTCATTATGTTTTCAAAAAAAGAAAAATTTATTCGTGTAGAATTTTATTTATGTCCAGATAAATTCAGGCTGATGCGCAGTGAACTCGATTATGAAGATATCCTTCAAAACCTGCAAAGCTTTCAAAAAATTGCCAATGGCGAAAAAAATGGCGGACCAATCGCTCAGCTCGAAATTCCTGAACGTTTTCGCTGGCTGACCGCGGTGAGAAGCTCTGTTGTGCAAACTTCAAAACCTCATCCCGGAAAATCTAAAGATCTGAATACTACTTTTGGTAAACTTTTTGAGGAGTTAGTAAAATAACCAACCTCATTAAATATTCTATATGAAATCAAGCATTACCGTGATCCGCAGGTTTTTCCTCGGCCTGTTTTTTATTCTATTTTTTGTATCAATAATTTCCGGACAAAAGCCTAGAAGTATTTTACTTGAGCAAGAAACCGACGTTTCAGAGAATATCGCATACAAAAACGGTGATGATGGAAATCCTGTACTTCTGGATATTTACAGGCCTAAAAATATATCTGATAAAAAAATACCTGTTGTTTTATATCTTCATGGCGGCGCTTGGGTGGAAGGCGACAAAATAATTGAACCGGACAATTATGTAGAAAGTACAATTCTAAAACTTGTTAAAGAAAATTATGCAGTTATAAGTATCAATTATCGTTTGGTTAATCAGCAAATTCATTTTCCGGAACCTATAAAAGATACTAAAGACGCTGTACGCTGGGTTCGTAAAAATGCTGGAAAATACAATCTTGATGCTGAAAATATAGGAATGTGGGGAGTTTCGGCAGGAGCCCATCTTTCTTTATTGACGGCTTATACACAAGATCACGAATTTATCGGAGACCCGGAACTTTCAAAATATTCAGCAAAAGTAAATTATGTAATCGATAACTTCGGGCCTTCGGATATGAACAGATTATTGCACACCCGAGCTCCAAAACCGTTGCTTTTTCTTGTCGGTTTGATTTCAAAAAAAATTATAACCTTAAGAAATAAGCTCATCATGGGAATTACAGGCATGAATGCCGAAACCGATAAAAAGCAAATTGTAGAATTCTGCAAAACAATCTCTCCATTGAATTATACTCAAAACACGGTTCCTACTTTAATTCTTCATGGAAATAAAGACAAAGTAACACCAATAAGACACTCAAAAAGGTTAAAGAAAATGCTGAGAAAAACAAATACGCAGCATTCTTTGATTATTGTAAAAAAAGGAAACCACGGATTTAAAAATACCGACGAAGCTTATCAGAATGAACTTAATAAAGCAATGGTTGCTTTTGTCGTTTCGCAGAAAAAATAAAATTAATATTCAGTTAAAAAAAAATTATTTGTTGCTTTTCTTCAGTTTTTCAACCCTTTTAATTTCGTTTAAAAGTAATGGAAATGCGGGATGTGCCATTGCGCCATGATCGAAACCGTCAAGTTCGTAAAGTACTGTTTCTTTGTGGCCTTTCAGCTTCATCATTCGCCACATATATGCGTTTTCTTCGTATCTTCCGAGCAATTCCTTTTCGCGGTCACCTGTAATTAAAAGTAGCGGCGGAGCATCGGCCCGGATAAAATGAAGTGGCGCCATTTCGTCAATTCTTGCATCAAGCTCATCAATTCCTTTTTCTTTTCTTGTCGTAAAATGGCTGATCATTTGTCCGCTAAAAGGAATAATTCCTGCCAATTGATTTGCGTTTATCTGATATTTATTTAAATACGATTGATCCAAACCAACCATTGCAGCAAGATAACCACCCGCCGAATGGCCTGTAATAAAGATCAAATCTTCGCTTCCTCCATATTTTTTAATATTCCTGAAAACCCAAGCTGTTGCCGCAGCGGCATCTTCAATATATTTCGGAGCATTTACTTTTGGAGACAACCTGTAATTAACGCCAACAATGGCAATTCCTTTATTTTTTAATTCTTCGGGAATATCTTTATGTCCGCCGGTGATTCCGCCGCCGTGAAACCAAATAACCGTTGAAAAATTCTTTATATTTTCGGGAACATAAATATCCAAAACACATCTTTCATTAATATATGCATCCGATTTATTGATCTTTTCATCGTAATAATGAATGTTGCTTAGCGTCTTGTATTCCTGAGAAAATAAAGGAAACGAAAACAGAAACAGACATATTGTAAAAAGAAATTTTTTCATAGATTTTTAAAATTGATCTTGAAATTTATGAGACGTTTGTTTCGAGATTGCTTCGCAATGAAAATTAAATCTTCGTTAGTTTAGCATATTTTAAGATCAGATTCTTTTCGCCTTCGTGCATAAAAATCACTTTTGCTTTGATATTCTGAGGATCTGTTCCGTCTAAAAATTTAACTTCACCAATACCAAAACGGTCATGTCTTACTTTGTCGCCCACTTCAATATCTTGTGAAGAGGCTCCGCTCGGATTGATGATCTTTGCGGTGCTTACCGGTTTTAGCTTTCTTGGTTCGGCGATTGGCTTATCTTTTTCGGTACGTTCGATCGTTTTCTTTTCTACTTTTTTGAAACTTCTCGGCTCTGTTGGATATTCATCAAAAATATTTGAAGTAATCCCGGAATGATTTACAAATCTGCTTTCTATAGCCGGATTCAAAAATTCTATATATTGCTCGTCAACTTCACTTAAAAATCTCGAAGGCTCTGCATCTGTAATTTTGCCCCATTGAAAACGCGAAACCGCATAAGAAAAAAACACCTGTTTTTCAGCTCTTGTGAGCGCAACATAAAATAAACGCCTTTCTTCTTCAAGATCTTCTCTCGTTGCAGAACTCATAAAGCTCGGGAAAAGATTTTCTTCGAGTCCAACCAAATGAACAACAGGAAATTCCAAACCTTTTGAGAGGTGAATCGTCATTAAAGAAACCATATCTTCATCATCATCTTTTCTTTGTGTATCAGCGGAAAGTGCGATGTTTTCAAGGAAATTCGGCAAGCTCGGATCTCCGTCTTCCAACTGCATCTGCTCTTCAATAAAACCTTGCATCGAGTTCATCAATTCCTGTACGTTTTCTATCCGCGAAATTCCTTCCGGAGTTTGATCGTCTTTTAAAAACTTGATTAAACCACTTCGTTTGGCAACTTCCATCGCAACATTGTAAGCGGTTTCGGTTTTTAGCAATACTTTAAACGCTTTGATCATTGACCAAAAATCATTCAGCTTTGTAAGAACGCCATTATTAAAAGCTAATTGAGGCGCATACATCGGAAGATTATCTAAAACTTTAGCAACAGAAACATTTTGAGCATCAGCAAAAACGATCAGCTTATTTTGCGTTGTATCGCCAATTCCCCGCGTTGGATAATTGATGATTCGCATTAAAGCTTCAGAATCGTCTTCATTCACCAAAAGACGCAGATAACCGATCAGATCTTTAACTTCTTTTCTTTGATAAAATGACAAACCTCCGTAGACTTTATACGGAATATTTTTACGTCTCAAAGCATCTTCAAAAGCACGCGTCTGAGAATTTGTTCGATACAGAATAGCAAAATCGCTGTATTTTCTCTGGTCACGATTTCTCAGTTCCCAGATATTTCCGGCAACAAAATTGGCTTCATCAGCATCGGAAAGTGAGCGGTAAATTTTGATCTTATCCCCTTCTTCATTATCACTGAAAACATTTTTCTTAAATTGCTGAAGGTTTTTTGAAATCACCGCATTCGCAGCGTTTACAATATTCTGTGTCGAGCGGTAATTTTGTTCCAAAGAGACCGTCATCGCATCCGGATAATCTTTTTTAAAGTTTAAAATATTATAAATATTCGCTCCACGGAAAGAATAAATCGACTGTGCATCGTCTCCAACCACACAGATATTTTCAAATTTTGAGGCTAAAGCTTTCACGATCAGATATTGCGAATGATTGGTATCCTGATACTCATCCACCAAAATATATCTGAATCTGTCTTGATATTTCGCTAAAACTTCCGGAAATCTTGTCAACAATTCATTGGTTTTCAACAAAAGATCATCAAAATCCATTGAACCGTTTTTATAGCATTGTTCAACGTATTTCTGATAAATTTTCCCGATGAATTTCATATTGGCTTTTTCATCAGCTTCAATCAGTTCCGGATTGTTGTAATATGCTTTTACGGTAATTAAATTATTCTTGTAAGTCGAAATTCTTGCCTGAACTTTTTTAGGTTTATAAAGATCAGCGTCAATATTCATATCCTTCAGCACCTTTTTGATAACATTGAGCGCGTCCTGCTGATCGTAAATCGTAAAATTGGAAGGATAACCCAAATAATGCGCCTCACTTCTCAAAATCCTTGCAAAAACAGAGTGAAAAGTTCCCATCCAAAGGCTTCTCGCATTGCTTTGTCCGACAACTTTTGCGATACGTTCTTTCATTTCTTTTGCCGCCTTATTGGTAAAGGTCAACGCCAAAATATTGAAAGGATCTACTCCATTGGTAATCAAATGAGCGATACGCATCGTAAGCACACGTGTTTTTCCGGAACCTGCTCCGGCAAGCACCATCAAAGGTCCTTGTAAAGTGGTAACGGCTTCATATTGTGATTCATTGAGTCCTTTCAGATAATCCATACAGCAAAAAAATTTGGGAACACAAAATTAGTGTATTATAAGGAGAATTCAAATTTTTAACAATCAAGGATTTAAGGTTTAAAATAAAAAAACAGCAAATTATTATTTTGCTGTTCTATATTTATAAAGATGTGTTGTTATTTTGCATAATGCTTTATTCTGTCTACCATATCCCCCAAATCAAACGGTTTTGCGATAAAAGCGTCTGCACCGGCATCTAAAGCCGACTGTTCCAATCCTCTGCTTGCAGACATTATTAAAACAGGAATATCCCGCAGGTTTTCGTCTGACTTGATGACTTTACAAATATCTCTTCCGTCTTCCCCGGAAAGCCACATATCCATCAAAATAACATTGGGTTTGGATTGGCTATCCAATGTTTTCAGCATATCTGAACCTTTATAAAATTTTCCAATCTGAAATCCTTCAAAATCAAGCATCATCTCAATAGAATCAACGATTGCGGGGCTGTCATCCACCACTAAAACTTTTGTCGAACTAGGCATTTTATTTCAATTTTTACTTCTGGGTGTCTGTAGCAAAAATCAGACCCCTTTACTTTTTATAATTTCAGAAGAAAATGTAAAGTTCTAATCAGTAACCGTATATTCCTTCGCCTGTCCAACGGTCAAGGATTGCCGTTTGATAGTTCGATTCAGGGATTCTTAAATTTTCATATTTATTAAAAAAAACACAATATTCATATTTATAGTTGAAATATTTTTCGTAACATTACAAAACACATCATTAAAATTCTTATTAAAATGAAAAATTTAAAAAAACTTTCTAGAAACGAACTTAAAAAATTAACTGGAGGAACAGGGGACAATGTTTGCGGAATGACTTGTGCATCTGGTCAGGTTATATCTATGCATCATTGCGATAGCTGCGCACCAATGAGCGGAGGAGCTGGGATGGGATGCGCCGTAAGTTCACCAATTGGCGGCGGTCAGTATATGATAGCTGAACAATGTTGATTTAGAACATTTATATTTTAAATTTAAAATCTACATTTGAATATGTAGATTTTTTATTTGTAACAAATACAGTAAATTTAGTACTAATTGATAAAACAATTTCTATTTATGAAAAAACGACTTCTTAGTGCTGTAGCAGCTGCTTTTTTTGGAGTAATGCTAAATGCACAACAAATCAAATTCGAAGAGTACACTTTGCCAAATGGCCTGCATGTAATTCTTCATCAGGACAATACCGCACCGGTGGTTACCACAGGTGTAATGTATCATGTTGGTTCTAAAGATGAGGTAAAAGGTAGAACGGGTTTTGCCCATTTTTTTGAGCATCTTTTATTTGAAGGAACTCCAAATATTAAAAGAGGCGAATGGTTTAAAATTGTATCTTCAAATGGTGGACAAAACAATGCCAATACAAGTAATGACAGAACATATTATTACGAAACTTTCCCTTCAAACAACGAGCAACTAGGACTTTGGATGGAAGCTGAAAGAATGCGTCATGCACAAATCAACCAAATTGGTGTAGATACGCAAAGAGAAGTTGTAAAAGAGGAGAAAAGACAAAATTTAGACAACAAACCTTATGGAAATCTTTTTACAGCTATTTTAAAGAATCTTTTTACCAACCATCCGTATCATTGGTCACCAATCGGGTCTATGGAAGATTTGAATTCAGCAAAATTAGATGAATTTAAAGCGTTTTATAAAAAATATTATGTTCCGAACAATGCAACTTTAGTCGTGGCGGGAGACATCAACCCTGAACAAACTAAAAAATGGATCAAAGAATATTACGGAGGTATTCCTAAAGGAACCACTTATCCTAAAAACTTCCCGAAAGATGCTCCAATTACTCAGGAAAAAGAAGTAACGGCGACAGATCCAAACATTCAGCTTCCTGCTTATATTTTTGCATACAGAACACCAGGTAACAAAGAAAAAGATGCGTATGCTTTAGATATGCTTTCCTCTTATTTAAGTAGCGGAAAATCTTCAGTTTTATATAGAAAATTGGTAGATCAGGAGAAAAAGGCGCTTCAAGTAGCTGCTTTCAACCAAGGTCTTGAAGATTACGGTATTTTTGCATTCTTCGCAATTCCGATGGGAACTACATCGAAAGCTACTTTACAGGCAGATATCGATGCTGAAATCAAAAAACTTCAGACTACATTGATTTCTAAGGAAGATTACCAAAAGCTTCAGAACCAATATGAAAATCAGTTTGTAAATCAGAATTCAAGTATTCAGGGGATTGCTGCTTCTTTGGCAACAAACCATGTATTGATGGGAGATACCAACTTAATCAATAAAGAAATAGACATTTACAGATCAATCACAAGAGAAGATCTTCAAAATGCTGCTAAAAAGTATCTTAATCCTAACCAAAGAGTAATCATTAATTACGTTCCTGAAAAAAAGTAATCTTTTAAAATAGATTCAAGATATTAGATTTAAACCTTATTAATAGTTTTAAATCTTATAAATATCAACAATTAAATAAGGATTATTAAAAATTAAATTTTACAAATGAAAAAGCAATTAACATATATAGCGGTAGCATTTTTATTCACAGGAATGCTTTCTGCCCAAAAAATAGATCTTAATGCAATGCCGAAGCCGGGACCAACTCCTGAAATCAATATTGCAAAACCAAAAACTTTCCAGCTTAAAAATGGCTTAACCGTAATGGTGGTTGAAAACAACAAACTGCCAAGAGTAAACATGAGCCTTTCTATGGACAGACCTCCTTATTACGAAGGTGAAGTTGTAGGAGTAAGCCAAATCATGGCGGATCAGCTGGGTAACGGAACGACAACTTTAAGCAAAGACGAATTCAACAAAAAAGTAGACTTCTTAGGCGCAAACATCGGATTTTCTTCATCGGGAGCTTCTTCGAATTCACTTTCAAAATATTTCCCGGAAGTTTTGGGATTAATGTCTGATGCAATCATCAACCCTAAATTTTCTGCTGATGAAGTTCAAAAATCAAAAGAAAGAGCAATCGAAGGCTTAAAAGCTGACGAAAAAAATACTTCTTCTATTGCTTCGAAAGTTTCAAGAGCATTAACGTACGGAAAAAATACAGCAAGAGGGGAATTTGAAACTGTAGAATCAATTAACAAAATTCAGCTAGCCGACGTACAGAATATTTACAAAAAATATTACGCTCCGGATAATGCTTATCTTGTAATTGTAGGCGATGTAAAGTATGAAAAAATAAAGCCGATGGTTGAAAAGGCATTCAGCAACTGGAAAAAAGCCAACACTACTTTCGCACCTTTACAGCCGGCTTCTAACGTAGCCAAAACCGAGATCAATGTAGTAGACGTGCCTTCTGCGGTACAATCTGTAGTTTCTGTAGGAAACATCAATACGCTGCAAATGAAAGACCCTAATTATTTCCCTGCTACAATTGCAAACTACATCTTAGGAGGTGGTGGTGAAGCAAGACTTTTCATGAATCTTCGAGAGAAAAACGGATTTACATACGGTGCCTATTCAAGCATGACCGCAAGCAAATTTTCTCCAGAATTCTCTGCTGAAGCAAGCGTAAGAAATGAAGTTACCGATAAGGCTGTAAAAGAATTCATGAACGAGATCAATGCTATCTCTTCAGTAAAACCAGACGAATTGGCAAATGCTAAAGCAAAATTAAAAGGAAGCTTTATCTTAGCTTTGGAACAGCCTGCAACGATTGCAAGATTTGCTGTTAACCAAAAAGTTCAGGATCTTCCTGCAGATTTTTATACTAATTATTTAAAATCTATTGATAAAGTAACTGCTGCAGATGTTTCAAACGCTGTGAAAGCTACTGTTTATCCAAATCAAAGCAGAATTTTCATTGCAGGTAAAGCATCTGAAATCTCTGAAGGTTTAGAAAAATTGGGTTATCCTGTAAAGTATTATGACAGCAATGCAAACCCTGTTGCAAAACCAACTGCACAGAAGGTTGATGCAAGTGTTACCGTTGCTTCAATTGCAGACAAATATATCAATGCAATTGGAGGTTTATCTGCTGTGCAGAAAATAAATTCTATCACAAGCGAAGCTACTATTTCGATGCAGGGTCAAAACATTGATTTTAAAATAGTTAAAGCTCAAGGTGGAAAAGAGATCACAACAGTATCTGCAATGGGCCAAACTGTGCAAAAACAGGTTTTTGACGGAAAGTCAGGTTATTCTGAGCAAATGGGGAACAAAGTAGTCATGACCAAAGAAGAAATTGCTGATAACTTGAAAAACACTGAACTTTTTGAAGAATTAGGTTTCAAAAAATCCGGAGATTACAAATTGGCAGGAATTGAAAAGGTAAACGGTGAAGATTCTTATGTTGTAAAAACTGATAATAAAACTTATTATTACAGCGTAAAAACAGGTCTTAAAACCGGGGAAACTGAAACTACAAAAGTTCAGGGGAAAGAAGTGACCATTCCAACTACTTTTTCTGATTACAAAGAAGTCGCAGGCGTAAAAATGCCTTACACGATCTCTGTAACCCAAATGGGAATGGATATGACCATGAAAGTAAAATCTTATCAGGTGAATCAGGCAAAAGATTCTGATTTCAAATAAGAATAATTTAAATATTATAAAAGCGGTGACTATGTTGCCGCTTTTTATTTTATCAACATTTGCTAACATCTTTTTTTGCCATTCGATAAAAAAAGATTAAATTTGCCCATTCTAAAAGATATCAAATTAATGGATACTATATTTACACTATTGATGGTTCTTATTATGATTGCCAGCGTTTTATTGGTAATCGTTGTTATGGCTCAAAACCCAAAAGGTGGAGGCCTTTCAAGTACATTTGGAGGTGCATCTTCTGCACAGTTTGGAGTACAGAGAACCAACGACTTTATGGAAAAAGCAACCTGGTCTTTGGGCGCGGTAATCATCATTCTTATTATGATAAGCGTTGTGGTAACCGGTAAACCTACAAAATCAGCACCTGTACAGCCAGTTCCTGTAAAAACAGAAGCACCTACTCAGAATGCACCAGCTTCTCAATCGGCTCCGGTATCTGTACCTGCTTCCAAATAATAAAATAATTATTTAAGATAAATAAAAGCAACTCGATTGAGTTGCTTTTTTATTTTAATTTGATCCGTTCTATATGATGTCTGAGCCTTAGTCCAGCTTTTAAAAATGAATATTGCAGAGGCTTGTTGCTTTTATAATATTTATCGATAAAGATGTGCATGGCTCCGTAGAATCTTTCGAGATAAAGCTCATCTTTTACGGTACTTTCGCCTTTGTGATGCAGAATCGAAGCTTTGCCATAATAATAGTTCTGATAGCCGTTTTTCAGTAACGTATAGCACAAATCAATATCTTCACCATACATAAAATAAGCTTCATCCAAACCGCCAACCTTTTGATAAACCTCTTTTTTTACAAGAAAAAAAGCACCAGTAATCACTTCTGTTTCTGCAACTTCAAATTCGCCGATATCGTTTCTGTAATAAGATTTTGAATCTTTCTTTTTAAAATTGGTAAACAGCTTTTCAAAAGAATTAAACATATCCGGAACCGAACGTTTGCTTTCAGGTAAAAAATTCCCTTCGGCGTCATGCATTCTTATACCAAGACAACCGAAATTGCTCTTGGAATCTGCAAAGTCTAAAATATCCTTCATATAAAACCCTTCCAATTCCGTATCGGGATTTAAAATTAAAAGATAGTCTCCGTTTGCGGTTTCAATGGCTTTATTGTTTGCTTTGGCAAAACCTTCGTTCTTTTTAGAAATTATAAAATTTACTTTTGGAAATTCAGGAATGAGATCGCCCCACGAGCTGTCTGTTGAGTTGTTATCAATCACAATCACTTCATAATCAATATCAGTCACACACCGCTTAATCGACAACAGGCAATTTCTCAGCAGTTGCGTTACATTATAATTGACGATGATTATTGAAAGCTTCCTTTTCATTTTAGTCCTTTTCGTTGTATGGAAGCCTGTTGATGATTGATCTTCCCAAAGAGATCTCATCAGCATATTCCAGCTCATCTCCTACCGAAATTCCTCGTGCTATACTCGAAAAATTGATCCCGGAACTTTTAAACTTTTTATAAATATAATATGCTGTCGTATCGCCTTCCATTGTAGCGCTCAGTGCAAAAATAAATTCTTTGGCTTTACCTTCCTGCAGTTTTTTTTCGATACTTGGAATGTTCAGCTGATGAGGTCCTACTCCTTCCATCGGAGAAATCTTTCCACCTAAAATAAGGTATTTTCCTTTATATTTCCCGGTATTTTCGATGGCAATCACATCACGCACATCTTCAACGATGCAGATCAGCTCATCACTTCTTTTATCATTGCTGCAGATCTCACAAATATCAAAATCTGAAAAATTATGACATTCTTTACAGTATTTGATTTCATTCACAAGATTGATAATAGAATTTCCCAAGCCCGTCGCTCTCGAGCCGGGCTGTTTTAGCAAATGAAGAGCCAATCGCAGCGCTGTCTTTCTGCCAATCCCCGGAAGGCCCGATATTTCCTCAACCGCTTTTGCCAATACTTTACTTGGATAATCCATAAATGCAAAAATAAGAATTAAAGTTGAGAATTTTAATTGTCAGTCAATCGTTGATTGTTTGATTTAAAGTTTAATAATTATAGCTAAACAACTAAATTTTTGACCTTTATAATTAACAATTTTAATTCTTAAATCCTCACAAAACATTTATCTTTGATGAATATATGAAAAAAGTAAACTAAATGGTACTTAATAACCTCAATTATCCGCTGGATTTCAAATTTAAAATCACAACTCTTGCCAGCGATTTCAATATTACCGATAAGCACGGAAACTATGTGGCGTATGTGCGCCAGAAAATGTTTAAGCTGAAAGAAGATGTTGTCGTTTTCAACGATGAAAGCAAAACAAAGGAGCTTTTCAGAATTCAGGCCAATCAATGGATAGATTTTAACGCTTCTTATTCTATAAAGGATGCCATCAACACAAAAAACTTCGGAAGATTGGCCCGAAAAGGGATGCGCTCGATCTGGAAATCCACTTATGATGTTTTAGATGAATCTGATAAGGCTAAATTTACGATCTCAGAAGACAATGCCTGGGTAAAGTTTTTCGATAACATGGTTGGAGAGATCCCGATCATCGGATTGTTTACCGGATATTTCCTAAACCCTTCTTACACCGTAAAAGGAATAGACGGAAAAGAATATTTTAAGCTAAAAAAAATGCCTTCAATGTTTGGAAGAAGATTCCAGCTGGACAGGCTGATCGATATTGACGATGAAGACGAAAGTTTAGTAGTTTTATCATTGTTGATGATGGTTCTTCTGGAAAGAGCAAGAGGATAATAAAAAAAATAAACAAATGAAATATTTTATCATTTTCTTTTCAGCGTTTTTATTAATTGCCTGTAAAAAGGAAAAAGAAACCGTTACAGATCCCGCATCTCAGGATTCACTTACGATTGTTCAGGATTCGGTAAAAACAGATTCGGCTTCAGGAAAAATCTTAGTTGATGTATTTCCTTTTCCAAAAGAGATCAAAGAATGCTCTTGCTATTTTGCGAAAAACAAAGCAGATTTTGAAAACGAAAAATACATTTATGCCGATGATGCAGGAAAGACAGCCTATATGAAGCTCGACGGAAAAAGGCTGGCTATGAATCTGATCTCATCAAGCGATATGGAAGTTGACGATGAAATCACCAAAGAAATAGAGAATGAAAATTATAAAATCTCTATAAAAGGAAAAAAAATAAAGCATGAAGAAGCCCTGTTATTTGAAGGTACTCTTACCATTGAAAAACCCGACGGCACAGTTGTAACAACGCCGATTTACGGAGAATGTGGATGCTAAACCGGCTTCCTGCTTTTAAAAATAATGCTTCTGAATTTCAGGAGCATTTTTAATTTTGTAATTTTGAGAAAAATAAATTTTATGGAACTATCAAATATAGAACCGCAAGTTATCTGGAAGAATTTTTCCAAATTGAATGCGGTTCCGAGACCATCAAAAAAGGAAGGAAAAGTAATTGCTTTTATCAAAGAATTTGGTGAAAATTTAGGTCTGGAAACTTCGATGGATGAAGTAGGAAATGTAATTATTAAAAAACCTGCCACCGCAGGAATGGAAGACCGAAAATCTATCGTGCTGCAATCTCATCTCGACATGGTTTGCCAGAAAAATAATGATGTAAATTTTGATTTTGAAACAGAAGGAATCAAAATGGAAATCGAAGGCGACTGGGTAAAGGCAAAAGGCACTACTTTGGGCGCAGACAATGGCTTGGGAGTTGCGACAATCATGTCGGTTCTGGAAAGTTCAGACATTCCGCATCCTGAATTGGAAGCTTTATTTACGATTGACGAAGAAACAGGAATGACAGGAGCTTTAGGTTTAAAGCCCGGCCAGCTAAAGGGTGAAATTCTGTTAAATTTAGATACCGAAGAAGATGATGAAATCGACATCGGCTGCGCTGGCGGAATCGATGTTACGATAAATCAGTCATATAATACAGAAGTTGCAAAAGGCCAAATCGTAAGAATCGAAGTGAAAGGTTTACAAGGTGGGCATTCCGGAATGGACATTCATAAAGGTTTTGGAAATTCTAACGTGATCCTGAGTAGAATTTTATATAAAGGTTTAGCCAATCAAAACATTCAGCTGATTTCTATTGACGGCGGAGGCTTGAGAAATGCAGTTCCCAGAGAGGCTTTCGCAATTGTTTCGGTAAGACATGCCAATGAATTTATCGAAGAGGTAACTACCAATCTTAAAAAAGATATTTTAGAAGAATTTGCTTCCATTGAACCTAATCTTCACATCAATTTAGAAAATTCAACAAGTTCTGAAAAAGCGCTTTCCGAAGAAGATTCAAAGAAAATTATTTTGGTTTTAAAATCTCTTCACAACGGAGTTTACAGAATGAGTCCGGATGTAAAAGATCTTGTAGAATCGTCAAATAACATTGCAAGAGTTGAATTAAATGGTGGAAACCTAAGAATTCTGAATCTTTCGAGATCTTCTGTGGAATCTTCAAAAGATTCTGTTTCTGAGCAGTTAAAATCGGTTGCAGAATTAGCAGGAATGAACGTAGAATTCAGCGGTTCTTATCCCGGCTGGAAGCCAAAACCTGGATCAGAAATAGTTAAATTGATGGAGAAAATCTATACAGAAAAGTTCAAAGAAAAGCCTCATGTTGGCGCTTGCCACGCAGGTTTGGAATGCGGAATTATCGGAGCCAATTACCCTGAAATGGAAATGGTAAGCTTCGGGCCAACCATCCGAGGAGCTCATTCTCCCGATGAAAAGGCAAATATTCCTTCAGCCCAGAAATTCTGGAGCTTCTTTAAAGATATTTTAGCGAATATTCCGAAGAAATAACAGCCCAAAATAACATATTGAATATCCAAAGTCGTTTGATTTTGGATATTTTTGATTTTGAGTAATAAAATTTATTACATTCGCAGATACCAATTTATCACATAATATATTTATGAAAAATATTATTCTATCTATAAGCTTATTTTTGAGTCAATTATTTTTGGCTCAATACAATTACCCAAAATCTCCTGAAAAAACAGTTGTGGATGATTATTTTGGAACAAAAATTACCGATAATTACCGTTGGCTGGAAGATACTCAGAATACTGAAGTGCAATCTTGGTTTAAAACTCAGTCTGATTTCAGCAATAGTGTAATCGATAAAATTCCTAATCGTGATGCTCTTTTCAAAAGAATGAAAGAAGTACAGAAAATGGGTGGAGATTCTTATAGACGCATTACTCAGGTTGGAAATACTTATTTTTATGGGAAAACTATAAAAAACGCAAAACTTTCAAAACTCTATTCCAAAAATATTCTCACGGGAAAAGAAACTTTATTGTTTGACCCTGAAACATTGGGAAAAGATACTCAAATAACCAGTTTTTCAGTTGATCCGAAAGGCGAAAGAATGGCTATACTTTTTTCCAAAGCGGGTGCAGAAATCTGTGAGTTAAGGATATTAGATTTATCTACAAAAAAACTTTTAACCGATATTTTAGGTCCTATCTGGAGCGAATTTGGTTTTGAATTTACTCCAGACAGCAAATCTCTGATCTATACAAAAATGAGTACAGGTGATCCGAAAAGTAATAATTTGCTGAAAGACATGAAGGCCATGCTTCATCAAATCGGTACAAATTCCGACAATGATATTGTATTGGCATCCAGAGAAAAGTATCCAGAACTAAGTATTCTTCCGGAACAATTTACTAGTATTTATTTTACTGATGATTACAAATACATCATCTTAAGAATTACTTCTACAAAATCAGAAAATCCGGTATTCTATGCTCCCTACTCTACAGTAAAAGACAAGAAAATAAGTTGGAAAGCTCTGATTTCACCTTCTGATGAAATTACAGAATACCTTATAAAAAACGATAAATTATTTTTCTTAACTCATAAAAATACTCCGAATTATAAAGTAGGAATTACAGACTTAAACAACCCTGATTATGATAACGCTAAAATTTTAGTTCCTGAAACCGATAAAGTGATTACAAACATTAGTAATTCTAAAAACTATTTGTATTATGGGTTAAGTGACGGAATCAATCAGGATAAGTATCAGATCAATTTTAAAACTTTTGACACAAAAAAAATACCCTTACCTGATGGAGTAAATACTTCGGGATCCTTAAATGCGCGTGAAAATGATGACCTTTTATGCTTTAATTACGGTTGGCTTAGTCCTTACAGTATTTATGAATACAATTCTAATAAAGGAGTCGCATCAAAGAGCAAAACTTTTGATGTAACAGGAGATTATCCTGATTATAAAGAACTTTACCAAGTAAAAGAAGTCGAAGTAAAAAGCCATGACGGAGTAATGGTGCCGCTTTCTATTATTTATCCGAAAAACATGAAAATGGATGGCAGCAGTCCTGCTTATATCACAGGATATGGAGGGTATGGAGTTTCTTACACGCCTCAGTTTTCGAGTATGCTTTCTGTTTTACTGGAGCAAGGTGTGGTAATTGCTTATGCTCATGTAAGGGGCGGTGGCGAAAAAGGTGAAAGTTGGCATACAGCCGGTATGAAAGCTACCAAACCCAATACTTGGAAAGATTTCATTGCTTGTTCAGAATATCTTGTTAATCAAAAATATTCTTCCCCTTCAAAACTTATCGGAAATGGTGTAAGCATGGGAGGGGTATTAATTGGAAGAGCCATCACAGAAAGACCTGATCTTTTTGCCGTTGCAATTGCTGAAGTAGGAATGACGAATACCTTACGCACAGAAGTAACAGCAAACGGACCAAATCAAATTCCTGAAATCGGAACGTTAAAAAAAGAAGAAGATACCAGACATATTATAGAAATGGATGCGCAAAGCAAAGTAAAAAAAGGAGAAAAATATCCCGCAGTTATCATAAGAAGTGGTATGAATGATTCTAGAGTTGTTCCTTGGATGCCTGGCAAATTTGCTGCAATTTTACAGAATAATTCCGCTTCTCAAAAACCTGTTTTGCTTTATATCAACTATCAAAATGGGCACTTCACAAATGATTTAGATGTAGTTTTCCAAGAATATGCAGATATTTATTCATTTGCACTATGGCAAGTAGGACATCCAAAATTTCAGCCTTCTAAAAATTAATAAGAAACAATTATTGTAAACAAAAAGAACCGTTCGAAATTTCGAACGGTTTTTATTTAAATTTTTTTTTCTAAGGATAAGGAGCAATCTCTACTTCAAGACCTTCCATTTCTTCGGCAATATGCAGTTGACATCCCAGTCTGCTGTTTTCTTTCACATGAAAAGCTTCCGCAAGCATTGCATCTTCTTCATCGCCCATTTCTACCAACCCGGGATCATTAATCACGTAAACCTGACAAGAAGCACACATGGCCATTCCGCCGCAAACCCCAATCGTTCCTTCTTCTGCCAACTCGTACGAACGGATGATTTCCATCAAATTCATTGACATATCTGTCGGAGCAACAATATCGTGAGCTACGCCTTCTCTATCGGTAATCTTAATATTAATATCTGACATAATTTTAGTCAATTTTTTTCACAACCGCTTTTTCCGCTTCTTTTCGGCTTCCATCGAATCCGTCTACTCCGCTTACGGTTGTATACTTTAATACGAATTTTTTACCCGGATTCAACCTGTTGTAAACACTTTGGCACATTAATGTTGCCTCATGGAAACCGCAAAGAATTAATTTTAATTTTCCTGGATATGTGTTGATATCACCAATTGCGTAAATTCCGTTGATGTTTGTCTGATAATCAAGTGCATTATTTACAACGATCGCATTTTTCTCAATATTTAATCCCCACTGAGCTATTTCGCCTAATTTTGGCGTCAATCCGAAAAGTGGTATAAAATAATCGGTTTCAAGATCATAAGCTTCTTCACCATCTTTTACCACGGTGATTGCTTCTACTTTTCCGTCACCTTTTATTGCGGTAACTTCAGCAGGAGTAATTAATTTAATTTTACCCTGATTTTTTAGTTCCTGTACTTTTTCTACAGAATCCAAAGCTCCTCGGAATTCGTTTCTTCTGTGAATCAACGTCACTTCACTTGCAACATTTGATAAGAAAATACTCCAATCCAAAGCAGAATCTCCACCGCCGGCAATTACCACTTTTTTATTTCTGAAATGTTCAGGTTCTTTGATAAAATATTCAAGGCCTTTTTCTTCATAATCAGCAACATTTTCGATGGCAGGTTTTCTAGGCTCAAAAGTACCCAAACCTCCCGCAATTGCAATGGCTTTGGCTCTGTGTACCGTTCCTTTGTTGGTAACAACCTCAAACCATTCATCATCAACTTTGGTGTAAGAAACCGCCGTTTCGCCTAACGTAAAACCTGGCTGAAACTGCTTGATCTGCTCCATCAAATTATCTACCAATTCACCTGCATTTACCGATGGATAACCCGGAATATCAAAAATTGGTTTCTTAGGATACAACTCTGCAAGCTGACCTCCGGGTTGAGGAAGCGCATCGATGATATGGCATTTCATTTTTAGCAAACCTGCTTCAAATACAGCAAAAAGTCCTGTCGGTCCTGCTCCAATAATCAATATGTCGGTCGTTATCATAATTATAGATAATTTAATTTATGTGTAACTGCAAATTTACTAATTTTAATGCGAAGCATATTTAATTCAGTCTAAATAAATAACTGAGATTTATCAAATGCTATTTAAAATTCTGCTTAAAAATTTGGCAGTATTTTTGTAAAATATATGATTATGAGTAAAATACTTTTTTTCATCGCACTATTTGTTTCTTTTCTTGGAAATTCCCAAATTAAAAATATTGCTAATGGTGAATCACTGACATTTAGAATTCATTATGGTTTTCTAAATGCAGGAACTGCCAATTTATCTACAAGAATTGTAAATTTTCAGGGCAAACCACATCTTTATGCACGAGGAACAGGGCAAACAACCGGTGCTGTAAAAGCATTTTTCAAGGTAGAAGATCTCTACGAAAGCTACATCAATATGCAAACAGAATTGCCAAGCTTTTATGTGAGAAATGTAAAGGAAGGTAGCTACAGACAGCATTTACAGACGGTTTTTAATCATGATAATCATACTTTGGTGCTTACCGATAAAAAAACTCCGGCAAATGGCTCCAAAACCATAAAATCAGTAAAAGGTGTACAGGATATGCTGTCAAGCTTTTATTATTTAAGAAGTAAAAGTTCGAATGAATTGAGAATAGGATCGGTAATCAATATGAATGTCTGGATTGATGATGAAATGTTTCCTTTTCAGCTGCGAGTTGTAGGTACAGAAAACTTGAAAACAAAATTTGGAACCATCAATTGTCTTAAAATTATTCCGTCCGTAAAAAGCGGTAGGGTATTTAAAGAAAAAGAAGGCGTAACAATGTGGGTGACCAATGATGCCAACCATGTTCCAATGCTGCTTCAAGCAGAACTAGCTGTAGGATCTTTAAAAGCCAGTCTGAATGATTTTAAAAATGTAAAATATCCGATGAAGTTTTCCAAATGATCTATTTATTATTTAACATTAAAGATGTCTGTGAATTTCGCAGACATTTTTTGTATTTAATCATTAAATACTTATTGTAATATTTAAGCATAAGTTCTTACAATATTGTAAAATTTCATATTTAATTTTAAAATATTAATAAAAAAAATTATATTTATCATTAATAACTAAAATTTTTACAATAAATTTAAAAATAGAAACTCATGAAAAAAATTATGATCTTCGCTGTATTTACAACTTCGCTTACCTATGCACAACAAGGTAACGTGGGTGTAAATACTGCTACTCCTGTAACTACACTACATATCGCCGGAACTAATGACAACGGCTCAAACACTTCGAAAGATGGAATTCTGATTCCAAGGGTAAGTGATTTATCCGAAAATGGATTGGAAAACGGACAGTTGTTATTTCTCATAAATGATATTGTTGGAACAGGTACAACTACAAATCCTCAATTTTCAAAAGGATTTCATTTTTGGGATTCTGCTGCCGGCATTTGGAAGCCTTTGGATACAGTGAAAGAACCTTGGAATAATCAGGGTGCATCATTACTCACCACGACAGATGATACAAAATCAAACAGCAATACGGAAACCATTTATCACATGGGAGTTGTAGGGGTAGGGATTCAAATACCTAGAGGCGCGTTTCATGTGCATTCTGATGGGACTAAAGATGCAATTTTTTCCACTTCAAGTACAGTAGCGACTGATGATATGGATTTAGATGTCTTCCGTGCCAGAGGTACAAGCGCACTAAATCCTTCTATTGTACAAAACGGAGACCGGCTAGGAGGCATACGCTATAATGGATTTAACCTTTCTCTTTCTGCCACAAACCCAGTTTCCCCTTTTTCAATTGCTGCCGAAGTCGCTTCTGAAGTCGATAATACAGGAACCGTTTCTTCCTCTTCTATGCCCGGAAAACTTGTTTTTGCCACTACTCCAAATGGTAGTATAAATCCGGCAAACAGAATGGTTATAAAATCTGACGGAAAAATTGGAATGAATACTGAAACTCCGTTATCTACATTGGAGGTAAACGGTTCTTTGGGAACTAAAATCCGTACACTGAGTACAGGAACTCTAGAAAATAATGATCATACGATTTTAGCAACTGGTGACATTACAGTTCCTGAAGCGACTGCTTCAAACAAAGGAAGGATTTATCATATTATAAAAGGTAATCCTGCAAGTAGCGGCATACATAATATCACTTTTACCAATAATAGTCTTTATATACCTGGAGAGCCTGCCAACAGTGGATCTTATGGATTATCGGGTGAAAATTTGGGAAGAGGTATTATCGTTCAGGGTGACGGGACTTCATGGATTTTGATCAACCGCTTCTAAAAAAACATTACAAAAAAGCAAGCGTACATTTTTATGTACGCTTGTTCTTGAGGTTTCATCATTGTGTTCTTAGAACTGTTTACGAGTTTGTGTTTCTGTTTTTAGTATCATTTACAGAGCTTAAAGCTCTGTAATTATGATACCTTAGGGTTTTTCATCACTTTGGTTTCTAGAACCTTTTTTTCAAAATTGTGTTTTTGTCATTTACAGAATTTTTAAATTCTGCTGTGACATTTCATCATTTGTGTTTTTAACCTCCTCTGAATTTGTGTTTCTTTTTAAGTATTATTTACAGACTCTGTAATGATACTCTAGTTTTTCATCATTTTGTTTCTAGAATCTTTTTTCAAAAATTGCGTTTTTGTCATTACAGAGTTTTAAATCTGTTGCGACATATCATTTGTGTTTTTAACCTCCTTAAATTGTGTTTCTTTAGTATCATTTACAGAGCCCTTAAGACTCCGTAATTAATGATACTTTAAGTTTTCATCATCTGTGTTGCCACACCAATACAAAATATTATTTTAAAAATAATGTTGTCTTTTAAATAATTTCAGAATTAAATCATAAATAAAGTTATAAAATCGTATTTGAAAAGCTTTATATTTACGATTACAATAAAATAACCTTTATATTGATACAAAGATAACACTAGATTAGCATAAGGTCATTACAAATCATATCGATATATATCGCTGTAGTTGTAGATATTTTTCTACAAAAAAGCGGAATTTTAATTTCCGCTTAATAACTAATCCTTTAAAATCAGCTGTTTGACAACAATTAAAGATGTTTAATGACTTTTAATCAACTCAATAAGTTCTACAATATTTTCAATATTTAATTTATCAAATATTCTCTTTTTGATAGTGCTTACCGTATTTTGTTTAATATTCAAATCATTTGCTATTTCCAGATTTCCGTATCCTTCGGCATACATTTTTGCAATCTGCAATTCTCTTTCAGACAAGCTGAAAAGTGGATTGATGAGATTAGGATCTCGCAAAGAATTCAATAATAAAGCCTGCGTTACCGAAGAAATATATTCTCCTTCGTTGTGCATTTTTAGAATGGCTTGTTTTATAATATCTTCATCGCTCAACTTGCTTAGAAATCCGCTGGCCCCTGCATTGATGAACTTTAGTGATTGTGTATTTTCATCAATTCCGGTAAAAATTAAGATTTTGGTTTGGGGACTTAGCTTTTTAATTTCCGGTAAAATCGTAAGGCTGTTTCCGTCTGGAAAATGGGCGTCTATTACGGCAATATCAATCGTATTTACTTTAATCGAATCTAAAACCTGCTGTAAATTTGAAGCCTGAAGAATCTCACAATCCAGCCCCAAATCTTCTATAAGAAAAACAACGCCCTGTCTGATAAGACTGTGATCGTCGGCAAGCAGATAAGTAGTCTTTTTATGATTTTGGTGGTTCATTTATCGGTTATTAATACTTAAATTAATGCTGAAAGCTACCGTTGTCCCTTTATTCAGTTCGCTGGTTGCAGATATATTTCCGGAATATAACTCCACAATTTCTTTACAAAGGCTCAATCCAAGGCCTGCACCGAGATTTTCGACTTCTTCAGATATTATTCCCTGATAATAAGGTTCAAATATTTTTTCAAGATCAGTTTTGGAAATCCCAACACCGGTATCGCTTATTTCTGTTATCAAGGAAACTGTATTTTCGTCTACAAGTTCTGTTTTGGTCGTCACAGTGATTTGTCCGTTTTCGGTAAATTTATTTGCATTTCCTATAATATTCATAAAAACCTGATTGATTTTCGTATTGTCCGAATAAACCATTAAATCAGGATCTATATTTTCATGAATGACAAATCTGTTGTTTCGTGTTTCTAGATAAGGTTCCACAGAGTTTAAGATTGATTGTATTTCATTCTTAAGATTAAAAACCACAGGCACCAATTTATTTTTCTTCTTTGGATCTTTGGCGTATTCGAGAATTTGGTTGGCCTGTATCAATAAAGAATTATTGGTGAAACTTATTGATTTTAGATATTCTTTTATACTTTCATCTTTCGTTTTGTTGCTAATTCTGTTGATGAAAATGCCTATAATTTTCAAAGGTGATCTAAATTCGTGGCTGAGCATCCCCAAAATTCGGGTTTTAAAATTCAGGTTTTCTTTAACTTTTTTATTTGCGGCGTTCAGTTTCCATTCATAAATAAAGGCCATTCTTGTGAAATACATGATCAATACTGAAACAATAAACATCAAAATCATCAAGCCCAGTACGAGATACATTCTGATTTTATTGTTCAGTGAATTTTGTTCTGCATATTCTTTTTCAAGATCGCTTTTAGAATCTTTGATTGCAAACTCATAAATATTCATTAAGCCATTACTGTAAATAAGAAGATTATTAAAAACCTTATAAAATCTACCGTTATTATCCTGATTTTGAGTAACATTCAGCTGTGTTTTCTTAATTTCTCGGAAATAATGGTTATTAACCTGATTAACAATACTGTCCAAGTCATTTTGTATTTTTGCCATATCCGGCCCGTCGCCCTGCTTTACCGTAACAACTGTGCTGTCTTTTTTCACGTTTACTTTTCCGGATATTGCATCTCTTAAACGTCCGAAAAGACCCTTTTTCTCGATTGTATCTGTATAAGTCTGGGTTTGTATTTCAGGAATTTCCAATTGGTAATTAAAATCATACTTTTTTAATTCGGGTAATTTTTCACGAATTTTAAAATTGGATGTTGTAGAAAATTGATACGTTGAATCTATCAATAATTTTAGGTTCCCTGTTCCCAACGAATCCTTTTTCTTTGATAATAAGATGTTTTTTAATCTTGGATTTTTATCTGTAAAATGATTGATACGATCGAGGTTTTCACCCAATTTGTTTACAGAATTGAAATAGGATTTCAAATATTTATCATCTTCACTTTCAAAAAATTTCTGAAGATGTTTTTGTGCATTTAAAAGTTCACTTCTTGAATTATCAGTCAATTTCTCCAATGATTGAACTTCTTTCAGCTGTTTTTCAATAAAACTTAAATTTTTACTATTAATAAATTCATTATAAAAAAATCCGGCTATAGTAAGCTGTATCAGTAAAATGCATAAAATAAGAGAATAATGAACAATTTTTCTTGATTTAAAATTCAACAATTTTGAAAGAACATATTTTGATTTCATATTTAATCCTATTTTTCAATCAACTCAACAAAAACAACCGTTACCAGTCTGTAATAACATATGCTGTTGAAGCCATTAAAATCTTCAACGAAAATAATATTATGGTGTGAATAATTTTTGTTGCAGCGTTTTATCACTAATGTAAAATTAAGCAATCTTATAAAAATACAGCTTGCTTTGTGCAATTAAATTTTTTATCTATGAAATTCATCAATTAATACTAAAAAAACCCGTGAAATTCACAGGTTTTATTTATATAATTTTATCGTTTATAAAGTCTTAAACTGATCCAAAGTTCGGATATCATTTTCGAAAAACATTCGGATATCGCTCATTTGATAAAGAAGCATTACAATTCTCTCAATACCCATTCCGAAAGCATAACCGGAATATTTTTCAGAATCAATATTTACATTTTTCAAAACGGCAGGATCTACCATTCCGCATCCCATGATTTCCAGCCAGCCCGTTCCTTTTGTGATTCTGTAATCTGTTTCAGAGTTTAAACCCCAATACACATCAATCTCCGCGCTTGGCTCGGTAAAAGGAAAATAAGAAGGTCTCATTCTGATTTTAGACTTTCCGAAAAGTTCGGTTGTAAAAAACTGAATCGTCTGTTTCAAATCTGCAAAGCTTACATTTTCATCAATATACAAACCTTCGATCTGATGGAAAATACAATGCGAACGTGAAGAAACCGCTTCATTCCTGAAAACCCTTCCCGGAGATAAAATTCTTATCGGCGGCTGATTTTCTTCCATATAACGAATCTGAACAGAAGATGTATGCGTTCTCAAAAGAATGTCGGGATTTTGCTCGATAAAAAAAGTATCCTGCATATCTCTTGCCGGATGATATTCGGGTAAGTTCAGAGCTGTAAAATTGTGCCAGTCATCTTCAATTTCGGGTCCGTCTGCAACGGCAAAACCAATGGATTTAAATATTTCAATTATTCTGTTTTTCACCAGATTAATAGGATGTCTTGAGCCCAGATCCAAAGGAAAAGCGGGTCTTGTAAGATCTTCTTTTTCAATGATAACAGAAGATCCGGAAGTATTTTTAAAATCTTCCAACTTTGCAGCAACAGCCTGTTTCAGAGAATTAATTTTCTGCCCAAATTCTTTTTTCTGGTCATTGGGAATAGTTTTTAATGCTTCGTAAAAATCATTTAAAACCCCTTTTTTACCATTATATTTGATTCGAAAATTTTCTATTTCATCTTTGGATGTTGCGCTGAAACCATTTACTTCAATCAGTAATTCCTCTATCTTATCTGTCATTATCTTAAACCCTTTCAAAAAATATATCTGCAAAAATAAGGTTTTCAATTTAAAAAAGTTTTGAAATTTTCATAAAAAAAATCTGTCTTCATACAAGAGACAGATTTTAAAATTTATTAGTTGTAATGAAAGGTTATTTCTTTTCCAAAGCTTTCACATTGATCTGAAGAGTCACTTCATCTTTTATGACACCGTTTTCCGCCGGACTTTGGAATTTCACACCAAATTCTTCTCTTTTAATATCTTTTGGTTCAGTTGCAATGCTCACTTCTCCTTCATTTACTGCAATATTGGCTTTAAACTGTATTGGTTTTGTAATTCCTTTCACCGTCAAATTACCATCCAAAAGTGTGTTGTAATCACCTTCTGCAACCGGAGTTACTTTTGTAATTTCGTAAGAAGCGGTAGGAAATTTCTCAGTTTCAAAGAAATCTGCGCTTTTCAGATGTCCGTTTAGCTTATTCATTTGATCTGCATCATCTTTTAAATCTACAGAAGTCAAAGAATTCATATCAGTAACAAATTTTCCGCTTTCCAGCTTTCCGTCTTTCACGGTAACATCACCGCTTTCAAATGTGATTGTTCCAAAATGGCTGGTATTTTCAGATTTAAATACTTTATATCCTTTCCATTCAATTCTACTGTTCAGAGTATCAAGCGCATACTGATTTCCATCTTTCGTAGTCGTCACATCATTACTTTCGCTGGTTACAGGTTTTTCTTTTGTACACGAAACAATTACAGCAGCAGCAAAAAACGCCGGAATGGCAAGGGAAAACAGTTTTCTTTTCATTTTAATAAAATTTAATGTCACGCTAAAGTAATAAAAAAAGTTGAGCCTTTTTGTAAAAAACTTACTTTTGTATTATGCTTTTAGAAATAAACAACCTCTATTTTTCACATCATAAAGAACAGCAATTGTTTCAAAACTTTAATCTGAAATTGGATGAAGGAAAAATAATAGCATTAGCCGGAGAAAGCGGTTGTGGAAAATCTACGCTGCTGAATCTTATTTATGGTTTGCTGAATTGGGAAAAAGGTGAAATTATTTTTCAGGATAAAAAACTCTTAGGGCCAAAAGGAAATCTGGTTCCCGGAGAAAGTGAAATGAAGTTTGTGGCTCAAAATTTTGATTTGATGCCTTATGCGAGCGTTGCCGAAAATGTAGGTAAATTTATTTCAAACATCAATTTAGCAAAGAAAAAAGAAACCGTAAACGAGCTTCTGGAAGTTGTTGGATTATCTGAATTTGCAAATGTACTTCCTAAATATCTGAGCGGCGGACAACAGCAAAGAGTTGCGATTGCAAGAGCGCTTTCCGTGCTTCCAAAATTACTTTTACTGGACGAGCCTTTCAGTCATCTTGATTTTGCGCGTAAAATTGAGCTTCGTGAAAAGCTGTTCCGATATGTGAAAGAAAAAAATATTTCTTTAATTATTTCTACACACGAATTGCAGGATATTATTCCGTGGCTCGACCAGATTATTATTCTTGAAAACGGAAGACTTATACAAAATGATTCCGCCGAAGAAACTTACAAAAATCCTTACAACACTTATGTTGCCAAGCTTTTTGGAGAAGTAAATATTTTTACAGAACCTGAAATTTCAGACTTTGCAATTTCCCGGTTTGCTTATTTTCCTCACCAAATAAAAATTGAAGAAAACGGGATCGATTCTCAAGTTTTGGAAAGCAGATTTGCGGGAAACCATTACTGGAATAAACTGAAATTAAAAACCAAGGAAATCATCATTTATACTGACCAGAAAATTGAAGGCAACGTAAATATTTCGTTTTCTGAACAATAATTAACATTTCTTTTAGACCGTTAATGTTAGTTTGTGGATAAATTATTAATAATTATCAATTTGATTTTCAATGGTTTTCCTACATTTGTAATACAACAACAGAATAAGGAAATTTTTGGTTAATTCTCTTCCGCCAAATGAGACAGACATTAGCATTCTCCTGCAATTAAGTCTTTGGAAGATTACACTGTCCAATCTTTTCCTTTTTTATTTGCTATAATTTAAGCCATTTGCGAGCTAAGCTTTCTTTACAAATTCAGATTTCAAGGCCATTGATCCGAAGCCATCAATTTTACAGTCAATATTATGATCGCTTTCCGGTCTCAAACGGATGTTTTTCACTTTAGTTCCAGCTTTTACAGGTTTTGGGGCGCCTTTTACAGGTAAATCTTTTACTACAACTACAGAATCTCCGTCTTGCAATTCGTTTCCGTTGGCGTCTAAAATTTTTCCGGCATTGTCGCTTTCAGCAGCTGATTCTTCAGGATTCCATTCATAAAAGCACTGCGAACAAACCATCATATTATCGCTTGGATATGTAAATTCTGAGCTGCATTTCGGACAAAGTATAGGATCACTCATTATTATTAATTTCTGCAAAGGTAGGATTTTTGAGTTATGAGTTAAAATAATGAATTGTGAGTTCAAAAGATTTCCACATTAAATGTATTTTTTATTTAAACAATGCTGAACATTCAAATTATTTAGATTATTTAAAAAGTAAAAGCAAAATAAAACTTATAATTCATAACTTATAATTCATAACAAATAACATTTATAAATTTCGTATTTTTGCAAGTTCAAACAGCTTACAGCAATTATGGAACTTATTCACAGAAATTTAGCGATCGGAATTCACGATGCTTTACAAGAAACTTTTTTCGAGAAAAATAAATATGCCGATAAAGTAATCGAAAGACTTTTAAAAGCTAACAGAAAGTGGGGAAGCCAAGATAGAGCCGTTGTTTCCGAGATTTTTTACAACATCATCCGTTGGAAAAAACGTTTGGAATATTATATGGGCGAAGGAGTAAAGCCCAACAATATTTATAAATTGATCGTCGCTTATCTTCTTTGGAGCGAAAGCAATTATAAAAGATTTGAGGAATTTGAAGGCATCAAAATCGCCGATATTATCACTAAACTTAAAAAAGGAACGGTTCCTACAAAAGCAATCGAACATTCTATTCCCGAATGGCTTGCCGAAACTTTAGAAAAAGAATTGGGCGCCAACTGGGAAAAAGAAATGAAAGCTTTAAACGAGCAGGCTCCTACAGTTTTAAGAGCAAATTCTTTGAAAACCTCAACAAAAGAGCTTATTTCAGATTTATCTGATGAAAACGTAGTTTCTTACAGCGTAAAAAATTATCCTGATGCCGTGCAGCTTGAAGAGAAAAAGAATGTTTTCCTCACGAGCGCTTTTAAAGACGGATTGTTTGAGGTTCAGGATGCTTCTTCCCAGAAAATAGGATATTTCCTTGATGTAAAAGAAGGCCAGAGAGTTGTGGACGCTTGCGCAGGCGCAGGTGGAAAAACACTTCATTTAGCCGCTTTGATGGGCAATAAAGGACAGATCATCGCTTTGGATATTTACGAATGGAAATTAGCAGAATTAAGACGCCGTGCAAAAAGAGCCGGAGCCCACAATATTGAAACACGTCTAATTTCTGACAACAAAGTCATCAAAAGACTTCACGAAAAAGCCGACAGACTTTTGATCGATGCGCCATGTTCAGGTTTAGGAGTTTTAAAAAGAAATCCGGACAGCAAATGGAAAATCGATCAGGATTTTATCGACAGAATCAAAAAAGAACAGCAGCAAATCATTCAGGATTATTCTAAAATCCTTAAAAAAGGCGGCAAAATGGTGTATGCGACATGCTCAATTCTTCCATCTGAAAATAACGAGCAGGTTGCGGAATTCCTTAAAAACAATCCGGATTTCAAATTGTTAAAAGAAGAAAAAGTAATGCCAAGTGAAGGCTACGACGGATTTTACATGGCTTTGATCGAAAGATTAGCTTAAAATTATTCGAAAATTAAAATATACAGACTACTCTATTTTTGGAGTAGTTTTTTTATTTGCACAAAACTTTATCTTTGTAAAAACCATCATTATATTATGCTTAAAAGTTTTTTATTCAGCTTTTTTATTTTCTTATTTACTTTGAATTTTGCTCAGACTTACGAAATCCAATACGAAAGTTCTTACAACGGAAAAGTGCAGCCCAATCAAAATCCTTTAATTGTTTGGGTAAATGCAGGTGAAAACTATATTTTAAATTCAAAAGTAAAAGAACAGAAAAATGATTATCCTTTTGAAATCAGCAAGATAGAAAAACCTTCCAATACGATCATTTCTTATGGATTTTTAAACGCTGAAAATATCATTTCAACTTCCGATTCAGAATCTGTTGCCAAACAAAACTTTGAACTTACTTCAGAAACTAAAAAAATATTGGATTATAATTGTAAAAAAGCAGTTACAAAAATAAATTCAAACACAATTGAAATTTGGTATACCAATGATCTGAAAATAAAAGGCGGACCTTCAAGTCTTGGGCAAAATTTAGGTCTGGTTTTAGAAATTGAACGCAACGGAAACTCCGCTACAACAGCAACTTCTATTAAAAAAATCAAAAAAACAGGAATTGAAAACATTATCAATAAACCGATAAAAACAACTGATCTTTTAAGCTACAAAGATCTTCTTTGGAAAAGCAGATTTACTACTTTAAAGGTTTTTGAAAACGAAATCATTAACTTTTCAGACCAATCAAAATCTGATGAAAACATAAAAAGATTTGCCAACGGAACGATTATTCTAAAAAAAGTAAAGTTTCCGGAAATTTCTCAAGGTGAAAATATTTTTGTGGAATTGCAGCAACAATCCAACGGCGACGCTTACGACAGAACCGGGACTGTATTTTTTATTCCCGAAAACAAATCAATGTCTTTTTTCGACGGGCTTGAAAAAGGAGCAAAAACACTTCCTGTTTATGAAAACAGAAACGGCAAGCAATATCAAGGCGTAATATCAACGGAAAATTATGATCCAAGCGTAGAAATGATGCGTTTTTTTACTTCTTTTGGAATTGATAAGTTTAATCATATTCAATTAAAAGGGAAAGAATGGCAAACGATAAGCTCTTTCCGTCAGGATATTACAGAATTGAAACCTTCGCTTTCAGACAAAGAAATCTGGATTGGTACTTTCATTGGAAATTATGACAAAGGCGGTCATAAAGTGAGTTTGGAAGTTACAATTCACAAAAGCGATCAGATCGTACACAAAAATAATAAGGTAATTCCGCTTTTCAATACGACCAACATTATGGAAATGGCGGGTCAAGATTACGCGACAATGTTCAATAATGAAAAAGGGCTTTTTGTGGAATTTAATTTAGAAAAAGATCTTAAAAACGTTCAATTGAGATACATTACAACAGGACACGGCGGCTGGGAAAACGGCGACGAATTTATTCCAAAACCAAATTCAATCTATTTAGACGGAAAAATGAGCTTTTCTTTTGTTCCTTGGAGAACAGATTGCGGATCTTACCGATTATTCAATCCTGCATCCGGAAATTTTGCGGACGGACTTTCATCTTCAGATTTAAGCAGATCAAACTGGTGTCCGGGAACCGTTACCAATCCAAACTTTATTCAGTTGGGTGATTTAAAAGCCGGCAAACATACAATTCAGGTAAAAATACCTCAAGGCGCTTCGGAAGGCACAAGTTTCAGCGCATGGAACGTGTCAGGAGCTTTGATTGGTACAGAATAAAACAAAACCTCCTTGCAATATTATTACAAGGAGGTAAAAACACAAATGATGAAAAAAAATTATTTCGAGCCACAAAGGAATAACTTTTTTTTGAATTATTTATTATCATTTAATAATTTTTTTAAAGTTTTTATTTCTTGTAAGGATCAAGTTCTTTCAAAAGAAAAAATTTCATCTAAAGCCTAATAAACTACGCCAAATAAGTAAATTTTACATTAAATATTTTAAATTTACAAAAATATTTAGTTTAATTGAAATAATAATTGCATTTTGTGAATTGTAAATCTATTTTTGCTTTCAAATAAAATAAAAACATGTGTGGAATTGTATGCTTGTTTGATGCCAAACAACAAACCGAAATATTAAGACCTCAAGTCTTAGAAATGTCTAAAAGAATCCGTCACCGAGGCCCGGACTGGAGCGGAGTCTTCCAAAATGAAAAAGTATTGTTTTCCCATGAAAGACTGGCAATTGTAGATCCAACTTCAGGAAAACAGCCTTTGTTTTCTGAAAACGGAAAAATTGTTTTGGCCGTGAATGGAGAAATTTATAATCATCGTGAATTAAAAAAAGAATTTCCGGATTACAAGTTTCAAACGCAGTCGGATTGTGAAGTGATTTTGGCTCTTTATCAGAAATATGGTAAAGACTTTATAGAAAAATTAAACGGGATTTTTGCCTTTGCGCTTTATGATATTGAAAAAGACATTTACCTGATTGCTCGCGATCACATGGGAATCTGTCCGCTTTATCAGGGTTGGGACAAAAACGGAAACTATTATGTAGCTTCAGAATTAAAAGCTTTGGAAGGAATCTGTAAAACCATTGAAACTTTCCTTCCGGGGCATTTTGTTTACAATAAAGATGGTATTCAGCTTCAGCAATGGTACAAAAGAGATTGGGAAAATTTTGAAGCCGTAAAAGATAACATTACAGATATTCAGGCAATCAGAAAAGGACTGGAAGATGCTGTTCACCGACAATTGATGAGCGACGTTCCTTATGGGGTTTTGCTTTCGGGAGGTTTAGACTCGTCTATTATTTCTGCAATTACTGCAAAATACGCAAGACAAAGAATTGAAAGCGGCGACACGCAAGAAGCCTGGTATCCGAGATTGCACAGTTTTGCGGTCGGCTTGGTAGGATCACCGGATTTGGCGGCTGCAAAAAAAGCTGCCGAACATATCGGCTCGGTTCATCATGAAGTAAACTTTACGGTTCAGGAAGGTTTGGATGCAATTCGTGATGTTATTTATCATTTAGAGACTTATGATGTTACAACAATTCGGGCTTCCACGCCGATGTATCTTTTAGCAAGAGTTATTAAATCAATGGGGATCAAAATGGTGCTTTCAGGAGAAGGTGCCGATGAATTGTTTGGCGGATATTTATATTTTCATAAAGCACCAAATGCCAAAGAATTTCATGATGAAACGGTAAGGAAATTGGGAAAACTTCACCTTTACGACTGTTTAAGAGCCAACAAAGCATTGATGAGCTGGGGAATTGAAGGACGTGTTCCTTTTCTGGACAAAGAATTTATGGATATTGCGATGAACGTAAATCCACAAGATAAAATGATCAATAAAGCTGAAGGAAAGATCGAAAAGTGGGTTTTAAGAAAAGCTTTTGAAGATCTTTTGCCAGAATCTATCGCCTGGAGACAAAAAGAACAATTTTCAGACGGTGTAGGATATTCGTGGATTGACACGCTGAAAGATATTGCAGAAAAATATGTGACCGACGAAATGATGGCGAATGCAAAATTCAGATTTCCTTTAAATACTCCTCAAAACAAAGAAGAATATCGCTACAGAACAATTTTTGAAGAGCATTTTCCAAGTGAAACAGCAGCGGCAACCGTACCTTCCGTGCCTTCCGTAGCCTGTTCCACGCCTATTGCTTTGGAATGGGATGAAGCTTTCAAGAAAATGAACGATCCGAGCGGGCGGGCTGTAAAAGTGCACGAAACTTCTTATTAAATCTGAATAATAATTATCAATCCTGTATCCGTACAGGATTTTTCATTAAATACGTAAATAATATTGAGATTATTTAACTAAGTATTAAACTTATTATCTAATAAATAATTATATTTGAAAAATTAAAAAAATCTCTGTTGTAAAATGAAAAGAAACATTACTATTTTTTTTGCTTTACTATCTGTAAGTTTCGCTTTCGGACAAGGTAAATACGGAAAATATCTTAGCTCTAAAAAATTAGCTCTCAAGTACAAAACCGTAAAAGATAATGAAAAAGAAGATTATTATCAGCAATATTATTGGCTTGTAAAGGCGGAAAACCTAAAGACGTATCCTCACCTGCAAGATATAAAACCTGTTGTGCTTTATGAGTTTGTAAAAAAGATCAATCCTCAAAATCCTACCAAAAAGCTGGATGCAACAGGAAAAGATCTTAGAGAAACAGCAGAATTATCTTTAGACCAATATTTTAAAAACAAAAATTTTCAGAACAATTCTGTATTGATGTACAATCTGGAAACGTATGTGGACCCTTCGCAAGGACAATACTTTACAAAAGTAGATCCTGAAAGAATAAAAGAACTTGTACCAAAAGAATTTTTTGGCTTTGCTTCTTTAAACAGAAAAACAGGGGAACAGACCAATTTTTATCTTTGGGTTGACAGAAAGAATGATAAATTTAAAATCGTAGACATTGTTCCGAGTGAGAAAGATAAAAAATTCTATGCTTCGCTGAGACAATATCTTCCGAAATACAAATTCCAGACACAGTATATGCCTACTGTAAAGAAAGGAACTAAAACCGATAAGACAGATAAAGATTTCTTTTACATCATGCCTTTTGAGCAAAATACGGACAATATAGAATATAAAACCGATGATTTTGAAAACTTCACGCTGAGTCAGGTAAAAAGACAAGGTGAAGCTTGGATAGGAGTAGAAAAACCCAGAAAATAAATAAGAAAGTCTTGTGAAATCTCACAGGACTTTTTAATTTTATACAATGTTCGAAAAAACATCACCACGCCAAACCGTAAAAAAAATCCTTCCGTTGATTCTTGCAACTGCCATTTTTATGCAGATGCTCGATTCTACAATCCTTAATACATCTTTACCTTCGATTGCAAAAGACCTGAATGAGTCGCCGCTCGATATGCAGAATGCAATTATCAGTTATGTTTTGACATTAGCCGTTTTTATGCCTGCAAGCGGATTTTTGGCAGACCGGTTTGGAACTAGAAAAGTATTTATTTTTGCATTGGTTCTCTTCAGCATTGGCTCGGTTTTTTGTGCGCTTTCTCAAAACCTTACGCAATTGGTAATTTCGCGAGTAATTCAGGGAGTTGGCGGAAGTTTGATGACTCCTGTCGGAAAACTGGCTTTGATCAAAACATTTGACAGAAATGAATTGTTAAAAGCAATGAATTTCGCCATCATTCCCGCTTTGATCGGACCTGTTTTGGGGCCTTTGGTCGGCGGTTATATGGTAGATTATCTTTCATGGCACTGGATTTTCCTGATCAATGTTCCGATCGGAGTTTTAGGGATCATTTTAGGCTTAAAATACATGCCCAATTACAATTCAAAAGATCCCGATTTTGATTTAAAAGGCTTTTTGATTTTTGCTGCGGCTTCGCTTCTGCTTTCCATTTCTTTAGAACTTTTCGGCAATATTCAGAATATCACGCCTGTTTTAGTAGTTTTTATTTTAGGATTTTTATTCCTTTATTATTATTACAGACACGCCAAAAAAAGAGGAAACCCTATTTTTCCATTAAACTTATTTCAGGTTCGTACCTTTCGCGTCGGAATTGTTGGAAATCTCGCCACAAGATTAGGAATCAGTTCTGTTCCGCTGTTGCTTCCTTTGATGATTCAGATTGCGTACGGCCAATCGGCGGTTGTTTCAGGCTGGATTATTGCTCCGATGGCTTTGACAGCGATGTTCGGGAAATCTTCTGTTATTAAAATCTTAAATAAATACGGCTACAAAAGAACTTTAATGGTAAATACTTTTATCATTGGAACTTTGATTTGTTGTCTGGCAATTCCGGATATTCACACTTCTCTACTTTGGTTTATTCCGATTATTGCGATTTTAGGTTTTTTTAATTCGATTCAGTTTACTTCAATGAATACAATTTCTATTGCAGATTTGAGGAATTTTCAGACAAGCAGCGGAAACTCTTTATTGTCTGTAAACCAGCAATTGGCAATTGGTTTCGGTATCGCTTTTGGTCTTATCGTTTTAAAAATCTATGAAAACAGCCCCGAACTGATTCAACATGAAACACACAACGCATTCCGTTACACTTTTCTTACAGTTGGAGTTTTAACTATTTTATCAGCCTTAGTTTTTAGGAGACTCCACGTTTCGGACGGAAGAAATATGAAGTCTGAAGAATAGCTGTCTTAAATTTTTCATCACAGATTAAGCAAATTTTGCAGATTCTGTTCATCAATATTCTTACTTATCACACATCAATGTAATTAACATAAAGGTGTCCTAATTTTGTTTAAAATTAAAACAACAATATTATGACAACTAAAAAAGTAGAAATAGTGATTCCGCCAAAGCCTGCACATTTTGTAGGAGACGGTTTTAGGGTGCATAATTTTATTCCGAGTGCTCAAAAGCTTGATATGAAGCGAATGGATCCTTTCATCATGCTGGATTATAATTCTAAGTTTCATTTTAACGCATCAGAAGCGCCGAGAGGAGTTGGCGTTCATCCGCACAGAGGTTTTGAAACCGTTACGATTGCTTATCAGGGAAAAGTTGAGCATCACGACAGCGCTGGCGGCGGCGGAATAATTGGTGAAGGCGATGTGCAATGGATGACGGCTGCAAGCGGTATACTTCACAAAGAATATCACGAAACAGAATGGTCCAGAAAAGGCGGAATATTTCAGATGGTTCAGCTTTGGGTGAATCTTCCTGCAAAAGATAAAATGAGCAAGCCAAAATATCAGGCTATTTCAAATTCTGAAATGAAAAAAGCAGATTTGGGTGAAAACGGATTTATTGAAATCATCGCCGGAGAATATGACGGAAACAAAGGTCCTGCATTTACATTCACTCCTGTTAATATGATGAATGCAAAATTAAAATCCGGTGGAAAAGCAAATTTTAATTTTCCTGCAAATTTTAATACCGCAGCTTTGGTGGTTGAAGGAAATATTATTGTGAATGGTGAAGAAAAAGCACCAACCAACAATTTTGTTTTGTTTGAAAATAGTGGCGAAACTTTCACAATCGAAGCAACAGAAGATTCTATTGTTTTAATTATCAGCGGAGAGCCATTAAACGAGCCAATTTTCCCACATGGCCCTTTTGTGATGAATTCCAGAGAAGAAATAATGCAGGCTTTTGAAGATTTCAATACAGGAAAATTTGGGTATTTGGAGGATTAGTTTAAAGTTGGTAAAACGCAAAGGCGCAAAGCTAGTTACAAGCTTTTATTTTAAAGGCGCGAGCATTTTATCTTTGATAAAATTGATTGAGTATATAAATTCGAAAACTTATTTTCTTGCGCTTTGAAAACAACATAAAATTAAAAAATTTGCGCCTTTACGTTGCCAATATTTATTAAAAAAATAATAATCGAAAACCCTGATTTCTTACACTAAAAAATAAGACTAAAATTAAAAATACATTTACCAATATTAATACAAAAATCATGAAACCAGAATTTGAAAACATTCCTTTAGTAAAAAACGAAGAAAAAAAGCGATTTGAAATAGAATTAAACAGCCATTTCGCATTTATAGATTACAAAGAAACCAGCCATCAAATATCCTTGATTCATACAGAAGCAGATCCCGAATTGGCAGGAACAGGCGCAGCCGCCGCAGTTGTAGAAAAAACTTTAATGTACATTGAAGACAGCGGAAAAAAATTGTTGCCGTTTTGTCCATACGTTTTCGCATACATCAAAAAACATCCTGAATGGAAACGTATTGTAAGTGAAAGATTTGAAGGATATGCTCAACTTTAATTTTTCTAAAGTACCATAAACATTATAAATATTAACTAAATTAGCCTAAATAAAAATTGATATCATGTCAAACATTGGACTTATCATTGAAGAAAAATCAGCAGATATAGGTAACTTTTTAGTGGGAAGACTTTTGCCTTTCCGTGAAAAAAGAGCGGTTGGACCATTCGTTTTTATCGACCACATGGGACCTTCCGAACTGAAAGATTATCAGAATCTCGACGTTCCGCCGCATCCGCACATCGGACTTTCAACATTAACTTACCTTCTTGAAGGCTCAATTTTTCACAGAGACAGCATCGGAAGCGCTCTTGAAATAAAACCCGGAGCCGTAAACTGGATGACAGCCGGGAAAGGCGTGGTACATTCAGAAAGAACGCCGGAATATTTAAGAAATACAGATAAAAAACTTCATGGTTTTCAGATTTGGGTCGGTCTGCCGAAACATCTGGAACAATCTGAACCTACTTTTCATCATATCGAAGCTAATGAAATTCCTGTTTGGGAAGAAGACGGAATTCAATATAAATTGATTGCAGGAGAAGCTTTCGGAAGAAAATCAACTGTTCCGGTTCATAGCAAATTATTTTTTATTGAAATTAAAACTAAAGAAGCAAAAAAAGTCAGCATCGGAAAAGATCTTTATGGTGAAGCTGCAATGTATGTTTTGGACGGAACGGTTTCCACAGACGGAAATTCTTACGGCTCAAAACAACTTTTAGTTGCTAAAAACACTCAATTGTGTGAATTTGAGATGAGCGAAAACGCAACAGTTTACCTTTTCGGAGGCGAACCTTTCGATGAGGAACGTTTTATTTTCTGGAATTTTGTAAATTCAGACAAAGAATTAATCGATAAAGCAAAAGTAGACTGGAACGATCAAAATCATGATGCTTTTCCTCTAGTTCCGGGAGATGAAAGCGAGTTTGTTCCGCTTCCGAAAGCCATTTTAAACAGAAAGTAAGCTTTCAATTAAATCTTGAATTTAAACCAACATGAAAATATTAGCATTTGCAGGAAGTACCTCTTCCACATCCATCAACAGAGAATTGGTAAAGTTTGTCCTGAAAAGTTTTCAGGAAGATGAAATCAATTTAATTGACCTTAATGATTATTCAATGCCTGTTTTTTCGGTTGATCTTGAAAAGAAAGGATTTCCTGATGAAGCTCACCAATTTTTAAAGCAAATTGAAGAATGCGATGCTATTATTTGTTCGCTTGCGGAACACAACCGGTCTTACAGCGCAGCTTTCAAGAATATTTTTGACTGGGCTTCAAGAATCAATGTAAAAGTTTTTCAAAACAAACCAATGCTTTTGATGAGCACTTCTCCGGGAGGTTACGGCGGCGGAAATGTGATGAATACAGCCAAAACATTTTTTCCTCAGTTTGCGGCAGACGTAAAAGAGACTTTTTCTCTTTCAAAGTTTTATGAAAATTTTGACCTGGAAAGTGGTGTGATCAATCCTGATATGCTGAAAGAATTAAATGATAAAATTGAAAGTTTTAAAAATCAAGTAAAAAATTAATAACCTTATAATTTACTTTAAAATTAAAGAAACTAAATAAATGGCTGTAACCGTAAAAGCAAGTTTAGGAAAAACAAAATATTACACCGAAGTCGTCGCAGGCGACAACAAACTCATCACAGACGAGCCGATTGATAAAGGCGGAAAAAATGAAGGCTTTAATCCTTTTGAAATTTTAGCAACCTCTTTAGCAAGCTGTACAGCAGCCACTTTGAGAATGTATATTGACAGAAAAGAATGGAATATAGACAACATTAATGTAGAAGTAGAACTTGAAAATTTCCCTCTGACGAAGTTGGCCGTTTTTAAAAGAAACATTAGTTTTGAAGGTTCAGATGTGAATGCAGATCAGCTAAAACGGCTCCATGCAATTGCAGATGCCTGCCCGATACATAAAATATTAACGAACAATATAGAAATTCAAACCAAATTTTCTTAATATGATAGAAGTAAAACAAAAAAACGACGAAAAACACGGAAGCTTTGAAGCTTTAATTGATGGAAAACGTGCAGGATTAATGACATATACCTGGGCTGGCGAAGAAAGATTTATTATCGATCATACGGAAGTAGAAGAAGCGTACAACGGCAAAGGCGTAGGAAAAGAAATGCTGGTTGCAGCAGTAGACTTTGCAAGAAAAAACAGCAAAAAAATCATTCCGCTTTGCCCGTTTGCGAAAGCAACCTTTCAGAAAAATGAAGATTTGCAGGATGTTTTAAGTTGATTTTTATATTTAACTTTAATAAAAATGACCTTTCGGAATAACCACCGAAAGGTTTTTCTTTTTGTAGAATCGAAAAAAACTATATTTGCTAAAATTTAAAATCTAAGCATGAATCCGGGAACTACACTTTTGCTTTTTGTTTTTATATATTTCATCGGCCTTTTGGTGATTTCTTATTTCACAAGCCGAAATTCTGATAACCAATCCTTTTTTATCGGAAACAAAAAAAGTAAATGGTGGCTCGTGGCGTTCGGGATGATAGGAACCAGCCTGAGCGGCGTGACTTTTATTTCCGTTCCCGGAACTGTCGGAAAAATGACAGGAACCGAATATATTTTTGGCGGTTTCGAATATTACATGATGGTCATTGGCTTTTTTATCGGCTATTTTATCGTTGCCGCCATATTGCTTCCGCTGTATTATAAGATGAATCTTACGTCTATTTATACCTATTTAGGAAAAAGATTTAATGTAGAAGCTCATCAGATTGGTTCGGTATTTTTCATTGTTTCAAGGGCCATTGGTGCAACTGCAAGATTGTATTTGGTTGTAAATGTTTTGCAGATTTTTTTATTGGAAGATTTGGGTGTTCCGTTTTGGGTGACTGCAATGGTACTTTTACTTATGGTGCTTTTGTACACTTTTGAAGGCGGCGTAAAAACCATTGTAATTACAGATACATTACAGACTTCCTTTATGATAATCAGTTTAATTGCTTGTATCGTATATATTTTATCAAATTTAAATTTATCTTTCGGCGAAGCGTACACCATTCTCGAACAGAAAAACTATACACACTTTATCAATTTTGACCCTAATTCTAAGACATTTTTCCTGAAAACCATTTTAGGCGGTATCTTTATAACGATTGCTATGACGGGTCTTGATCAGGAAATGATGCAGAAAAATATTTCTGTAGACAATCTTCAAAACTCAAAGAAAAACATGCTGACTTTTGCAGGAACTTTACTTATTGTGAATCTTGCGTTCCTTTTTTTAGGCGGCTTGCTTTATCTTTTTGCATTGCAGAATGGTGCAGAATATGCACAAATCACCAATATTATTGAAGGTAAAGAATCTATTTCTAATGTTTTTGGATTTAAAGATGCCACCGGAAATATTCCGAATATAATGGGAGACGATCTTTTCCCTGCTTTATCACTTCAGGGGCATTTTCCGATGGTTATTTCCGTTATTTTTATTATCGGGTTGATTTCGGCATTATTCCCTTCTGCGGATGGCGCTTTGACGGCGGTTACAAGTTCGTATTGCGTTGATTTACTTAATATTAACGAAAACAAAACTAAAACAGAGAAAGAGAAAAAACGTATTCGTATGAAAGCACATTTAACGTTTACGGTTGTATTCTTTATTCTGATAATGGTTTTCAAAGCGATGAATGACAAATCGATCGTTTATCTCATCATGGAAATTGCAGGTTATACATACGGACCGCTTTTGGGGCTTTTTGCCTTTGGAATTTTCACCAAATTTAAAATATCAAAAAAATATTCAATTCTTGCAGTAACGCTTTTAGCTCCTGTTATTACTTATTTGATCAATTTGTCGGTTACCACTTACACCGATTATCGTATTGGTGTAGAATTGATTATTCTAAATGGGTTGTTGACGTTTATTGGTCTCTGGTTGGTTAAGAATAAGAATTATTTGAAGGTGGTTTAGATTTTTGGCAGCTATTTCCGCCTTCCGCTCCCGCTTTTTTGTTTCGCAAAAAGAGCTCCGCTCAAGTCGGGCTGCGAGACTCTACTTTTTCCCAAAACTTTGTCAAAGATTTTAAACTTTGACAAAAGTGTCATAAGAAATCCGGTGTTTTACGCCCGGATTTTTGCATTTCGGTAAGCCATTAAAAAATTGTAAATTTGCAGGCAAATAAATCCTATAAAATGAGTAAAAGTATTGAAGAGCTGAAATCTCTTACTACACAAATCAGAAGAGACATTTTAAGAATGGTTCATGCTGTAAATTCAGGGCATCCGGGCGGAAGTTTAGGCTGTACAGAATATTTTACAGCACTTTATGGAAAGGTGATGAACTACAACCACCCTTTCACAATGGAAGGAAAAAACGAAGATCATTTTTATCTTTCAAACGGACATATTTCGCCGGTTTTCTATTCTACATTGGCAAGATTTGATTTCTTTCCGGTTGATGAATTGAGAACATTCAGAAAATTGGATTCAAGATTACAGGGGCATCCGACGACTCATGAAGGTTTACCAGGAGTCAGAATTGCTTCAGGATCTCTTGGCCAAGGTCTTTCTGTGGCTCTTGGAGTTGCTCAGGGAAAAAAATTAGACGGTGACGATTCTTTGGTATATTCTCTTCACGGAGACGGAGAATTGCAGGAAGGGCAAGTTTGGGAAGCTTTAATGTATGCTGCTGCCAATAAGGTTGATAATATCATTTCAACGATTGACTACAACGGCCGTCAGATCGATGGTGATACTGATGATGTATTAAGCTTAGGAAATTTGCACGCAAAACTGGAAGCTTTCGGATGGACAGTTTTAGAAGAAAAAAACGGTAACGACCTTGAAGCAGTGATTGCAATTCTTGAAAGAGCAAAAACTGAAACAGGAAAGGAAAAACCTGTAATAATTATTCTTCATACAGAAATGGGATTCGGTATTGATTATATGATGGGAACTCACGCTTGGCATGGTAAAGCCCCAAATGATGAACAATTGGATACGGCTTTCAAACAATTATACCTTGAAGCTCCGGCAGATTATTAATTATAAGTACATAATTGATAATAAGCAATCTTAATTAATAATTAGAAAAAAATGAAACCGAAAGGTTACATGATTCAATAAAAAACATTTAAAAATCCTCATGAAATATACATATACAGAAAAAAAAGATACTCGTTCGGGATTTGGAGCAGGATTGGCTGAATTGGCCGATAAAAACCCAAATGTTGTAGCGCTTTGCGCAGACCTTATCGGTTCTTTGAAAATGGAAAAATTCATCGAAAAAGCACCTGAAAGATTTTATCAGGTAGGCATCGCTGAAGCAAATATGATGGGACTTGCTGCAGGCTTGAGCATTACAGGAAAAATTCCATTTACAGGTACTTTTGCTAACTTTTCTACTTCAAGGGTTTACGATCAGATTCGTCAGTCTATCGCTTATTCAGGGAAAAATGTAAAGATTTGTGCTTCTCATGCGGGTCTTACTTTAGGAGAAGACGGCGCAACTCACCAGGTTTTGGAAGATATCGGAATGATGAAAATGCTTCCGGGAATGACCGTAATCAATCCTTGTGATTACAACCAGACAAAAGCTGCTACGATTGCGATTGCAGATTTTGAGGGCCCTGTATATTTGAGATTCGGAAGACCGACTGTACCTGTATTTATGCCGGAAGATATGCCTTTCGAAATAGGAAAAGGTATTCTTTTACAAGAAGGAACTGATGTAACGATCGTTGCAACAGGACATTTGGTTTGGGAATCTTTGGTGGCAGCAGATGAACTTGAAAAAGAAGGAATCTCTTGTGAAGTGATTAACATCCATACAATTAAGCCTTTAGACGAAGAAATCATCTTAAAATCAGTTGAAAAAACAGGAAAAATAGTTACTGCCGAAGAGCATAATTATTTAGGTGGTTTAGGAGAATCTATTGCAGGAATGTTGGCAAGAAAGAGACCTACAAGACAAGAATTTGTGGCTGTAAATGATACTTTCGGAGAATCTGCAACACCTGCTGAATTGATGAAGAAATACAAAATTGACGCTGCTGCTGTAAAAGAAGCTGTGAAAAGAGTTTTAGCATAAACATTTCAAATTGAAATAAAAAAAGCATCCGTTTTTTGGATGCTTTTTTTATGCTGTAAATTTAAGATTAAAATTCCGCTCCTACGGAACTCATTATTTCTACAATATTTATTGCTACACACATTTTGTTCCGCCGGAGCAATAATTTCGTTATAAGAGCTAAATTATTCTTAATAACTTAAAAAGATCTTAAGCCTATTTTAAATTTCAATTATCTAAAGAACTTCCATTTTGGAATAATTGCCAGCATTCCAAATCCCGTAAAAAGGAAAAGATTGGTAACGTCTGTGTACAAAAATGTTGATAGATAATAATTATGCATAAAGAAATGCAGAATCAGCAAAGCCGGAAAAGTAAAAATTCCTATTTTTTTGTAAAAATACATCAGCACCAAACTGATCATCATCAAAATATCAATTGAAAAAATAATATAAAAATACCATGTCGGTATATTCAAATACTCGTGTTGCAAATATTCGTCAACATCAATTCCTAAGCCCATTATTGTAAACAACAGCAATGAAGCCAGTGTCAGAATAAAACCCAATCCTTTTTTCGGATCTTCATCAAAATAACTGTACTCTTTTTCCATAATGCAAAAATAAAGAACTTATGAATGATTTCATAAGTTCTTTGGTATTTATATCGTCTAAAATTTGATTAAATCGAGATCGCGTTGATCAATCTGTTTTTATCACTTAAGTATTCTTCCATAGAAATCATACTTTCAGTTCTCATCACATCCTGAATGTCGTCTATCTGATAAATTATTCTTTTTGCGTCTTCAGTATTTTTAGCTTTTACTTTACAGAAAATATTATATTTTCCTGAAATAACGCTAGCTTCTACTACGTTTGGTATTGTTCCCAACTCTTTCAAAACCTCTTGTGTGCGGTTTGATTTTGTCAAAAGAATCCCGATAAAAGCCGTAAAATGGTAATCTAATTTACCATAATCTAAATTAAGAGATGATCCTAAAATAATACCTGCATCTTCCATTTTCTTCACTCTTACGTGTATTGTTCCTGCAGATACATCCATCTGCTTAGCAATTTCTGTAAAAGGCATTCTTGTGTTTTCTACTAAGAAATCAAGAATCTTCTTGTCTATTTCGTCCAGTTGATAGTTCATATTGTGAAATTATATTTTTCCTAAAAAATCAATAAATTTTTTACAAAATTAAGAAAAATAAATTAACTAAAGAAAATATATTAAACATTAACAATAATTAACACAGATGATAAAAATCATTAAAATATTCAGATTATTTAGGGGATGATGTTGTGGAATCTGTTTTTATTTGAGTATTAGCAGCAGGCTGTTTTTTGTCTTTATTCTTCTTTTTAAAGAAAGAATTGAAGCTTTTACTCCATACGATACCGCCTCCATAAGCTTGATTGGCAGAGCCATTACTTGATGTCGTACCGATTCCCATACCAATGTTGGTGGGCTTAGAATATCCTCTTAATAATAAAGTTCCGTCATTCTTTTTAGAAATATCATACTCTATAGATCCTTCTCCTGAGAGATAGTTGGTATCTGTACCTTCCGTTTTACTAAGCGGAATTCCCAACCCGGTTTTCACGGTAACTCTTGGGGAAAGATCAAAACTTACACCTGCGTTGGCTCTGTCTCCCGTATTAGAATACTGATCGCCTCTTACATAATTTAAGTCAATCTGGAATTCGTTGCTCATCGTGTTCAAGACTGATCCCAATTGTTTTAACAGCATATTGTAACCAGAAGATTCCGCTACACCAACTGCATCAATATTTACTCCGCCGGTATTTGAAACATTAAAACTGTTTAATAGAAGAATGGAACCAAACTGTAACACATTTTCGCCTTCGGTCTGATTGATTTTTGCTGCTAAAGTTTCTTTCACCTGACTTGAAACATCCAAAGCGGTCACGTTTAATGCTATTTCCGGATCATCCAACGTATTGGTAATATTGGCCTGCAACAAAATACTGATTGGCTGCAGCTGACCCATATTTAGATATTCTCCAGCATTGGAAACCATTCTTACGTAATTGGCAGTGATATCCAAAGCAGGCTTCATCGCATTACCATCCCATCGGATGCTGCTGTTTTTCTGAATCTGGAAAGTCCTGTTTAGAATCGCCTTAGAAACAAAAGTTCCGCTGTCGACCATATATGAGCCGTTCATAGCGATATTTCCCTGTCTGCTCATCTGGAATCTAAGATCATCGGCAATACCTTTTACTGTAATATTTCCTACATCATCACCCACCAAAACATTTACAGTAGTTCCTTTATCTACATCAAGGCTAAAGTCAATATTCATATTGGCGCCTGACTTTTTCTTTTCCTCTAATGTTACAAATCCGTCTTTTCCTTCTTTTAAAAATCTCAGCATCTTAAACTCTTCAACGTTTGATGTTGAACTGGAGTTAAAAGTAAAAGTACTTCCGTTCAGTGCTTTCATGTTGGGTGTAGACAAGTTGAGCGCCGAAACCGGGCCATCGACATACAAATCACCCTGTCCGTAAACCCTTCCCCAGAAAAGATCATATTCTTTCTGTGTCGTACTTAGCATCAGCAGATTATCAGCCCTCATTACAAGGTTGACTCCCATTGACGATAAAGTTTCAAACTGTATTGCTCCGGAAATTGTCCCTTGAGAATTTGATCTTCCATCGTGAACTCCAATATTATTAAGAATCGCCAAACCTCTCGAAAGCGGTATCACTGTATCATCAAAAGAATAATCAACTCCTGTGAATAGAAGCTTTAATCCAAATTGTTTTAATGCAATATCTCCGCTGTAATCTAGATCTTTCAAAGTTCCGGAAATCTTCAAATCACCGGTTGCTTTTCCTCTTAAATTCCCGAAAATCGATTGTACAAACTGCTGTGTAAAGGCTAAATCAAACTCTTGCAGCTGAGCCACCAAATCAATAGTTGGTGAAAGTGTATTGTTATTAACTGTACCCGTTAAATGCAAATTATTATTTCCTATTATTCCCGCAGAAGTTACTTTGACATCTACGTCGTAAACATTTAAAGAAAAGCCGTTCACCGCAGAAATTGTAAGATCGCCCATATCGTTCCCGTTCATCATTATATCATCAACGGTAAGATCTACCAATGGCTGCAAAGTGTTTTTATCCATTCTTATCTTCACGTTTCCGTTGGCTAAACCTTTGATATCCATCGGATTGCCACCAGCCTGCATTTCCAGAAGCTTTTCTATCGCAAAATCCTGAATCTCAGCATCAACGTAAAAATCTTTAATAGATTTAAAAGTAGATTCATTAATCAGCAACGAACTTTTGTCTGAATAAATTTTAAGATTTCTGATCTCGAAATCTTTAGTTTTCTTTCTGTAACTTATATAATGATCCAATTCCGGACTGGTGTCAATCGACCACGTTACATTATTAAAATTAACTTCCGTCGGCTCAAATCTGAAAACGTAATCACCATCCGGATTGGTGGACTGATTAAAATTAACAGCATAATTTTTCAGATTATCATCCAATTCGTCTTCCGGGCTGCCATGCTTGAAACTTGTGGCGATTCGAAGAGTTGTATTATTGTCGTTTTTCCCGGTAAGGATAATATCTTTAAGTATATTTTTATTGTACTCTACTCTTTTTATTTTTGCATAAAGCTGCTGATCGAGATTAGCCGTGTTGATTCTTACCATAACGCTGTCAACCATTGCGCTGTCTCGGGTGATATTTTCCCTTTCATTTACTTTGTAATCGGGGTTTGCGTTGGCCAAAGCGACATCAGCATCTGTAATTTCCTCTTTTTTGGTCATTACATATTTCAGGGAAGCTGCATCAAGATTTAAAATTAAATTATTTGAGTTTCCGTCATATTCTCCTTGTACCGTTGCCCCTTGAGGAAGCTTAAGATCCGGCATAAAATAACTTACCAATCCTTGCTGAACATCAAAATTCATGGTGAAATTCTGCCCGCGATATAATTTTCTCGGCGGCGGTCCTACCAAAATTTTTCCTAAACCATTTTCTACCATTTCGGCCAAATCGGCAAGATTATATTTTCCCGATATCTTTCCGTCGACCGCTCCGGGAGCATTTACGTCAATCACACGGTTTCCGCCTTCTATAAACGTTTTCACTTTTGCATTCGGAATATGATATTTTTGTGTAGCCGTTGCAAAATTGATATTATTGGCATCGACATCCAAATTCAGATCATTAAGATTTGTCATCGACATTTTTCCGTTAATCTGGCCGCTTACGATTTGACTTCCCGGTTTATCGGTGAAATAATTCATATTCAGATACGTGACATTAGCATCAATATTTGCTGAAATTCTTGAACTGCTAAAATCAATCAACCCTTTTACAGTCGCTTTTGCCTGCTCATCGTTTACGGTAATCAATCCGTTGTATTTTCTGTGATCGAGCAAACCGTCCAGATAAAGATTATTGATCTCTTTATTCATTATTTCAATGCTGGAAATCTGGGATTTTGTACTGATTCGCATTGTATTCACGTCGAAACTTTGTCCGTTTACATTAAACTTACCGGAAATAAGACCAACGGTTTTACTTTTGGTGATTACCGATGTATTCAAATCTTTCACTTCAGCATATCCTGCATATTTTGGCATTGCAGAACTATAATCTGTTAATGAAAAGTCTGATATTTTTGCTTGTCCGATTCCTGTCATAAGGTTTCCGGAAGAAACATAAACCTGTTTTGGGGTGATTTTTGCCGTTCCGTTGTATTTTAACTTTCCAAAATCATCAGCGAAATTTTTCATTTTTGATGATATGAAATTTGGCATCATGGCTTTCAGATCTTTATACGTAAAATCTGCAGAAAGATCATTGGTTTGAATTAAGAAATTACCTTTCAGTAAATTGGTAAGATTCATTTTTCGGGTAGCAATGTTCACATCAGGATTTCTGATCAGAAAGTTTTCTAACGTAAATTTATTCAGTGGACCGGTCATTTTTCCGGAGATATTGAAAGGAACAAAATTGTCCCAATTGGTCACAAAATAGCTAATATCGTATCCGCTCAGCTGGCTGCCTAATTTAAGATCCATATCCCAACTTACTTTATCTGCAAAATCGGCCCAAGATCCTTTATTAAGATTAAATTTAATATTTCCCTGTAATAATGAATGATCTGTATTCAATGTTAAATCCCGCAATGCAAGAAAATCTTCCGTCATAGAAAGTTCTGTAGAAAAAGTTTCTACGAAGTGAGATTTGCCCCATCTTTTGGTCGTAAAAGTAAAATTGTTGATCTGAGCAGAAATATTAGATCCGTTTATCTTTACTTTTGGAGCTCTTAAATTTACATTTGTGGCTGTCAGCCATTTTCCTGGCTCGCCTGGTGAATTTTGATTAACAATAGAAACTTTAGAATCAATAAGGTCTAATCTTGCATTGAGCTGAAAAGGCGGTTTGGTAGGATCTTGTTTTTTTCCGCTGTCAAAAAGCTGAGTAAAACGGATGAAATTTGAAATACTGTCTCCTTTATAAGTAATAACTTTTACATCTGCATCTTTAAGAGTCAAAGCATTGAAGCTCAAAGAATTTTCTTTTCCAATGTTGGTTGCTAAAGAAAACCAGTCGGAATTGGCAATAAATTCTCTCGCCTTAATAAATTCCAGACCTTTATAATCTTTTATTCTTAAGCCTTTTATGGTAACATCACCAAAAAAATTGACTTCAACGCTTTCTGTAGACATTTCTGCTTTAAAATCACGGTTAACGATTTGCAAAGCCTGATTAGCAGCCCATCTTTTGGTAACCGGAAGATTGATTCCGATTAAAATAATAACAATTAACGAAATACCTATCCAAAAAAGAATAAGCAATAATTTTGCCCACCAAGAATAGCTGGTTACATCTTTTGCGGCCTGTTTTCCAAATTCCTGAGCCGTCTCTACCGGATGTTTTATAGCGTCTGAAGCAAGCTCAGAAGCCTCTTTCACAGTCTCCTGAACATTATCAACCGTCTTTTGTACCTGATCTCCTAAGTTTTCAGCTACTGATTTTTTGTTCTCATTTTCGTTATTATTCTCTAACTTTGCCATTACTATGAGTGACTCTATAATTTTAGGTATCGAATCGTCTTGTGACGACACTTCAGCAGCCATTATCAAAGGGAATTGTATACTGTCAAACATCGCCGCAAACCAAGAAATCCATAAAGAATATGGAGGCGTTGTTCCTGAGCTTGCGTCACGAGCTCATCAGCAAAATATCATTCCCGTAGTTGAAAAATCCTTCGTTAAAGCAAATATACAACAAAATGCAATCTCAGCCATAGGTTTTACCCGAGGCCCAGGACTTTTGGGATCACTTCTTGTTGGAACTTCTTTCGCTAAGTCTCTGGCTATGAGTCTAAACGTTCCTTTAATAGAAGTAAATCACCTTCAGGCGCACATTTTAGCGCATTTCATCGAAGATGCAAATCCTGTGCCGCCAAAATTCCCTTTTCTGTGTCTTACGGTAAGCGGCGGACACACAATGATTGTCTTGGTGAAAGATTATTTTGAAATGGAAATCATCGGAAAAACAATCGACGATGCAGCAGGTGAAGCTTTCGACAAAATCGGTAAAATTTTCGATTTAGATTATCCCGCCGGACCTATTATTGACAGGCTGGCAAAGGAAGGAAATCCTGATGCTTTCAAATTTAACAAGCCTAGATTAGACAATTACGATTATTCTTTCAGTGGTATAAAAACTTCGGTTTTATATTTTATCCAGAAGGAAGTGAAGAAAAACCCCGATTTCATTAAAGAAAATATGAACGATCTTTGCGCTTCCGTTCAAAAATGCATTATTGAAATTTTAATGAATAAATTGGAAAAAGCTGCAAAAGATTTAGATATAAAAGAAGTTGCAATTGCCGGCGGAGTTTCTGCAAATTCTGAATTGAGAAAAGTAATGCAAGACAATAATGAAAAATTAGGCTGGAACATTTATATTCCGAAATTTGAATATACAACAGACAATGCAGCGATGATCGCAATGGTTGCACAATTGAAATTTGAAAGAGGTGAATTTACCGATATCAGAACGACGGCGACGTCTAAATACGATTTATGAAAATATTATTAGAAGAAAAAATTCTTGGAACACAGTCTAAAAAGAACTCAAAATATTACTGGGTTTTGGAAACGATTACAGGAAAAAATGAAGTTTCAGAAAAATCTGAAGACGAAGATTACTTAATGGCGAGTTCGGATATTGGATATATTCAAAATGTAAAGGAAGAGGTTTTAGAAAAAATAAATTCCGAAAATGTTTTCAGCTTTCCTTACGAACCAAAAGAAGGAGATTATTTGTCCATCAAAAATAATTTAAGAAAAAACGAATATTTGAATATGATTTTTATGAACAACATTTGGGTTGAGGAAATCTATATGTGTTCTTACAGAGACTGCGATGGTGACGTTTATACTACAATAAAAACCGGTGTCGCGTTTTTAAGTGATAATGAGATTTCGTTTTAAAAATAATAACCTTTTTTTTCTATGAAACTTTTTTTTGGAGAAATAATCGACGGAAAAGCAATCATCAATGATGAAGAACAACAGCACATCGTAAAAGTTCTTCGCATGAAAAATGGTGAAGAAATCTACATTACAGACGGAAAAGGAAATCTTGCTTCCGGAAAATTGCTTTTGGAAGTAAAAAGAGCAAGCCTTGATGTTTCAGAAATAAAAGAATTTACGCAAGATTTCAATCCAAAACTACATATTGCGATTGCGCCGACAAAAAATATCGACAGAATAGAATTTTTCGTTGAAAAGGCTGTAGAAATGGGAATTTCTGAAATTACAATTCTTCAAACCGAAAAAACCGAACGCAAAAATTTGAATATTGATAAAATCAGGAAACAAGCAATTGCTGCTTCAAAACAAAGCTTGAGATTTCATTTTCCTGTAATTAATGATTTAACAAAACTTCCAGATTTTCTAAAAAATATTGATTCTGAAAATACTTTTGTTGCTCATTGTAATGAAAATTTAGAAAGAACTGAGCTTAATTTTATTCCAAAATTAGAAAACTACACTTTTCTTATTGGCCCGGAAGGTGATTTTTCTGATAAAGAAATTCAATTTTTAGCCGAAAAAGGCATAAAAGCTGTTTCTCTTGGAAATCAAAGATTGAGAACGGAAACAGCAGGAGTTTTTGTCGCTGCCTGGAATTACAATAAGATGATTTAACCGTTAAGTTTAAAATTCAATATTATTATCTTTTAAATACTTTTCAAAAATCTGCTCGCCACTTCGCATTGAATTTACGGCCCAACGGATTTTCATTTTCAACAGTTTTTCTTCATTAAGTTTATAATCAATATCTGATTTGAGTAATTTCTGCTTCAGCTCATACATACAAATTGAAGCAGCAACAGAAACATTAAAACTTCTCGTAAAACCATACATTGGAATGGCCAAAGTTTCATCCGAAAAGTCTAAAATCTCTTGCGAAACACCTTCCAGTTCGGTTCCGAAGACTAATGCAATCGGTTCTGTGATTTCATAATCGGGTAACATTTTGGCGTTGTTCTCAAGAGAAACAGCAACAATTTTGTAGCCTTTATCTTTAATTTTCTGTAAAGATTCTATATTTCGTGGCAGTTTTTCTACTTCTACCCAAGTATCTGCGCCTTTTGTAACCCGAAGATTGGGTTCAAAATTATTTTCTTCCTGCAAAGCGACAACTTTATGAAATCCGCAAGCTTCTACAGAACGTACAATCGCCGCTGCATTTCTAAACTGGTAAACATCTTCCAAAACCGGCAATACAAAATCTGAACTTTCGGGTGAAAAATGCTCTATTTTCCTTAATCTTTCTTCGGTTAAAAACTGTTTTAAATACTCGTAAATTTTAGCTAAATCTTCCATCTATTTTCAAATCTTTGCAAATTAACGTAATTTTGAAATTCTGAAGCTGATACAGCCTATAATTCTTTAATAAAAAGTATGAAAAGAAAAGTCCTGCTTATCTATACCGGCGGTACAATCGGTATGGAAAAAGATTACGAAACCGGAAGCCTCCGCGCGTTTGATTTTGGTAATATATTTGAGAAAATGCCCGAAATGAAGCTCATGGAATGTGAAGTTTTCGTACATCCTTTCGCAGAACCGCTCGACTCTTCCGATATGGGCCCTGAAGAATGGAAGGTTATCGCCAATTATATTCATGAAAATTATACAAAATTTGATGGTTTTCTGATTCTTCATGGAACAGATACTATGTCATATACCGCTTCTGCATTAAGTTTCATGCTAAAAGGCCTGAAAAAACCTGTGATTTTAACAGGCTCTCAACTACCAATCGGAGATTTGAGAACCGACGCTAAAGAAAATCTTCTGACAAGTTTATATTACGCCAGCTTGTACGAAAACAATGAAGCCGTGATCCAGGAAGTTGCGATTTATTTTGAATATAAACTATTAAGAGGAAACAGAACTTTGAAGTATTCCGCCGAGTATTTTGACGCTTATTCGAGTCCGAACTATCCAATTCTCGGGCAGTCCGGAGTTCATTTAAACATTGTTAAAGATAATCTTTACCGTTGTGATCCGAAAATCGAATTTCATGTCGATCAGCATATTTCCGAAGATATTTTATTCTGGAGAATTTTTCCGGGAATGAAGCTTAATCATTTTAAAGAAATCCCTAAAATGAAAGTCCTGATCTTGCAGGTTTTTGGCTCAGGAACGATCTTTAGCAGTGACAAAACACAGCAAACTCTTCAGGAAATAAGAAATAACGGTACCGAAATCGTAGTCGTAAGCCAATGTATATCAGGCGGAATTTCATTCGGAAAATATGAAAACAGTAATATTTTTGCTAAAATCGGAGCAATAAGCGGTAAAGATATGACTGCCGAAAGTGCGATTACAAAAGCCATGCATTTGATCAACAATCCTAATTATAACGGAAGTTTTGCAGACAACTTTTCAAAAAGCCTGTGTGGCGAAGTGACAACTAATTGAAATTAATCATTTGTTAATTCAACAAAATAGTTTATTTTTGCAGTCTTCAAAATAGAGAGGTGTCCGAGTGGTTGAAGGAGCTACCCTGGAAAGGTAGTATGCGGGTAACTGTATCGAGGGTTCGAATCCCTTCCTCTCTGCAAAATAAAAAAACAGATCAATTGATCTGTTTTTTGTTTGAATACATTTATACATTTGATTCAAACAACAATATAATTAATATGAATGTTTGCTGTTAATTACAAATCGTCAGGAAACTTTGATCCTTCATGTGAATTTTGATGGTTGCTTCGGATTTAAGTTCGCTGTAAATACTATATTCAAAAGCTTCTACAGATTTTAGTTTCTCATCAATAAAATCTGCAATCTGCACCAGAGAAAAATAAAAATCGCGGTATAAAGAAATATTTACAGTACTTCCAAAACATGGAAGATATGCTTTTAAAAATGGCAGCGTCTTCTGATGCAAATTATAATCAATACAATATCCTGTTTTTTCTTTTGCAGTGATGATTTTATAGTGATTTAGATAATTCAGGATGTTTTCGTTTTCTTTTGAAATCTTGTTCTGGTGAAAATATGTATTTATCTTATCCAAAATATGCTGAGCATATTCCATCATGGTAATGGTTTTCCATTCGGAAATATTGCTGAGTTTTGAGCTTTTAGTCTTTTTGATATTATCATCCAAATTAAATGAAATTCCGAAATTTTCATTGTGCGAAAAAAAGCAATTCTTTACTTTGATTACTGCGTCGGTCTGAAGCTTATCTTTCACGAAACTGTAACTCAAATACGGTTTGTAAAGTTCTGTCAAACATTTCAAAAAATCAATTTCATTGGTATTATGATATTTTTCAAACCATTGTTCAAGATCATTATAATATTTTCTTTCAAATTCTCTGAAACACAAATAAAACGGTAATTCCATAGCCTTAATATTTTAATACAGCAAAGCTATCGCTGTAATGCGACAAAACTTGACGTGTATTACGAATATTAATGATTAAATCGCTAGTAATAATCAAAATTATTGTATTTCAAATAAAATAAACACAATAATAAATAGTTAAATTATTTAAATTATTAAAATTTAACATAAATAATGGAATGATAATTGTATTTTTACCAAGTAATATCAAACCAAAATAATCACCAAAAATCACCATTCACAATGAAAACAATATTATTTGGATTTTTTATAATCCTTACATTAGCTGCCTGTAAACATTCGGCTAAGGACCCCGATAATACGATCGCCACCGTTCAGGAAGCTCCTAAAGACGATATTAGTAAAGAAGTAGTTTCAGATCGCCACGGTGAAGAAATGGAAATTATTACTAATAATACGAAAAATACTGTAATAGTTCATCTAAACGGGAAAACATACGAACTTAAAAAAAATCGTGAAACACCGGAATTTTCTACAGAAGACAACCAATATCAGTATACGGAAACACAAAATGAAGTTACATTTCTAAAAAAAGACATCGATATGGTGCTTTTTCACAGTAAAAAGAATCAAGCTGAATCAAAAATGGCTTCACAATAAATAATATTGATCAAAAAAGGCTCTTAATTAGCGTCTTTTATTTTAAATCTTTCGAGAGAAATCTCTTGCGGAAGATCCGTATTATTTTCTATAAAGTCGTACAAACTTTTAGAAAAATAGCATCCATTTAAAATTCCTCTGGCGCCCAAACCATTAAAAACATACAAATTTGGGAATTCAGAGTGTCTTCCTATTATAGGCCTTCTATCTTTCACGGTCGGTCGGAAGCCAAAATTAGTTTCTTCAACAGTAAAATCATGAGGATAAAACTCAGACAATCCTTTTTTTAGCTGCTCAACCGCTGAATCATCAATAGATTCATGGGTTTGTTCTCTGTCATAAGTTCCTCCATAAAAGAACAAACTATCTTTTAACGGAAATAAAAAATGTTTCTTTTTGATCGTTAAGCTTTCGGAGATTGGTTTCGAAAGTTGTACTTCAATATGATGTCCTTTATTTGGAATTACCTCGATATCTGAAAAATACGGATTGCTTTTCACAGCCATTCCTTCACAAAAAACAATATTCTTAAAAGTGATTTCTTTATAAGAAGACTTTGAAACATCAAGAAGATCATAATTAAATTTTTCTTTGATCAGTCGTGAGTTATCCTCATGAAATGATAACAAATCCTTAAAAAAACCATGGACGCTTAATCTTGCGGACTGCTTTACTTTTCCGGTATCAAAAGGATTATTAACAATGTTTAAACTTTTAAACTCTTGATCCAGAAAACCTGAAAGCTCATCAGTTTGTGATTTTTTAAGCCAAAGTTTCTGTTCATTTTCATCATGAAAAATCCTATGAATTGGCGCATCAATTAAATAATCTGAAGCTGTATATGATTGAATTTCCTTTAACGAAGATTTTAAAAAATTTAACTGCTCCTGAGCAAGCCAAAATGTAGTGAATTTTTTTAAAACTACAGGATTTATAATTCCCGCAGAAATCTGTGAAGCACTTTTTTTACCCTCAGAAAAAATAACAAATGATTTATTATTCTGCGTTAACTGATGTGCAAAAAAAAGTGCGGCATATCCATCACCAACTATTATATATTCTACATTTTTCATAATAAAAAAACCTGAGTAAAAGTACTCAGGTTTTTTATAAATATCAAGTGAAATTTAGTAATTCCACATATCATTTTCCATTTGAAGAATCTGTCCTTTGATTCTATCACTTTCTTCGATCTGCTCTTCAGCGTTTCTAGGAATGTAATCTTTGATCATACCATCACCTAAACCTGTAGAAGATTTATAAATAATTGAAGAAAATCTTCTCGCATTAATTACATCATCAAAAGATAAATCGGCAGCCGAATTTTTCTTGTTATAAACGTAATTATTTGCTAAGATATCTCTTGCTTTTGGATAATACACCCAAAATAGATCAATTAATTCATCCTTACCAGCAATTGGGTTACCTTCTGCATCATAAACACCTTGAACTGCAGGATCTGGTCCCATCGCAGCGATACCAAGAGGTCTGTATTTCATTTGACCATCTCTTTTATCGATGAACCACATTCCCATAATTTTAAGAACCTTCACTTTATCCGTTGTAGTTTGGAAAATATCTGTATATTCTTTTTTCTCCTGCTCAGTAAGCTGTCTTCCAGAATTTAAAATATCTATCGCAGCATCGTTGATCACTACTTTTTCCAATCTTTGTCTGATAGCATCAGGAGAAAGTTTGTCTGAAAAATTCTCATCATTATAAACTTCCTCAATTTGACCGCTTAAAGCTGCATCAAGAAGAATTTGGTATAATGATCTTGTATTTTTAGATAACAAACCGTCTGGATTATCGTAATAAAATGGCTGGTTTATTTTATCATTAAGATCAATAATTTCCCATACAAACATACTTTTAAGGATGTCTTTATCATCTACAAATCCGTATTCAAGTGGTGTAACCTTATTACTAATAACAGTATCTCCCACTTTTCTCATATTTTCAGCTCTCATTTGTCTGAACTCTTCCGGAGAAGAAGCATTTAGAATAGTTTGGGAAAATACAAACCCTGAAACTAATACTAAAAGACTGCTAATATATTTTTTCATAATAATTGCTTTTTAATCTTATGGAACATTTATAATGATTGGAGTAATTCTCTTAATTATCTGACCATCCAATCCTTGAGCTGTCGCTTTAATTTCTATAATTGAAACGATATCTCCAGGTCTAACATTTTTCAATAAACCTTCTGCGTCACTTAATGAATTACCCTTAACTAACATTGCAGCTTTACCAGGTACACGAACCATAAATTCGGTAACAGTGAAAGATACAGGGAAATCAAAGTCTGGAATCGCAGCCTGTACTGTTTGGTTTTTAATCGAAGTAGCTGGCATTGTAAGAACATTCTGACCTCTCATCTGACCTTGCGGCGGAGGTACATTTTTAATTCTGTATTCAAATACCTGCGAAACTCTCTTACCTGTTGGGTCTGTTCCGGAAAGTGTTAAGTTGATAGTATTTCCAGTCGTTGGTTTAATATTCCATTTACCTTTTCCAGTATTTGTTACCGATCCACTAGAAGCTGATAATGATAATTTAGAATTATCTGCACCAAGAATAGATCCTGTAACAGGGTTCTGTAAACCTCTATACATCACATTCATTTTATCAGCAGAAAGAAGCATACCTTGTTCAAGTTTCACCTGTTGAGGGCCAGCAATCACATTATAAGTATGTGTGAAAGGGAATTCCTGAGCTTTCCCGCTCGCATCCATCAAAGTAATTACACCTCCAATTTTACGTTCTCCAAGACCAGATGTATTTAAAGGAAGATATCCTTTACCATCTTCTTGTCTGCTTACACCAGTCATTCTGATTTTATTACTGTTAGAATATGTTCCTAACATTACAACTGCTTCAGCTTTCTTACCAGACTGAATGTCTGACGGAGCAGAAACGATCGCTTCATATTGATTAAACTTGATGCTTGCATCTACTTTTTCCTGTAATAACAATGCTAATGCGTCAGACTGTACGTTTCTTGCATCATTCTGAATAATTTCAAGATTCGACATCGCTGCAATTAAAGGCTGATTGTAGAATTTATTCTGAAACCAAGTCTTACCATTAGGAGACTTACCTTGCGGATATTCAGCAATGATAGACTTATTAGCTCTAGCCACTAATTTTTCAAGCTGAGGATTATTACCAAAAGTTGCAACGATGTATTTTCTTACATCATCCATTTTAGCTTTCAGCTTTAATGCATTATCAGATGGAGAATTCTCATCTCCTTCTTTAAAGAAATAATCAATCGTAGCCTCGTTATTATTAAGAGCTGCAAAGTTTTCACTTACATCAATTTCTTTTCCTGTTTTAGGATCTAAATCGACAAACTCCGATTTTTTCTTTAATGTAACCTTAATGTCTTGTGCAGAAGCAACCAAGTCATCAATTTTAGCTTTTAAAACTTTATAGTCTTCCCAAGGCTGAGCATAAGTATCCGGAACCTGTTGTGCTTTCGCTGCAAGAGTTACCTCAAAGATATCCTGATTTTTCTGCTCTGTTAAAATTCTTGTTTCATTTAATGCTTTTGTTGAATCATAATATGATCTGATGATCTCTGCATCAATATTTAGGGCCATCATCGCGATGAACACCAAATACATCAGGTTGATCATCTTCTGACGTGGAGTCTGTTTTCCTTTTGCCATTCTCTTTTCTTTAGTTTTTAATTAATAATGGTTTGGGATTATGACTTCATTGCTGTTAACATTCCACCATATACTCTGTTTAAGCTGTTTAGATTAGATGTTAAACCTTGTAATTCTTGGTTGAACTTTTCAGAATGCTCCGCAGATTTCTGCATATCTTCAACAAATCTTTTAGCAAAGTCTGATTGTCTCTGACCGTTTTCCAACTGCATTGCATATAAAGCATTCATACTTTCCATATGCTGAGCTGCTTTATTTAATTGTTCATTATACTTATGTGTAGAAGCAGATACGTCAACAGTTTGATTGATTTGATCTACTGAACTTGAGAATTTGTCTATTCCTGTTCTTAATCTGTCAAATAATTGTACATCTAGTTTTGCATCCTGAAGCATCTTATCTAATTTACCAGATAAAGAATTTTCTAATTCAGCAAAATGATCAATTGTATTTTTAGAAGAAACATTTGAATGTAACGGGTTTGGGTTTGCATGCTTATCTAATAATTCAGGATAAACATTTTCCCAATGGTAAGACTCTTCAGCTGCCGGAGGGTCAAAAGCGAAAATAATAAAGATAATTGCCTCTGTAACAAGCCCTACAGTAAGAGCGATGTTACCATTGATAGGTCCAAATGTAATGTGAGTAATTTTAAGCCAAGCTCCAAGAATTACAATTGCAGCACCGAATGAATAAAAGAAATTCATCCACGCATCTTTAGTCTTAAACATATAAGTTAGTTTTTTTTAATGTTAAATAAAATTGCACTGAAAATAATTTATTTGAAAGATTATCTGTTAACTCTTTTTACTTTAACAGAAGCTTCCGGAATATCCTGTACAGTTCTGAACCCGATATAACTTCTAGCAGAGTCTTTGTGCTCGTAGTCTCTTGCACCAGTCATCAACATATAGCCAACATCTTTCCAAGAGCCACCTCTTACAGATCTTGTAGCATCTTCCGTATCTTTAGTAGAAGGGTTGAGTGTTGAGGAGAAAAGATAAGATGAATTATTGTATGCAGATAATGTCCATTCAGCAACATTTCCTGCCATATCAAATAAACCAAATTCGTTTTTCTTGAATTTCTTTACAGGAGCTGTATAAGTGTAAGTACCTTTTTTGGCATCTTCCATATAATCACCTCTTTTCGGTTTGAAATTTGCAAGGTAACAACCTCTGTCATCCATTAAGTAAGGACCTCCCCAAGGATAGGTAGCGTTCTGCTTACCTCCTCTTGCAGCATATTCCCATTCCATTTCAGTTGGAAGACGGAACTGCAAAGGTCTTTGTTTTTTTCTTTTTAAGCTTTCGTTATAATCAGATTTTAACTTAGATCTGAAGTTACAGTATGCTCTTGCCTGATCCCAAGTTACCCCAACTACAGGATAATCTTTATATGCTTTGTGCCAGAAATACTGCTCAAATAAAGGCTCATTATATGTAAAATGGAAATCTTTTACCCAAACTGTAGTATCGGGATAGATTGCAATACTTTCACTTCTAAGGTAATTTACACCTCTTTCGTTTTCAGCAAGTGCAGTTTCCATATCACCCCATCTGTAGTTATATTTTAGTTTACTTACATCTAAAATTCTTTCGCTTCCTATTCTTGAAGATACCGGTAAATACATAGATTCAAGTACTTCAGCATATTCTACATCAGGATATTTGGTGGTATTCCAGTGTAAAGGAATTTTCCAGTCCAATCTTTTAGTCTCATCATAGCCGTCTCTTCCTCCTGCTCCTTCAAGATATTCCTGATATGGTGTTAAATCTTCTTCTTTTTTAGCAAGGTAAGCATAGTCTCCGATGCTTTGTCCTCTACCACCGCCTTCGCCTCCTTCACCAGCTGCTTCTGCAAGCATTGTTCTGGCAATAGAATCTCTTACATAGTTGATAAATACCCTATACTCTGCATTAGTAGTTTCTGCTTCATCCATAAAGAATGATGATACAGTTACAGTTTTTAGTGCAGCTTTTTCAGGTGTACCTGTGAAAGACTCATCAGCTAAACCTGCGATGAAAGACCCGCCAGGAATGGCAACCATACCGTATGGTCTTTCTGCTACAAATGATTTTGTTTTTTCTCTTGGTATCAATTCTCCTTTTGTTCCAGGTTTCCCTGCTGAAGATGCACCACCTGAACAAGATACCGACGCTACCGACGCAGACAATAATAAAAGAAATATCCTTTTCATGTTAATTTTTATAATTAAGCCGTAAATATATAATTTTTTTAAGAAACTTTTAAGATTTTTTTTAGAATAACGAAAAAAATCTAAATTTATTTTATTTGCAAGTATTTTTACTCTACTGTAACAGATTTTGCAAGGTTTCTTGGCTGGTCAACATTGGCACCTCTGTATACTGCTATGTAATAAGCTAATAGCTGCAAAGGAACAGACGCAACGATTGGTGAAAAACATTCTGAAGTTTCAGGAATTTCAATCACATAATCTGCCATTGCGCTTACCTGCTTATCTCCTTTATTGACAACCGCAATTACTTTTCCTTTTCTTGCTTTAATTTCCTGAACATTGCTTACAATCTTGTCATAATGTCCTTTTTTAGGCGCAATGATTACAATCGGCATATTTTCATCAATCAAAGCGATTGGGCCGTGCTTCATCTCAGCTGCAGGATATCCTTCTGCGTGAATATACGAAATTTCTTTTAATTTTAAAGCTCCTTCTAATGCTGCCGGATAATTGTAACCTCTTCCTAAATAAAGGAAATTGGTAGCATCAATAAAGTCTTTGGCAATCTCCTGAGTGAGCTCGTGAGTCGCCTCTAAAACTTCTTCTATCTTTTTTGGAATCGCATTAAGTTCGGCAATTAAACTCATAAATTCTGCATTTCCTAAATTACCATTATGTTTTCCTAATTTTAAAGCAATAAGGGAAAGAATGGTAAGCTGAGCGGTAAATGCTTTTGTAGAAGCAACTCCGATTTCCGGACCTGCATGCGTATATGAACCAGCATCTGTAATTCTTGCGATTGAAGAATCCACAACGTTACAAATACCATAAATGAATGCTCCTTTTTCTTTAGCCAATTTTAAAGCAGCCATCGTATCAGCGGTTTCTCCGGATTGAGAAATTGCAATCACCACGTCTTTATCTGTGATAATTGGATTTCTGTATCTGAATTCTGAAGCATATTCTACTTCAACAGGAACTCTCGCAAATTCTTCGATAAGATATTCACCGATAAGGCCTGCATGCCATGATGTTCCACAAGCTATAATGATAATTCTGTTGGCATTTTTGAATTTCTCAACATGATCCCAAATACCTGCCATTTTTATAATACCTTCCTCCACAAGAAGTCTTCCTCTCATGGTATCGTGAATAGATTTTGGCTGTTCGAAGATCTCTTTAAGCATAAAATGCTCATAGCCTCCTTTTTCTATTTGCTCTAAACTCAGCTTCAATTCCTGAATTTCAGGTTCTATTTTAGAGTTATCGTTTATTGTTCTGATATCCACACCATTTTCTAAAGAAAGAATAGCCATATGCCCTTCTTCTAAATAAATAGCCTCTTTTGTAAATTCTACAAACGGAGAAGCATCTGAAGCAATAAAATATTCTTTTTCACCAATTCCAATTGCTAAAGGCGAGCCCAGTCTTCCCACGACCAAAACGCCGGGATAATCTTCGTGCATTACAGTAATTGCATAAGCACCATACACTTCATTCAGTGCATATCTTACCGCTGTAGGAAAATCTGTTTCAGCATTGAGATCCATAAAATACTGAACCAAGTTTACCAAAACTTCAGTATCTGTTTCAGATTTGAAAGTAAAGCCTTTGCTGGTAAGCATTATCTTAATAGTATCATAATTTTCGATAATACCATTATGCACAATTGCTATTTTACCATTATTTGACAAATGCGGGTGAGAATTTCTATCACTAGGAACTCCGTGAGTTGCCCAACGGGTATGCCCCATTCCTACTTTTGCAACACCCTTTAATTGACCTGATATATTGACCAGATCGTCTACTTTACCTTTTGTTTTTTCGACACTAAATGCATTGTTTTTGCTTTCTAAAACAATTCCGGCACTGTCATATCCTCTATATTCGAGTCTTCTCAATCCGTTAATAACAATGTCATAGGCATCTTGAAAACCTGTATAACCAACTATTCCACACATAATTTGATTAAGTTTTTTAAAATATTATTATTTAGTACCGTAAGTAACTATTAGTTTGATTTCACGAGAAGGATTCTCAGGATCATCCGGATTATTAGGATCTGAACCTACAAAAACGGCTCTGTCCGTAGAATAAGGTCTGGATGTATACTGATATCCTGCTAAAGTATTTCCTGTAGAAGTTGCAAGGAAAGTTCCCATATCTACTTTGAAATATCTATTTTCATAATTTTCACCAGATTCTACAATATTTTTTAAAGATTGCGTCACTGTAAACTCATATTTTGCAGGATTTTTCTCTAAGTCATAAACTCTAATGTAAGCAAAATTTGGAGTTCCTGACATTAATAGGATATCTTGAGTAAAGTCTGTTTTTGGCTTACCTTCAGCATCTTTATCTACCTGCACAATTGTGAGGATATTTGGTTTTTTATATTTATTATCCCAGTTTGTAGGATCTGTGTACATTCTGATTTTTGCGCTGATAATGGCAGCTTTATTCTTCTGATATAGCTCTTTCAGTTTGTCAATTTCTTCTTTCTTGAATTTTATTCCAATAGAATTACCACCCATTCCCTGAGTAAAAAGTTTTAAGTCGCCAGTAGCTGTATTTGTCGCTGGTGCAGTCTGCAAAGCTGATCCAGTTCTTTCATACTTATAATGCCCAATATGTGCATTTCCGTTTCCTACAGAGAACTTATATGTTGACTGAACTTTTGTTGTGGTATTTCCTTCTACCTTATCAGATTTGTAATACATTATCAATTCTACATTTGAAGGAGAAAACTGAACCAAATATCCGTCTGATTCTGCTACAGAAATTTTTAAACCTCTGAAATGTCTGATAAAGTTTGAAACATCTTTTAATTCAATTTGTCCTTCTTTATCAATAATTTTAGTTTTGAAGAAATCAGAATCAAGAGGAATTCTAAATCCTGCATCGGATGTAAACAATGAGCTGTTATCCGAATCTTTTGTAATTGCAACAGAATTTACATTACCATTAAATACTTTAGAACCTAATTCCACTCCTGTTGCATAGATTTTATCTGAATAAGCAATATCGTTATAACCTCCAAGAAATTCAGTAACTTCTTCAACTTTAACAGTTAATTTACCATCATTTAATTTTGCTTTTCCATATTTAACTGCAGGATAAGTGTTTACAACTTTTTTAGCAGCAACATCTCCATCCGGAAAAATATAATCATCCTTTGTAGTTGTAGTCAAAGAATCAGATGCATAAAGAGGTTTTATAACCAATACTACAGAATCTACCGTTGCATTTGCTCCAAAATCCGGATCATAAGCCGGTAATCTTAATTGCGTATAATAAGAAGCTTTTTGCAATCCAAACTGTCCTTCGGAAAAAGCGCCCAATGTTGCCAATCCCAATTTGGAAGCATCACTTCTTATGCTGTCATTATTATTAATGTTATATGCAATAACATCGTAGGAAACTTCATTACCGTTTGCTGCACCGTCCAAAAACAGTTGCTCACCTAAAGAATCCGGTTCAGGTTCACAATTGTAAACCAATACACCACCAAAAATCACCAAAGAAAGTATGGTGAATGCTCTCTTAATATTGTAAATCATCAAAATGTCTTTTAATATAGTTGATTGATTGAATCTATGTCTAAATACTCTGATTTTGAAGTCGAAGTTTCGTTAAAAGCTTTGTCTAAATCACCTTCCAGGAACTCATCTCCTTTCACAACTGCATCCACATATTTCATACTTTCGATAACAAAACTCTGAAAGCTCGGTTTATTTAACGCATCCAGATCGGAAATATTATCAAACTTTAGTTTTTCTACAACACTTTTATCCAAAGGTGCATCCTTTTCATTATATAATGAAAGAACCATTTTTGCATCTTTGAAGTAAGTATCAGATTTGTAATACGTTTTTAAATAAACCGGAATAAAAGAAGCCATCCATCCATTTAGGTGAATCACGTCAGGAACCCAGTTGAGTTTCTTTATTGTTTCGATAACTCCTCTGGCAAAGAAAATAGCACGTTCGTCATTATCCGGAAACGCATTTCCTTCATCATCAAAATAATATTGTTTTCTTTTAAAATATTCTTCGTTGTCGATAAAATATACCTGAAGTCTTTCTCCGGGAAGGGAAGCTACTTTGATAATAAGAGGTTGATCGAGATCATTAATGATAATATTCATCCCGGATAGGCGAATCACCTCATGCAGCTGAAATTTTCTTTCACTTATCTGTCCAAATCTTGGCATAAAAACTCTTACATCATTGCCTTCATTGTGCATTTTAAGTGCCATCTTGTTTACCACGGCTGCTAAATTTGTGTCTTCCTGATAAGGGTACATCTCTGTGGTAATGTACAGTATTTTCTGATTGGGCATATAATTTTTTATATATTATTTAAATAATCCTGAATGTGCAAAATTACAAAAAAACATCCAACATTGATGTAATTAACATTTTTTTACGATAATGCTCATGTTCAAACTATGAAATCTTAAAAATTAATACAAGATAATTTAGTATTTTTGAATTGCTATTAAAACAAACTATGGAAGTTCTAAAAAACAAAAAAACGCTTCAGGATTTTATTGAAAGACAGAAAGAAATGGGAAAGAAAATCGGCTTTGCACCCACAATGGGAGCATTGCACAATGGCCATCTTTCTTTATATGAAGCTGCAAGAGCAGAAAACGATCTTGTTATATCTTCAATCTTTGTAAATCCTACACAGTTTAATAATGCCGAGGATTTAGAAAAATATCCAAGAGATACCAACAGAGACATTTTAATTCTTGAAAAATCAGGATTAGTAGACGCTGTATACATTCCTGAAGTACACGATATTTATCCCGAAAAAACCCAAAGCCATCATTATGATTTCGACGGTCTGGAAAATGAAATGGAAGGCAAATCAAGACCCGGACATTTCGATGGCGTGGGCACCGTGGTTGAAGAACTATTCAATCAGGTAAAGCCGGACAATGCCTATTTTGGGGAAAAAGATTTTCAGCAACTTGCCATTATCAAAAAAATGGTGCAAAAAGAACAACTTCCGGTAAAGATAACAGGTGTTGCCATTTACAGAGCAGAAAACGGGCTCGCATTAAGCTCAAGAAACCAAAGACTGCAGGAACACAGAAGAAACGATTCAAAAATAATTTATGAAACTCTTGTAAAAGTTAACGATTGGTTCAGAACGGTTTCGATTCCGGAAATCAATAAAAGGGTTGCCCATGTTTTTGATGACCAAAAAGGAATGCAGCTGGAATATTTTATGATCGCTGATGAAAAAACTTTAAAAGAAACCGACTTTTTCTACAAGGACAAAAATTATAGAGCATTTATTGTTGTGATGGTAGACGGAGTACGATTAATAGACAATATGCATTTGGATTAATCCCTAAATATTTAAAAAAATCAAAGGCTTCCTGAAGGAAGCCTTTGAACACCAAATCACAAAATATTAATATGAAAAAAATTTACTTTTCAGTAAACTTGTGACCCGGCTGGGATTCGAACCCAGGACCCATACATTAAAAGTGTATTGCTCTACCAGCTGAGCTACCGAGTCGGTCATTAATTTGATAAATATAGAATAAAATTTATAATTATCAAAATTTTATTTGCAGTGCCTGCGACTGGACTCGAACCAGCACATCCTTAGGAAACCACCCCCTCAAGATGGCGTGTCTACCAATTTCACCACGCAGGCAAAAAATTATACAGAATATAATATTTTTGCTAAGTGACCCGGCTGGGATTCGAACCCAGGACCCATACATTAAAAGTGTATTGCTCTACCAGCTGAGCTACCGAGTCGGCCACTTATTTATACAAAATTCATTTAGGTAATGCCCTTTGTTTTAAGTGGTGCAAAGATATGACTTTTTTTAATTTCTCAAAACTTTTTCGCAAATTTGTTCAAAATAAATTCATGATAATTTCACTAGTTGGATACATGGGAAGTGGCAAATCTCACATTTCCAAAATATTAAGCGAGAAAATAAATTTCAGCCTCATCGACCTCGATAAGGAAATTTGTAAGCGGAATAAATCAACAATCCCCGAAATCTTTGATAAAAAGGGTGAAATCTACTTTAGAAAGCTTGAAAAAGAAACTTTAGAAGAGATCTTGGCCACTAAGGAAAACATTGTGTTGAGCCTTGGAGGCGGCACTCCCGTATATTACAACAACATGGAAATCATTAATAACAATTCTACAAGTTTTTTTCTGAGAACTTCTATCAGCACCTTAGTTGAAAGAATTTCTAAGCAAAAAGAAAAAAGACCTTTAATTGCTAATATTCCTGATGAAGATCTTCCCGAGTTTATTGCCAAACATTTGTTTGAAAGAAATCAGTTTTACAGCAAAGCTCAATTCAGCATTAGCACAGACTCAAAAGATCCTGAAGAAATCATGAATGAAATCATCGAAAAACTATATTTATAATCATTTTATTCTTCTTTATCGGGATCATTTTCACCAAAAAAGTCGTCCCAGTCGGTAAAATCTGAATCTATATCGTTTCCTACATACCCGTCCATATCGCGTCTGTCTTTTTTGGTAGGCCTTCCCTCGCCTCTGTTTCGGTAATAATCCTGCGACATTTTGCGAAGTTTCAGCAATTCATATTGCTCTTTATCGGTCACATCTTTGATATGCAGAGGAACCAATTTGGCTCCGATGCGACTTTTTGGGATCTGTATTACTTTAATTTTATAATCAATTTGATTTTTACGGATTTTTATCACATCGCCTTCTTTCACTTCTTTGGATGACTTTACAACAGATTCACCTATGGCTACTCTATTTTTTTTTATCTCTTCCGTAGCAACAGTTCTGGTCTTGTAAAAACGAATGCTCCATAAAAATTTATCTATTCTCATAATTTTTTATACTTTTGCCGTTATATTATTTGTAAAGTAATTAAAGTTTTTTGAAATGAAAAAAATATTTTTATATATCCTTGCTGGATCTTTGTGTTTTTCAGCTTGTAAGAAGGATGATGAAGTGGAAACCTACGTGGAGCCGTCAGACATCGCAACACAAAACACCTATGACGATCAGGCTATTCAGAAATATCTGAATGAAAATTACCTCGACACACAAGGAAATATAAAAGCTTTCAGCGCAACAGATACCGCTGATGATGATGAAATAAAACTGAGCGCGATGATTCCTGCTCCGGTTACATTACCTTCAGGCGTTATTTACATCGAAAGAGCCGGCGCACAGCCAACTCCGGGAACTCCAATCGGATCTACGGATATTACAAGAATAATGATGAGAGCAAGAACCGCTCTTGCAGGAAATCAAGACGGAGAAACCAAATTTCTTACTGCGGAGCAATTTGTAAATTACAGCCCGCTTGACGGAAGTGGTGCTCCTGTTGTTGATCCTAAGTTTTATTATATTGATGACGAAGGTCCTGATAAAGATCCGTTAATTGCTAATGCAACGACTGATGCTGCAAAACAAAAAAGCTATTATGAAATCGAAGGCTTCAGAGAAGCTTTGCAGAAATTTAAAGCTTTCAATAAGGCCGATGATGAGAATTATAACTTGCAGGGAGTGATTATCGTGCCTTCAAGAGCAGCATTTGCAAGAGATGCTCATTATAATTACAGTGGATATTCTTTCAGAAACAGAACGTTTATTTTTAATTTCCAGGTGTATAAAACAACTCCAAGACCTTAAAAATATTAAAATTTAAAAACCAAAAAGCGCTCCGAAATTCTCGAAGCGCTTTTTTTTATCTAAATTATTATCTCACATTTCCTAAAATATCCGGAAAATACTTATCGGATAGATGCTCAAACTCATCTCCTCGCATGAACATTGTGGCATCAACTTCTTCGTAAGAATTTCGTCCGGCTGCAGCTATTAATTCATTGCAGGTATGTAATGTGTTTTTGTGAAAATGATAAACTCTTTCGGCTTTATCAGTCACATCAAGACCTTTAATCAGCATTTTATCCTGCGTGGCAACTCCTGTCGGACAATTGTTGCTATTACATCTCAAAGCCTGAATACAACCCAGAGAAAACATAAATCCTCTTGCATTGTTACACATATCGGCACCCATTGCAACGGCTCTTAAAATATCAAGGCTTGTCAAAACTTTACCGCTTGCAATCACTCTTAATTTATGTCTCAAATTATAGCTATGGAGAGTTCTGTTTACAAAAATCAAGGCCGGCTCAAGAGGCATTCCCACTCCATCAGAAAACTCGGGCGGAGCGGCGCCGGTTCCACCTTCTGCTCCGTCAACAGTGATAAAATCAGGATAAATTTTTAATACATTCATCTGCACACAAATATCTTCAAACTCTTTTGTATCACCGATGCATAATTTGAAGCCAACCGGTTTTCCTCCTGAAAGTTCTCTTAATTGCTTCACAAATCTTAACAATCCTGCTGCATCTGAAAAAGAAGAATGTGATGGCGGTGAAATAATGGTAATTCCCGGTGTGACATGACGAATTTTTGCAATTTCCGGTGTATTTTTTATTCCCGGCAAAACTCCACCGTGGCCTGGCTTTGCACCTTGAGACAGTTTTATTTCAATCATTTTTACAGTCGGAAGATTTGAATATTTTTTAAACAATTCCGGGTTAAATTTTCCTTCATCGTCTCTGCAACCAAAATATCCGGTTCCGATCTGCCAGCACAAATCACCTCCTTCCTGATGGTAATCCGAAATTCCCCCTTCGCCGGTATTGTGATAGAAATTGCCTTTTTTAGCTCCCCTGTTGAGCGCCATTTGTGCTCTGTCGCTTAAAGAACCAAAACTCATTGCCGAAATATTAAACAACGATGCATGATAAGGCTGCGAACATTGCTCGCCGCCAACCCAAACTCTCGGAAGCTCTTCTTTCGGAGATTTAGCATAAATAGAATGTTTTATGCCTTCATATTTCCGATGATTTACCTCAAGCTGCGTTCCAAACGCAACGGTATCACTAATATTTTTTGCGCGACGATAAACCGCAGAACGCTGATTTCTGGGAAAGGGCTTTCCGTCGGTTTCTCTTTCGATGAAATATTGCTGCATTTCCGGAGAAATACCTTCGAAAAAGTACCTTAAATATCCTAAAACAGGAAAGTTCCTTAAAATAGCATGTTTTGTCTGGTAAGCATTATACACTCCTAATGCGTAAATTGCCGTTAAAAGTATCGGAATCCAGTAATGTGCTCTGATCAGCAATGCCACGGCCCATGTAGCAAGTACCAATAAAATTCCCCAAGATAAAAACTTATCTCTCATAAGAATATATTTTAAAACGTTAAAGATTAAATGTAGTGGAAATATAGCAAACAGACTAAGCTTTTGCTAAAAAACTTTCGTAAGACGATTGCACAGAAACCGTGCCATCTGACAGGATTTTTTCTAAATTCAAGAATTCAATTTGATTTACAGATGCCTGATCAAAATCTTTTTGTACTCTCACATAATTTTCTGTGAAACCGTACATTTTACCGTCTTTATTTTCGTGCTCCCAAAGTACGGGAAACGTTTTCCCAAGCTGGGTTTGATAGAATGCCATTTTCTTTTTTTCGGAAAGAATTCTAAGCATTTTGTTTCGTTTTTTCCTTTCAGGAACAGGAACTACGTCTTCCATTTCGGCAGCTTCCGTATTTTCTCTTTCAGAATAGGTAAAAACATGTAAATAACTGATAGGAAGATCATTAAGGAAATTATAAGTTTCCATGAACTTTTCTTCAGTTTCTCCCGGAAAACCTACAATCACATCAACACCAATTGCCGCATCAGGCATTACCTCGCGGATTTTGTTGACTCTGTCGTTGTACAATTTCGTCAGATAACGACGTTTCATTTTTTTCAATAAATCGTCGCATCCCGATTGCAAAGGAATATGAAAGTGCGGGACAAAACTTTTGCTTTTAGAAACCAATTCGATGCTCTCATCTTTCAACAAATTTGGCTCGATGGAAGAAATACGGATTCTTTCAATTCCATCAACTTTATCAAGCTCTGAAATTAAATCTAAAAAAGTATGCTCGTGTCTTTTGTTTCCAAATTCGCCTTTTCCGTAATCACCAATATTCACACCTGTCAAAACAATTTCTTTAATATCTCTTTCGGCAATTTCTTTGGCGTTTTTAAGAACATTATCGATCGTATCCGAACGCGAAATTCCTCTTGCTAAAGGAATTGTACAATAAGTACATTTATAATCGCAGCCATCCTGAACTTTCAGGAAAGCTCTGGTTCTGTCTCCAATCGAGTAACTTCCGATAAAGAAATCGGTTTCTTCAATTTCGCACGAATGAACGATGCCTTCACTTTCAGATTTTTCCAAATCATCAAGATAACTTAAAATATTAAACTTTTCTTTGGCTCCAAGAACCAAATCTACACCTGTAATTTGTGAAATTTCTTCAGGCTTCAGCTGTGCATAGCATCCGACAATCACCACCAAACCTTCAGGATTGGCTTTCATCGCTCTTTTTACGTGAAGTTTGCATTCACGATCGGCGTTTTCCGTGACCGAACAGGTATTAATTACATAAATATCTGCTTTATCATCAAAGCTTACCTTATCATAACCTGCATCTGTCAATTGTCTAGCAATGGTAGATGTTTCTGCAAAATTTAATTTGCAGCCAAGAGTATGAAATGCGGCAGTTCGATGAAATTGAGACATTTATTGTTCCTGAAATTTTGTGACTGCAAAGATAATAAATTTAAATATGAATTGTGAATCGATTCAGTCTATTGCTTGTATCCGTCTCTTACTTCCGGGCTGTTCTGAAAACAAACAGGCGAAGAATTTGTTCCAAAATTATTTCCTGAAAGCTTATTTTTCATTTCAGAATTAAATTCCTGAGATTTATTTCTTGCAATTGAAAGTGTTTTCCAATCGTTATTTTTTAACATTTTAGCAATATAAGTGATTTGTCCGATGTGATAAGGATAATGTGCAAGCTGGCGGAAAACCGCATCTATCACGGAATGCGCTTCATTTCTTATATAAATTGTTGAATATAAATTTTCATCATTAATTTGACTTAAGGCGTCAAAAAGGCATTTCCAGCCTTGTTCCCAATAATCCAGAATTTCATTTTTTGTTTTAAAAGTATTGATGAATTCTTCGTCACGATTTCGCCAGGATTTTTCTCCGTCTTCTGTTAAAAAATTCGTCCATCTCGAAAGCATATTACCTGCAATATGTTTTACGATTACAGCAATTGAGTTGCTTTCTTCATTATATTGCCAAAAAAAATCTTCTTCCGAAAGCTGTTCAAAAGTTTTGTCACCGAGCGATTTGTAATACTCAAAACGTTTTATAAATAGATCTTTCATAATGATTAAAATAAAAACCAAGTTAGTGTTTTTCACGTATATAACTGTAAATTGCCGTCTATGATTTGTAAGATAACCAATTTCATGATTGATCTAAATTCTTTAAATACCGATCAGCTGGAAAAATGGTTTACGGATGAAAGCACCATTTGGATTCCTCCGGCTAAAGAAATTTCAGGAAAGAACAGGATTTTAGCTTTGTTCAGAGCTATTTTCAGACGCTACGAAAATATTGAATGGTCGGTTTCGGAGATTTTTTCTTTAGGAAATAACAAATATTTTTACCAGACAACTTCTTTAGGAAATATGCTTGGAAAAGGTATTTATGAAAATGATATCTGTACAGTTATTCAGTTTTGTGAAAACGGAAAAATATTATTCCTGTCTGATTATTTTAAAGATACAAAAGTTTTTTAAATAGTTTTTAAGAGTCATTTAAACAAAAAAAACCATCCGAAGATGGTTTTTAATTACTAATTTACTTTTATTCAATGCTTAGTCTCTGTTTTTTACCATTACCCAACCTGTATATTTGATCGGCGTATTTCTCTTATCATTTTCATTCCATGTTACAGAATACCAATAATTTCCGGTAGGAACTTTTTTGCCACCTGATGTTCCGTCCCACTTATATCCATTAAGCTTATTAGCCTGAAAAATATTCTTTCCATATCTGTCAAAAATAGTAAATACAAGATTCTGTTTTCCTGCTAATGCGGAATAATCGATCATATCATTTGCTCCGTCACCATTTGGGGTAATCACATTAATCAGGTTTGGTACAACAACCACAATTTCGATAGGATCGCAATCGTAAGAATCTTTTACATACACTTTATGATCACCTCTTGAAATATTGGTGAAAACATTAGAATCCTGCCAAACGACATTATCCATCGAGTATTGGTATGGAGCAGTTCCACCCATAACATTTACCGTAATAGTATTTTTTGAAACATCAATACTTGAAACTACAGGCTGCTCAGAAGAATAAACTTTTACGGTCTGTTTTGTGGTACATTCTCCGGTTCTTAAGTTTACCCAATATGTCCCAACACCAACATCTGTTGTTTGTGTAATTGCTCCGTTACTCCACTCATACTCATCAAATCCCGGTCCTGCATCCAGTGTTGTCTGGTCTTCTATACAAATAATTTTATCTTCCAAAACTGTAGAACAAATCGGAGCCAAAACAATTAAATCCACTTTAGCAATTGCATAACATCCCTGAGCATTGAATACTTTTACATATACTGTCCCGTTTGGAGCAATATACATCGTAGGGTTTTGTATTTGATTAGTTCCGTTTTCAGCATCTGTTAATGAAGTATAATATTCTCTCACTGCCCCGGCTTGTGCAGTTACTGCCGCTGTTGTAAGATCAAAGGAAGCTGTCGAAGGATTAGCCTCAATAAAGCAAGATCTCAGAATAGTCTCATTTACTGTCACCACAGGATGAAACATCAATGTTATTGTTGCAATATCTGTACATTCGAAGGGAGATGTTACTTTTACAGCTACCTTTCCTGCTGCGGAGGTATATGTTGTAGGATTCATTATTTCGTTTGTTCCTGCATTGAGATCATTAATTGTGGGATAATATTGTATTGTATTTGCAGGATCATTATTAATATTAGCCGTTGTAAGATCAAATATAGCTGTGCTCTGATTATTGTTATTACACTCTGTCAAGGTGGCGTCATTGGCTACAATATTTCGAAGATCAAATTTAAATCTTCCTATTTCTTTACAAGCATTCAAAGCATTATTCGGATCAACAGGATCCTGATAATGTATACTATAAAAATAGGTATCTACAATATTAACAGCTTGAGGCGCTAAAATAGGATTAGAACCATCAAGTGCGTCGTTAGCATTCGTGTGATAGCTTATTTCAAAATTGACATTTCCATTTAAAATGCCCGTAGATAAAGTACTGAAGTCAAAAACAGCCGGATTCGTACAAGCAACAATTTCATTAGGAGCATTTGGTGTAGCACTTGGAATCCCCGGTGGTACAAACGGATTGGGCGTGAGCGCAGGATCTGTAAACGGTGACGCCAATGTAGCGGTACCACCCCATGTCAATGAAAATGGAGCTACAACATTAACTGCATTACCAACCCAATTATCGATATACAGATAATAAGTTTCACCTGCTATTACATTTAGAAATCTACAATAAGGAAATATTGAACCTCCTGGAGCGCTTGTAATAATACTTACCATATTTAGCCCGGTAGCTGCACCCACACCAACAGTGGTTGCGCCATTGCATCGGATTGGTGCGCCTAAATTTCCACAAGCACGATTCGGCCCATACATAGTCCAGTCATAATCGGCATTTGGGTCATTTGGAACCAGATTAAAAGTAAGTGTGCCGCTGGTACCGATAGTAATTTTGTACCAGATCGAGTTATGCTCACCACTAGCCTGCAAACATCCTCCAAGATTTTCATTAATATTTCCGATCCCTATCGGAGAATAGTTAATATCAGAATTTCCACACACACTGATTGCTGTTCCGCAATCTGCTTGTGCATAAGAAAAATTAATAAAAAACAACAAGAGAAACGAAAGTAATATTTTATTCATATCAAATAGTTTTATTTCAACAAAAATATAAAATATTTACTAATAATTAATATTTTAAAGTAATTTATTAACTATTTAGAATATATTTCAATACAAAAGCTGATTGAAAAACAAAACTATTTATTTAGATTCAACGAAAATTGTCCTATTTAATACTTGTCATATTACCACAAAGATTTTCCAGATGAAAAATTTTATGGAAAGGGCTTTTTACTGATTCCAAATGCTCTTTGTCCTGAATAAAAGTATATCGTGAAGCAAGAGAATTCATGTCCGACACAATCACTAGCCAACATTCGTCAACAGAAGTGTCATAATATGGAAATTTCTCATTCTTTTTTTCAATTAATTCTAAAATTTTTTCAGAGCACAACTCATCAAAAAGATTCATATTGTATTCATGAGTAATAAAAACATTTCTGCGGTGAGAGGATTTTCTGATGCTTTTCACACAACCTACAGCCTTCTTTTTTTTGATGCTTCTGTAAATGTTAAGCACGTTTTCCTGCTGCTCTTCCGAAGTATCAAATTTAATATTTGAATGAAATGACAAAAAATAAACACCACGATATTTCGTAGTGTCTTCTTGTTCCAATAATATTTCTGCCTGACGGAAAATCTTGTTCAAATTGCTCTCAACCTTCTTCATTTCAAGATGATTGATGACTTCGGTCAATTCAATTCCAATTTTTTTGTCATTGAATTTTGCAATAAAATCAGGACTTTCGCAGGTAAAATTTTCAAACTGCACATCAGGAAAATGGTGCATAAAAGAATTGAGAAGTAAAATCTCTGCTTTCTTTCTATATTTTTCGCGGTCGTGAAGCGGAGATTCGTCTATTGTACGATGGTATTTTTCCATCGGTTTTTTCTTCAAATGGCGATTCAGGTGATATAAACTCAAACTCTTGATCAAATCTTCCTCCGAAAATAATTTTTTCATACATCAATATTTTTATTATTAAAAAGGATAAGTAAAACTCAATTTATTTATTGAAGCTTTTGATTATCAAAAATTTACATTTAAAGATAAGCAAAAAAACTATTCGAAAGATACTTTTAAAAATAATTTACCTTATATTAATGTAGAGTTTATTTTCATAATTAATACCTTTGACATAATCAAAAAACTAAATGAATGGATTTTAAAAATTTTAAAATACCTTACGCTATAAACCCAGAATATTCTGAAAAAGTTGCTTACTTTTCGATGGAATTTGCCATTGAGCAGGTTCTAAAAATATATTCAGGTGGTTTAGGATTTTTAGCAGGATCTCACATGAGAAGCGCTTATAATCTGAAGCAGGATCTTATCGGGATCGGGATTCTCTGGAAATTCGGTTATTATGACCAGGCAAGAAATCATGATCAGACTTTACAGCCGACATGGACGAGAAAATTGTACAGTTTCCTTGAAGATACGGGAATAAAATTCCAGATAGAAATCCACAGTGCTCCGGTTTGGGTGAAAGTTTGGTATTTGGATCCTGAGATTTTCAATACGGCTCCGATGTTTTTGCTTTCTACGGACGTTCCTGAAAACGATCATGTTTCAAAAACAATCTGTCACAAACTTTATGATGCCAATGAAGCCACAAAGCTGGCGCAATATATTTTGCTGGGAAAAGGAGGCGCAAGGTTATTAGATGAAATGAATATTGACAGAGATGTTTATCATCTTAATGAAGCTCACGGGCTTCCTGCTGCATTTCATTTATTAAAAAAATATAACGGAAATCTCCATAAAGTAAGAGAAAAATTAGTTTTTACAACCCATACTCCAGAAGAAGCAGGAAACGAAAAACATAACCTGAAATTGTGTTACGATATGTCTTATTTTTCCGGATTGAGCATGGAAGAAGCCAAAAAACTGGAAGGTGCGGATGGCGAAGTTTTCAATCACTCGCTTTGTGCTTTGAAAATGTCTAGAATTGCAAACGGCGTTTCTCAGCTTCACGGCGTTATTTCAAGGATAATGTGGAGCAAATATCCGGGAATTTGTGAAATCAAATCTATCACGAATGCTCAGGAATTCAAATATTGGTCCGACAAGCCGCTTTACAATGCTAAAGATGAAAGTGATGAAACCGTTTTTGAATACCGCAAAAAGCAGTTAAAAAGAAGACTATTCAAAATAGTTGCCGATCAGACAGGAAATTTGTTTGATCCCAATATTTTCACAATGGTTTGGGCGAGAAGATTTGCAGGCTACAAGCGCGCCGATATGCTGCTTCATGATAAAGACCGATTTTATAAATTGTTGAATCATCCGAAATATCCCGTACAGATTATTTGGGCCGGAAAGCCTTATCCGATGGATTATTCTGCAATTTCTACTTTCAATACTTTGGTTGAAGAAAGTAAAAACCACAAAAACATGGCGGTTCTTACAGGTTATGAACTTTCTTTAAGTAAGTCTTTAAAGCAGGGTTCAGATTTGTGGCTAAACAATCCGAGAGTTCCGAGAGAAGCTTCGGGAACTTCAGGAATGACCGCTGCAATGAATGGTTCTGTCAACCTTTCTACAGACGATGGCTGGATTCCGGAGTTTGCGAAACATGGTGAAAATTCTTTTGTCGTGCCTAAAGCAGATTATGCGAATATGAGCATTTACGAACAGGATAATTATGACTTAAATAAGTTATACGAAATCCTTGAAAATGAAATCCTTCCAACTTATTACGATGATCCAAAAAAATGGATGAAGATCCAGCAAAACGCAATGAATGACGTAAAAGATCAATTCAACAGCGACAGAATGGCCGATGAATATTACAAGATTCTTTACAATCAAAACAAATAAATAATAGAAATGTCCGTGAAAATTTCACGGACATTTTATTCAAGACTAATCTTTTTTCTTTTTCTCTTTCGGCACTTTCAAACCTTTTTCTCTGGCTTCAGATATTCCAATGGCGACTGCCTGTTTTTTATCTGTAACTCTCTCTCCGGAAGATGATTTCAGCTTTCCTTCTTTGAATTCTTTCATTACATCTCCTACTTTTTCCTGAGCTTTTTCCGAATATTTCTTGCTCATTTTATTTAGATTTTAAGATTTTGATATAGAAACTCCGATTTCATATACATGCGCGTTTTTCAGGTATTTTGAGCGCTCTCTTGAAGTCACCGATTCAAATCCGTCATTTTTAAGCACAATAATCGGATCTTCTGCGTTTTCAATTTCGAAATTGGTAATATATCTTTCATCGGGCGCATCCTGACGCAGTTTTGCTTTAATTTTCTGAAGTTCATCAGCATATTGTCTGAAACCCGGATCTGTGGAATGGATAAATTTATATTCCGGCCCCGCATCAACAAAATAATGTATCCTTTTTTCTATTAAACCTGCTTCATCAGTAACTTGCGGATTATCATTTCCGTCTTTAAAAGCAACCTCAACCAATGTTCCGCCTTCGTTCTGCGATTGAGCTTCAGCATCTTTAAAATTTGAAAAACCTGTATATACAATTTGATCTTCAAATTCGTAGCGGTTTAGTTTCTGATCGTTTGCGTTCGTTTTCATAATTATTTATTTGATATAAATCTATTCAATTTTTTTGCCAAAGCATATTATTTTAATATTTTTTGATAAAATTGTTATCTTTGAATTCTTTATTTTTAAAAATGAAAAAATTATTACTTAGCCTCAGCCTTTTTGCTGTATTTCAAAATATAGCGGCGCAGGAAATCACTTTAGACAAAATATATTCAGGATATTACCGCGGAAAAGGTGTTGCCGGAATCGCTTCTATGAAAAACGGCGAAAATTATCTTGTGATCGAACCAACCGGAATCGCGAAATATTCTTACAAAACTTCCCAGAAAGAAGGAAATATTGTAGATGGGCAATTTGAAAGCTATGAATTTTCTGATGATGAATCAAAAATTTTACTTTTAAAAAAAAGTCAGCCAATTTACAGACATTCTTTTTTAGGAAAGTTTGATGTAAAAGATCTGAAATACGGAAAAACAATCAGCCTGAATAATGGAAAACCAATTCAGGAACCAAGATTTTCACCTGATGCGACGAAAGTAGCATTTGTATCTGAAAACAATTTATTTTTTCAGGATTTAAGTTCCGAGAAAATCACGCAAATTACCAACGACGGAAAGAAAAATTCTATTCTGAATGGTTTGGCAGATTGGGTTTACGAAGAAGAATTCGGGCATGCAAGGCTTTTTGAATGGACTAAAAATTCGGATGCGATTGTTTTCGTAAAATCAGACGAAAGTCAGGTTCCGGAAATCTATATTCCAATTTACGGAAAGTCTTTGTATCCGCAGGAAATGCGTTATAAATATCCAAAAGCAGGAGAAAAAAATTCTGTTGTTTCAGCGCAGTTATTTCGTCTTGATTCCGGAAAAACGATGCCTGTCAATTTAAGTTCTTTCAAGAATTATTACATTCCAAATGTGATTCAGACCGCAAAAGCTGACGAAATAGTTTTAATTACTTCCGAAAGAATCCAAAATGCATCTGACGTTTTAAAAGTAAATACAAAAACTGGAGCCGTTCAGAAACTTTTCACAGAAACCGACGAAAAATGGATCGATACAGACAGCCCGACTTTAGAATTTTTGGAAGACGATTCTTTCCTTTGGGGTTCTGAAAGAGATGGTTTCCGTCATTTATATTGGTATGATAAAGATGGAAAACTGAAAAAACAAGTCACAAAAGGAAACTGGGAAGTGACTGATTATTATGGATTTAACCAAAAATCGAAAGAAATTTACGTTCAGACAACCGAAAAAGGAAGTACCAATAAAGTAATTTCTAAAATCAATATTGAAAACGGAAAAGCACAGCTGATTTCAAATCCGGAAGGAAGCAATTCTGCCAATTTCAGCAAAAATTACAATTATTTTATCGAAACATCTTCTACCGCATCAAAACCTTACACGTTTGTTTTAAAAGACGGAAACGGTAAAGTCGTGAAAGAACTTCAAAATAACAACGAGCAGCTTCAAAAATTAAAAGCCGATAATTTCGTTGAAAAAGAATTTTTCACCATTCCAAACGAAGCAGGAGATCAGATGAATGCTTGGATTATGAAGCCTAAAAATTTTGATAAAAATAAAAAATATCCGTTGTTTATGTACCAATATTCAGGCCCGGGTTCTCAACAGGTTTCCAATTCTTGGGATAATGGGAATGCAATTTGGTTCAATCATTTGGTACAAAAAGGTTACATTGTAGCTTGTGTTGACGGACGCGGAACGGGCTATAAAGGCGCTAAATTCAAGAAAGTAACTTATATGAATTTAGGTAAATACGAAATTGAAGATCAGATTGCAGCAGCAAAATGGTTCGGTAACCAATCGTATATTGACAAAAGCAGAATCGGAATCTTCGGATGGAGTTTTGGAGGTTATATGACGAGCCTGGCGCTGACAAAAGGAGCAAATGTTTTCAAAGCCGGAATTGCAGTTGCACCGGTTACCAACTGGAGATATTACGACACTGTTTACACCGAAAGATTCATGAGAACACCTCAGGAAAATGCTGACGGATACGACAAAAATTCACCAACCGAATATGCAAATTTATTAAAAGGAAAACTTTTATTAATCCACGGAACAGCCGATGACAATGTACATTTTCAAAATTCTATGGAATTCTCGGAAGCTTTGATTCAAAACAAAAAACAGTTTGATTTCATGGCTTATCCGGATAAAAACCACGGAATTTACGGCGGGCAGACAAGACCGCAATTGTATCAGAAAATGACTGATTTTATTTTAGAGAATTTGTAAATAAAATTGATTTTGCTCAATATAAAATACAATCCCTTTCAATATTTTGAGAGGGATTTTTATATTAATTTCATTAATCATTACATGAAATTCCAATTCATTTTATCAATTAAAATTAAAAACCTATTTTTGAAAAAATTGAAAATATGAAGACTAAACATCCTAAAGGATTACCTTATCTTTTTTTTACTGAAATGTGGGAGCGTTTCGGGTATTATCTGATTCTCGGAATTTTCGTTCTTTATGTCATAGAACCAGCTGGTTTCGAAGGCGGTCTCGGGCTTCCCGATAAAACTGCTGATGATATTTTCGGGACTTATATTGCCTTGACGTACCTTACTCCTTTCATCGGTGGCTTTTTAGCAGATAGGGTTTTAGGATATATAAAATCAATTTATTTAGGCGGTATCTTGATGGCTGCAGGATATATTGGGATGGGAGTTTTCAAAGAATTGCCTTTGTTTTATGGGTCTTTAGCATTAATTATTGTCGGAAATGGTTTTTTTAAACCTACAATTTCTACACTTTTAGGAAACTTATATTCTGAAGAACCTTATAAAGCCAACAAAGATTCCGGATACAATATTTTCTATATGGGAATCAATATCGGCGCGTTTATCTGTAACCTTATCGCAGCTTTTATGCGAAATAAATACGGTTGGGGCGAAGCCTTCATCACTGCCGGAGTCGGAATGCTGATTGGTATGGTGATTTTCACGATCGGAAGAAAACATTATATCCACGCAGCAAAAATGAAGCCTGTACAGGAAGGCGACACAAAGCTTTCGGAAATTTTAATGAAAGTTTTTTTACCTGCAATTGTTGCCGGAGCCATCGGTTGGTTTATTCCAAATAATATTTTCGGAAGCGACAGTTCGGATGCCTTTATTTTTGCATGTATTCCTGTTATTTATTTTTATGTTTCACTTTATTTTAAAGCAAAACCAGAGGAAAAAACATCCATTGGCGCTTTACTTTCTATATTTTTGATAAGCATGTTTTTCTGGGCGGTTTTCAAGCAAAACGGAACAGCCTTGACGAGATGGGCAAATTATTATACAGACAGAAGCGTGCCTGCATCAATAGAAAAGCCTTTGGAAAGTATATACATGGTTGAAGGAACAAGCTATAAAGACAAAGAAGTGCCTGTTTATGACGATCAATACCAATCTCAAAAAGGTCCGGACGGAAAATCGATCAAAGAAACCGGAAAAGATATTTATTTTAAAAACATTTCCCCCGAAAAGCGCGAAATGCTTGAAAAAAATCCTGAAAATCAGATCTTTTTATATAACACAGAATTATTCCAGTCGGTGAATCCGTTTTGGGTAATTGTTTTAACGCCAATAATTGTAGGCATTTGGACATTGCTGAGGAGAAGAGGCAAAGAACCGCTCACTCCTACCAAAATTGTTTTGGGATTATTCATTTCGGCGCTTTCCTGTTTAGTCATGGTTTTGGCGGTAATGGCCGGTGACAACGGAGCCGTGAAAGTATCTCCTTGGTGGCTTGTTGCCAGCTACGGAGTCATTACAATTGGTGAATTATGCCTTTCGCCAATGGGATTATCTTTTGTCTCCAAACTTTCTCCCGCAAGAATTACCGCGTTGATGATGGGTGGATTCTTCCTTGCCAACTCCGTAGGAAACAAGCTTTCAGGAATTTTGGCAAGTACATGGTACAGCTATGACAACAAAATGAATTATTTCTTGGTGAATTTTGCGTTATTGATTTTCGCAACATTATTAGGGCTTTCCATGCTAAAAAGATTAAATAAAATCATGAGAGAAAAAGGTCACTAATCCTATTTCTTAATAATAACTAAAGCTGTAGGTAAAATTCTACAGCTTTTTTTATTTAAAATAAGCAAAAAACTTGTCAAAAACTCAAAAAAAACTATATTTGTGGGTCTTAACAAAAAATTAACAATTATATATGGATACAGCAGTTCAGTCGAAGACTAAGCACCCTAAAGGATTATGGGTTCTATTCGGAACAGAGATGTGGGAGCGTTTCAACTTTTACGGAATGAGAGCATTGCTTACTTTATTTATGGTAAATTCTCTATTAATGAAAGAAGGAGAGGTTACTATAATATATGGTGGCTTTTTGGCTCTATGTTATCTAACACCAATGTTGGGAGGTTTTATCGCTGACCGATTTTTAGGAAATAGATACTGTATCATTGTAGGAGGAGCATTAATGGCACTTGGACAATTTTTAATGTTTATGAGTGCATCAACATTTGGTTCCAATTTAGGATCAGCACAAACATTAATGTGGATTGCTTTAGGGGTAATCATTTTCGGGAATGGGTTTTTCAAACCAAATATTTCTTCGATGGTGGGAAGCCTTTATCCAAAGCAGGAAAAATCTAAATTAGATTCTGCATTTACAATTTTCTATATGGGGATTAACTTGGGAGCATTTTTAGGTCAATTTATCTGTCCATTTTTAGGAGATGTAAAAGATTCTAACGGTTTGAGAGACATTCACGCTTTTAAATGGGGATTCTTAGCAGCTTCTATCGCAATGACGATTGGAACATTAATGTTCATTTTACTTAAAAACAAATATGTTGTAACACCAGAAGGAAGACCAATTGGTGGTTTGCCTAGTGAAAGCACAGCAGAAGATTTTGAAGAAGGTGAATCACAAACTGCCAAATTTTCCGGAAAATCTATTGGTATTGCAGTTGTTGTTTTTCTAGTAACTTTCTTCGGATTTCAATATTTATTTGTTGAAAAAGTTGGGTTTGGTTCTGTTGGAATGGGAGAATTTGTGAAAGCAGTAATCTATCCATTCATTTATTCTATGGGACTTGCTTTGGCTTATTTAATTATGTCTGCAACTGAAAACAAAATAGAAAGAGATAGAATCTGGGTAATTTATATCGTATCTTTTTTCATCATATTCTTTTGGGCAGCTTTTGAACAAGCAGGATCATCTTTAACCTTTATTGCAGATAACCAAACGGACAGACATATTTTTGGTTGGAATATGCCGCCATCAATGGTTCAGATCTTTAATGGTTTATTTATCGTTGTTTTAGCAGTTCCTTTCAGTATGCTTTGGGACAAATTAAGAGCAAACAAGAAAGAGCCGGTTTCGCCTTTAAAGCAAGCAATTGGACTAGGTTTGATCGCTTTGAGTTACTTAATTATCGCCTACAATGTAAAAGATTTAGGAAATACGGGATTACTTGCAGTGAAATGGTTGATTTTACTTTATCTAATCCAGACAATGGGAGAACTTTGTTTATCCCCAATCGGTTTATCTTTGGTAGGGAAATTAGCGCCAAAAAGATTTGCATCCCTTTTATTTGGAGTATTTTTTATTGCTAATGCTGCAGGTTATGCTTTATCAGGAACTTTAGGTTCAATATTACCCGCAACAGGAGATAAATACCAAAAGGCTACAGAGTTAGGGTTTAATCTTCAGGATGTATTAGATAAAAAAGTTACTTTGAATTCAGATCAGTTAGCTCTTCTTAATAAAGAACAAATTCCAACGGTTTACAATAGTTTTGTTGGATTTGAAATTCATAATTTATTTGATTTTTTCATGGTATTTGTAATTCTTTGCGGAATTGCAGGAGCAATTTTAGCATTGATATCTCCTATTTTGAAAAGAATGATGCACGGAGTAAATTAATTTTTCTAAAAAATAAAATACAAAACAAAACCACTGATTATTCGGTGGTTTTTTCTATTTTCGTTAAATAAAAAATTCTATAAAATGAACCTAACTCTCGACGAGATACAAAATTTCAAAGGAAAATACCCGAAACAAATCTGGAGCCTTTTCTTTTCCGAAATGTGGGAACGTTTTTGCTTCTACGGAATGCGAGGAATGTTGGTTTTCTTTATGATCTCACAACTCAATTTTCACGAAAAAGAAGCCAATCTTCAATATGGCGCAACACAGGCGTTTGTTTACGCTTTCACATTTATTGGAGGACTTTTTGCCGATAAAATTTTAGGTTTTAGAAAATCACTCTTTTGGGGTGGTCTTTTAATGATTGTCGGAAGCTTAATTTTAGCAACCGATCCACACAAGTTTTTCTTTTTGGGAATTGCATTTACTGTTGTCGGAACAGGCTTTTTTAAACCTAATATTTCGTCAATGGTCGGGCAGCTTTACAAGCCAAACGATTCACGTGCCGATGCAGGTTTTTCGCTTTTTTATGCAGGAATCAATTTAGGAGCATTATTGGGCGGTTATTTATGTATTGCAATCGGCAAAGGCGAACTTTTTGGAGAAACTATTCCTGAAAATATGAGATGGAATATCGCGTTCGGCTTGGCTGCAATTGTAATGGTAATCAGTTTGATTAATTTTGTATTTACTCAAAAAAGTTTAGGAACAATCGGGCTTCAACCCGGAAATCCTTTATTGCAGGAAGAAGGAGAAGTTAAATCTATACCAATGCCAAAATGGAAGGAATACGGAGTTTATATATTATCTCTGATATTTATTCCGATTATCATGACGATGGTTTCCGTTCCGGAATACACAGATTATTTTATGTGGACAGTTGGTCCGATAACTTTGATTTATTTATTCTATGAAATGTCTAAAGTAACTCCTAATGAGCGTAAAAAACTTTGGGCAGCTTTAGTCTTTATCCTGTTTTCAATTTTATTTTGGGGAATTTATGAGCAAAGCGGCGGTTCATTAAGTATTTTTGCAGCCAAAAATTTAAATAAGGATCTTTTAGGTTTAGACCCAAATGGAGTTAATAATTCAGGAGGCGCATTTTTCATTATTTTCCTGGCTCCTTTGATCGGTTTGCTATGGATTTGGCTGAGCAAAAGAAAAATCGAACCCAACACCATTATAAAGTTCGGATTAGGATTTATTTTCCTCGGATTGGGTTATTACGTTCTATTCGCAACTAAATTCTTCGCTAATGTACAAGGAATCACTTCTTTAAATTTCTTTACAATTGCATTACTTGTCATTACTTTAGGTGAGCTTTGCCTTTCACCAATCGGATTATCAATTATGACCAAACTTTCAACAAAAAACCTTCAGGGAATGATGATGGGAATGTGGTTTCTGGCCTCTGCTTACGGACAATATGTTGCAGGAATTATCGGTGCAGGTTTGGCAACAGCAAAAGAAGGATCTACGAATTATGACGCATTGATAACATACACAGAAGGTTACAAACAATTAGGTTTATACGCAGTAATTGCGGGAGTGGTATTGATTTTGATATCTCCGGTTGTGAAAAAACTAATGCAGGAGGTAAGATAACAAATTATGTTTATCTTTAAGAATCAAAAACATTAATATGAAAAAAACAATAAGCGTATTTTTTATCTTTTTGATAAGTTTAAGTTTTGCTCAGGTAAAATGGATGACTATCGAAGAAGCAATAAGCGCTCAAAAAATAAAACCAAAAAAAATTCTTATCGATTTTTATGCAGATTGGTGCGCACCGTGTAAAATAATGGATAAAAAAACGTACGGACACGCTGTGATTGCAGAAGTTTTAAACGAAAGTTATTATCCTGTAAAATTTAATGCGGAAGAAAAAAAACAAATCGAAATATTCGGAAGAACATTTTCAAATGAAAATATAGCGCAGAAAAAAGGAAGAAACTCTTTACATGGATTTACACAGTTTATGAATGTGGGAGCCGTTCCGAGCACCGTATTTTTAGATGAGAGCGGCGCTCCCATTACCATTTTGCAAGGAGAATTGTCTGCAAAAGAATTGGAACCTTATCTTTCATTAATGTCGAATGATCTTTACAAAAAAATAAAAACGAGGGAAGAATGGGAAGATTTCCAGAGAAAATTCAATTCTAAAATAAAAGATTAAAACATAAAGCTTTCAAATGTGAAAGCTTTTTTTATTTCCAAATTTTCCCGAAATTCGTGCCTCAATATTTAGCTTCTGACATTAGAAACATCCATAGAATATGTAAAAGGAATTGGTCCTGAACGTGCTAAACTCATCAAAAATGTGTTGGGAATTTCCACTGTGGAAGACCTTTTACACTTCTACCCGATCCGGTATTTAGATAAAAATAAAGTTTATAAAATCGGGAATCTCCAGGAAAGCAATCTTGAAATTCAGCTGAAAGGAAAAATAAGTAATGTTCAGGAAATTCATAATGGTAAAATTAAAAGACTCACCGCCAAATTCAATGATGATACAGGAAGTATGGATTTGGTTTGGTTTCAGTATTCAAAATGGCTGAAAGAGCAGCTTCCGGTGAATCGTGAAGTTTTTATTTTCGGAAAAATTAATGTTTTCAATAACCAATTTTCAATGCCTCATCCCGAAATCGAGCTGGATGAAAAAAAAGAAAAAGACAACCGTTTGCGCCCTATTTATCCAAGTTCGGAAAAGCTTGTAAAAAGAGGACTCAATCAAAAGTTTTTTCAGGTAATTTTAAGAAATATCTGCAAAGAAATCCCTAGTCTCATTCAGGAAAACCTTCCGGAATATCTAATAAAATCGATGAAATTTTTGTCGAGACAAAGCACTTATTTAAACATTCATTTTCCTGAAAATTTAGAATATTTAGAGAAAGCCGATTTCAGGTTAAAATTTGAAGAATCTTTCTTTTTTCAATTGGGTTTTGGTTTAAAAAAAGCTCATCACAAAACAAAATCGCACGGAAATCCTTTTCCTGTTGTTGGCGATTACTTTACAGGTTTTTATGAAAATCATCTTCCTTTTGATCTAACGAATGCCCAAAAAAGAGTTTTAAAAGAAATCCGCCTGGATATGAAAAAGCCTATTCAGATGAACAGGCTTTTGCAGGGAGATGTGGGTTCAGGAAAGACGATGGTTGCCTTATTGACGATGTTAATTGCGATGGATAACGGTTTTCAAAGCTGTTTGATGGCTCCGACTGAAATTCTCGCTCAGCAACATTACAACGGAATCAAAGACTTACTCAAAAACACCGATATTAAAGTCCGTATTTTAACCGGATCTGTAAAAGCTTCGGAAAGAAAAATCATTCACGAAGAGCTTGAAAATGGTGAACTTTCCATCTTAATTGGAACTCACGCCGTTTTGGAAGATAAAGTGAAATTTAAAAATCTTGGTTTAGCAATCATTGACGAACAACATAGATTTGGTGTTGCGCAAAGAGCTAAACTTTGGGCCAAAAATAAAATTCCGCCGCATATTTTGGTAATGACTGCAACGCCCATTCCGAGAACTTTGGCGATGAGCTTTTATTCGGATCTGGATGTTTCTGTAATTGACGAAATGCCGGTTGGGAGAAAACCAATCATTACCGCTCACAGAAGGGAAAAAGACCGAACTTTTATCTATAATTTCTGTCGTGATGAAATCAGAAAAGGCAGACAGATTTATTTCGTTTATCCTTTAATCGAAGAATCCGAAACTTTAGATTATAAAAATTTAATGGAAGGTTTGGAGCATGTGATGAATGCTTTTTCAGATTATAATGTGACGATGCTTCACGGAAGAATGAAACCTGATGAAAAAGACATTGCGATGAATTATTTTGCATCCGGAAAAGCCGAAATCATGGTTGCAACGACCGTAATTGAAGTTGGCGTCAACGTTCCGAATGCTTCTGTAATGGTGATTGAAAGTGCCGAAAGATTCGGTTTGTCGCAGCTTCATCAGTTGCGTGGCCGTGTCGGAAGAGGTGCAGAACAGAGTTATTGTATTCTGATGACTTCCGATAAATTGACTACGGAAAGCAGAACCAGAATTAAAACCATGACCGAAACCAATGACGGTTTTAAAATCTCCGAAGTCGATATGCAATTGCGCGGCCCGGGAGATATTTTGGGAACTCAGCAAAGCGGTGTTGTCGACTTCAAAAGACTTGATTTGGTGAATGATGCTGCAATTATCAAAAATACCAAAAATATGGTTGAGAAAATTCTTGAAGCAGATCCTTTGCTCGCAAGAACGGAACATCAGATTATCAAAAATTATTATCTTCAATATTACAAAGGAAAAAATAAGTGGAGTAAAATCTCTTAATGATTTAAAGAAATAAAATCATTTGATTCTTTATATTTTTTTCTCCATTAAATAATCATCCATCACAAAACCATTTCCGATATCAAAAACGCCTTCGCCATAAATTTTATATCCTTGTGATTCATAGAAATTCTTTGCGGAATTGTGTTTATTTACATTTAAAATAATTCTTGTATCACCACTTTTTAAGGTTTTTTCATTTAAAAATTCCAAAATTTTTTTGCCTAAACCTTTTCCTTTACTTTCGGGCACAAGATAAATTCTGTGAAGTTTTGTCGTATTGTTTTCATATTGATTTTCGTAGCCTAAAAACCCGTCAAACAGATTCAGGTTTTCGTCAAACACAAGATAATAATGATAATTGGGGGTTTTTAAATGCTGTGAAATTTCAGTTGTGGAATACATCGTATTCAGCATATATTCCATTTGCTCTTTGGAAAGTATTTCTGCATAAGCGTTTTCCCACGATCTTTTTGCCAAATCCTGAATTAAAGGAATATCTTTTTCTGTCGCTTTGATTAGTTTCATATTATTTTTGTAATTAAAAAAGTGAAAAGCAGAAAGCCTTTCACCATTTTATTGTTAATTATTAAATTGTCAATCTTGAAGAGTAATTTAATTACTTTTGACGATTCATTATTTTAAATCTTCGACATTTCAGCCTTAATTTTTGCATAAAGTCCTTCTGATGCAGGAACTAAAGGAAGTCTTAAATAATTTTTAATGATTCCCTTTTCTGTAAGAATAACTTTAACTCCGCAAGGATTTCCTTCTGCAAAAATCAAACGTGTGATTTCTACCAACTTATTGTGAATTTCATATGCTTCCTTTACTTTTCCTTCAAAAGCTAATTGCACCATTGTAGAAAACTCTTTAGGATAAGCCTGTCCAATTACAGAAATAACACCGTCTCCGCCAGCTAAAGTGACAGGTAAAGTAAATTCGTCGTCACCGGAAACTAAAGAAAATCCGTCCGGTTTCTTTCTTAAAATATCAAAATACTGCAAAATGTTGGGCGCAGCTTCTTTTATTAAAAATAAATTTGGAAACTCTTTTGCCAAACGTAAAGTTGTTTCCGCTTCAACGTTTTGTCCAGTTCTTCCCGGAACATTATAAATAATGATATTTTTTCCTGTTGAAGCCAGCACTTTATAATGTTGGTAAAGCCCTTCCTGATTCGGTTTGTTGTAATATGGAGATACAGAAAGTACAGCTTCAAAATCTGAAAGATCTGTTTCTTCGATCTGTTTTTTCACCTCCATCGTATTGTTTCCACCAATTCCCAACACCAAAGGAAGACGTTTATTATTAGCTTTAATGATATGATTGATTACCTGTTTCTTCTCTTCATCAGAAAGCGTTGCAGCTTCTGCTGTAGTTCCCAAAACAACTAAATAATTGGTTCCGTTTTCAATATTGTAGTCAACAAGCTTTGTCAAACTGTCGAAATCAATAGATAAATCTTCATTGAAAGGTGTAACCAAAGCAACACCAACTCCTTTTAAAATACTCATCTTTTAAAATTATTTTTTTCAAATTTAATAAATTAGACTAAGAATTTGTAACAAATGATAATGTTTTATTATACATATAATTATATTTGCATTTACTAAAAGAAATTATGAAAAACAAATTCTTATTACTGGGAATTGCTCTGATCTCACTTACAGCCTGTAAAACAACTTCGTTACAAGTTGCCGGTGTGCAGACTCAGAAAAATATTTCTATTAATAATGAGCTGAAAAATGATGAGGAGTTTGTAAAAATTATTGAACCTTACAAAGAAAAACTAGATAAAGAGATGAATCAAAAAATCTCTTACACCAGCGTAAATCTTACAAAACAGGGTGATAACAGTAATTTGGGAAATCTTTTAGCAGATTATACTTTTGATGGCGCCGACAAATGGGCAAAAGCAAATCTTAAAAAAAATGTTGATGCAGCGTTGATTAATATCGGAGGAATCCGCACAACGATCGGAAAAGGAGATATTTTACTGAAAAGCGTATTTGAAGTAATGCCTTTCGAAAATGAAGTGATTATTGTAAAAATGAAAGGAGCAGATTTGCAGGGACTTTTTGATTATTATGCAAAAACTCAGGTGAATAATCCTGTTTCACATTTATACATCGAAACAAATAACGGACAATTGACCAAATCTTTAATCAACGGAAAGGAAGTAAATCCGGATCAGGATTATTACATTGCAACGTCCGATTATCTGGCTTTGGGCGGCGATAATATGAAATTTTTCGCAAAAGGGGAATCAATCGCAACAGGAATCAAGCTTAGAGATTTATTTATTGAATATTTTAAAAATAGTTCTGAAATTAATCCTAAAGAAGATGTTCGTTTAAATTTTATCGGTAAGAAGTAATGAACAGAAAAAGCTTTTTAAAAACAATAAGTGGCGGAACTTTGGCAATGGCTTTAGTTCCAAATATGATGATGGCTGAAGAGTTGAATTTAAATCTAATTAAATCTGCCAATAAATTGACCATTCTTCATACAAACGATCAACACAGCAGAATTGAACCTTTTGATCAAACCTATACAAAAAACCCAAATCAGGGCGGTTTTGCACGAAGAGCAAGCTTGATCCAGCAGATCCGGAATCAGGAAAATAATGTTTTACTTCTTGATTCGGGTGATATTTTTCAGGGAACACCCTATTTTAATTTTTTTGGCGGCGAACTGGAATTCAAGCTTATGTCGATGATGAAATATGACGCTTCAACGATGGGAAATCATGATTTTGATAATGGTTTGGACGGATTTTTGAAGGTTTTACCGAATGCAAAGTTTCCTTTTATCTGTTCGAATTATGATTTTAAAAATACTATTTTAGACGGAAAAACTTCACAATATAAAATCTTCAATAAAAACGGAATTAAGGTTGGAATTTTCGGGGTCGGAATCCAGTTGGACGGTTTGGTTGGCAAAAAGCAATATAGCGAAACGGTTTATTCAGACCCGATTGATGTTGCGCAACATTATTCCAACTTTCTGAAAAACGAAAAAAAATGTGATTTGGTGATTTGTCTTTCACACATCGGCTACGATTATAAAGATGAGCCGAATAAAGTAAGTGATAAAATTTTAGCCGCAAAAACAGAAAATATTGACTTAATTTTAGGCGGTCACACGCATACTTTTTTACCAGAACCTCAAACTTATAAAAACAGACAAGGGAAAAACGTTTTGGTAAATCAGGTTGGCTGGGCTGGCCTTCTTTTGGGAAGAATAGATTTCTTTTTTGATTCAAATAAAAATGTAAAACATATTTCCTGGAATAATCAGGCAATTGACAGCAGTATAAAAGCATAATATGAAAAAATTCTTTATTTCACTTGGTATTTTGGCATCTCTTCAATTTGTGAATGCTCAAACTATTTCTTCAAAAAAATGGGCAGATTTATTTTCGTACAATAATGTCCTGGCCATGAAGGAAGACAACGGAAAAATAATTGCCGCAACAGAAAACGGAATTTTTTATTACACCGTTTCTTCAGGTGAAATTACTAAGCTGTCAAAAGCCAATGGCCTGCATGAAGTAAAAATTTCAGCTTTTGATTATAATCCGCAAACCAAAATTGGCCTTGTAGGTTACCAAAACGGCTCTTTGGATGTCATTACGCCTGATGGAATTATTTATGTGGTAGATATTCCTCTGGCAACAGGCTATACCGGAAGTAAAAAGATCAATCACATCTCTATTACAGGAGATTTAGCAACTGTTTCCGTTGGATATGGTGTTTCGATTTTTAATTTAAAAAAGAAGGAATTTGGAGATTCTGCATTTTTTGTAACGGGAGGAGTTTACCAAGCGAGCAATGAGGCAACAATAAAAGACAATAAAGTATACTCTGCAACCAATACAGGATTGATGAGCCATGAAATGAATACCACATTTCCGGTTTTTTCAACCTGGACTTCAGAAATGGCGGGTAATTTTACGGATATAGATTCTGAGTCTGTTTTAGCTTTTTCATCTTCGACGACTACTTATATTTATGCGAATGGTGTTTCAACTCCTTTAGGGCAAACTTTTGGAAACGTAAACGATGTGGTTGTAAATTCTGATAACATTATTGTTACCGACGGCAGCAGAATATACAGTTATACTACAAATGGAACTTCCACAGGCTCTGTGTCGGTAGGAGAAAATTGCAATACTGCAACCAAAGTAGGATCAAAAATATATTGCGGTACAATTGTATCGGGCATAAAAAGTGAAGATAATATTGCTTATAAGCCAGATGGACCTTATTTTAATTATTCTTACAAAATAAGACTGTTTAATGATAATCAACTTCTAGTTTCATCCGGAGGTAGAGAGGGTAGATTTAACACTAATTTGAATAATCCAAAAAATCCAGGCTTCTATTATTTTAATGGCTTGGAATGGATATATTCATCTTTTTTTACAGGAAGTACAACTAGTTTTAATATTTTAGACGCAATTGCCAATCCTGCAAATTTTAATGAGGTTTATTTTAGTAATTACAACAATGCTGCTGGGCACGGTATTTATAAAATGAAATATAACTCGGGAAGTAAAGATTTTGAACTGGTGACATATTATAATTTGAATTCTTCGGATGCCTTATCCCGCAGACCCGTAGGATTTGCATATGATGATCAAAACAATTTATTTGCAACTATCGCATATGATAATGGACTTTCTGCAATTTCTGTTTATGATAATACATCTGATAGCTTTTCTATAAAAAATATGGGCACCAGTGCTGCAATACAGCAACCTCTTTTATACGAGAATTTATTTTGGATTCCTTTGCCGAGAACCAATAGTTTTGTAGTATATGATTATAAAAAGACGGCCAGCAATTTTTCAGATGACACACAATATCTATTAACCGAGTCCAACGGTCTACCAGCCAATTCATTCGGCAGTACTGCTGTTGCTTTTGATAAAGGAGGTGATGCCTGGATAGGAACAGATGCGGGTTTGAGGATTTTGCCAAATGCTGTTACCGAAATTAAAAATGATCCCCAGGTAGAACCTATCATTATTGAACAGGGAGGTCTTGCAGAAGAGCTTTTCAGAGATTCGCAGATTTTACAGATTGAGGTTGATGGAGGAAACCAAAAATGGGTTTCTGTAGACGGTGGCGGCGTTTATTACCTTTCGGATTCGGGTGAAAGGACTATAAAACATTTTACCAAAGAAAATTCACCACTTCCTACCAATAGTGTTACCGATATCAAGGTTGACAGAAAAACCGGAAAAGTATACTTTGTGACTTACGAAGGTATTGTTACTTATCAGGGCGATGTTGGCGATGTGACTTCTGATTTCGGAAACGTTTTGGTATATCCAAATCCTGTTGTTTATTCGCAGTTTAAAGGGAAAGTCACCATCAAAGGATTGGCAGAAAAAACAAATATAAGAATCACGGATGCAGCCGGAAATATTGTACATTCTGCAGTAGCAAGATCCGGATATTATGAATGGGATCTTAATAATCAAAGAGGAAAAAGAGTGGCATCGGGAATTTATTTTGTTTTGATGACCAATGAAGATGCAAGTGATAAAGCAACCGCAAAAATAGCCGTTGTCAATTAATGAATTCACAAAACGGCTTTTTACTTTCTTTTCTGAAATATGGCGAAAACGATGCTATTTTGCATTGTTTTACTGAAGAAGAAGGTTTTAATACCTATTTTTTAAAAGGAATTTACAGTAAGAAAAACAAAAAAAAGGCTTTTCTGTTACCTTTAAATAAATTGAACTTTTCAATTCTTTCGGGAAAAAGCAGTGCTATGCAAACTGTTTCACGATTTGAAATGCTAAATATCAATGATTTATACATGGATATTAAAGCCAACACCGTGATTTTTTTTATTGCAGACTTCTTAAACCAAATTTTAAGAAACGAAAATAAAAATCTCAACCTATTTAACTGTATTGATGAATTTATTGATGAACTTAACAATAAAAATTATCAGTCACATCTTATTTTTTTAATAAAAATTTTAAAAATTCAGGGCGTTGCACCTCTTTTTGGAGATGCTAAATACCTTGATCCGGAAACAGGAACTTTCTCAAATCATCTTACCCATCATTTTTTTGATGATGACAATTCTATTCTTTGGAAAACTGTTATTTCTTCACAGAATCCTTACCAAATAAAGATTCCATCAGCCAAAAGAAAGGATTTTTTAGACAGTATTTTAGTGTATTATCATTATCATATTTCAGATTTTAAAACTCCGGCTTCCCTTGAAATTATTCAGCAGATTTTTGAGTAATACTTTATCCACCTTCGGAAAAACTTTCTAAGCTCGTCATTCCGCCATCTACAAAAATACTTGCCCCGGAAATATAATCAGCAAGATCGCTTACCAAAAAAGCAGCTAAGTTCCCAATATCTTTTGGCTGTCCAATTCTGTTGTACGGAATTAGTTCTAAAAGAGAATTCAAAGCATCGTCGGTTTCCCAAGCCTGTTTATTGATAGGCGTCTGTATCGCACCCGGACCGATAGAATTTACGCGAATCTTGTCTGCTCCATATTCCTGAGCCAATGTCTGCATCAGCATTTTTATGGCTCCTTTACTTGCCGCGTAATTGGCGTGTCCGGCCCAGGGAATTATTTCGTGAACCGAACTGATATGAATTATCTTCCCGCAAGCCAAAGATCGTGAAGGATCAATACCGCGGCGAAGAAATTCTTTTATTGCTTCTCTTGAGCATAAAAACTGCCCGGTTAAATTCACTCCGATTACCGCATTCCAGTCGTCAAGGGTCATTTCTGTAAATTTTGCATCTTTCTGAATCCCCGCATTATTTACTAAAATATCAACCGTACCGAATTCTTCAATTACATCCTTAAACATTTTCACCACTTCATCTTCCTTGGAAACATCACATTGATAAGTAATTCCTTTTCCTCCGGCATCGGTGATCTCCTTTAAAACAGATTTAGCATTTTCTAAAGATTTTTCGGATGAATGATTCACGATTACAGTTGCGCCGGCCTCAGCCATAGATTTGGCAATTCCGGTTCCTATTCCGCTCGACGCTCCGGTGACGACTGCAACCTGATTTTGAAGTGATACTTGCATAATTTATAATTTGGTGTTGCCAAATCTAATTGAAAGTATCACGCCAAACTAAAGTTTAGATTTAAATATTCTGAAGTTTTTTAAACATCACAAATTGAGGCCCATTTCTGCCTTGATTTAGTCTTCCTTCATACAAATATCCTGTTTTAGTATACAGCTGAAACGCAGAAGTATTTTTTTCATTTACTGCCAAAACAATTTCATTGCAATCTTTAAAATGTTCTTTTATAAAATGATCAACCTCAAGCATTGCCGACTTTCCGATACCTTTTCCTTGAAAATCAGGATTAATCGATAATGAACGAAGCAAAACGGAATCCGGATTTTCAGTAAGGTCAAACTTATCAGCTCCAAAATCAAGCACAAAAAAGCCCGCTGCTTTTTCATTGTAAAAAATCGTGATCGGATAAGCAAAAAAGTCTTCTTTTTGATTTCTTTCTTCAATTCTTTCGAGCGCTTGCTTTGCTGTAGCCGTAAATTGAGACTGTATTTCGTCCAAAACATAATTCAGCTCGGCCAAGTCTTCCGGCTCATAAAATTTTAATTCTATCATATTATTTTAGTGATGGTAAATATCTTCATACATAACACCGGCGCGGATTTCCACAGCAAGTTTATTTTCTTCCGGAACGATCGGACAGCTGTAATCGTATGCATTATAAGCGCAATAAGGCTGATAAGATTGATTGAAATCTAAAATAATGGTATCATTTTGCGGAATTTTTAGATCCATATATTTTCCGCCGCCGTAGGTTTCTTTGTTATTGGTTGCATCACGAAACGGAAGAAACAGATGATCCTTATATTTTTTCAGCTTTATTAAATCTAAGCTTTGGTAAATCGTTAAAGTGTAATTTTTTCCGTCTAAAGCAAAAGTCGCTTTTCCATATTCGCGGTATGATTTTGTTTTTCCCGAAGAAGTCGGAAGATCGAACGGTTGCGGATTTTTTGTTTTTATAAATTTCGCCTTCACACGGTATTTTAAATCGATCGGAAAGAAAGGTTGAGCTTTAAAATTTTTGAAATTATCTTCTCTTAAAGGCGTTTCTTTTGGATCTAAATATTCTTTATTAAGATCTTGCTGAAATTTTTTGATTTGTTTAATTTCTTTCGAATGAATTTTATTCGCTTGTGAAAATCCAAAAAACGGAAGCAGAAAAAGAAAGAAAATAATGTGTTTTTTCATTTTTTTAAATCTAAAACAATTTACTCTGAAATTTTGATTCTGTAGATATCCGACGAATTTCTTTTGATAGATTTTACAAAAAAGCCTCCTTCTTCGGGAATAATTTCTTTAAAATCAAAGCTTACACAATCTTTTGGAAGCCCCGAAAATATTAAAGTAAACCAAAAATCTCTCATGAACGGAACAATCGTCCAATTTGGGAACAATGTGATGTTTTCTGCATGTATGAGCTTGCTTTGATGCCCCGAAACCTGATCAATAAGATAAGTGGTATTCCATATTCTGATGAGATTCCCCAAATAAGGCGACGCCGGAAAACAGCAATGAACAATAACCTGCTTTTCCTCCTCAAATTTTGTTTGAAGAGATGCCAAAAGCTCTTTTGCAATGATCGGTTTTACGACAACTTCTTCCATGATATGAGTAATAAGTAATTGGTAATAATAAAGAATTATTTTTATATTATTCCTTATTATATTTAATATTTCAGTTCTAGTTTTTCTTTGCTGTACGCTCTTATCTTTTCAGTCAGCTCAGGATTATCAGATAACTTTTGCCCGTAAGATGGTACCATTTCCAATAATTTTTCTTTCCATTCGCCGTGTAGCTTTTCAGGAAAACATTTTTCAAGAACATTCAGCATAGCAAAAACTGCTGTTGAAGCGCCTGGTGATGCGCCCAATAAAGATGCAATCGTTCCTTTTTTATTGACAACAACCTCGGTCCCGAACTCCAGTTTTCCTCCCAATTTTTCATCTTTCTTAATAATCTGCACTCTTTGTCCGGCTACTTTCAGTTCCCAGTCTTCTTCTTTAGCATCTTTTACAAACTCTCTCAAATGCTGTATCCTTTGAGATTTTGTCATGGCAACCTGTCTTATCAGATATTTCGTTAAAGGAATATTGTGCCACCAAGCTCCGAAAAGCGACCTTATATTTTTTGTATTCACACTTTCCGGAAGATCAAGATAGCTGCCTTCTTTTAAAAATTTGGTTGAAAATCCTGCAAAAGGTCCAAATAATAAGGCTTTTTTACCATCAATTATCCTTAAATCCAAATGCGGCACCGACATTGGCGGTGAATCTACCGTCGCTTGCGTATATACTTTTGCATAATGTTTTTCTACAAGTTCCGGATTGTGCGTCACCAGCCATTCTCCTGAAACAGGAAAACCACCGTAACCTTCGCTTTCTTCAATATCTGAACTTTCCAATAATGGCAAAGCATAGCCTCCGGCTCCTATAAATACGAAATCTCCGACGACTTCCTGCTTATGATTATTAATTCTGTCTTTTACTTTCATTTCCCACTTTCCGTCATCTCTGGGATCAATATCTTTTACTTCATGATATAAAAAAACCTCTACGTTGGAATCTTCAAGCAAATGCCTTCCCATTTTTCGGGTTAAACTTCCAAAATTGACATCGGTTCCCAAGTCGGTTTTAGATGCTGCCATAACTTCGGTTTGATTTCTTTTGCTCATTATTAAAGGAATCCATTCTCTTAATTGATCATGGTTTGTGGAGAATTTGAGTTCAGAAAACAGCGGAGATGTTTTCATTGTTTCGTAGCGTTTTCTAAGATATTCGGCATCATTTTCACCAAATACCAAACTCATGTGAGGACATGAATTGATAAACTCTTTAGGATTTTGAACATACTTTTTATCGATCAAATAAGACCAAAACTGTTTCGAAATTTCAAACTGTTCGGCAATTTTTTCTGCTTTGGAAATATCTATGCTTCCATCTTCATTCTCGGGAGTATAATTAAGCTCACAAAAAGCGGAATGCCCTGTTCCCGCGTTGTTCCAGGCTGCTGTGCTTTCTTTGGCAAATCTTCCGAGCCTCTCAAAAATCGCAATATCAAGATCCGGATCAAACTCATGAAGCAAAGTTGCTAAAGTAACGCTCATGATACCGCCTCCGATTAAAACAACATCGTATTTCGGCTTTGGCGTTCTGCTTAAAAGTGAATTTGGCATAACGTAAATTTACTACGAATTTCGTGAAAACTTTTAAATTAGAATTGTGTTTAATGATTTTTAACATGGTTAATTCCATATTTTAAAATCTTAAGTTTTTAAACCATTAAGTATTTTTAAGCTGTTAAGATTATTAAGTTTTTAAAAACAAAAAAACACCAGCAAATAACTTACTGATGTTTTATTAATTACTTTTTTAATTTTTTAATTCAGTTTTGCAGTCAATTTTTTAAACTGTTTTTCTGCATTTTTTCCTTCATAAAGAATTCCGTAGATCGTGTCTATAATTGGTAATTTAAGATTCTTTTGTTTTGCTGTTTGATAAATAGAATCTGCGGCGTAATACCCTTCGGCAACCATATTCATCGACTGAATTGCAGATTTTACGGTATATCCTTTTCCGATAAGATTTCCTAAATTTCTGTTTCTTGAGAATAAAGAATAAGCCGTCACCAGCAAATCTCCCAAATAAGCACTTTCGTTGACGTCTCTTGGCGCCTCGTAAATTGATTCAAGAAAAGTTTCCATCTCACGGATCGCATTTGATACAAAAACCGCCGTAAAGTTGTCTCCGTATCCTAATCCGCTCGCAATACCTGCTCCGATTGCAAAAATATTCTTAAGAATTGCGCTGTATTCATTTCCTAAAATATCTTTGCTGGAATTTACTTTTATAAAATCTGAGCTGAAAATATTGACCAGCTTGTCGGAAGTTTTGTCTTCCACGGTTGCAACCGTTAAATAAGAAAGCCTTTCCATAGCAACTTCTTCTGCGTGACAAGGCCCGGCAATAACGGCCTGATTTCTAAAACCAATCTGAAATTCCTCTTTCAGATAATGTGCAACGACATCATTCACTTTAGGAATAATCCCTTTAATGGCCGAAACAAATATTTTGTCTTTGTACTCACAATTCATTTTATCCATCGCGTCTGAAAGATAAATCGACGGTGTCGCCAAAACCACAACATCGCAAGCCGAAACCAATTCGTTGATGTCTGTTGTAAGCTTTAAATGTTTGAGGTTAAAATTAACCGCCGTAAGGTAATTCGGATTGTGGCCGCGAAGTTCAATAGCTCCTTTTACAAATTCGCTTCTTACGCACCAATGCACTGTTTTACAGTTCTCGACAAGCATTTTTACAATAGCCGTTGCAAAGCTTCCGCTGCCTAAAACTCCTACTGAAATATCATTTTTAGCCTTTTTCGAATTGTTAGATTCTGAAATTGTTTTCTTTTTCGCCATAATTGAAATGTGAACTGCAAATATATTAAAACAAAGATTATCAGAAATTATACCATCCTATAAAAGCCTTTTTTTAAAAATTTAACATTGTGATAAAATTAAATGTCTAAAACACCGTTAATTACAAACTATTATAAATTTAATTTAAGAATATCTTCAAAACATTATTTTTAATTAAATTTGCACCCTTAAAACCGTTTAAATTTTAAGAAAGAGAAATGAAGAATTTTTTAAAAAGCAAAAAGAAAGTAAACTTCCTGCTTGGCGGACTTTTGCTGCTCGTTTTTGTACAGAGTATTTTCATTGCCAAATTATTTTCAGAAAAAGACAACAAGAATTACGAAATAAATCTGGTTAAAATAAATACCGAAAAAGACAGCGTCGATTACTTAAAGATGAAAACAGATTTAGGTCTGGTAGATCAGACGGTCGCACAGCTGAATTCATTTTTAAAGTCAAAAAACATTAAGAATGAGAAGCTTATGGTTTTGAATAATGACAGTATTTCCAATTCTGTTTATCTCGCAAAACAATCAAACAGATACAGCCAATACCTGATGGATCTTCAGAAAAAATTGATGCAGGTTCCTTTGGGAATGCCAAGTGAAGGTTACATTTCTTCGAATTTCGGAATCAGAAAAAATCCTATTCCTTTTAAAACAGTATATGCATCCGTAAAAACTTCTGCTGAAAAACCTGTAACGGTAGCAGCTGCTCCGAAGCCTGAAGTAAAAGCTGAGCCTGTAGAAAAAATCATCGAACTTACCGATAGCTACGGAAATAAAAGAGAAGTCAAAGTAATGGTTACCCCGAAAGCGGCAAGTTCGCCTGTAGCTTCTGCACCATCTGCTTCTTCAAAAAAATCTGTTGCAGCTACTTCTAAAGTTCCTGTTGAAAGAAATAATCCTCCTGCTGAAGCTGATCAGATGCAGTTTCATAAAGGTTTGGACATTGCAGTGCCATTCGGGTCTGACGTTGTTGCAACAGCTGCCGGAACTGTGATTTTCTCAGGACAAAAAGGTGGCTACGGAAACTGCGTGATTGTTTCTCACGGAAATGGTTTAGCAACGCTTTACGGACATTTATCAGAATTGGTCGCAAAAACAAATGATAAAGTAAAAGTAGGTCAAGTGATTGCAAAATCAGGAAATTCCGGCCGTTCTACTGGACCGCATCTACATTATGAAGTACATAAAAACAATACTCCGGTCAATCCGAAGTTGTTTATGAATTTATAAAATATTTGATTAAAAATAAATTTCGGCGGCACCTTTGGTGCCGCCGAAATTTTAATATATCAAGAAAGAATTAATAAGCAGCTGTAAAACGCTCACGAATGTGATTATTTTGTTCCAGCTCATCAACTAAAGCAACTGCAACATCTTCCACAGACAAAATACTTCTTCCGTTTTCATCAAAAACAGGCGATTCTAATGAAGTTCTGTATTTTCCAACTCTTATGCCGGACGATCCCGGATGCATTTCGATTGCGGGACTGAAAAATGTCCAATCAAGTGTTTCGTTTTGTTTAATTTCGTTTAAATAATCTCTTGCGGCTGTGGCTCCAGGTTTGATATCAGCGGGAAAATCAGGCCCGTCCACCAATTGTTTTCCGTCAATATAAAGACTTCCGGCTCCTCCTACCGTTATAAATCTTTTCACACCGGAAAGCTTAACTGCTTTTTCGATGTTTTTGCTGCCATTTAGAAAATCAGTGTACAGATTCGGATTCGTCCAGCCGGGATTGAAGGTATTGATTACGGCGTCATTTCCTTTTAAGCTTTCCGAAAGATCAGTAATATTAGTGATGTCAATGCTCTTTGCGGTTACTTTTTCGCTCTGCTCAATTTTAGAAATATCCCTTGCTATCGCATTTACCGAATAGCCTCTGTTTTCTAATTCTTTTACAACATGGCTGCCAACAAATCCTGTGGCACCAATAACTGCTACTTTTTTGTTCATACTTTTTTTATTTATTTTTAAACGAATTCACGAACCTTTTCAGTTTCATTTTCATTATTTAAATAATTGTAATAATTTTTGTTACATTTATATTCAAAAAAAATTTACTCGAACTGATCCGTAAAATCCTGAAGAGTTTTATCTCCCAAAAAATCTTTTACCAATTGATCTGCTTCTTCAAAAAGCATACATAAATGACTGTTGATTTCTTTCCCAACCGGACAAGCAGGATTCGGTTTTTGATTTTTTTTGCCTAAAACTTCATTGTTTTTTACTGCTTCATATATTTCTGAAATATTTATTTCTGAAGCATTTTTTGCAAGTCGGCTTCCACCTTCTTTTCCTAAACGGCTTGTAATTAATCCTGCATTTCTAAGTCCGCCAAGTTCTTTACGCACAATGACAGGATTTACATTGATACTGCCGGCAATCCAATCGGAAGTAAGCCACTCCTGATGGTTTTTTGTCAGTAAAGTCATAATATGTATCGCTGTTGCGAATCTTGTATTGCCCATAATTATTAGCAAAGTTACAAATATTTTAATTGCAACAAAATATATTACAATTTATTTTTAAAAAAAGGTTTACCAAAAGATAAACCTGTACATTTTTAAAATTATTTTATTCCTAAAAACTCAACTTCAAAAATAAGCGTAGAATTCGGGCCGATCTCTTTACTGATCTGCTCTTCACCATAAGCTACGTTTGGCGGCAAAAACAATCTCCACTTGCTTCCTACAGACATCAATTGCAAAGCTTCAGTCCATCCGGTGATCACACGGTTCAAAGGAAAAGATGCCGGAGCTCCTCTTTTTACAGAGCTGTCAAAAACTTCACCTTTTATCGTTGTTCCGTGATAATGGCATTTTACGGTATCTTTAGCGTTTGGTTTCGGGCCGTCACCTTCCGTAATGATTTCATATTGTAAACCGCTCGGCAAAGTAACAATACCTTCTTTTTTAGAATTTTCTTCCAAAAATACTTTCCCTTCGTTCAGATTTTTCTCTGCAAGCTCTTTTTTCCTTTTAAATAACATATCTGCTACTCCCATATTTTTTTTACAAAGATAAGGTTTACTGTTTGAAGCTAAATAATTCAGTTGGAAGTATTTGAAGCATTATTTTAAAAGCTTCATTTTACAGCACAAAAAACATTAAAAAAAGTTTAATATTCTCTTAACGTAGAAATAAAAACTTGGCGTTATACTTGATTTTTAAAATATATGCCAAATCCATTACAATATAATAAAAGCTTTGACAAGCTCTCTTACGAAGAAAAACAGCTTCTCGAAGAAACCAAAAAAAGCATTGCAGATTTTGTGGAAAACTCTTCAACCTTAAGTGACGTAAACTACGCAACGAGAAATGCACATGCCAAAACGTACGCTGTTTTGAAAGGTGAATTTATTATCAACCCTGAAATGCGTTCCGATTTACTTTATCTGTTTGATAAAGAAAAATATGACATTATCGTAAGGCTTTCTAATGCCCACCTGAAAATTAAAAGTAACAAAAAAGATATTCCTGCTTATGGATTTTCAATAAAAATAAAAGATGAGGCAGATCGTACCATTGCCAATTATCCGTTGGTGAATTTTCCTTTATTTCCCATTAATTCTGTATCAAAATTTTTACAATTATTTACAGCAATCAACCGTTTTTTTATAAAAAAAAGAGCCAATTTATTTCCGTTGCTATTTCATCTTTATAAAAATCTGCCCGGCTTATTTTCTTTCTCTTTTCTTAAAACTACGATTCGGTTTTTTGGAAAAAGAAATGATTTTATGCTGTCTTTCAACTATCATTCTGTCGGCGTTTACCGTTTGGGCGATCACATGATCAAAATAAAATTGAGTCCGAAAAACATTCATAAAAGTTTTGGGAGAAAACTGATAACTAAAAAAGCAATTGAAAATTTTTGTTTTAATGCCGATTATGACGCTGATGTTTTTATCCAGTTGTGTTATGACCTGAAGGATCAGCCGATCAATATTCTGAACCGTGAATGGAAAAATTCGCCTTTTGTAAAAATCGGCGAAGTAAAAATTGAAAAAAATTCTTTGGTTAATCCTAAAGCCTGCGAAAATGAATTACTTTCTTTCAATCCCTTTGAAAGCGCTGAGATTTTTCAGCCGGTTGGTAAGATTCAAAGGCTTCGGGATGAAGCTTATAAAATTTCGCTTCAGACGAGGAAAAAAATCAATAAGCTTTTGAAATATAAATAGAATAGTGGAATTATTAAATTTAAAATAAACGTTTATGCTAAAATTGAACCAATATTAAATACCAACCACTTTTCGTGGCAAATCCGTCATAAACAATAAAATTTTCTTTAATAATCTTTTGGACTTGTTTTTCCTTAATTCCAATTTTTTCTATTGACAAAACAGACAAAATTTTCCCGTCATCATCAACCTCAACTTTATAAATCCCAACTCTATTTTTAATATTTAGTTTTGAAAAGTCTGTAATTACTTTACGCGTTTTTACATCATAATCTTCTGAAGAATCATCATAAACTGCAAAGCCAGGAAATACCAATTTACCTTTATGTTTTTCCAAAACTTTAAAAATATCTTCATATTTTTTTAGATATTTCAAATCAGAAATTTGAGGCATTGTACTACAAGACGAAACATAATACTCTCCGTCTCTATTTTTTGATAGTAAAATTAAATATCTTTCTCCTCTTTGGACGAGTGTTTCACAAGCACCAGAACTTGCATAAACTGTTGTACCGAAAACGTTTAAAGTTTTGAATGCTGCTCCTTTATAAACTTTCTCAAATTTTAAATCTGCGCTATAAATTCTCAATCCTATTCCTTTTTTAAATTCCTTATCTCCATAAGTTTTTTCAATGGTTACAAGTGCAACGATATCAGCATCTAAATATCTTTTTGCAATGCTTTCGCCCAGACATTTACAGGCAAGTATTTGTGTGAAAGTTCCTAGAAATAAAATAAGAAAAGTAAATTTATTCATTTGTATAATAATTGATTCTATCCAAATATAATAAAAAGGCTCTACAAAATTGTAAAGCCTTTTATGATATTTATTAATTAAATATTACTAATCTAGTTTTTCTTTTTCCTCTTCTTTTTTGTCAGGAAACATAATTGATACGAGCACCGAAAGCACCAAAACTCCACCAACAATTCCCAAAGAAATTGGCGACGGAATATGAATCCACGGAGCAATCAGCATTTTAACACCAATAAATGCTAAAATGATCGCCAAACCATAAGGAAGTTTGCTGAACATGTGAATGAAATTTGCCAAAAGGAAATACAATGATCTTAATCCTAAAATTGCAAAAATATTTGACGTATAAAGGATGAAAGGGTCATTCGAAATTGCAAAAATCGCAGGAATGGAATCAACCGCGAAAAGTACATCGGTAAATTCAATCACTCCGACTACCACCAAAAGCGGCGTTGCCATTTTTACACCATTTTGTACAGTGAAAAACTTATCTCCGTCGTAAGTATCAGAAACTTTCCAGAAGCTTTTGATCAACCTTGCTCCGGCTGTATTGCTGTAATCTTCATCTTCATCATCACCGCCGTCACCCCAGGATTTTATTCCCGCATAGACTAAGAAAAGCCCGAAAAGTGTCATTACAACATTGATTCTTACGATATGTCCGAAGATATTCATTTCAGGTAAATAGGTAAGATTGATTAATTCGACTCCGGCAAAAATAAAGATCGCCCTGAAGATCAAAGCTCCTATAATTCCCCAAAATAAAACCTTGTGATGAAGGAATTTCGGCACTTTGAAAAAACCGAAAACTAAGATAAATACAAATAAATTATCTACAGAAAGTGCCTTTTCGATCCAGTAAGCGGCCTGATATTGGGTGAATTTTTCCAAGGCAAGCGCATGGCCCTCTGCATCATTGAAAGCCCAATATACAACTCCCGAAAAAACCATCGACAAAGAAATCCATACAACAGACCAGATTGTAGCTTCTTTTGAGGTAACTACATGGCTTTTCTTATTGAAAACTCCTAAATCTAAAAGTAACATGATAACAACTGTTATCGCAAACCCCCACACCAAACCAGGATGCAGTTCTAAAATACTTTGATGTTGTTCCACTTTATTTTATGTGTTATTATATGATAAAAAGCAATAGCTGTAAAAGTACAGTTATTGCTGTTTTAATGATATGATTATAATCAGTTATAAATATTTTTGCTGAACGGTCTGAATCGTTTGCTCCAGTTTTTTGTCTGCAGTAGGATCACCAATGGCATTGAATTTCCATTCGTTATTTTTCTTGTAGAAAACTCCCATCACCATCGCAACATGACCGCCGAAAGATTTGTCGTTGGCAATATCATATTTAGCAAAAACTTCTTTTACGCTGGTCGGGGTTCCTTCATAAATACGGATCGAAGCAAAAGGAATTGTGCCAAAATCCTGGCCTCTGTAGCTGTTCAAAACTAAAGCTACATGCTCAACAGCAGGATCCAAGTTGGCAAAATCTACCGTAATAACCTCATTATCAAGACCGTCGTCACCATCTACATCACCTGTCAAATCGTCACCGCTGTGCTTTACAGAACCATTTTTAGATTTCAGGTTTCCGAAATAGATTATTTCTGTTGCGTTTTTATTAGAATCGTACAAAATGCAGCTTCCGTCTAAGTCAACTGCTTCTTTTTTACTTCCGCCGAAAAAACTTTTTTTCTCGATCGCACCCCAATTTATCCCCACACAAGCTTGTGAAAGGGTGGTTCCATTTTCCTTGGTAAGGTTTATTCTTTGACCTTTTTGTAAGTTAATAGCCATTTTATATTGTTATTTTATTATTAATTCTGTTTTTAGCTCTTGCTAATTATTTAAGTTTAAATTTAACATGGCGCGAAGAATATTGGTTTCTTCATTCACATCAAATATTTTACTCATTATATCTACGTTTTCGAGATTTTTTAGATAATCTTTTAAAACAGATTCTACATCATCAGGCAAAGTTCTTTTTCGCTCATGAATGGTTTCTTCCAATTCTTCATTCTTTCTTTTGAGCTGATTAATCACCGAAGCCTGATTTGATTCGTTTTCTGAAGTATCCAAATACGATAACTCATCATCAATTAAATACATTCTTTTTTCTTCCACATTAAATAAAAAATGCTCATCAGACTGAAAAATCTTAAACAATTCATATTCATCTCTTCCGATCCGGTATCCGCACACAAAACGAACTTTAAAATTCTGAATATTAAGCTTTCCCAACAATTTTCTTTCGATCGAATAATCCTTATACTGATACGAAGGAACTTCTTTAAGTTTCAGCTTTGTTTCATCAGCTTCAGTTCTGTAAAATTCTGCTGCATATTTTTTATGAAAATATAAAACATCATTCCAATCAAGCGAAAATTTATCTTCGGTAAGATCTTTATACAGCTTTTTTAAATGTTTAGAAAAAATCCCGCTGTAGATTTTTCTGTCTGTTTCAAAACTATCAACTTTCCTTTCTTCAAACGCAGAAATGTATTGGTTGTTGATATTAATTTCGTTGATAACCGCCAACAGATCATTTTCCTTTTTCTTTTTGATTTTGGTCAACAATTCTATCAGGCTGTCTGTATATTGCAGGTGAAAAAGCTCGAGCTTGTTGTGATCTAACGTTTTATTTTCGTTGAATAAATTGTGAATAATATCTGTTTTAATATAAATAGAAATTATATCAACATTTTCAAAAAAATTAGAGAGAAGTTTAAGCCGTGTTAATCTTCTTTTGCTTTGAGACATTATGATCGCAACCTCATCATTCACCTTTTTGCTGTATTATTAACCTCTGATATTTGCTTTTAATTCTGATTCTAAAGTCTGTAGATCCTGATCCAGCTTTCTTCTGTTTTCTGAACCTTGCTTCTGAATCTGTTTCACTTCATTCAATGTATTGATCAGCATTGCGGTCGTTTCTTTCAGTGTTTCGGCTGATACGATTGTTTGTTCGTTGGCTTTAGCAACATTTCTTGAATTTTGACCGAGACGCTCTGCATTTTTTCTTAAGATTTCTTCTGTTGTTGAAGAAACTTTCTGCTGAATCTCAATATTCTGCTGCTGCCTGTGCATTGCAACCGCCAATGAAAGCTGATTTTTCCAAACCGGTAAAGTCGTGGTCAAAATCGTCTGTGCTTTTTCAGCAATAGAAACGTTGTTATTCTGAACCAATCTGATTTGCGGCAAAGACTGCATCATAATAAGACGCACGACTTTAAGATCTGCCAATCTTCTGTCTAATCTGTTGATAAAATCTCTTTTGTCAGCAATCTGATAATCGGCATGATTCTGAGCATTGGCTTCCATTTCGGCAAGTTCTTGTCCAGCTTTTTCCATTCTCAGATTTCCTGCAATGACAAGATCTTCAATCGCTTTTATAGAATTTACATTGCTGTCGAAAATCGTCTGCAAAACTGCATTATCTTTAGTAGAAGTAATGATTCCGGCATTTACTTTATGCGAAATCTGATCGATGTTGTTGGTAATTTTATCATATTTGGCAAACAGATTATCTACCTGAGTCATCATTTTTTTCATAAAAGGAATTCTGCTCAGAAAACCTTTTACTTTATTGCCTTTAAGCTCGTCAACGTCTACATAATTTAATTCTACCAATAAATTATTGATTAATTCGCCTACTTCTCCAGAGTTTGATCTTCTTACATTTCCTAAAAAGCTATCACTCTGGTTGGCTAAAGTTTTCTGAAGTTCTGAACCAAAATTCACGATAGAACCGGGATTGGTTTCATCAATAGAATTGGCAATCATTTCATATTTCTGGCGCTCTTCTCCCTGAAGCTGGGTTGCGTTTACATTTCCGTCTCTGTCTATAAGAACTGGAGCTGCTGCTGCTTGCACAGGCTGATTCGGCTGTGCCGGAGTTGGCTCAAATGTCTTAAGTGGCTCAATCGGCTGAAGCGGATCAGTGGGTTGATTGGGTTGATTATCCATAGTAAATTATTGATAAAGTGATACAAATTTTTCAAGACCGTCTCTTTGTCCGGCTCCTACCGCTTCAAATTTCCAATCTCCGTTTCTGTTGTAGATTCTTCCGAATTCTACTGCAGTTTCGATTGAGAAATCTTCATCTAATTCATATTTCAAAAGCTCTTCGTTTGTATCTGTATTAAAAATTCTGATGAAAGAATTTCTTACTTGTCCAAAATTTTGTTTTCTTGTTTCAGCATCATGAATGGTCACTACAACTGTGATTTCTTTTACAGCAGCATCAATTTTAGTTAAATCAATTTTAATCTGCTCATCATCGCCATCGCCGTCACCTGTAAGATTATCACCGGAATGAATTACCGCTTTATCGGGAGATTCCAGGTTGTTGTAAAAAATAAAATGGCTGTCTGAAACCAACTTTTTGTTTTCGCCCAACAGAAATAAAGATGCATCCAAATCAAAAGCTCCTCCTGTTGATGTATTATTGATATCCCACCCAAGACCAATGGTGAATTTGGGTGCATTTATGTTTTCTCTTTGTCCTTTCTGCAAATTAATAGCCATAATATAGTTCTGTTTGTATTAAAGTATTTATATTGTTTTCGTAATCTTTTATCAGATGATAATTGTTGCTGATCGCCAATTCGAGCAGATGATCCATCTGAGTTTTTCCTACTTTCGACGTAAGATACTCAAATTTTTCGGAATCTAAACCCAAAATATATTTCACGATCCTTGTATTGAACTGAAAGCTTGGTTTCAGCATTACTTCGGCGACATCTTCTACGTTTTTTACGGTGTAATAATTAAAATAATTTTCAATTTTCGGATCGATTTCAAAATTCGTAAGCTCTGCATAATACAGAAAAAGAAAATCTGCATTTACGCTGAATTCGTTCAGAATTTTATTTACCGTAAACTCATGACTTCCCGTTATTTTTATATCATCAATAAAAATGCAAAGCTTTTCCTTTAAAAAGTCCTTATCCAGATAATAAGTATCATTCGCGATCAGATTTTTACGGTCTTCAAAACTAAGATTTCCATAATCTGTTGTATAGGTGTGGTTCCGATTTATTTTTGATAAAATACTGGACTTTTTTCCTTTTTGAAATAAATAAAAATCAAGCTTTTTCTTAAAATAAAAACACAAAAAGTTGGAGGCCGTCGGAATCGCCATATACGGACTCGGCAAAACCACAATTTCTTTATCCGTATCTAAAATTTCTTTGTGTTCAGCAACAAAACCGTCAAATAATTCTTTAGCAAACTTCTCTGCAAAAGATTTGTCGCCGTATTTGAAATAGCTGTATTCTGTCGGGGAAAATGTAAATTCCTCCGCAGAATGTATTTTATGTAAGCTATATCTTTTGTTCATATTATATTTTTAGTGTTTAAGTAAATGAGCGTTGAAACCAAAATCTATTGCGCCTTTGTAATCTGCAACAGGATTGTCTCCAATGTGCAGAATCTGATTCATCAGAAGATCTTGTTTTACGATCTTGTTTTTCACTTCCTGAAATACAAGCGGGTTTGGTTTTGAGCATTTAATTTCGTCCGAATAAATATGGAAATCTATATATTGATCAAGATTTTCATTGATCAGAAACTTTCTCATCGTCGTACCTTTGATAAATCCTGTATTGCTTAAAATATTAATGGTTTTGCCCTGACTTTTAATTTCATCAAAAAACTGATGAATATTTTCAAAAATGATAACCGGCTTATATTCTAAAAACAATTCTTCACTTTTCACATAAAAATCATGAAGAGTCTCTTTGTTTATTTGCTTCAAATCAATATCCAAAGCTCCTAAAATCAGCAGATAAATCTCAAAAGTATCAACATTTCCGCCAATCACTTCATTAATTGTATTACAAAGGTCATCGTAATATTTTACGGTTTTTGTAATTTCATCCAAAGGCTTGTCAATATTAAAAAACGAAGCGAACAGCTCCACTCTTTTTGCTTTAAATTCCGGATGAGATTTTATTAAGGTGAGCCACAGATCAAAAGAAAAATGAGCGTGGTTTTGGATGTCGATATCTACTTTCAAAACAGTATAAGTTAAAGTTTGTATTTAGCTTTTATTGAAAAGTTTGATCATATTTTTATAATATTCCTCTTCATAATTGATTGAATTATCCAAAGATAAAATTTTTCTTGCAATGAATTTTTTTTTTAATAATTTTTAAGATTTAGATAATATAAAATGTTTTTATATAAAGACAATTTTAGAATGGTTTTTACTTTAAAACAGAATTATTTTTTTCAAAATCGAGATTTATAAATATGATAAATAATATGAAAATCAAACGAGCAACACTTTAAGTAACCATTTTAAATATTTAACATCAAAACAACAATATGAATGATTAAAAATAAACCATTAACATATTCTAATATTTAGATGCATTTACATTTTTTATTTTGAAAAAAAGAGTTCAGAATCAGATAGTATTTTAGTGATTTTTTTACCACATATTTTAGCGTATTAAAATAAATGTATACTATTGAAAATCTTTAAGAAAGCCTTTATTTTTATTACTAATTATAGCCAATAAACCTCAAAATTACCATCTACTTTCAACATAAATTAATTATTATTATTATTTTTTAAATAAAAAAATTGCATTTTATTGCCAATTTTTATCTACATTTGAGCAGGAAAAAAATAATTTGAAGACTGCTGCAGAGACTAAATTGAAACAAATATTTGACAGCAATATAATTTAACCCAAAAATTAAATTTAACATTTTAAAAAACTTTTTTTTCAGCTATTAAAGAAGCCCTCATCTTTATCAGCATTAAGATAAATTAAAAAAAGCTAATTAACTAGCAAATCCTTACATGTAAAGTATTGAATTTAAGCTATTTAAATAAAATTCAATATTATTTATCTTATTTCGAGTATGTAAAATAACAGTTACATTCATTTTTTCAAAAAAAAACACAAATGCTTATCAATCAATGATTGATATTAAGAAATATTTAAAAATAAATCATTATTTATAAATGTTATATAAAGTCATAAATATAGGTCAATCGATAAAAGAGCTTGTGGATCAAAAAGAAGTTCCGATGGAAAGGATCTGCAATTTTCTGAATACAGACGAAGAATCTGTACAAAAAGTATACGAAAGCAAATCGATAGATACTGATCTTCTTTTGAGATGGTCTAAACTCCTGGAATATGATTTTTTCAGACTGTACTCTTCACATCTTATTTTGTATGCGCCGCCGTCAGCAGTGAATAAAACCAATCAGAAAACTAATAAAACACCACAATTCAGAAAAAACATTTACACTCAGGAGATTAAAAATTTTATCATAACGAAAATTGAATCCGGAGAAATGACGCAGTCTGAAGTAATCAAAACCTATTCGATCCCGAAGAGCACCCTTCATCGATGGCTACAGAAAAACCAATAAAAACAACAAAAATATAATATGAAAATGAAACCAAATTACACCAGGATCTATCATGATCTGCTCCTTAAAGAGAATCCCGAAAAGCTTAAAGACTTAAAAGTAAAAAAGCTTTTGCAAAACCTTAATACTTCTGATGAAGTGATTAAATTTAACGAAAAATTTTTTAAGCAGTCTAAAGAAAGCTTAGAAAACAACCAAAAACTGAGAACGTACGACAAAGAAACGATGCTGAAAATTTTGATGTATCAGAAAAAGCATGGTTTTTCGAGTAATTATATTTCGAAAAAATATAAAATAAGCAGAACGACGATCGCCAAGTGGAAAAAAATCTGTGAAGAGGATATTCAATAATTGATAAAAATCCGGCTCAAAATTGAGCTGGATTTTTTATTTCGCGAAAATCTCTTTCAGTTGAGAAACAATATTGCTGTTTCCGGAAACGGTGATATCTCCGATTTTATATATATCCAAAAGTCATTATCTTTGCTCTTTTACAAAACAATATTATGAGTGTTCATATCAGTGCAAAAAAAGGAGAAATTGCTAAAGTAGTATTACAACCCGGAGATCCGCTGCGTGCAAAATATATCGCTGAGAATTTTCTTGAAAATGCAAAATTAGTAAGTCAGACAAGAGGTATCTTCTATTATACAGGAACTTATAAAGGTAAAGAAATCTCTGTCGGAGCAAGCGGAATGGGCTTTCCGAGTATCGGAATTTATTCTTTTGAATTGTTTACAGAATATGAAGTAGAGACGATTATCAGAATCGGTACGTGTGGCGCATATTCGACGGATCTGAAAGTTTTTGATATTTTAAATGTTGAAAATGCAGCAAGTGAAAGCACGTATGCAAAATTTGCTTGGGAAATTAAAGATGAAATTATTTCTCATCAGGGAAATATTTTTGACATTATCAATGAAACAGCAAAAGAAATGTCTTTAACTACAAAAGCCACCAATATTCACAGCAGCGATATTTTCTACAGAAAAGATCCAAAAATCCCTGCAATTGCAACAAAATACAATTGTCCGGCTGTCGAAATGGAAGCTTTCGGGCTGTTTGCCAATGCAAAACATTTAGGTAAAAACGCGGCAACAATTCTTACCGTTTCAGACATTATTCCGACAAAAGAAAATATTTCGGCTGATGAAAGAGAAAAAGCTTTAAAACCGATGATCGAACTGGCTTTGGAAGCGGCATTGAAAGTGGTTTGAACAATTTAATTATAGAAAAAAAATCCGGGAAGTCTGCTTTCCGGATTTTTCTATTTAAATATTCATAATGTTTTTATTTTAAACATTAAATTTCTTTATATCAAAAGGATTTTTGAAAATAAGCTCTTCATGTTTTCCTTTGATTTCCATTTTTCTTTGTAGCAGGTTCAGAGCCATTTTGCGGATAAAAAGATCTTTATCATTCAGTTTCCAGTAAGAATCTTCATGCACATTTTTGGGTTTTCTGATGATATAGAATTCCGTATTCCAGTTATCAACATTATGATAAAATTCAATAATTCCGCAATGTTCAGGAATCGCCGAATGCTCGATCAAACCCATCGGAAGCAAAAAGCTGAATGAATTGCAAACATAATCTCCGCAACATATTTTATCGTGCTTTAGAAATTTTTCACCGGTTTTAGTATTGATATACGATTTTTTAAAATCATTTTTAAAATCACTTTTTGACAGCTTAATTTCAATTTCATGGCTAAAACCTTCAGAATTAATAATCAGAACATCCGCTTCCCAATCCGAATGAAAATGGTTGGTCAGAATGATTTCTTTTTCAAAATCACAATGCGAATGAATAAATGCATGAATTAGCTCTTCTATTTTTAACACCTTGTTAAATTTTAAATATGAATATTTATTAATTTTTTTTTAAGAAACCAGCAAACTGCAACCCCGAATATCTGAATGATCTATTCTTCCCAAGACCTGAAAATTATCTTTATTTTCCGGCAATAGTTTACCTAAATCCTGCGTAGCGATAAACGAACAAGAATGAATATTTGCTAAATCTATGATATTGATTGCGCCGGTTTTTCCAGCTTTTTCATAATTGAATGGATCTTCTGCATTTCTGATCAAAACACGCATCCATTTTGGACATTCATAAATATTATTTCCTAAAGAATATGCCTGCGAAAGCAATTCTGTCATAGAATATTCAGAATAAATTTTTTCTGTTTTAAAGCCATTTTGTAAAATTTTCAACAATTCATCTTTTGTCATTTCCTCTTTACGCCCTTTCATTCCGCCGGTTTCTATCACCGTGATAGAGTTTGAAAATTTAAAAGATTTAGAATTTAATTCACAGTAATCAAGAAAATCTAAAAGTGCAAACGAAACCCCGAAAAGAATCACTTTTTTATCATTCAATTGTTGTAAAAGATCATACAATTCCTGATGATTGTAGAGAAAATATCCGTTTTCAGGTTTGCCGGATTTTTTCATCAAATAATCAACCATATATATTAATGATGAATTTTGCTTTTCCAAATAGCTCGGAAGCAATCCTAAAAAAATAAATTCTTCAGGCTTGCCTATAAACTGCTCAAAACTTCTATAAATGCTTTCCTGATAAAGATTTTCGTTGGCGATGAAATGCTTTGACAAATTCATTTGTGTAGTTCCTGAACTTTGAAAAAACAAATCTGTTGAAATATTTTTATCTAAAATTTTATGCTTTTTAAACATTTCGATCGGAAGGAACGGAACTTTTTCTATAGAATTAATTTTTTCAACATTGATATTCAAAAAATCTACAAACTTTCTGTACACTTCAATATTTTTGTATTGATAACGAAAAGTTGTAAGCGCGACATCCGAAAACTCTGTTTCTGTCTGTATGTCAAATATATTTTTCAATTGTAAGATTAATTTTAAAACATTATTATTTCATTTTGAGACAATTACGTTTTCATTAAGAAACATTAATATAAAAGTAACAAATTTGGTCAAGTTATTGCAATCAAACCTGCGGAATAGGATTAGAAATAATGGCAGCAAACCATTGTTGGGAATTACCTCTTTTTTGAGGTAATTTTTTTATTTCTTTTCAAAAGTTTTCAGTTCAAAATCGTTGGAGAAAACTCCGTAAGTGAAATAAGAAATCCAGTCGCCAAGATTGATATACTTTGCTTTTTCGTTCAGATTCAAGATCATCGGAAGATGGCGGTGACCGTAAATAAAATAATCTATATTTTCTGTCTCAAGTTTCTTTTTAGAATAAATAATCAAAAATTCTTTGTCTTCCCCTAAAAATGCTTTGTCTTCATCACCCGAAATCATTTTATTTTTTTGAGAAAGATAAAGTGCAATTTTCATGGCAATATCTGGATGAAGCCACCTGAAAGCCCATTGTGCGATCGGATTTGTAAAAAGTTTCTTCATCCTTTTATACCCTTTATCGCCAGGCCCCAAACCATCGCCGTGAGCCAGTAAAAACTGTTTGCCGGAAATTTCAAAATATTGTTTTTTGTAAAAAACAGTACATCCAATCTCTTCTTCAAGATAATCTTTCATCCAAAGATCATGATTTCCTACAAAGAAATACACCTGAATCCCGTGGTCTTTCAACTCTGCAATTTTCCCGAGAACACGTACATATCCTTTGGGAATCACATGCTTCCATTCGTGCCAAAAATCAAATAAATCTCCCATCAAAAACAAAACCTGAGCATCTTCTTTTATCTCATTCATCCAACGGATAAATTTTTCTTCCCGCAATTTGCTTTCTTTCGGATTCGGAGCACCAAAATGCTGATCCGAAGCAAAATATACTTTTTTCCCGGGCTGTAAATTGATGGTTGTTTTTAGCACAATTAAATAGTATTAAATAAACTAATTATCTTCTGCAAACCATTCTCCATAGGAGTTTTCGGTTTCGTGAAGCTTAAGATAAGCCAAAGAAACATCTGCAGGAAGCTTTGACTTTATTTTCGCAGCAATGGCATAAAGCATATTTTCACAAGTTGGCTGAAAAGTGCAATAAATCACTTTATGTCCTCTGTTTTCAAGATCTTCGCCCAATTCTTTGTGAGGTGAAAGGCCGTTGATCAAAACTGCATGATCCCAAACGTCTACGATTTCAGATTTTACGATACTTTTAATATCACCAAAATCTACCACCATTCCGTTTTTAGGATTTTCCAGATCATTTACAGGTTTTCCCTTTACTGTTACAAACAGTTTGTAGGAATGCCCGTGCATATTTTTACATTTTCCATCGTAATTGTACAGCACATGAGCCGTCTCGAATGTGAAAATTTTTGTAATACGTATCATGGTGCAAAGATAGATAATTTGAACAAAAATATGATCCATATCTCGGCTCGGCTTATATTAAAATAATTTTCGTTAAATTCACTTTCAAACAACAATGATGATTTTAGATATATTTTTTCCAAACCGCTGCATCAGCTGCAACAGGATTATCGATTGCAATTTAATAGTTTGTAATCTTTGTTTTGAGCAAATTCATTTTACACATTTTAATTATTCGGACGAAAATAAACTTAAAGAGAAATGCAAGCTGCTTTTTCCTGTTGAAGATGCCTTTTCTTTAATGCAGTTTGGAAAAAAAAATCTCAGCCGAAAAATCATTCATGAACTGAAATACAGAAGCAGAGAAAAAACAGGAAAAATTCTTGCCGGTTGGGTTTCGGAAAGATTAGATTTTAAAAATAACAAACCGGATCTTTTGATAAGCGTTCCTTTGCATCCTAAAAAGCAGAAAGAAAGGGGCTATAATCAGCTTCACCTTTTCACCAAAACTTTATCCGAATTTTATGAAATTCCGTTTAATCATGATTTGATTAAAAGAAACCATTATTCTAAAGCACAAGCTTTAAAAGATAAGAAACACCGCTTGGAAACAGAAAATACATTTTCGTTAACCAAAGAAATTTCAGGAAAACATATTTTGCTGATTGACGATGTTTTTACAACAGGAAATACTTTATCTACAATTGTCTGGGAAATTTTAAAATCAGAAAATAATAAAGTAAGTATTTTGGTCATGGCGATGGATGAGTGATTGGGCTGGGGGTTTTAGAGTTGAAGAGTTTTAATGCGAAAGTGCAGATTCAATGTAAATTAATCTTTATTCTTATTTACTATTTCTTTTACACTTAAATAAAATATTCTGATCGAAAAAAATATTAATAAAATTCCAAAAAAATAAAATACTGTTGGTTTTTCTTCAGCAGGAATTATGAGTAAAACAATTCCTCCAAATAAAAGAAATACAGCAACGCCAAAATTAGTTTCGCCACTTCCTAAACAAATTTGCACAATTCCATACAGAAATTCTTTAACGATTTTAAATATCAAACTTATCTTCATCTGTCTTTAAAATTACCGCTGTAATTTCTCACCATAACTCAAATCTCCCGCATCACCTAAACCTGGAGTTATATAACCTTTCGTCGTTAAGTTTTCGTCAATAGCTCCGACCCAAATTTTTGCTTGCGGATAAGCATTTTCAATGGTTTCGACACCTTGTTTTGAAGCAATTGCAGCCACGATATGTAACTGTGAAGGATTTCCGTGTGTCAAAAGATCTTTTAAGGCTTCAATCAGCGAAGCTCCCGTTGCCAGCATCGGATCGGCAACAATTAAAGGTCGACCTTCAATGCTCGGACACGTCAAATAATCTTGCTTTATCGAAAAATAATCGTTAGCATCATGCTTTCTGTAAGCAGCAACAAAACCACAATCTGCCTTGTCAAAATAATTCAAAATTCCTTCAAATAATGGAACTCCGGCTCTTAAAATAGTTGTAATAACGGGCTGAACAGCAATTTCCTGAACTTTTATTGTATCTAAAGGAGTCTGAATTTCAATTTCTTTTATTTCTAAATCTTTAGATATTTCAAAAGCGGCAATTTCTCCGATGCGCTCCATATTTCTGCGGAATCTCATTCGGTCAGGCTGAATTTCTACGTTTCGAAGCTCGTTAATCCACGAATTAACTAAAGAAAAAGTTTTAGAAAGTTCTACCGTCATAATTTTGATTATTCTTACAACAAAATTATGAAATATAAAATAAAACCCCTCTCAGAAAATTACTGAAAGGGACTATTTTTTTATGATTTTAAATCGTAATTGAATACTATTATTTTTGTCTGAAATACACTTCAATCGGAACTCCAGTGAAACCGAATTCTTTTCTCAACTGATTTTCTGTAAATCGTTTGTATGCTTCTTTCACATACTGCGGCAAATTACAGAAGAATACAAATTGCGGAGACGGTGTCGGCAACTGTACACAATATTTGATTTTAATATATTTTCCTTTGTTTGCTGGCGGTGGTGTACGTTCGAAGATAGGAAGCATTACTTCATTTAATTTTGAAGTTTTGATTTTCTTCTTACGGTCTTCGTAAACAACCATTGCCATTTCTACAGCTTTCAGGATTCTCTGCTTCGTTAAAGCGGAAACAAAAAGAATTGGAATATCGCTGAACTGTCCGATTTTATCTCTGATAGATTGTTCGAAATCTCTTACGGTATTTGTTGTTTTGTCTTCAATCAAATCCCATTTATTAACAACGATTACAATCCCTTTTCTGTTTTTCTGAGCCAGACCGAAAATATTCATATCCTGAGATTCCCATCCTAAAGTTGCATCAACCATGATGATCACAACATCAGAAAATTCGATTGAACGAATGGATCTCATTACAGAATAAAATTCTAAATCTTCATTTACTTTGGCTTTACGACGCATTCCTGCTGTATCAACCAACACAAACTCGTGACCAAATTTATTATAAAGCGTCTGAATACTGTCTCTTGTAGTTCCGGCAACATCCGTCACAATGTTTCTTTCAGCATCAAGCAAAGCATTTGTTAAAGTAGATTTCCCTACGTTCGGACGACCTGCAATAGTGATTTTGGGAAGACCTTCGAATGGATCTTTGTAATCAGTTGTCGGGAAATCATTAATCACAGCATCGAGAATTTCTCCTGTTCCGGAACCTGTAGCTGAAGATAAAGTGTAATATTTTTCAATTCCTAACTGGTAAAATTCTGTAGCTGCCAATTCTTCTTTCGAAGAGTCAACTTTATTAATCACATGATAAACCGGCTTGTTTGCTCTTCTCAACATTTCATGAATCTCGTAGTCGGTATCAGTAAGACCCTCTTCTACGTTCATCATAAAAATAATTGACGTCGCTTCATCAATGGCCAGCTGAACTTGTTTTGAAATTTCTTCTTGGAAAACGTCTTCGCTATTTACTTCATAACCACCTGTATCGATTACAGTAAAGTCTACACCACTCCAGTCAGATTTTCCGTAATGACGATCTCTGGTAACTCCTGAAGTAGAATCTACGATAGCTTCTCTTCTTTCAAGCAAACGATTAAAAAGTGTGGATTTTCCTACGTTGGGACGCCCAACGATTGCAACAATATTTGACATAAAAAAATGTTTAATAATCCTTCGACAAAGCGTAGGACAAGATTATCAATGAGTTACTCCAACTTTTGGAGCTCAATTTTTTTGCAAAGATAATGCTTTATTATTTAGTAACATAAAACGATTTTGAACCGCCATTTTATTGTAAAATATTGTCAACTTTTTTATTTTTCTAAACAAAATATCTCCTGTTCTCAAAAAACTGTCTTATTTTTATAGAGAATTAATCATAAAAGAACGCATCTATGAAAAAAATATTGGTTGTGCTTTTAGTAGCATTTATTATTATTCAGTTTTTTCCTATTGATAAGACAAATCCGCCACCAACTCCCGGAATGGACTTTCTGAAAGTAAAAGATACACCGCCTGAAATTGCGAAATTAATAAGAACTTCCTGTTATGACTGTCATTCGAACGAAACAGAATATCCGTGGTATTCCAGCATTTCGCCTTTCGCATGGATTCTGAAAGATCACATTGATGAAGGAAGAAGTCATCTCAACTTTTCAACCTTTGTGATGTATGAGCCAAAAAGACAGGCACACAAATTGCAGGAATGTATTGAAATGATCGAAAAAGAAGAGATGCCTTTAGAATCATATTTTGTAGGGCATCAGGATGCAAAACTGACCAATGAACAAAGGCAGCAACTTATTAAATATTTTAAGAAAGTAAAAGAACAGACTGAGCAGGCAATGGTATTTTAAAAATCAAGATCATGGAAAACTGGCAGGATAAACATATTGTATTTTTTGACGGGGAATGTGGAGTTTGTAATTTTTGGGTTCAATGGATTTTAGAAAGAGATAAAAATGACCAATTTATGTTTGCGTCTTTACAATCTGATTTTGGACAAAAATTTTTATCCGAAAGAGGTCTGGAAACAAAAGTTTTTAACACCATGTATCTCTGGAAACCCAACAAATATTATCTGATGAAATCCCGCGCAGTCCTGAAAATCGCAAGTTTACTCGGCGGAATTTTTAAACTTTCGGCTATTGGAAAGATTATCCCCGCTTTTTTAAGTGATAAAGTTTACGATATAATTTCTAAAAACAGAATGGAACTTGCCAATCAAAAATGTTATCTACCGACACCTCATCAAAGGAAAAAGTTTATTGAGGTTTAAAGATTTTCTAACAAATTTATAGACTTTTAAAATAAAAAGACTGCTTTAATTAAAGCAGTCTTTTTTAATTATTGATTCAACGACCAGACCGAATAAGAATTTGGCGGACATTGAATTTTCACCCATTTGTCACCTTGAGTTGTAGGATACCATGTTGAATGGCCTGTAAAATCTTTTATTTGTTGGCTGCTCCAATTTGTTTCAACCCACCTTTCCTGCCAAGTCGAAGAATTATTGAGATAAACGACCAATCCCGGATTTCCGTTATAGCCGTTTCGTCTGGCAATGTATTCATCATTGTCGGTATAGAGAATTGAGGTTGTTCCTGTTGCTTTATTGTTGTGAATCCAGATCAGATTATTCAATCTTTCTTTGTTTAGCCATTCTTCATAATCTCTGTAAAAAATAGTAGGATAGCCTTCGTGAGTTAAAATATAAGCATAAGCCAAATTCTTATTATTGATGACATCTGTATCATGATTTGCAACAAAAGTCACAGCTTTATAAGGATTTCTTTTCCACATCATATCGTCGTTTAATGCATTTAGGTTTCCGTTGTCGAATGCCTCATCCATTTTATAATATGCTGCAAAATCGAATACCGAGCTGTTTGCGCTATTTGCCCACCATTCTAAAGTATTTACGTTTGAATCCCACAATTCGCCAACCGAAAACCCACCTACATTTGAGTTCCATGTATTGACAACCCAAGGCCCGAAACCTTTCACATAATCAAATCTCCAACCGTCAAATTTCATTACATTCTTATAATACTTTCCGACAGAATCGTCCCTTCCCCAAAGCCAGTCCTGAACATACGGATTGGCATGACACAAATCCGGAAAACCTCCGAAAACACCTTCATCATTATTTCCGTATGCGTTTTTGTAGAAATCATTATAGCTTCTTTGGAATTTTCCTGAAGCAATGCCCGAAAAGTCTGTCCATGTATTAGTCCCGGTAAAAGGGTTGGCTTGCGATTGCCCTCCACTGTTATGATTAATAACAATGTCTGCATAAACCTGCATATTTTCGGCATGAGCTTTTGTAATTAATGCTTCCAACTCTGTTCGGGAACCGAAACGTGTTTCAGTGGTTCCGTTTTGATTAAAATTTCCAAAATCATAATAATCTGTCGGATCGTATCCCATCGAATAAGCTCCATTTTGAGCCTTTGATGCAGGAGGCAGCCAAATTGCACCAATTCCGGCATTAGACCAATCTGTTATTTTTTCTTTAACGGTATTCCACCAAATGCCACCTTCAGGAACATCCCAATAAAACCCCTGCATTAGCACACTTCCTCCTGGCCCCGATACAAATTTTCCGTTCATAGATTCGCTTCCGTTTCCTGTACTAAAAGGTTTTCCGTCGTGATTTGTCACATTGCCTGTTTTGCTATGAACTTCCAATTGTTCAGGAGATTTATCTACAATTTCGTCATTGCTCCGGCAGGAATTTATAAACCCTAAGGCTAAAAAAGAAACAATAAAATGTGTTTTTTTCATATAAAATATTTTTTAGTGATCAACTGACAACTAAATTACAATTTTTACAAAATAAAATTCGCACCGTTTAAAATTAATTTAATTTTAATGTTAAACTTGGTTCAGAAGTTGTTACCACATTATATTATTATTAAAAAAGCATAAACTTTTAAGTTTTTCCAAACATTTTTTTTATTAATCCATATATTTGCAGACTATGGAATACAATACCCAAAAAACTCAGCTTAATATGCCGGAATACGGCAGAATCATACAACAATTGGTTGAGCGTTGCAAAGAGCTTCCTACAAAAGAAGAAAGGAACGAAATGGCAATGGCGATCATCGATTTTATGGGTCAGAGAAACCCGCAGCTTCGCGATGAAGAAAATTACAAACATAAACTTTGGGATCATTTATATATTTTAGCCAATCATGATCTGGATGTAGATCCTGTTTATCCTTTTCCTACAAAGGAGCAGCTTGAGGAAAAACCTAAAAAAATGGAGTATCCAAAGCTTCAGGGTGATTTTAAATTTTATGGAAAAAGCATTCTTCAATTAATCGAAAAAGCAATTGAACTTGAACCCGGAGATGAAAAAGAAGCTCTGATAGAAGTGATTGCCAACAATATGAAGAAATCTTACAACGTTTACAACAAAGAACATGTAACTGATGATGTAATTTTCCGTCATTTAAAGGAATTATCGGCAAACAGGCTTGATCTTACAAGTATAGAAGCTCTTGAAAAAAGTAAGATCTATTACGCAACTGCCAATCGTAACAATCTTAATAAAAACACAAATAACAGAAATCAATCAAATACCAATAAAAGAAGATTCAACAATAACAACAAGAATAGAAGATAATGAGCGGGACATTTCAAATAAGAGGAGGAAAAAGACTGCAAGGCGAAATCACTCCACAAGGGGCAAAAAATGAAGCCTTACAAATTTTATGCGCAGTTTTATTAACGGATGAAGAGGTAAGAATTACAAATATCCCCGACATTCATGATGTCAACAGATTGATAGAGATTTTGGGAGATTTTGGAGTAAAAGTGACTAAAAACGGACACGGAGACTTCACTTTCAAAGCAGATAATGTCAATTTTGATTATATTAAATCTAATGAATTTAAGAAAGACGGGGCAAAGCTAAGAGGCTCAATTATGTTGATGGGACCGATGCTGGCAAGATACGGAGAAGCTTACATGCCGACGCCGGGTGGCGACAAAATCGGAAGAAGAAGATTAGACACACATTTTCAGGGCCTGGTTGAGCTTGGAGCAGAATTCAATTATGATGAAAATGAATACTTTTATTCTTTAAAAGCCAAAGAACTCAACGGAAAATTTATCCTTCTTGAAGAAGCTTCCGTGACAGGAACCGCCAATATCGTAATGGCGGCAACTTTAGCAAAAGGAAAAACAAGAATCTACAACGCAGCATGCGAACCTTATCTTCAGCAGCTTTGCAAAATGCTCAACAGAATGGGCGCCAATATTTCAGGAATCGGTTCAAATTTATTAACAATTGAAGGTGTAGAATATCTTCGCGGAACTGAACACGCAATGCTTCCCGACATGGTCGAAATCGGATCGTGGATTGGCCTTGCAGCCATGACAAAATCTGAAATCACCATAAAAAATGTCAATTGGAACCAGCTTGGTGTCATTCCAAATACATTCAGAAAATTGGGGATTCAGCTTGAACAAAGCGGCGATGATATTTACATTCCTTCTCAGGAAAATTATAAAATTCAGAAATTTATCGACGGATCTATTCTTACCGTTTCAGATGCCCCTTGGCCGGGATTCACACCAGATTTGCTTTCGATCATTTTGGTGGTCGCAACTCAGGCAAAAGGAAGCTTATTGGTACATCAGAAAATGTTTGAATCGAGATTGTTTTTTGTTGATAAATTAATTGACATGGGAGCGCAAATTATTCTTTGCGATCCGCACCGAGCGACTGTAATTGGTTTAAATCAGGAAGCTCCGCTACGTGGAACAACGATGATTTCTCCAGATATCAGAGCCGGAAATGCTTTACTTATTGCTGCACTTTCTGCCGAAGGAAAATCTATTATTCACAATATCGAGCAAATCGACAGAGGTTATGAAAACATCGACGGAAGACTAAAAGCCATTGGTGCGGATATTGAGAGAATTTAGGTTTAGGCAAAATTAATATCAGCCAGACTTTACTAAACATTTAAATACAAAAAGCGTTCAGAAAAATTAATTCTGAACGCTTTTTATTTGTGAATGAATATTATTTGGCTACCAACCGCCTCCTCCGCCTCCGCCTCCTCCGCCTCCGGAAAAACCACCGCCACCAGATCCAGATCCTGAACTACTTCCGGAACTCGCTGGCTGTGTAGCCGAAGACTGTATAGAATTGGTGAGACTGGAATTTAAGGCGCTTGATAAAGCAAAATAATTCATAGAAGAGCCTACATACCAATTATTATGATATTCTGTCGACATTTTGGCAAGCATATCATCAAACTTTTTTCCCCAGATTTCATCAACGCCCAAAACCATCGCAAACGGTAATAATTTTTCAAAAATTTCGGACGTGACCTTCGGAGGATTATGAAATTTTAGCTGCTCGTTTTCCGCTGTTCCCATGTACATTTTAAAACCTTCAATCAATGATTTCTTTCTGAGTTTCTCTTCAGATGGCCTTTTAATTAAAAACTGGTAAATAACCAAAGAAGTAAAACCTAAAACAATAAAAATATAGCAGATATTAAAATTATTATCAATCGTAAATTCATTTTGACTCCATAAAAACCTTGCCACAAACAAGAAGAAAATCACAGGTATGATAAGAAAGAATTTAAATAAAAAAGGAAAATATTTAAATAAAATAATTGACAATATAAAAGCCACAAACAAAACACCATACAGAAAAATCCCTATAATAACTTTTTCAAATTCCGGGAAAAGCTGATAACTTATAATTAAGCCAAACAAATAAACAATGCTGATGATAATGCTTGGTAAATATATTTTTCTGATATTATTCCCTTCATTTAAAAATGCATCATATTGAAATTTGAGTGTTTCTTTAAAATTCAAGACTGCGTTTTCAATTTTAGGATCATATTTTCCGTCAAACTTTACGCTGTCTTCAACTCCCGAGAAAAGAGAATTCATCAGGTTGATTTCTTCTTTCGGCAAACTCTGATCGGCGTTTTTAAGCTTTTTCACAATAAATGTTTTACTTTTAAAAAGACCTAAAATTCCGTTATCTTCATCTTCAATGATCTGAACATAGCCTTTCACAGCAAGATTGACTAATGCAGCAGTTAAATATTTATTTTTAAAATTTTCGTTGTGCAAATAACCTAAAGAAGCCGGCGAAAGATTTTCCGGAACGTTAAATTGCGGGTAAACAACAGGCTTTTCGGGATCAACACCGTATTTTCGCCATGTTGAATAATAATAAAACAACAAGCCTAAAAAAATGATAATTCCGGCGCTCAGAATTCCATATTTCTCAATGAAAGTCGGCGGCGGTGGCGGGATCATGATTCCTTTTTTGAAACCAACTGCAATCGTGAGTCCTTCACCTGGATCCAAATTCGAAGTGCCCCACTCTATATTATGATCTGATAAAACTTTTGCCGAACAATCTTGCGAATTGTTTCCGTAAGCACCTTTGTAACAGCTATTTTGAATAATTCCGGCTCCGTTGGGAAGCTTAATTGTTGCTGAAACCGAATCTATCGGAAAACCCCAAGCATTACCATTGACATTCCAATACAATTCATCATAATTATCAAAAAATCCGATTTGGTCTTCAGTTTTATATTTTATTTCATAATCGTAAACATCAGGTTGAAGAATGACGTCTTTGCTTCCAATATAGATTTTTAAAAAACCGTCTTCTATTTCTTTTTTAAAATCTTCATCAACTCCATTTTTCTTGACAGAAATAATATCATATTTTATTTTCTGAGTTTTATTATTCAAATTTCTTGATAATGGAAATATGCGGAAAATTCCTCTTTTAATTTCATCACCCAAGCTCTGAACTTTAATTTTTTCGGTAACCGTAAGCCCTGAATTTTTATCAACATCAATATCTGAATGAAAAGAAATAATTTTTTCAACATTTTCTACAATCGACATTTGATCGATATCCCGCGTTTCCTCTTTCTGAGCGAAGCCTGCTACAAAAAGTAGAAGGTAAAACAGCAATAAAACCTTCTTCATTATTTAAAATTTTACCGTTGGAGCTTCTCTTTCAGCGATGTTTTCAAGCTCAAAGAACTTAGCTTTTTCAAACTTGTACATATTAGCAACAAAATTACTCGGAAAAGATTCTACCAACGTATTGTTTTCCCTTACCGTTCCATTGTAATATCTTCTGGATTTTTCGATATCATTTTCGATTGAGCTCAACTCAGCCTGCAATTGTTGGAAATTGGTATTGGCTTTTAAATCCGGATATTGCTCGGCCACCGCAAATAGATTCATCATCGCCTGATTCAGATTTTTTTCGGCTGCTTCTTTGGCTTCTACCGTATTGGCGCCTACCGCTTGTGTTCTTGCTCTGGTAACACTGTCTAAAGTTTCGCGCTCATGTGTTGCATAGCCTTTTACAGTTTCCACAAGATTTGGAATAAGATCGTGACGTTTTTTAAGCATCACATCAATACTGCTCCACGCTTCCTGAACAAGGTTTCTAAGTTTTACAAGCCGATTGTAAATGGATACTCCATAAAAAACAGCAATCGCCAAAACACCAAGGATAATAAGTGCAACCATAATTTTGTATTTAATTTAGATTAAAAATAAATGTTTTTCACGGATAAATGCATAAAAAAAAGCGCTCAATAACTGAGCGCCTTAAAAACTATACGGACTTACAGCTCACGAATACTTTCTACAGATATATTCTACAGTAGAATTCATGAGTTTATTTTTGTTCAGAAAATATTCCAGCTGCTGAAATTCTTCTGAAGTTGCATTGATATGCAACTGAAATGAACCAAAATTTGCCCCGTTCATATACTCTACATTTGCGCTCAATACCTTGTAACAAATTCCCATCTGCTGATAAATAGCATTCAAAAGATGATCGAACTTCACTTTTCCATTCAGTTCTACTTCAATGATCAGGTTTTTTTTGATAAGGCTTACATTTTTGGGCAAAGGCTGCAAATTTGTCGTAATCATAACTAAAGCATTTTTTGATTAATCAGTTGAATTCTCAATTGCATTGTCAATTATTTATAATTAAATTCAAGACAAAAGTATTAAAAATTATTAGTCTACCAAATTAGTAGACTATTAATTTTTAATTTTAACATAAAAAAAGAGAAGCAATTAACTTCTCTCTATATTTTTACATTTCTTTTATCCTTTCCAACTTTTCCGAAGCAGCTAAGCCATTGGGATTGCAGCCCAATTCACCTTCCGGCACTTTAAGGTTTTTCTTTTGATAAAATTCTTCCCAAAACTCGTTGGTTTTTCCGGTTTTAGGATCAATAAAAGTCATGGGCTCCAGTTTAAAAATCTGATCTTTCCGAAAAGATCTTTCTATATAATCCGAACAGTAATAAGAGTTTTCATCTAAAATATAATTAAAATTATACTTTTTTCCCAGCATGGAATTCGCTTTTTCAATTGCTGCAGGAATTGCATTTTGGTATTGAGGTTTTAAACGGTAAACGACAACTTTTTGTCCGTCATTTGCCTGATCTTTCAAAAAATAGTTTAATTTTTGCTTTTGAGAGCCACCTTTTGGAGCGGCATGAAGTACAAAAACACCTTTTTTATCTTTCTGTAAAATTCCGATATGATCAAATGATGCATTTTTCTGTTTTTGAGTCACATTATTTATCGCTCCGGAAAGTCCGGATTCTTTTGCGGTCACAAAAAGAAGATCGCCATTTTTTAAACCTGGAACAATTGAATTTTTGCAACTTAATAAGAATATTAATAAAAATACAGTTGCTGAAATCTTGATCAGAAAATTATTTTTTAAAATTGGCTTCATACGTTTAAATCCAGTCTTCAACGGTCATTTTTTTACTCAGCTCAGTAATCAGTTCAAAAGGAATATCATCTATTTTTTTGAAACGGACACACGATTTGCCCATATCCAGTTTTCTTTTTGAATGCTTCGGAAACTCGGCTACAAACCAATCCAAAAGTTCGGGTTTTGCGTACATTTCCATGTGATACAAAGCAATGAAATTCTTCTGTGAAGCCAATCCCATAAATGGAAGCGGCGAACCCGGCGTACAGTGATAACCCAAAGGATAAGTCTCCAAAGGAACATCCCAACCCACCATTCCGTAGCTGTTTCCTTTTTTGAAACCGTCCGGTAAATTGTCATTGATCGTGTCAAACAATTTTTTGAAAACTTCTTGTCTTTCTTCAGGGATTTTTGAAATATAATCTTCTATGGAGACTGCAGGGATTTGCATTTTTTAACAATTTTTAGATACTTCAAAATAACAAAAATAATATCATATAAAAAAAGCAGCCATACTTTCGTATAGCTGCTAAATTAATATTAAAAAAAACTTATTTTTTGATAGCTTTTACTGTACCGGTCGAACCGTCTTTAAATTGAATATTGATAAAATACAAACCGGAATTTAATGTATTCAGATTGATTTCTTTTGTAGGATTATCAATTGTTTTCACCATTCTTCCTGATACATCCGTCACGATTACCGTTTTCAGATCTCTTACATCTGAAATGTGCAATACATCCTTGAACGGGTTTGGATGAATACTGACTGTTTTTTTGTTTACATTCGTTTCGGATGTACTCAATTGTGATAATTCTAAGGTAAAGTTATCTACATAAAAGTTATAATCCGGAGCATCATTTACTGTTCCGTCACTTCCATAGAATGCAAATACAGTGTTGGAACCGGAATAATTAGTTAATTCATAATTAAAAATATTTGAGGTATTGGAAGGTGTATTGTTTACATCCCATGTCTGCAATACCGTCCATGTGCTGCCACCATCATTAGAAATAAGAAATTGAAGTATATCATCGGATCCCATTGTAGAAGTTGCAGTACCAGAGTAAGTCGTTACACCATAATCAAATTTCACTCTGTATCCTCCGGCCGAAAGATCAAACGGAACAGTTTTCAGCCATCCTGTTCTATTTGTACTATAAAGGTTAATGCTTGCAGAACCTGTACCTGTCACATTTAAAAAACCATCTTCCCCCCAATATGAAGAAGTTCCAGTCGGTCCTGTTGCAGGAGTTCCACCCGAAAGATTAGCGTTCCAGCAATTACCAGGGAATTGACTAAAAGTATTAGTGTATGAAGGTACTATTGCACCGCATAAAGTAGTAAATGTACCCGGAAGAGACCATCCGCTCTGGCTTGTGGCCGTGCTGCAATTTGTTCGTACCCAATAATAATAAGTTGTAGATGCTGCTAAACTTCCAATTGTAGTAGAAGTCCCGGTAATCCCTGTCATATTGGGCGAGGTAGAACTTGTAGGAGGCGTATTTGTTGTACTATAATATAAATCATAGCTTGTTGCGGTTGTTGTTGCCGGAATAGTCCAAGAAACCTGCGCAGAGTTTGAAGAAAGCGTTCCTACCGGTTGCAAAGCCGGAGCTGAACAATCTGTAAAAGCGTCCGCTGAAACTGCAAAAATATTAGGAATTCCGCTTCCTGTAGTTTTTGCGATGGTAATACTTTGAATTGGTTTTGTATGATTTGCGGCATCAATGTTTAAAACCGACTGATACATTCTTGGATTCGTGCTATTGGGTTCCAAAACATTATTGGTTCTGTTGATTCTTCCGATCCCCCAAATTGCATAATTTGCTCCGTCATACCAGTCAGAAAGAGCAATAGTAGAAAATACCTGCGTCGAATTATCTGTAAAAGTCACCGTTGCACTTACTGAAGATGTACCGCTACCGCTGGTGGAAAGTAAATATAATTTAAAAGCAGCTTTTGGTGTTGTAAATACCAATGTTCCGCTGTTTCCGGTAACAGGAAGTTTCAATGAATTCATACCAGTTAAGTTTCCCAGTTGAAAGCTCAATCCCGGTGTACTTCCAGCTACAGAATTAATGGTTCCATTTACCGGAATACCATACGTAATAGGAGTACTGGTAGAAGTCAACTGAAAATCTGTTGCCACAAAAGCAAAAGAAACTCCATCCACATCTGTTGTTGTAGAAACCATTGATGAGCCTACGCCGTTGGCAATGACATCCGCGTTATAACCAGATTGAACCGGCATTGTTTGAAAATTCTGAGCATTAGCGCCCGTGTTGGAAAGAATCAGCGATAAACTGACTAATCCAAAAAGATAGTTTATTTTCATATTGATAATTTAATATTGGCTAATTTAATAAAAAAACAATATAAAATAATTAAAGTTATATATTTTATAACATTTAAATAATATCAATGAATTTAAATAAATATAACGAAATTCAAATTATTAACAGAAATACATGATTGATAAATTTAAACGAAAATAAACTCAAAATAAATGTTAAAATATTAAATTAAATACAAAAAATAGATGTAAAACCTTATTCCCCGCAACAGTATTTCAAATATTGAGAATTTAATCTTATTTTTGCCATACAAATTTAGAACAATGCCCAACATCTCAAACAGAGCACAACAGATGCCGCCTTCGCCGGTAAGAAAACTGGTTCCTTTTGCACTAAAAGCAAAACAGAGAGGAATGAAAGTCTACCATTTAAATATCGGACAACCCGATATTGAAACTCCTGAAACAGCTCTTAATGCTTTAAAAAATATTGATTTGAAAGTATTGGAATATGCTCTTTCAGAAGGTAATATCGAGTATAGAAAAGCGCTTACAGATTATTACCACTCTTTGGATTTCACAGATCTTACACCAGATAATTTTATTGTGACCAACGGAGGTTCTGAAGCTTTAAATTTCGCAATTTCCACCCTGTGTGATGATGGAGACGAAGTGATAATTCCTGAGCCTTATTATGCAAACTACAATGGCTTTACAAGCACTTTCAATGTGAATGTTGTCGCGGTACCTTCTACCATCGAGACCGGATTTGCGCTTCCTCCTATTGAAGAATTTGAGAAGAAAATCACTGCAAAAACACGTGCAATTGTTATCTGTAATCCCGGAAATCCAACCGGATATCTTTATACAAAAGAAGAGTTGAAACAGTTGGCAGATCTTGCCTTGAAATACGACATTGTTGTTATTTCTGATGAAGTGTACAGAGAATATGTATACGACGGAAAACAGCAGGTTTCTATGTTGGCCTTTCCTGAACTGAGCGAAAACTGCATCATCATTGATTCTGAATCTAAAAGATATTCAATGTGTGGGGTAAGAATAGGAAGCCTGATTACCCGCTCGAAAAAAATCCATGATGCTGCTATGCTTTTTGCGCAAGCAAGACTAAGTCCTGTTTTGTTGGGACAAATTGCAGCAACAGCCGCTCATCACAATGACGGCGCATATATCAGAGCGGTAAGAGAAGAATACACGCACAGAAGAAATGTTTTGGTTGACTTACTAAATGCTATTCCAGGAGTGATCTGCCCGAAACCAAAAGGAGCATTTTATTGCGTTGCCGAGCTTCCTGTAGATGATACCGAAAAATTCGCACAATGGCTTTTAGAAAAATATTCTTTCTATAATGAAACAATCATGGTAGCGCCAGCCGGAGGATTTTACAGCAACCCGGAATTAGGCAAAAAACAAGTGAGAATCGCTTATGTTTTAAAAGAAGCAGATCTTAGACGAAGTGTAGAAATTTTAAAAGACGCACTGGAAAAATACAGATTAGAATTTAATCTTTAATAAATAATGTCAGCAATAAGAATCAAAGATCTGAATACAGCTTTTTTTGCATTTTTATTGCTGATGTTTTTTTCATGTTCAAAAAAAGCGAGCGCAAACAAGCCAATTATTAAAAGTAATGAAGAAATCACGTTCATTGGCTTATCAAATATCGGCGGAAGCTCGGGAAGCTACAGGATTATCAAAATCACGAAAGATTCCATACATCTGGAAAAAGGATTCACTGTCGAAAAAAAACATCAGGAATGGGATTCGGCGATCAGCAACAAAACCTGGCAAACACTTGTTTCTTCTTTTAAAATAACAGATTTAGCCCAAATAAAAAGTTCACTTAGCATTCAGCCAGACGGAATCGACGAAAGTTTCCAGATAAAAACTACCAAAAATTCTCATGTTTACGTCAATGCTTATAATGATACTGTAAATTACAGACAATTGCAGAATTTTAAAAATAAACTGGAGAAAATCATTCCTAAAGAATACAAATAATTTACAGGCACATTTCCATTCTAAATTTCTAAAATAATTACTTTCAAATGCACGAAAACTTTTCTTTAAAACCTTACAATACTTTCGGAGTGGAAGCCAAAGCTCAATATTTTGCAGAAGCAAACTCTTTGGAAGAATTAAAAGAAGCCCTTAAATTCTCCGCTTCAAAAAATTTAAAAATACTTTTCTTAGGCGGCGGAAGCAATGTTTTGCTGACACAGGATTTTGAAGGATTGGTTATAAAATTGGATTTAAAAGGAATTTCTGAAGAGATTTTAAGTGAAAATGAAGTTTTGGTAACCGCTCAGTCCGGAGAAAACTGGCATGAACTGGTAATGTATTGCTTAGAAAAAAATTATGGCGGTTTAGAAAATTTATCTTTAATTCCGGGGAATGTTGGAACCTCGCCGATGCAGAATATCGGAGCATACGGAATTGAAATAAAAGATGTTTTTGCAAACTGTAAAGTTTTAAATCCTGAAACTTCAGCTGTTGAAGATTTTGATTTGGAAAAATGCAGATTCGGATATAGAGATTCTATTTTCAAGCAGGAAGGAAAAGGGAAATACGTGATTCTGGAAGTGACTTTTAAATTGACAAGAAAAAACCATTTTATTAAAACTGAATACGGAGCCATTCAGGCCGAGTTAAAAAATTTAAGCATCTCAAATCCAACGATTCAAGATGTTTCTAAAGCCGTAATCAATATCAGACAAAGCAAATTACCTGATCCGAAAATCATCGGAAATGCAGGAAGTTTTTTTAAAAACCCAACAATTCCTTTGGCACAATTTGAAGATTTAAAAGCAAAATTTGAGAACATCCAAGGATATCCGAATGGAGATTTTGTCAAAGTACCCGCCGGCTGGCTGATCGAGCAATGCGGCTGGAAAGGAAAACAAATAGGAAATGTTGCTTCGCATCAATTGCAGTCTTTAGTGATCGTCAACGCAACAGGAAAAGCGACAGGAAAAGAAATTTTTGACTTTTCAACTTTAATTATTGATTCTGTAAAAGAAAAATTCGGAATTGAACTGGAAAGAGAAGTGAACATTATATAATTTACAAATAGACGCTTCGGTACTTTAGCACGATATTTCATATTTAGTATTAACGATGTCATTCTGAGCGAAGTCGAAGAATCTTAAAAAAACAAAAACACACAAATGAAAATAGCAATTTTAGGAGCCGGAAATATGGGCTTATCATTCTCAAAATCTTTTTTGAAATACGATCTGATAAAACCTGAAGACCTTCATCTTATCACAAGAAATCAATCTAAAGTTTCGAAAATAAGAGAAGAATTCCCAAAATCCAGGATTTCTGTTTTTCAGGATGTTGATGAATTAGATGCAGATTTAATTATTATTGCTGTAAAGCCGCAGGATTTTCAATTCGTTGCCGAAAACATTCATTTTAAGCTGAAAGAAAACCAAATGGTTTTGTCCATTATGGCAGGAATCAAAATCGTGAAAATTCAAAAATTGCTGAGCCATCCTTTAGTGGTAAGAGCGATGCCCAATTCGCCGACTTTTTTAGGAATGGGAATTACGGGTTACACTTCCGCAGAAGGCATTTCTTTTAGTCAGCTTATTAATATTGAAAGACTTTTAAACAGTACCGGGAGATCCGTTTATCTGGAAAACGAAGATTTACTTGATGGCGTGACAGCACTTTCCGGAAGCGGACCGGCTTATTTTTATTACATCGTTGACGCCATGATAAAAGCAGGAATGAAGATGGGAATTGATGAAAATTTATCTAAACTTTTTGTGCAGCAAACGATGTTGGGAGCATATCATTTAATCAATAATTCCGAAAAAAGCCTTGAAGAGCTGATAAAAGATGTTGCGTCAAAAGGTGGAACCACAGAAGCCGCTTTAAAGACATTCGAAGAAAATAATTTTAAAGAAATCCTGCAAAAAGGAATTTTAAATGCCGAAAAGCGTGCTAAAGAATTGAACGGTTAAAATTAAATTCTTTAACTTTTTAATTAACATCATTTGCGAAGTTATTCATTTCAAAAACATTAAATTTGTATGTTAAATTAATTGAATGAAATACGTCATACTTACGCTCATTTCAGCGATGCTTCTATCCGTATCATGGCCGACTTACGGAGTTCCTTTTTTCATATTTGTCGCTCTTGTTCCGCTTTTGATGATGGAACATGAAGTATCAAAATTTTCAGATTTTAAAAGAAAAAGTTGGGTCGTTTTTGGGCTTTCCTATTTATGTTTTGTAATCTGGAATATTGTAACGACGGGTTGGCTTTATGGCTCCAAAAACCCTGACGGAAGCCATTCGATGATGGCGGTCGTATTTCCTGTTTTGGTCAATTCTTTTCTGTATTCTTTGGTTTTTCAGTGCTATCATTGGTACAAAAATGCTCAAGGAACGTATTGGGGATTGGCTTTTTTTGTTGCAATCTGGATGAGTTTTGAAAAATTTCACATGAGTTGGGAATTGACCTGGCCATGGCTGAATCTAGGAAATGTATTTTCTGATTATCCAAAACTGATTCAATGGTATGATACGTTGGGCGCAACAGGCGGAAGCTTCTGGATTTTACTGACCAATATTTTTATATTTTACACCTTAAGAATCTGGGAAGCCGGAAGAAAAAGAAAAGATCTGATCAGAAATGTTTCTATTTCAGCCCTTCTCATCATTATTCCGATGATTATTTCATTATTTAAGTTTAATAATTTTGATGAAAAACCTGTTGGTGAGGTCAGCGTTTTGATGCTTCAGCCCGATCTTGATCCTTATGCGGAAAAATATTCTAAAGACAGCATCACCATTGTCAATGAACTTTTAACGCTTGCCGAAGAAAATACAAAAGGTAAAATAGATTATTACATCGCTCCGGAAACAGCTATTCCCGGAAGAGGTTCTATTTCGGAGACTGCTTTTGAAAAAAGCGGCTTACTGAATAATGTGAAAGGATTTTTAACGAAACATCCCGGGTCTGTTTTTGCGACAGGAATTTCGTCGCATCGTTATTATCTTAATCACGAAAATTTACCTAAAGAAGCTTACCAAATTAATTCCGGATTATGGGTTGAAAGCTACAATTCTGCGGTGCAAATTGTTCCTAATCAAAAAGTAGAAGTTTATCATAAAGGGAAACTGGTTCCAGGCGTTGAAATCTTTCCTTACATGAGCGTTTTAAAGCCTCTTTTAGGCGATGCAATGCTCAATTTGGGCGGAACTGTCGCTTCTTTGGGAACGGACGACGAAAGAGTGGCATTTTCAAATCCTTACAATAAAGGAAGACTTGCGCCAATTATCTGCTATGAAAGTATTTACGGTGAATTCACGACAGAATATGTTAAAAAAGGAGCTAATTTTCTGGCGATTATGACCAATGATTCCTGGTGGGGCGTGACTGAAGGCCACAAACAGCTTTTCTCCTACGCAAAATTAAGAGCTATTGAAACCAGAAGAGAAATTGCACGATCTGCCAACAGCGGGATTTCTGCACACATCAATGCAAAAGGAGAAGTTTTGGAAGACACTTTTTATGGCGACAAAACTGCTTTATTTGCTAAAATAAATTTATATGAAGGCGAAACATTTTATGTGAAAGCAGGTGATCTTTTGACAAGGTTTTCAATTTTTGCTTTAGGTTTTCTCCTTGCTTATTTTTTTATAAAACGTCTCCAGAAAAAGTTTCAGAAAAACACAATTTAATTATTACTTAAATATTTTTTTTTCCAAATTTCTGTTATTTTAAACCGTGATCGGCGATTACAAGAAATTATTTTTATGAGCTTTATTAACAACTTTGTTTCAAGGAAGATAATTATTTCAAAAATTTATTTAAAAACTTGTCTATCTAAAAATTAATCCGTTATTTTGCAACCTCAAATATTATACAAATAAGAACATCGAGATATGTCAAGAATTTGCCAAATAACAGGAAAGCGTGCAATGGTTGGTAACAACGTTTCTCACGCTAATAACAAAACGAAGCGTCGTTTTGAAATTAACTTATTGGAGAAGAAATTTTACCTTCCAGAGCAAGATAAGCACGTAACACTGAAAGTTTCAGCTCATGGATTGAGAGTAATTAACAAGATTGGAATCGAAGAGGCGATCGAAAGAGCCACTAGAAACGGATTGATTAAAAAGAACTAAATCATGGCAAAAAAAGGAAACAGAGTTCAAGTAATCCTTGAATGTACAGAGCACAAAGAAAGCGGTATGCCGGGAATGTCTAGATACATTTCTACAAAGAATAAAAAGAACACAACAGAAAGATTGGAATTGAAAAAATACAATCCTGTTCTTAAAAGATCTACCCTTCACAAAGAAATCAAGTAATTTATAAAATATAATTTACCATGGCAAAGAAAGTAGTAGCAACCCTACAAAGCGGACAGTCTAAAAAAATGACTAAAGTTGTGAAAATGGTGAAGTCATCTAAATCAGGGGCTTACGTTTTCGAAGAAAAAGTAATGAATGCAGACGAAGTTGACGGTTATTTGAAAAAATAATAAGTTACTTTATTTACAATATAAAACTACTCATATTTTGGGTAGTTTTTTATTTATATTTACATCTTGATTCGAAACATCAAAATGAAGTTATTATTTTTTCTGCTTTTAGGCATTAGCCTTTCGTCCCAAACTACTAAACAAAATGCTAAAAACACAGGCAAAGGTGTAAAGCTTATTGTTTTGGGTAATGTGCAGGACGCAGGCTCGCCACAAGCCGGCTGTAAAAAAGAATGCTGTGCAGATCTTTGGAAAAATCCGGATATGAGCCGGAAAATAATTTCCATCGGAGTTATAGATCATGATTTGGAACAAAACTATCTTTTTGACATCAGCCCTGATTTTACTCAGCAGATCCAGTTTCTACAGGAACGCGCAGGCACTTCAGAAAAAACCACACCAGACGGTATTTTTATCACGCATGCACATATCGGCCATTACACAGGTTTGATGTATCTAGGAAAAGAAGCAATGAATTCCAAAAATATTCCTGTTTACGCTATGCCTAAACTTAAAAAATATCTTGAAGAAAATGGTCCGTGGTCGCAATTGGTCAGCACAAAAAATATTATCATTAAAGATATTCAAAATGAAGTTCCGGTGAAGCTAAGCCTCAATCTTCAGGTAACTCCAATACAAGTTCCGCATCGCGACGAATTTTCCGAAACCGTAGGATTTCTGATTGAAGGCCCAAAAAAGAAAGCGCTTTTTATTCCCGATATTGATAAATGGAATAAGTGGAAACACAACATCACCGATCTTATAAAAAATGTGGATTATGCATTTTTAGATGCCACTTTTTATGATGCCGAAGAAATAGGATTCAGAGATGTCTCCGAGATTCCGCATCCTTTTGTTGTAGAAAGCATGGAACTTTTTAAGAATCTTTCTGCCAAAGACAAAAAGAAAATTTATTTTATTCATTTTAACCATACAAACAAGCTCCTGAATAAAGACAGCAAACAAAGTAAAACAGTTTTGGCAAACGGTTTTAATATTGCCAGAATGGGAGATGAAATAGAAATAGAATTATAATAATTAAAATCACTGTATATATGAGTTGGTTTAAAAATATTTTTAAAAAAGAAGAAAAAGAAACTTTAGATAAAGGTTTGGAAAAATCGAATCAGGGTTTCTTTGAAAAAATGACGAAAGCCGTTGTCGGCAAAAGTAAAGTAGATGATGAGGTACTTGATGATCTTGAAGAAATACTTATCGCTTCCGATGTAGGCGCTTCTACCACCATCAAAATCATCCAAAGAATTGAAGAACGTATTGCAAGAGACAAGTATGTCAATACAAGTGAACTTGACCGTATTCTTCGCGAAGAAATCTCAGGATTGTTATTAGAAAATCCTCAAGCAAATACAGGAAATATAGACACTTCAAAAAAACCTTACGTCATCATGGTTGTAGGTGTAAACGGTGTAGGAAAAACAACAACAATCGGAAAATTGGCTCATCAGTTTAAAGCCGATGGAAAAAAAGTAATTTTAGGTGCAGGAGATACTTTCCGTGCTGCTGCGGTAGATCAGCTTACAATTTGGAGTGAAAGAGCCGGAGTAACGATTGTAAAGCAGGAAATGGGCTCAGACCCGGCTTCTGTTGCTTTTGACACTGTACAAAGTGCTGTTGCCCAAGATGCAGACGTGGTAATCATTGATACCGCAGGAAGACTTCACAATAAAATAAATCTGATGAATGAACTTTCCAAAATAAAAAGAGTGATGCAAAAGGTAATTCCTGATGCTCCACACGAGATCTTGCTGGTTTTGGATGGGTCAACAGGACAGAATGCATTTGAACAGGCAAAACAATTCACAGCAGCAACCGAAGTAAACGCATTGGCAGTAACAAAATTGGACGGAACTGCGAAAGGCGGAGTCGTTATCGGAATATCAGATCAGTTCCAAATTCCTGTGAAATATATTGGCGTTGGAGAGAAGATGCAGGATTTACAACTTTTTAATGGTACAGAATTTGTAGATTCTTTTTTCAAAAAGAGATAATTCATATTTCTTTAAACCAAATTCAATATTAACATTAAAAATTTTAAACTATGGGAATTTTAGCTTGGATCTTATTCGGTCTTATCGCGGGAGCAATTGCAAAAGCATTACATCCAGGGAACGATCCCGGTGGATGGATCATCACAATCATTATTGGTATATTGGGAAGTATGCTTGGCGGATGGCTGGGATCTATGATATTTGGCGTAGATGTAACCGGTTTTAACATTTCCAGCTTCCTTGTTGCAGTTGGTGGCGCAGTTTTATTATTGGCAATCTACAGGATGGTCACCAAGAAATAATAAACAATATTAAAATAAAATCCGGGTCTGAAAAATTTCAGTCCCGGATTTTTTATAAAAACAATATAATTTAGTTAATCTTAATCTGATAAGGCATTTCCATTTTCACTTCAGACTTCAGTTTTTCGTCGGTAATCTGTTGAAGAATTTCATAATTGGCCTTACCTATTTTATTTTTAATCATTCTTGCGGAAAGATCGTCTTCATTCAAATCCTGAAAAATCTGCTCAAACGCGGTCATTTTTTTAGGATAAGAAGAAACACTGTAAGATTTTTTTAAGCCCGCCTTTTGTGCAGCAAATTTCACGGCATCTTGCAAACTTCCCAATTCATCAACCAAACCAATTTGTTTGGCACGCGTACCACTCCACACTCTTCCGCCGCCAACATTATCTATTTCTTCGAAAGATTTTTTTCTGTTTTCGGTAACGAAATGTACAAATCTCTTGTAAGTTCCTTCAACACTTCTGGTCATTAAGTTTACTCCGTAAGGCGTCAATCCGTGTAATGAAGAATAAAAAGCAGAATTGGCATTGGTCGCGACAATATCTGAACGAACTCCATTTTTATTGGCAATATCTTTAAAGTAAGGCATCACACCAAACACTCCGATTGAACCTGTAAGCGTATTGGGCTCGGAATAAATTTTATCGGCTGCCATTGCAATGTAATAACCTCCGGAAGCAGCATAATCTCCAAAAGAAACAACAAGCGGCTTCGTTTTTTGCAATTGCTGAAGCTCAAATAAAATTTCATCAGAAGCATTGGCACTTCCTCCAGGAGAATTGATTCTCAATACAACCGCTTTTACTTTTTTATCATCCTGAAGCGCTTTTATATATTTAATATACTTTTCAGAGTAAATATCACCGTATTCATCACCACTGTTTATAGAACCTGAAGCATATAAAACCGCCACTTTTTCGCCAGATTGATCTTTGTCGGAAAACGAATCTATATATTTATTTAAAGAAATTTTATTAAGCTTATCATCTTCTTTAAGACTCAGTTTAGTTCTGATCATTTTATCATATTCAGTTTTCTGAATCAGCTTATCTGCAAGCTTATATTTTAAACTTTGATCAGGAATCATTCCGTAAAGACTGTCAACAATAGTTTTAAACTGAGCAGCATCCATTTTTCTTGAAGCAGCAATTTTGGAAGATGTATTGCTCCAAATATCATTTAAAAGTGTGCTTAGCTGTTCTTTATTTTCAGGAGAAATATCATTTCTTAAGAATGGCTCAACAGCAGATTTGAACTTTCCGTGACGGATAACCTCAATTCCGATTCCGTACTTTTCTGCAAAATCTTTAAAGAAAACAACTTCTGTTGCAAGACCTTTCAGATCAATTCCTCCGGCAGGATTTAGATAATACTGATCCGCCACCGAACCTAAATAATAGGACCCCTGCGAAACAACATTTCCGTAAGCATATACAAACTTTCCACTCTTTTTAAAATCCTGAATTGCATTTCTAAGATCGTCAATTTGTGTAATTCCGGCATTTAAATTGTCAACTTCAATACTTATACCTTTAATATTATCATCATCTTTAGCTTTTTTTACAGCTTCTAAAACATCATATATTAATACACTTGTGTTTTTATTGTTTACATTGAAAATACTTTGCTGATCTTCTGTAGGACTGTCGATAATATCTGTATTTAAATTAATCGTTAAAACAGAATTCTTTTTTACCGTTACAGATTTTTCACCACTCATAGAGCCAATTGCGACCATCATAATAAAAAAGAAGAAAAATACAGCGCAAAGTATCACAATTGCCACTATATTTGCTAATACATTTTTAAAGAAACTCTTCATAAATAATCATTTTTCAATATGTCGCAGCATAAGGTCATTTTGTTACTCGGAAGTAATATTGGTGATAAAAAAAGTAATATAGAAACTGCCATGAAAAGAATAAGTGAGAAGGCTTCAATATTAAAAATAAGTAAATATTTGACATCTGATCCTGTAGAGTTTGTCAGTTCTAATATTTTTTGTAATATTGCAACAATAATATTTACGTCTTTATCTCCAATTCAGCTGCTGGATTTTGTGAAAACAATTGAAAGGAATATGGGAAGGGTAAATGATTCTAAAGTTACCGATGGGTATACCGACAGGATTATAGATATTGACATCATTAAATATAATGAATTGAAATTTACATCAAGAAGATTAGAAATCCCTCATAAAAAACATCTTTTTGAAAGGGAATTTTCTAGAATATTATTAAAAGATTTTATTTAACCAAAACATAACAAATTGTATGAAATTAGGTTTATTCTTATTGGCCACATTCCCTATTGCTACTTACGCTCAAGATAGCATTGCGGTTAATACTTCAGACCAGTACCCAAATACTTTTTCTTCGGGCTCTGCAAATATTCAAAAGTTTGACAACAAATCCAGAAAGTTCAACGATTGGGCGGTCTCAATTGGAGGTGGTGCAGCTTTTATGACTTTTGCAGATGTTACTTCATTTTATGACAAAAAAATAAACTGGGGTTATAATGCGTATGTAAGCTTAGACAAGCAGATAACGCATACCTTTGGTCTAAGTCTGCAATACCAGATGGGAAAAACTAATCAGAAAGCTGAATTGAAAACCAACCCGGCGGCCGGTGTAGCCACTGCATGGACGAAGTTTCATCAGGTTTCTTTATTAGGAGACGTTAACTTCTCAAACCTTTTGAGAAGAGTTGACAATCATTCACCGTATCGATGGGCTCTTCATGGATATTTAGGTGGTGGATTCATGGGTTATGAAACTGAACTTATAGATAGTGATGCTTCAAGATGGAGCAGCAACCCTCCAAGAATTCCTATTATGATTGATCAAAAGCTTGGCATCGAATCTTTCTTTATGCAAGCCGGAGTAGGATTGAAATATAATGTATCCAAACTGATAGACATAGAAGCTAGAGTAATGTACATCAACAGTTTTGATGAAGAATTTGATGGTGGCGGAGAAGGCAGAGAGCTTGAAACTGCTGCCGGAGACAGAATCAACTATAATCTAATAAACGATTCTTATTCTGATGCTGCGATGACATTTAATCTAGGATTGTCATTCAAACTTGGAAAACACAAATCACATTTAGCTTGGCATGATCCTTTACAAGAAGTATATTACAGAACTCATGTGTTGGAAAACACAACTGAAGAACTAATAGTATGCGAGAAAGGAGACAGCGACAACGATGGCGTATGTGATGACTGGGATAGAGAACTAAATACACCTTCCGGAGCTAGAGTTGACGGTTCTGGTGTAGCTTTAGATATGGATCTTGACGGAGTAATCGACTTATATGATAAGTGTGTTACCGTAGCAGGATCTGCTGATAATAATGGTTGTCCAAACTAATTATTATTAAATAATAAATCATTTAATTAACTAAATAAAAAATATACTATGAAATTAAGTTTAGCAATTGTTGCATTAGCACTGGCTGTCCCTACAGCAAGTTACGCACAAGACTCAACAGCAGTTTCAATTGAGGAATACCCAAATACCTTTTCATCTGGATCTGCGAATGTATCACCTTTTACACAGCAGTCTAAAAGATTTAATGATTGGGCAATTTCTGCAGGTGTAGGTGTACCATTAATGCAGTCTGCAGATTTAACCTCAATAAAAAACGGTAACGGAAAAAACCTTTTTGGATATTCTGCTTATGTAAGTATTGACAAAGCAATTACTCATGCTTTTGGACTAAAGCTTCAATATGACAGGGGTGAAACCAGACAAGGATGGTTCAATACAAAAGATGATGCTCCTAGTGATCTTCCTTACCAACAAGTAGGTGCAAGAACTCAATATGATGCAATATCATTATTGGGAGACATTAACTTCTCAAACCTATTAAGAAGAGTTGATAACAAATCTACTTACAGATGGGCTTTACACGGTTATGTAGGTGTAGGAACAATGGCATACAGAGCTTACCAAAAAGATGCTACACGTCAAAGATTGATGACTGAAATCAAGCCTTTTAAACTAAATTCATTATTTGGTCAAGCAGGTGCAGGTGTTAAATTTAAAGTAAACAGGAGAATAGATCTTGAAACAAGATTAATGTACGTTTACACTGGAGATGATCAATTCGATGGTGGTGGTAAACAATATAGCGCTATCAACAAGAGAGAAGACCAAGTTTCAGATAACTTCTTCAATGCTACTTTAGGTTTATCTTTAAAATTAGGAAAACACGAATCTCACTTAATGTGGCATGACCCATTGCAGGAGATTTATTATAAATTAGATGTACTAGCCAACAAAAATCAGGATATCGAAGTTTGTAAAAAAGGAGATGCTGATAATGATGGAGTTTGTGATGATTGGGACAGACAACTTGACACTCCTGCAGGTGCAAGAGTAGATGGTGCTGGTGTAGCTCTTGATGCAGATTTAGATGGCGTAATTGATCTTTACGATCAGTGTGTGACAGTACCTGGACCGGTTGAAAACAATGGATGTCCTACGACTCCTACAACACCTACAGGCCCTGTTAGTGAAACGGTAACTAATCTTGAAGGAATTGAATTTGATTTAAATTCTGACAGAATTTTACCTTCAAATACGCCAATTCTAAACAATGCCGTTAGCTATATTAATTCTTCAAACGGTGCTTATACAGTAATTGGAGCTACAGATACAAGAGCTTCAGATGCTTATAATCAAAAACTTTCTGAAAGAAGAGCAAACAGTGTTAAAAACTATTTGATCAAGAATGGTGTAGATTCTTCTAAATTAAACGCTGTTGGTAGAGGTGAGAAAGACCTTAAATACCCTGAGTGTGAACCTGCTACTAAATGTCCGGAATGGAAAAACAGAGCAAACAGAAGAGTTTATTTCGAAGCTAAATAATTAAAATTTATTTACATAAATTAAAAGTCACGCAATGCGTGGCTTTTTTTGTTATATTAGTTTTTATATTTTTACATGATGATTTCTTCACAAGATTTTCAGGAACTGAAAAAGAAAACCCTCAAGCACTTTTGGGGTTATGATTCTTTTAGAGATTCTCAGGAGGAAATAATCGATTCTGTCGTTACCTCAAAAGATACATTGGTGCTTTTACCTACCGGAGCCGGAAAATCTTTATGTTACCAGCTTCCAGCTTTGTTGAAAGAAGGGGTCTGCCTAGTTATTTCTCCGCTTCTAGCATTGATGAAAGATCAGGTAAATCAGTTGAAATTCAGAGGAATTGAAGCAGAATATTTATCTTCCGAATTAGATGAGTTTGATGCGGAAGTTATTTATAACCGATGCAAAGACGGGCTTACAAAATTGTTATACGTGTCACCGGAAAGACTTACCAATAAACAGTTTTTACAGAATATTGAAGAAATTCAGTTATCATTTATTGCGGTAGATGAGGCTCATTGTATTTCAGAATGGGGGCAGGATTTCAGGCCAAGTTATCAGAATATTAAAGAATTCAGAAAAAATAATCCTGGAATTTCATGTCTTGCTTTAACGGCCACAGCAACTCCGAAAGTATTAGAAGAAATTAAAAATAAACTAGAACTAAAAAACCCAAATCTATTTCAAAAAAGTTTTAAAAGAGAAAATATAAAGATATGTTCAGAAGAAATTTCAGATAAATATCAAAGGATTTTCACAATTCTAAAATACGCTACAGAATCCGGAATTATTTATGTAAGAACGAGGAAAGAAGCCGAATTACTCACTGAATTTCTCCACAAAAACCAAATTAAAAACGTTGACTTTTTTCATGCAGGATTAACGACGAAAGAAAAAAACAACAGGCAAAACCTTTGGAACAACAGTAATAACAATGTCTTGATTTCCACAAACGCTTTTGGAATGGGGATTGACAAAGATAATGTAAGATTTGTGATTCATTTTTCACCTTCACCTTCCATCGAAAATTATTATCAGGAAATAGGAAGAGCCGGACGGGACGGGAAAAGCAGTTATGCATTTTTACTTTGGGACAAACAAGAGCTTTTAAATTTTGATCAGATTCTTAAAAATCAAATTCCAAATAAAGCAGAATTCTTAAAAATCATTTCGTACCTCTACTCTATTTTTCAGGTGGTCGAATTTGAATTACCCGAAAAAGTATTTCAGCTCAACACTTCCGGAATCCAGAATTTCACAAAACTATCAACGGCAAAAATTAAAATTGTTCTCAACTTCCTGCATACTCAAGAGATAATTTATTACAACAGCAGCAAAAGTTTATCGTCATTAGAACTTCTTATAAAACCTGATGAAATTGATCAGCTTTCACAAAAAGATTCTTATTTTATAGAACTTTTATTGCGAACAGTTTCAGGAATTTCAACTCATAAAGTGATGTTCAGCGAGCAAAATGTGAGTAATAAAATTGGCGTAAGTATCCATCTAATAAAAGAAAAACTGAAAGAATTACAGCAAAAAAAATATATTGAATATGTAGATGGAGCGTTATCCAGTGTGAAATTTCTTAAACCTCGTGACGAAAGAGCGAACGCAGGAATTTACTGGAAACTTTTCGAACATATACAGAAAAATAAAATCCAGAAATGGGAAGAGATGAAGTTTTTTATTGAAGATAGTAAATATTGTAAAATGAAGCTTATTCTTGCTTATTTTGGAGAAAAAAACACAAAAAATTGCGGGCAATGTTCGGTTTGTGAAAAAAATAAGCAGTCTATTTTTGGGGAAAACATTTCATCTGAAATCCTTAGTTTATTGGCAAAAAGGCCCTCAACAATTGAAGAACTTTCTGTTCAGCTTAATTTTCATAAGAAAGAAAATATTTTAGAAAATCTTATTTTTCTTTTAGACGCCGGAAAAGTTAAAATGCTGAATTTCAGAACATACACATTAACATAAGTAATGGATAATAAGCAATAGGTAGTTCAATTTATAATTCATAACTCAAAGAATTTTATCTTTGCAAAATGAAATCATTGAAAGTCGTTTTTTTAGGCACTCCTGAGTTTGCAAAAACCTCACTCGAAGCCATTCATCAATCTCATCATGAAGTTGTAGGTGTTGTAACGGTTGCCGACAAAGCAAGCGGACGCGGCCAAAAAATCAATCAGTCTCCGGTAAAAATCTTTGCCGTGGAAAATAATATTCCTGTTTTTCAGCCAGAAAAATTAAGAAGCCCCGAATTTTTAGAAGAATTAAAAAAACTAGATGCTGATGTTTTTGTGGTTGTTGCTTTCAGAATGATGCCAAAAGTTCTCTTTGAAATGCCTAAAATGGGGACATTCAATCTTCACGCTTCGTTACTTCCCGATTACAGAGGCGCAGCGCCGATCAATTATGCTGTGATTAATGGTGAAGAAAAAACCGGAGCCACAACATTTTTTATCAACGAAAAAATTGATGAAGGAAATATTCTACTTCAGGAAGAATTGGAAATTTTACCTGATGAAAATGCGGGAAGTCTTCACGACAGATTAATGGAAATGGGCTCAAAATTGGTGGTAAAAACGTTGAATGGACTTGCGGAAAATTCAATTATTGAAAAGCCTCAGCCACACGTTGAACATCCTAAAAATGCTTTTAAAATTTTCAAGGAAGATACAAGAATTGACTGGACAGAAAGTTCAAAAGAAATTCATCAGTTTATTTTAGGAATGTCGCCTTATCCTGCTGCTTTTACTACTTTAAAAATTGGAGAAGAAGAAAAAGTATTAAAAATATTTGGAGGTAAATTTGAAATTATAAATCATGAAAACTCAGTCGGAAGTCTTGATATTTCTAAAAATGAATTTAAAATCTTTATTAAAGACGGAGTTTATTTTCCTTTGGAATTACAATTAGAAGGCAAAAAAAGGATGAATATCAAAGACTTTCTAAATGGATTTAGAAATTTCGACGAAATAAAAATGGCTTGATTAAATCAAGCCATTTTTATTTCGCCGAAAGTCAATTGCCAATTATGAATTATCTACGCCGTCAATTTTAAAACTGTGAAAAATTCACTTGCAAAGCAAAATTGACCATTCACAATTCACTTTTAAAGCTGAACCATTTCCGTCACCTCAACATCGTATCCTCCAACTTGAGGTTTTATGTCTGGATTTTGAGTGATTACTTTAAATTTATTAATTCCAAGATTCTTTAAAATCTGAGTTCCGATTCCATAATCTCTATAATTAAAGGCTGCAGTCGGATGCTTTTGCTGACCATCTTGATAATTCAAAAACTGCTGTAACTTTCTTAATGTATTTTCAGAATTTGAAACATTATTAATGAAAATAACAGCTCCTTTTCCTGCTTCATTCACCATGTTGGTCACTTTTTCCAACAACGGTTTTTCACCATTATTTAGTCTTGTTAAAACATCAAAATAAGAATCAGACGACTGAACTCTCACCAAAACAGGTTCATCAACAGTCCAGGCTCCTTTAGTCAAAGCAAAATGAATCTGATCATTTGAAGTTTCTCTGAAAGCAAAAAAGTCAAATTCTCCGTAAGCAGTTTTTACTTTTCTTTCTTCCAGTCTTTCGATAAGATTTCCTTTTTTAAGCTGATAATGAATCAGATCTTCAATAGAAACAATCTTCATATCATGTTTCTGAGCAAAAGCATAAAGCTCCGGCAAACGAGACATTGACCCATCTTCATTCATGATTTCGCAGATTACGCCACCTTCTTTTAATCCGGCCAAATGAGTCAGATCAATTGCAGCTTCGGTATGTCCTGCTCTTTTCAAAACACCCCCTTTTTTAGCACGAAGCGGAAAAATATGGCCGGGTCTCATGAAATCTGTCGGTTTAGAATTTTCATCCATCAAAGCTAAAATAGTTTTTGCTCTGTCACCTGCAGAAATTCCTGTAGAAGTACCATTTCCCAAAAGATCAACAGAAACTGTAAAAGCTGTTTCCTTCGGATCGCTGCTTCGGCTTACCATAATATCCAAGCCAAGCTCGTCACATCTTTTTTCAGGAAGTGGCATACAAATCAAGCCTCTTCCGTGAACAGCCATAAAATTTATAAGCTCCGGAGTTGTCAATTCTGCAGCGCAAAGAAAATCTCCTTCATTTTCTCTGTCTTCATCATCTACTACTATGATTATTTTACCATTTTTAAGGTCTTCGATTGCCTCGGGAATAGTATTTAATTTAATATCAGACATTTTTACTTTAAATTTTTGCAAAGATACTCATAAAAACAAGCACCCGCCAATTAATATAAACGGTTTGTTACGCTTTAGATAATGAGTCTTTTGCCTTTCTGATGATCTCGTAAGATTCTAGTCTTTTTTGATGATCGTAAATGTGAGAATTAATCATTAATTCATCAACATTGAATTTTTCCTGAAAACTTTTCAGTTTTTCTTCAATTTCAGATTGATCACCTATAAAAGTATATCTCAATTTTTGTAAAACCATGGATTTTTCCATTGCTGACCAAATCTCATCCATATCATCCACCGGTGGAGCAAAAGGCTTTCTGTCGTTTCTTACAATATTAATGAACGTCTGAAATAAAGTTGTAGAAAGTTTGTGCGCTTCTTCTGTAGTTTCTGCTGCAACACCGTTTACACAAGCTAAAATATACGGTTTATCCAATTGTTTTGAAGGCTCAAAATGTTCTCTGTAAATATTAAAAGCCATTTCCATTTGCTCAGGCGCAAAATGTCCCGCAAAAGCGTACGGAAGTCCAAGTTCCGCAGCCAGCCAAGCACTATCTGTGCTCGAACCTAAAATATACAGCGGAATATCCAAACCTTCACCTGGAATGGCGCGAACCAAAGCATTAGAATTTTCTTTGGAAAAATATTTTTGCAGTTCCAAAATCTGTCTCGGAAACTGTTCGTTGATGGTTGCAGGATTTCTTCCTAAAGCCTGAGCAGTTAAACCATCTGTTCCTGGAGCTCTTCCCAGACCTAGATCAATTCTTCCTGGAAAAAGCGATTCCAAAGTTCCGAATTGTTCGGCAATCACAAGCGAACTGTGATTCGGAAGCATTATTCCTCCCGACCCGACTCTTATTTTTTTTGTTCCGTTGGCGATAAAACCGATCAGAACTGAAGTTGCAGAACTGGCAATGCTTTCCATATTGTGATGTTCGGCAAGCCAGAATCTTTTATAATCAAGATTTTCAGTAAAGTTTGCTAAAGATAAACTGTCCTGAAAAGTATCGTGAATTGTTTTATCCTGCTTTACGGGAGCAAGATCAAGCACGGATATTTCAAAATGTTTCATAAATTAATTTTAAACAAGCAAATTTAAAACTTCTAAACTGCATTAGTTACTTTTTGTAATTGATAAGTCTGATTGCTGTGGTGAGAAAAAACTATTGAAACATAAATTTATGTGATTTACTTATAAAAAGTCTAATTTGTATATCTCATCAATTTATATCTAAAAAAATTATATTTGATGATGGATAAAATTATAAATTTTCATGATCAGATTGTAGAAATTCAAGATTTTCAAGCAACTTTTATCATTTTAAAGTTTCAAGAAAGATTGTATCGTTTTGATTTCATAAATAAAAAAGAAGCTTTTTTAAAGCAGAAGGAAGTTGGAAATTTGTCTTTTTACAAATTACATCCTTTGTTAATTGATTACAACGAAAGCATGTATGATATATTTCTGAACTCAAAGCCTGAATCTCCTAATAAATTTATTGAAGAAATTAAACATTCTATCAATTACATCATACAAGAATGGAGGAATTGGAAAGGCTATATTGAAATTGATACAGGAATCACTTACGAAATTTTCCTCCAAAATTTACAAAAAGGATCTGGTAAACTTATGAGGGTTCCCTTTTCAATAATGGAAAAACTTAAAGAGTTATCAGATCAAAACAGAGTTAAAATCAGCTGTTTTGGAGAGAAAAACTTTTCACACAACCAATTAATAAAGATTAATAATCAATATATCATTGCAGAAGATTTCAGGCTACATTTGATAGATTAACCGTTATTTTTCTCCTTCTGATACGTAAAATGATTAATTAAAATCCTGATTTCATTAAACTCAAAATCATTTGGCAATGCAGTTTTCCATTCGTTTAAAGTTTCGTGTGGATTTTTATGAAATTCATTTTCAAAAGTTTTGATTTTATCAGAAGTAATCACTCTTGAAATATCCAGCAAACCTTGCTCGGCAAATTTTGCCAAATGTCCGATCACGGTTTCTTTTACCAAACCTCTTTCCAGAGCGATTTCGGAAATCGTTTTTCCTTGTTCAAACAATTGGAAAGTAAGAACCTGCGACGGAACTTTTGCAATTTTCATGCTGATTTCCTTATTGTTTTTTTCTTCTAAAAGTTGCGTTTCCAACAAGTAAATTTCCTTTAAGCTGTTTAAATATTCTTCAATATCTTCTAGCCAATTTCTGAAATCTTCGTTGTATTGTTTCAAGCCTTTTGCTCCTTTTATTTCCGCATAAAAATCTTTTAACGGATTGAAAATTTTATCTCTTATTTCGCTAAAAAAGAAGTTAACCGCGCCTTTTGCTTTACTTTCAATATCGCTCCATTCTTCTTTATTTTCGATGAAATTGTTTACCTTTTGAAATAAAATTTTCTCGAGCTTTTCAAAGATTTTTCCGAGCTGGGTAATTTCATGCTTCAGTTGAACATAAAGCTGATTGGTCTTCACCGTATCAATACTTTTTGTAATGATCGATAAATTATTCCAATCTTCCAACTCTTTCAAAAGCCATCTCGAATCTATGGTACGAAGCACCTTTCTTATGCTGTAATCGTATTTTTCTTTATTTAAAATAGCTTCAACATGATCGTTGGCAAAAGTAGCTCCCTGAAACTGCAGAATTCTGTTGTCTTTAAAAATAACATCGGGTGTGATTTTAGATTTCAAAACAATTCCTTCCAAAGTTCGGCAACGCGAAAGCGCAACATAAACCTGGCCGGCCGTGAAACTTTTTCCTGCATCAATGATCACTTTGTCAAACGTTAAACCCTGGCTTTTATGAATCGTCACCGCCCAAGCCAATTTGATCGGAAACTGTTCAAAGCTTCCTAAAACTTCTTCTTTAATATTTTTCTCGGTATCAAGTGAATATCTTTTTTGCTCCCAAACTTCTCTTTTTACGGTAATTTCCCTTTCGCTGCCGTCGAGAATGACCTTGATTTCGGTTTCGTCTAAAGCAGAAATTTCGCCTAATTTTCCGTTGTAATATCTTTTTTCGCCTGAAATATCGTTCCGGATAAACATGACTTGAGCGCCAATTTTCAATTCTAAAAACTGCTCATTCGGAAATTGATTTTCTTTGAATTCACCGAAAAGTTTTGCTTCATATATTTTGGGGCTAAGCTTTATTTCTGCTAATTTTTGCTGGTTGATATCATCCGCCATTTTGTTGTGCGAACAAAGATAAACGTACGGCTCATCACCTGAATTGAAATCAGGAATATATCTTTTATTAAGATATTCAAAATCTATATTAGAAACGTCGCCATCGCGAATTGCATTTAAAATTTCAAGAAATTCTTCATCAGATTGACGGTATACTTTCGTTAATTCAATGGTAATTAAAGGAATATCTTTTATCGCATGACTGTCGAAAAAGAAAGGTGAATTGTAACACATCTTTAAAATATGCTCATCCCGCACAACCGGCGGAAGCTGGTACAAATCGCCAATGAACAACATCTGAACACCCCCAAACCTTTGATTGTTTCTTCGGATAAATCTCAGGGAAAAATCCATCATATCCAAAACGTCGGCTCTCAACATCGAAACCTCATCAATAATCAAAACTTCAACTTCTCTTAAAAGTTTAAGCTTATCTTTTCGATATTTAAAATGAGACATCAGATCGGCAATATTATTTGCCAAACTGGTATCAATTCTGTCCGTAGTTGGTAAAAAAGTCCTCAAAGGCAACCCAAACATAGAATGAATCGTAACTCCACCCGCATTGATTGCCGCAATTCCTGTAGGTGCAACGACAATATGTTTTTTCCGGGTTTTCTTTACAAACTCGTTAAGAAATGTGGTTTTACCCGTCCCCGCTTTTCCTGTAAGAAAAACGCTTCTGCTGGTATGTTCTATTAAGTCAAAAAAATGATTGTTCATCGATGGCAAAATTACGGAAATGTAAATAAGGAACGAAATTTGATTGCCTTTAAAAAAAGTAATTATGAAAAATCAATTAACCAAAATCTCTGCAGTACTTCTATTAATAAGTCTTTCAGCAGTTTCCTGCAAAACTTCACAAGGCGACCCTTCTACTCTACCTAAAGATATTTCTGAAAGGCCGGCCAATGAAAGCAGCCAAAGATATGACGAAGCACAGCTTGATAAACTAAAAGCTTCCATTGAGTCTTTGGCCAGTCAAGAAAAATGTACGAATGCTTCAGAATGGACATTCTCACCATTGGGCGCTAAAGCCTGCGGCGGTCCGATTACCTATATTGCTTACCCTAAAAAGCTTGAAGCCACCATTCTTCCGATAATTAAAGAATACACCGCAAATATGTCCGAATATAATAAGAAATACAATATTACGTCGGATTGTATGATGACGGCAGAACCAACATCTGTTAAATGCATAACCGGAAAAGCTGAATTGGTTTATTAAATAGTTTAAGTAAAACTTCAACTTTAACAATAAATTCAATTTTGCGCAATCGATTGCTTATATTTACTGTGTTAAACAGCAAATTCGTTGAGTAATACTTATAAATATAAAATTTTAATCAAAACCGAGAAAACAATACTTCAGTTTAGAATTTAATTGCTTCATAATGACAATTTAAAATTCAGTTTTTTAGATTAATTAAAACCTGAGTTTTGGCATAAATTACAATAAACTCAAATATACTTAGGCATAAATTGATTAAATTTACATCAACAATTTTTGACAAAAGTTGATTAATTACAACCCCGCAGAAAAACATTTATGAATAAAAAAAATGCCACCATATACGATATTTCAAAAAAACTCAATGTGAGTGTGGCTACTGTTTCCAGAGCACTCAACAATAATCCGAGGATCAGCCAGGCAACCAAAGATTTGGTACTGAAAACTGCTAAAGAAATGAATTATAAGCAGAATAATCTTGCCAAAGCTCTGAAAAGCGGGGAAACAAAAAACGTAGGAATTATTGTCCCTTATATCAACACAAATTTTTTCTCATCTGTCATCCGCGGGATTGAAGAAGGACTTTCTGAGCACGGTTATCACGTCATTATCTGCCAAAGCCACGAAGATGTTTTAACAGAAAAAAAGCATTTAAATACTTTATTAAACGCTCAGGTAGACGGCATTTTCATGTCGGTTTCGCGTACCACGATCGATACCGAACATATTCAACATATTTTAAATACAACCAATACACCTATAATATTCTTTGACAGAAAAAAAGATATTCCGGGAATAAGCACGGTTACAATCGACGATTATCGCGGAGGTTATTTGGCAACAGAACATCTGATCAAAGAAGGATATAAAAATATCTGTCATTTTGCCGGTGATCTGAATCTTGAAATTTACCAAAACCGTCTGAACGGTTATAAGCAGGCATTAATCGACCATAATTTTCAGGTAAAAGAAGACAATATCATCATTACCGGAAGCTCAATTGATGAAGGTATCGATGCCATAAAAAAGCTTTGGGGCAGAAAATCGATCCCCGATGCTATTTTTTCATCAAGTGATTTTGCCGCTTTGGGCGCTTGTCAGGAACTGAAAAAACGTAAAATAAAAATCCCCGAAGAAGTTGCAGTTATCGGTTTTTCCAACGAACCGTTTACGCAATTCATGGAGCTTCCGATGAGCTCCGTTGATCAGACTCCTGTTACAATGGGGAAAATGGCCGGCCAGGTTTTTATCGAAAGTGTAAAAGAAAACGGTTCCGGAGTTTCTATTGAGAAGAAAGTGGTTTTGGCTCCGCAACTTTACATCAGGAAGTCTTCAAAGAGGAAGTAAATTTTCTTTTGTCTTAAAACAAAAGAAACAAAAATTCAAGACTTGGAACTGAAAGGCTAAAAATGAATTCTGTTCTCTAAAAATTCTAAAACTTGCGCGAATTCATAATTGTTTCTTCGGTTCTTAATTTGTCTCGCGCTTCGAACAGAAGAATTTTCTTAACGTTCACAGAAATCATTTTCTTAACGCTTTCATTTCCTATGTCGTTTTTTTAAGCGCATAAAATATTTGTCAGCATTCCTTTTACAGCATCTTTGTCATTCTGACGAAGGAAGAATCTCAGCTTTAATTTTATTTTGCTATTAAATCAAAGGTTCTGCAAATTCAAACAATAGAGATAAACGAAAGATTAAAAATTCCCCTCCTCTGGAGGGGTGGCGAAAATTCGAAAGAATTTTTGATGGGGTGGTTTGTTTTCACAAGTAGATGGAAAATTCTATCGTAAGTGTTTTAACCACCCCATCTTTTTCCTTTCGGAAAAATCCACCCCTCTAAGGGAGGGGGATTTCCCGGTGAATAAAATTGGTGTTATTTCAGACATTCAAAATTTTTCTTTTCGTTTTAATTTTTTTCCTACCTTAGTTATTCCTCAAAATAAAAACACACGATTTTATATACAAGTATTAACCTTTAAAAATCAAAAATGATGGGATTAACAAATTTGAACTCCACCCATTTGAGCAGTGCAAAGATCACTGCCGCACAGGGTGCTATCGCGGCGTTGGAAACAGCTCTTGCTGAAATAACAGTCAATCTTTCACCTGAAGACCGCAGGCGTTACGGAAGCATCAATGAACAAAACAAACTGTTTGTAAACAAAGTCTACGACTACAATCAGAGTCAGTCTAACCTGAGTTCTCCCGAAGTGGATTGGGAAGAATTTGACAAAGATCACAGCTCCCGAAACAACATGGAGACCATGATCAGCAGGCTCGAAAGTGTGATTACAAGATTGAATAATGCCAAAACACTTCACGATTACGACAACTATCAGTCGGCTTTGGTGGATTATTCATACAGCACTTACAAAGCAGGCACTTCAGCACCGGGGTTTGAGGATAAATACAGAGATCTGAAACAGTTTTTTATCAAAAACATCATCTCTACTTCTCCACCCGAGGCGAAAAAGTAAAAAGCAACAATTAACCACCCCTTCAATTATACGGAGGGGTATTTTTATGCTTTCAATTCGTTTTTCAACAGGTTCGATACGTCATTGAATGCTCGGTAGACATTTTATACTACTTCCGATACATTCAACATATCTTCGGACAGCTTATTTAATCATCCGGAGACGTTCTTTAATGGTCGGACGAAGTTATCAACTCCTCAGGACACGTTCTGGAAAGGTAGGAAGTGGTCTTTTATATATCCGGACATATATTTTACCTGTCGGGATAGGTTGTATAACGTGTACGAATGTATTGGGAACCCTATCGAAGGTATCGGTAACCCCGCCGGACTTCTGATGAACGTATCGGGATAGGTTGTACAACGTATCGGAACCTTTACAGAACGTATCGAAACTTCTTCGGAACGTGGCGGGATAGGTATTGGACGTGTCGGTTGGGGTTGGGAACGTGGAAATATCTGTTTTTGCTTTGCTGGCGCGAGCGTCTCGCTCGTATCTTTTTGAATGGGCACGAGCAGGATGCTCGCGTTAGCGTGAGGGGGAATTTTAAAGATCGTAAGTCAACAAAAGACGATCTTTAACATCTTCATTTTCTAATGTCTGTCCTTCCATTTGAAATCTTCGTAACATAGATCTTCCCAAAGAAATTAAAATTTCTTGTTCAAATAAACCTTCTGGAATTGGTAGATCACAAAGATAATTTCCTGATTTTTTAGAACCATCTATACTTAACGCAACAAAAACTCCCTTTTGCTTTGCTTCTTCTATACATTTGAAAAGTTCTGTTAATTTAAAATCGTGTGCTCCATATAAAATACTTTGGCTGTATGAATACGGTGGATCGCAATAAATTAAATCTCCTACTTTTGCTTTTTCAAAAATAGCTTTATAATCACAATGTAAAAATTCGATATTCTTCATTCTATAATTCCATTCAGAAACTCTTTTTCTAAAGGTTTCAACAGGAATAGGATTATGTATACCACAAGGCGTACTCATATAACCGTCTGATTTTCTAAATCTAACAATTCCACCGTAACAAGTTCTTGTTAAAAATAAGAAATCAGCTCCATTATTATTTCTATTGAATGATTCTAATATTGAATTATATACATCACTCTTATCTTCAAATTTAATTCTATCGACCCTATCCTTATACCATTGAACTAATTTTTCAGGATCATTCTTCAAAGTATTCCAAATTTCAATCAACGGTTCATAAATATCAGAACCTACTCCATTAGTTGGACATACAGTAGCCATTACTGCACCGCTTCCTAAAAATGGTTCATAAAATGTATCAAAATTTGCAGGAAAAAACTTGCTTATTTGTCCTGCAAATTTCTGTTTGTTTCCAACCCATTTCAATAACTGAGATTTTGGTGGTATGTACGAAGCAAATTTGCTATCTAATGTTAACTGCATAATCTTTTAAAAATACAAACATACTACTTTATGTGCTAATATCCCATTTTGGTATATCCTTTTTTAGAATATAGATTTGTGTTATGAAAAAAAGTATTTATAGCAAGGAATACAAAATTTTATTAGAAACGTTGTACAGTTTAAGAATTGGAAACAATTTACTTCAAAGTGATTTAGCTGAAAAACTTAATGTAGCTCAATCTTTTATCAGCAAAATAGAGAACGGTGAAAGAAGAATTGATTTAATTGAATTAAAAGAAATTGTTGAGACAATGAATACAACTTTGACAGAATTCATAAAAAAATTTGAAGAAAGATTAAATGAAACCAAATAAACTTTTCAAAAACCAAACATTAGAATTTTGGGCAAATATTAAATTATTAAATCAACGATTAGGATATGTTTTAAGACAAAGTCCAAAAAACCCAACCGGTGGATTCATTATACCAACTTTGTTACAAATAAAAACAGTTTTTATTAGTGAAGGTCTAAATTTCACTAAAATTATAAACAACGATGATACTTTTACAGAATTCGGACAATTAATAATCGATTATATGATTTATAGAGGAGTATTACTTACTGACTTTGTAAAGCCTAATTTGATGGACAAGGATTCTGCAAAAGAAACATTTTATAATTTAAAAAATCAGTTAAACCCTCAAATTCCATTACCATTTAATAAACAAAAAGATGAAAAAAGGGATCACTCTTATCTTACTGGACTAGTAAATATGCTTATCAATGAGAATAAAGCTGAATTTTCTTGTGATTTTGACCCAAAAGAACTTACTGCATTTACCGATAATGGATTTCCAATTAGAACATTATCTCGAAGAGTTGATGGTGCTTTTCCAGGTGTAATTAATCCCATTGCAATTTGGGAAATTAAAGAATATTACTACACCACAACTTTTGGAAGTCGAGTTGCTGATGGAGTTTATGAAACTCAACTTGATGGATGGGAATTATGGGAAGCAAAAGAAAATGTTGGAAAAGACGCTTTACATTACTTAATTGTAGATGATTATTTTACCTGGTGGGTTAAAGGCAGATCTTATTTATGTCGACTAATAGATTCGATGCATATGGGCTTAGTAGATGAAGTGATTTTTGGAAAAGAAGTTCTAAGTAGAATTCCGGAACTTGTAAATGAATGGAAATTAAAGATATAAAACTTGACAAATTTTATTCAAACTAACAATTAAGCAATCAATAATTATTTAACCACCAAAAAGAAAATGCTCCCTACCGATGTAGAAAGCATTTTCAACCCTAATATTTAATATAATTAACCCATTACAGAGAGACACCTCGTCTCCAGGGAATGAAATCATTCTGATTAAGAACGTCTGCTTTGGTTTTTACTTCGCCGCTGGCTACGTTGATGATGAGTTCCAGAAGTTCGTCTGCCGCTTCGGGAATTGTTTTTTCTCCGCTGATTACAGTTCCTGCATTGAAATCAATAATGTCTGACATTTTTTCTGCCAAAATCGTGTTGGAAGAAATCTTCACAACCGGCGTAATAGGATTTCCCATCGGAGTTCCAAGACCTGTGGTGAAAAGGACTACAGTCGCACCTGAACCGACTAAAGCCGTTGTACATTCGGCATCATTTCCGGGAGTGCACAAAAGATTCAGACCTGGTTTTGTAGCATATTCTGTAAAATCGAGAACTTCCACGATTGGGGCAGCTCCGCCTTTTTTGGATGCTCCTGCAGATTTCATGGCGTCGGTAATTAAACCGTCTTTAATATTTCCGGGAGAAGGATTCATATCAAATCCTGAACCTGCCGCAACAACAGAGGCTTCAAAATCTTTCATCAGTTTCAGGAACTTTACACCGTCTTCATCGTTGATACAACGGTTGACCAACTCCTGCTCTACTCCACACAATTCAGGGAACTCGGCAAGCATAGTTGTTCCGCCAACTGCCGCCATAATATCTGAAACTTCGCCCAAAACTGGATTTGCAGAAATTCCTGAGAAACCATCTGAACCACCACATTCCAAACCAATGTTTAGTTTGGTGATGGATGCTGGTTTTCTTTCTATTTCATTGGCTTTTTTAATGCCTTCGTAAGAATCTTTAATAACGCCGGTCAGCATTTCATCGATGGTACCCGATTTTTGCTGTTCGTATACGACGATTGGTTTTTTGTTATTTGGAGCCAGTGCGTGCAGTGAATCCATAAAAATCTGTACCTGAAGATTCTGACACCCTAAACTGAGAACCGTAGCTCCCGCAACATTCGGGTTGTTGACATATCCTGCAAACAATCTTCCCAACGCTTCAGCGTCCTGACGAATTCCGCCACAACCGCCTTGGTGCGTGATGAATCTTACATCTATATTTTTAAAAACTCGTGTATCCGGTTCTTCTTCTTCAACCTCAACAGTTGCGCCGCCGTTCAACAACGAACGTAGTAACAACTGATGTTTGCTGGCTTTATCATGAAGCAATTCTTTTTCAAAAATATCCTTCAGTGTTTCGATATTCTTGTTTTCACAGAATACCAACGGGAAAAACAGCCAAACGTTTTCTGTACCTACCTGTCCGTCTTCACGGTGATAGCCCATAAAAGTACGGTCTTTCCATTTGTCAACATTGGGTGGAGTCCAGCCTAAAGTATCGGTTTTCCCGACCACTTTTGCACTTTGGTGCTTTACGTTTTCGGTGGTAATCACTTCGCCCTGTCTGATGGATTGGTTGGCTTTTCCAACGATTACGCCATACATTAAAATATGGTCGCCATCCTCAAAATCTACGGCAGCGAATTTATGTTTTGCTTTAATATCTTTAAGAATCGTATAATCTGTACCGTCTAAGTGTACCGATTCTCCGGCAGGCAAATCCATCAACGCTACAATAACGTTGTCTTTGGGATTTACTTTCAGTACTTTCTTTTGCATGATTTTAAGAATAAAATTGAATGAAATTTTTGTAAGCAGTTTCCATATCATTGTGGTCTATTTCGTACAATGCTTTTGCTACTGCGGCTTTCAGACCTTCAACCTGTGTAAGGTCGGTATCCCAGAACAGTTTTTCGCTCAATGCCTGTTCTGAAACTACTTCGTAATCTTCGTTTTTCCAGATTTCTTTGAATCTGTTTACGATCGCTTCTTCGTCATTCAGAGGAAGAGATTTTTCACCAAAACTTCCCTGATAGAATCTGATTAAACTTGCCAGAGAGAACGTTAAGTTCAACGGAAGTTTATTATTTCTTTCAACATAAGTCAGTAAACTCGGAACCACTCTTACTTTAAATTTAGAAACAAAATATAAAGCAATGCTTGCCAAATGGTGCTTAATGAAAGGATTTCTAAATCTGTCAAAAACTTCTTCTGCAAATTCCTTCAATTCAGTTTCATCTAAACCTAAGGTCTGATTAACTTCATTAAATATCGATTCGCTTAAAAATGTTCCGATAAATTGGTCATCGATTGCTTCTTTTACGATTTCTTTTCCTGCTAAAATTGCCGGAGCCAAGATCAAAGTGTGACCGCCATTCAGAATCCTCACTTTTCTCAAACGGTAAGGCTGAATATCATCCACCACCAAAATCTGTTCGTTGATTTTATCGAAAGGAATTCTCTGTTTTAAATCTTCACCTCCCTGAATCACCCATAAAAGGAATGTTTCAGAAACCACCATCATCGGATCTTCATAATCCAACTGGTCTTCATACGTTGCAGCATCATCTTTCGGATATCCCGGAACAATCCTGTCTACCAATGTATTATGAAAATAATTACTTTGTTCAATCCATTGTGCAAAACCTTCTGCTAAGCTCCAAAGTTTTGCATATTTTAAAATAATACCTTTTAACACAACCGCATTTTCTTCGATCAGCTCGCAAGGAATGATTCTTAAACCTTTATCTGCTGCTCCATTGAAATGCTTATATCTTTCGTGAAGTAAAACCGCCACTTTCGCAGGGAAATTTTTGTGCGGACCTTCGTAGGTGTTTTCAGTTTCGTCGTAAGCAATTCCGGTTTCTGTTGTATTTGAAAAAACAAATTCAAGTTCTTCTTCTTTTGCTAATTCTAAGAAACTGTTATAATCTGAATAAGGATTAATCGATTTCTGAATCGCTGAAATCACGCATTTTTCATCGATAATTTCTCCTTTTTTGATTCCTCTTGAAAATAAAGTGTAGAGATTTCCCTGTTCTTCAAGCTTGTGAACTGAACCGTTAGGTGTAGGCTGTATGTTTACAATTCCCGCATTGAAATCTGCTTCTTTATTTAATTTATCAATCACATAATCTGTAAATCCGCGCATAAAGTTTCCTCCACCGAACTGTACGATTTTGATTGGTAATTTTGTATCTATACCGCTGTTTTGACGGTTTAATTTCTGTTTTGTCTGATTTTCCATTTTTCTAATTTGAATTAAATTGTGTTTTTAATTCTGCTAAATCTTAATGCTTTTTTAAACGCAAAGTCCGCAAAGATTTTTTTTAAAGCTTGATGTATATTTTTAAGTTCGCAAAGGCGTTTTACTTAGCTAAGAACTCAAAGTTTTATTTGAACCATTAAGATTTATTAAGGAGTTAAGGTTAATTAAGGGAAATAAATTTCTTAAGCTTGCACTTCAAATTTGCCTACAAATTCTTAATCTTTCTTAACTTCTTAATTCTCCTTAATGGTTTATATTTTATTTTCTATTTACTAATCACTTTATATTTAGGCACCAATGATTTCATTACGACCCATGCGATCAGGTAAGCAACTGCACAGATTGAGAAAATGATCATGTATCCTTTGTCGATTCCGTCTGAAACTACGGCTCCTGATTTTTCCAATTGTTCAAAGAATCCATCCGGCAAACGGTCGTTGACGTATTGCGGATATTTTTCCAGTAAAGGAACTCCGTCTACTGTTGACCACGCTTTATGTGAGTAATCAAACAAAAGTCCCGATGATTTATTGATCAGAAAAGAGCCGATTCCTCCTGCCATTCCGCCAATTCCTGTGATGGTTGCAATGGCTTTTTTAGGAAACATATCACCAACTGTTGAGAAGATATTTGCCGACCAAGCCTGATGCGCCGCTCCTGCAATACCGATGATTAAAACCGGAATCCAGTAAGTTGCTGTTCCTAAAGGTTGAGCTAACAATGCCAATAAAGGGAAAAATGCGAAAATTAACATCGCTTTCATTCTGCCGTTGTAAGCGTTCATTCCTAATTTTTCAACAAAATATTTTGGAAGCCATCCGCCGATAATCGACAATAAGGTAATCATGTATAATACAAATAACGGCAATGCACTTTCTGTAGAATCCATTCCGTATACAGAACTTAAATAAGCCGGTGTCCAGAATAGAAAGAACCACCAGACACCGTCTGTCATGAACTTTCCGAAGGCAAAAGCCCAAGTCTGTCTGTAGCTGAAACATTCTTTGAAAGTAAATACCTTTTCGGGAACAGAAGCATCTTCATTAGGAAGATCATCCTGATCCTGATTGATATACGTTAATTCATGTTCGTTAACTCTCTTGTGTAAATGAGGTTTTTTGTAAACAAATACCCAAAGTCCCATCCATACAAATCCTAGCGCACCTATAATGATAAACGCCCATTCCCAACCCATTGATTTTGCAATGAATGGTATCGTAAGCGGTGCTGCCAAAGCTCCCACTGTTGCTCCTGCATTCCAGATACTTGTAGAGAAGGCTCTGTCTTTTTTAGGGAAATATTCTGCTGTCGTTTTGATCGCTGCCGGGAAATTTCCAGCTTCACCAATTGCCAGTACGAAACGTGCAAAGATGAATAAAGTTACACTGGTACTGATAATTGCCCCAGTATTAGAAACTGTTCCGATCAATTCTTTAGAACCGTGAAAACCAGCCGTCCAAGTTCCGGTAAGGATTCCTGAAGTAGCGATTCCACAAAATGCATGTAAAACTGCACCGATCGACCAAACTCCGATTGCCCAAAGAAAACCTTTTTTAGTATCCATCCAGTCGACGAACTTTCCGGCGAAAAGCATTCCCACTGCATAAAATATGGAAAATAATGCGGTGATGTTTCCGTAATCGTTGTTATTCCAGTGAAATTCCGGTGCTATAAAATCTTTCCACGTCAATGATAAAACCTGACGATCCAGATAATTGATCGTGGTAGCGAGAAATAACAGCAGACAAATCGTCCATCTGTATTGCGTCGGCTTAAGAGATTTAACTGAACTCATAGTCAATTTATTTATTTTAAAGTCTGAATAATATCCAGCACCTTCTTGGTTTCATTTTCTATCGTCGCATAGTCTTTCGCAAGCATTAATTCTTTGCTTACCAGCTTGCTTCCCATTCCAACTGCGGAAACTCCTGCCCTGAACCAGCTTTCGATGCTTTCTTTTGTAGTATCAACACCTCCGGTTGGCATAAATTTCAGATTCGGGAAAACATCTTTGATGGCACTCATAAATCCTTGTCCTAAAGCGTTTCCAGGGAATAATTTAATGAAAGTCACGCCTGCAGTTTCAGCAGCAATAATTTCTGTTGGTGTCATGCAACCCGGACTGTATAATAAGTCTTTAGGAATTAAAAACGCTGCAACTTCTGCTACAAAACCCGGACTGATAAAGAAATCTGCACCCGCTTTATAATATTCTTCAGCTTGCTTTACATTTTTAATGGTTCCGATTCCCAAAAGCATTTCCGGCATTTCGGCATTACGAACTTCTACCATTTTTGTGAAATTGTTCAATGCAGCTTCTCCACGGCTGGTGTATTCTACCGCACGGATTCCTGCTTTGTAAAGCGATTTTAATATTTCTAGAGTTACCGTTTCATCAGCATTGTAATACAGAGGCAAAGCTCCCTGGTTGATGATGGTGTTTGTAACCAATTGAATTTTTGTCATTTTGTTTTAATTATTTTGTTAAAATAATCTTTGATGGGATTTTATCCATCCTTTGGTATGCTGTCCTGTTGTGGACTTACTAAAATTCCATTTTCTTCCTCCCTTTAGGGGGTTGATGTAAAGAAGAAAATCAAATTTTTCTTTGTTTGAATTTTATTGATAGGATTTTATCCTATCCTTTGGTAAATCGTCCCGTTGGGACTTTCTATGCTATTTTTTTGAACACAGAGTTCACAAAGTTTTTTTTACTGCTAACTGTTAATAGTTTCACAAAGCCGCTTCGCTTATAAAAGACCATTAAATTTTAAATATGATGACTTCTTTCATTTTGAAAACTTCTTGAGCCAATTGCCAAAAGCTAAAAGCGAATTACCTTTTGATTCTTCCTCCGGAATTTCCTGCCATTACTTCGAGAATATCTTCTACGCTACAGTAATTGATGTCGCCTAAAATCGTGTGTTTGATGGCACAGGCTGCGTTGGCAAAATTCAATGCTTTTTCATCATCGAAATTTAATAAACCATAAATTAAACCTGCTGCAAAAGCATCTCCTGTTCCGATTCTGTCAACAACTGGATTCACTTCTAAAAGTCCAGTTTCAAAATAATTTCCGTTAACCAATGCTCTTCCCTGCGTTTGCTGAGAACTTGCCGTAACCCCGATTCTTATCTTGTCGAAAATTTTATGAATAGAAGGAATTTGTTGTTTTAATTCTTTACAGGCTTCCATGAAACCTTCTTTATCTGATGAAAACTGAGTTCCTAGAATTTCATTAATTTCATTTACGCCACCGATAAAAATCGTTGAGTAAGAAACCAATTCTTTTAAAACATCTTTTCCGTTTTTACCATATTTCCAAAGGTTTGAACGATAAGCAGGATCGGTGGTCACTTCAATTCCCATTTCACGAGCAGTCAATAAACCTTCTTTCAAAGTTTCGTAAGCACCTTCTGAAATTCCGGGACTGATGCCTGTCCAGTGGAAATAGTCGCAACCTTCCAAAGCTTTTTTCCAGTCGATCTGTTCGGGTTTGATGTTGGCAAAAGATCCGTTCAGTCTATTGTAAGCAATTCTGCTCGCACGAACCGATGAACCTACTTCAAGGAAATACAACCCTAAAGGATGTTCATTTTTATTAATGAAAGTTGTATCAATCCCAAAACTTTTGATGAAAGACAATGCAGATTCTCCCACAAAATCATCAGAAACATTGCTGATGTGCGTTACATCGCAACCCATTGTTGCCAATGAAGAAGCTACGTTGAGCTCAGTTCCGCCGAAAAAGAATTCCATCTCGTGGCTCTGTTTCATTGTTTTGTTTCCGGGAGGTGAAAGCCTCATGATTACTTCACCGAAAGTAAGTATTTTGCTAGCCATATTTTAATAAATACTCTGTTTAATATCTGTTGTTATTTAAACGCAAAGTGCGCTAAGATTTTTTTAACTACTAACTGTTTTTAAGTTTAGAAAAACTGCAGATATATAAATTAAGGTTGCGATTTAAACCATTAAGATTTAGTAAGGAGTTGAGTATAAGTAAGTTGAGCTTCGCTTTAAGCGATCTGCTTAATAAAATATTGGATTTTAAGCTTAAAAAAAAACTTAACTTCTTAATTCTCCTTAATGGTTCAAATTTATTTTTTACCTCTCGCAGATTTAGCAAATTTTGCAGATTTAAAATTGATCTGCTTTATCAGCTCAATCTGCTGAAGATTTTTATTTAATTTGAAATTTAAAAATCAAAATAATTTTTAGCATTATGATAACAAATATCTGAAATTGTTTGACCAATCAGTTCGATATCATCAGGTAATTCACCGTTTTTCATTTCTTCTCCGAAAAGGTTACACAATACTCTTCTGAAATATTCGTGTCTCGGGTAAGAAAGGAAGCTTCTGGAATCCGTCAACATTCCAACAAAACAGCTGATTAATCCCATGTTTGAAAGGGCATTCATCTGCTTGATCATCCCGTCTTTCTGGTCGAGAAACCACCATCCTGAACCGAACTGTACTTTTCCTTTGATGCTGCCGTCGTTGAAATTCCCGATCATTGTCGCAAAAATCTCGTTGTCGGCAGGATTTAAATTATATAAAATTGTTTTTGTTAATTTATCTTTTCCGTCTAAAGCATTCAATAATTTAGACAAAGTTTCAGCCTGAACGAAGTCACCGATAGAATCCCAACCTGTGTCCGGACCCAGAATTCTGTGCATTCTCTCGTTATTATTTCTCAACGCTCCCAAATGGAACTGCTGAACCCATCCAAATTTGTGATAAGCTTCGCCTAAGAATAATAAAATCGCTGTTTTGAATTGATTCACCTGCTTTTCAGCGATCACTTTTCCTGAGATTTTATCGTTGAAAATTGTGTTTACTTCGGCTTCTGTAAATTCTTCGAAAGAAATATTGTTCAATCCGTGATCACAAAGTCTGCATCCGTTTTCGTGGAAATATTCAATTCTTTTTAATAAAGCATCGCATAATGTCTGGTAAGAATTAATTTCAATTCCGGCAGATTCGCCTAATTTTGAAATATAATCAGCAAAGTTGTGGTTTTCAATTAAAATCGCTTTATCAGGACGGAAAGCTGTGCTTACTTTAATACTGAAATCACTTTTCGCCAAATCCTGATGATAATTCAAAAGATCTGTAGGATCTTCCGTTGTGCACAGAGATTCTACATTCATCATTTTCAATAAACCTCTTGTTGATTTTTCAGGCGTCTGAAGCTGAGCGGTAATGTTTTCGTAAATTTCTGATGCATTGTCTGCATTTAATAGTTCATCAATTCCGAAATATCTTTTTAATTCTAAATGCGTCCAGTGATACAAAGGATTTCTCAATGTATACGGAACAGTTTTAGCCCAAGCTTCAAATTTTTCTTTATCTGAAGAATCTCCGGTAATGAATTTTTCGTTCACGCCCATTGTACGCATCGCTCTCCATTTGTAATGGTCGCCTGCAATCCAGACCTTTGAGATATTTTCGAAAACCGTGTCTTCTGCAATATCTTTAGGAATCAAATGATTATGGTAATCAATGATCGGTTGCTTTTCTGCATACTTGAAATATAATTCTTCAGCGTATTTATTTTGTAATAAAAAATTATCTGTAATAAAAGGTTTCATTCTAATCTAATTCTGTTGTTATTCATTAGCAGGTTTTCCGATGGTCGCCAAAATTCCGCCATCAACGTAAATAATCTGTCCGTTGACAAATCGGCTTGCGTCTGAAGCCAGGAAAATAGCTGTCCCAACAAGGTCTTCAGGGTTGCCCCATCTTCCTGCCGGAGTTCTGCTGATGATAAAATCGTTGAAAGGATGCCCATCCACTCGGATTGGTTCTGTCTGAGAAGTTGCAAAATATCCGGGACCGATTCCGTTGACCTGAATATTGTGTTTTGCCCATTCTGTTGCCAGATTTTTGGTAAGCATTTTCAGGCCGCCTTTTGCAGAAGCATATGCAACCACATTGTCGCGACCAAGCTCACTCATCATCGAGCAGATGTTGATAATTTTTCCGGATTTTCTTTTGATCATATGTTTGCCGATTAATTTCGACATAATAAAAGGTCCTGTAAGATCTACATCGATTACTTTTCTAAAGTCTTCGACTTCCATCTCAATCGCGGGAATACGTTTGATGATTCCTGCGTTGTTGACAAGGATGTCTATTTTTCCGTGAGTGGCTTCCATTAGCGCTACTTTTTGAGCGGCTTCCAGCTCGTCCGTCACATCAAAAAGATAACCGGTTGCTTTGTATCCTTTATCGTGATAATAGTTTAAAGCTTCCTCTAATTTTGACGGTGTCGTGCTTGTGATCGCCAGTTCAGCACCTGCAGCGGCAAGACCTTCTGCCATTGCCATTCCTAATCCGTGAGTACCGCCAGTTACAACGGCAACTTTACCGGATAAATTAAATAAATTCATTAGAAAAATTACTTTAGTTCGTTAGTTTTGATGCCGTCCATATCTCCGTAATCCATATTTTCTCCGGCCATACCCCAGATAAAAGTATAATTGGAAGTTCCAACTCCTGAGTGGATTGACCATTCCGGAGACAGCACAGCTTCACGGTTTTTCATAAAAATATGACGCGTTTCCTGAGGCTGTCCTAAGAAATGACTGATTGCCTGACCTTCCTCCAAATCAAAATAGAAATACGCTTCCATTCTTCTTGTGTGAGTATGTGAAGGCATTGTATTCCAAACACTTCCGGGATGAAGCTCTGTCATTCCCATTTGAAGCTGACAGGTTTCAAGCACAGAATTTACAATCAGTTTGTTGATCGTACGCTTGTTGGCGTATTTTTCTTCCCCTAATTCTACAATTTCGGCTTCATTTTTCGTGATCTTTTTTGTCGGATAAGTGTGATGAGCCGGAGCTGAATTGATGTAAAAATAAGGTTGTGCATCACCCGATTTTTCAAAAATTATTTCTTTTGCACCTTTTCCGATGTATAAAGCTTCTTTGTTGGCAAGCTCATATACTTCACCGTCTACTGTTACTTTTCCGGCACCTCCGACGTTGATGATTCCTAATTCTCTCCTATCAAGGAAATTTTCGGCTTTCAAATCGTCTGTTGGTTCTAATTTTAAAGCTTGTGCTGAAGGCATTATACCTCCTATAATCAGCCTGTCGTACATAGAATAGACTAGTTTTATCTTATCTTCATTAAATAAATCATTGATTAGAAACTCCCTCCTAAGATCTTCAGTGGTATACTTTTTTGCATCTTCTGGATGGTGGGCGTAACGAAATTCTGACTGTGTCATACTACTTGATTTTTATACTTTTTCTTTTTTGCGGTTTTATCAAAACCATTAATTATTGCGTAATCGATTGCATAAAGTTACGCTAAAAATATTAGAAATACTTGTGGGATAAATATATAATTATTCTTTAATTAGTTAATAAAAAATTAATACTAATTTATAACAAACTGATATACAAATAAATAAAATTAAGATTTCACAAGTAAAACTAATATTCAGGTGTAAAAAATTGTTCTTTAATTTAACCAAAATCTATACGTATTAAGTATTTATGTGTTAATTAATGTCTATTATAAAAACAATATAGATGAATGGAATTGTTAAGAATAACAGATTTATTATATTAATATTTTGCGAAATATGCTTAATATTTATGGTTAAAGAAATCATAATAAAAACTGCCATTAAAATATGACAAAAGTCACTAAATTTTCAAAAAACAGTTTCTTAGCTATGAATTTTGGGGAATTTTTATTATCAAAATTAACTGAATTTTAAGCAAATTTTAAATTTTTTAATGGTAGATCAATTAAATTCTATTTCTATATTACAGCTTATTCAAAAACAAAAAAATACAATAAGTAATTAATTTACAAACAATTAAATAAAAAATCCATTAAAAATATTGTTTATAGTTTACGAATATGAACCCTAAATTTAATGAAATAATAATATTTTTTCTTTGCATATTAAAAAATAATATTAGTTTAGGAGCCACAATAAATATGTTGTGAAAAATTACGCAATCGATTGCACTAGGAAGCGTAAATTATCTGAAGTACTTAAATCCACAAAAAACAATGAAAAGTAAAACTTTTCGACCATTACATTAAAACTATATAAGGATATAATAAATGAATAAAAAAGTACAATCAATAAAATGGTTATATCTGAGTGTTTTCCTGCTTCCCGTAATTGCTATGGCTCAGGAAAAAGAGAAAGAAACCAAAATTGACGAGGTAGTTCTGGTAGGATATACCAAGGTTTCTAAAAAAGATGTTACCAATGCTGTTTCTTCTGTAAAGGGTGAAAACATTAAAGATATGCCTTCTACAAATGCAGCAGAAGCTATTCAGGGAAGGATGGCCGGAGTGCAGGTTTCTTTGAGCGAAGGCGCACCGGGAGCGGATGTCGACATTGTTGTAAGAGGAGGAAACTCTATCACGGGCAGTAATGCTCCGCTTTATATTGTTGACGGAGTTCAAATGGATAATGCCCTGACGATTTTATCACCAAAGGAAATAGAATCAATTGAGGTTTTAAAAGATGCTTCTTCTACCAATATTTACGGAGCCCGAGGTGCAAACGGAGTTGTTTTGATTACAACAAAAGGCGGCCGCAAAAGAGCAAAAACTTCTATTAACTATAATGGTTTTATGGGGGTAAGAAAAATCCAGAATACCATTGATGTTTTAGATCCGTATCAATACGTTCTTTATCAGTACGAGCAGTATTATAAGAATGGTGTGCAGACAGATATTGATGCTTTCAATACACGGTACGGAACTTTTGATCAGCTTGGAAAATACAAAAATGTAAAGAAAATTGATTGGCAGGATAAAGTTTTCGGAAGAGAAGCATTTAACTTTACGCATAATGTGTCGGTAACAGGAGGATCGGAAAATTCTGCTTTTTCATTAACATTGAACAACGTTCAGGAAGACGGAATTATGATCGGCTCTTCTTTCAAGAGAAGCATGGCCAATTTCAGATACGATTATGATATTTCCAAAAAATTGAGCCTTGGTCTTAATGCACGTTACAGCAGACAGATGATCAACGGTGTCGGTACTTCTGCAACAGGATCGCAAAGCACAAACAGGCTTAGAAATGCAATAAGATATCAGCCTTTTGAAGGAGGTTCTACCGTAGATGTTGATGAATTTGATCCATTATTTGCCGATCAGACCAATTTGGTAAATCCTGTCTTGTTAGCTGATAACGAGATTAAAGAAAGCGGAAGAAATGATTTATTGCTGAACGCAACAATTGATTATAAAATTAATAAAGATTTCACATTCAGAAGTGTCATCGGATATGTACAGCGAGATGAAACCGTAAACCAGTTTTCGGGCCCCGTTACCAGTCTTGCACGACAAAATAATGACCAGCCTGTCGTTTTCTTAAGCAAAACACAATCGCGAAGAATTACCAATTCCAATACATTAAATTATAAAAAAACATTTGGTAATCATAAGTTAAACTTATTAGCAGGACAAGAAACTGTACAAACAGACGGTGAATCTTTAATAATGAACATTAAATGGTTCCCTAAATCCATTAGCGCTCAGGAAGCATTTGCCAATATACAATCTGCTTCTCCACCAGATGGATTAGTTCAGGATGCTCCTAGAGCTTCCAGCGCACCAGGATCACCAGATCGATTACTATCATACTTTGGAAGTGCTAATTATATTTACAAAAATAAATACGTTTTTACAGCTTCTATCAGGGCAGACGGATCAAGTATTTTTGGACCGGGAAACAGATGGGGATATTTTCCCGCAGCCTCAGCAGCATGGAAAATCACTGAAGAAAATTTCCTGAAAGACAGTAATTTAGTAAGTGAATTAAAGCTTCGTTTAGGATATGGCCAGTCTGGTAATAACAGAATAGGGGCTTTCTTATATGATACTTTCTTTATAACATCTTCAGATTATGGCTATGCTTTTGGAACAAACATAACTCCGGGAGCTACACCAGGTAATATCATGGCAAACAAAAATGTAACATGGGAAACCAGCACTTCTCAAAATATAGGTTTGGATTTCGGATTTTTTAAAGGGAAATTATACGGAACACTTGATGTTTATAAAACCGACACCAAAGATCTTCTTTTACTCGCAAAAGTACCTCAGACTTTAGGATACGAAAGCCAGTATCAAAATTCTGGAAGAAGTCAAAATAAAGGTATCGAATTATCATTAGGAAGTACAATTGTTAACAGAGAAAGTTTTAACTGGAAAATTGACGCTAATATTTCTTCCAATAAAAATACCATTAAAAGCTTAGGAAGCAGTGCTTCGGCCAGTGCAGATTATTACCTATTCCCTTCAGGATGGCAAAATAATCTTTTCGACTTTTTAGTTCAGGTTGGTAAGCCTGTAGGGACCTATTGGGGATACATAACAGCCGGAAGATATGAAATAAGTGATTTTGACTACAACGCTTCAACGCAAACATATACTTTAAAATCCGGGATACCAAGTGCATCAGCAGTAGCCAACGGAGCAAAGCCGATACAGCCGGGAGATCTTAAATTAAAAGACATTAATGGCGATGGTGTAATCGATAACAATGACATGACTGATCTTGGAAGTGCTCAGCCTAAATTTTATGGTGGCTTTAATCAGACATTCAGATACAAGAACTGGGACATGAGCTTATTGTTCAATTTCTCTATCGGAAATAAAGTATACAATGCAAATAAAGTAGAATATTCTACACAATATTTGTACAAAGACAATAATATGCTTGCAGAAGTAGCAGACCGGTGGAGATGGTTTGACGACGCAGGAAATAAAGTGACGGATCCTGCAGCACTTGGCGCTCTGAATGCAAATACAACGATGTGGACTCCTCCCGCAGGTGCTTATTTTCTACATTCTTATGCTATCGAAGACGGATCATTCCTTAGGCTAAACAACCTTACTTTAGGATATAGCCTTCCAAAAGGTTCGTTGGAGGCGATCGGGGTTAAAAATTTCAGGATATATGCTACCGTTAATAATTTATTCACGATTACCGGATATTCAGGATTTGATCCTGAAGCCAATACAAGAAGAAATCCGCTTACGCCGGGTGTAGATTATTCAGCCTATCCGAGAAGCAGATTCATTTTATCAGGAATTGACATTATTTTTTAAAACTAAACTTATGAATAAAAATAAATTTTTAAGCATATTATTTTCTATTGCGGGAATAGTTTCACTTTCGTCCTGCAGCGATTATCTGGATGTAGAAAATCTTTCGAATACAGCAGAAAAACAGCAATTTGATTCGGCATCAGATACATTTTCAGCTTTGGTAGGGGTTTACAACAGTACGATGGGCGACAACACTTACGGCCAGAGAATGAACCTTATTCTTACACAAGCAGGTGATGATTTGAGGACTTCAGGGGATTATAATGCCAATGACAGAAGGGGAATCAGCTGTTTTGGAGCGGTACCCACCAATACAGAACTTTTAAGACCTTTTTTGGATACTTATGCAGGAATAGAAAGAGCAAATCTTGTTATTAAAAACATTCCTATTTCGCCGGTTTACCAAGTTGGTTCTGAAGCTGACAAAAAATTAATGGACAGATATTTGGGAGAAGCCTTAACATTGAGAGCTCAATTCTATTATGATTTAATTAAAAATTGGGGTGATGTTCCTTTTCAGGATGTCCCGTCTGCGGATTTAACGGATGTATATTTACCAAAAACAGACCGAGATATTATTTATGATAAAATTCTGGACGATTTATTAAAAGCTGAAAGTTTAGTTCCTTGGAAATCTGAAGGCAACACAACAGCACAAAGAATATCAAAAGCTGCCGTAAAAGGATTAAGAGCAAGAATTGCATTGGCCAGAGCCGGATATTCTTTAAGAAGAAGTCCGCAACAGATGATGCAAGGTTCCAATCCGCAAAAATATTATCAGATCGCTTATGACGAATGTAAAGATATCATCAACTCGGGACAGCATCAGCTGAATCCAAGTTATGAAGGTCTTTTCAGATCACTGCATACCAATAATCCGGATGCAACCAACGAAATTATTTATGCAATCGGAGCTTTTGGAGGAAATTCAAGAACCGACAGCAAAATCGGATATTACAACGGATTGAGACATGACGATACAGACTGGAAATCTTCAGGAGGAATCAATGCTATTCCTGTTTATTTCTATGAATTTTCCAAATATGATTTAAGGAGAGATGTAAACATTGCCATTTTCAGAGTAAGCGCGACAAAACAGGAAGATCTTCAGACTTCTGTCAACTGGAATGATGGCAAATTCAGAAAATCGTGGACCAGCATTAAAGGTACTTCTCAGAATCTTGGGATCGACTGGCCTTTATTGAGGTACGCAGATATTCTTTTGATGTTTGCTGAAGCGGATAATGAGCTGCACAGTGGCCCATCCCAGGAAGCGGTAAATGCTGTAATGGCGGTAAGACAAAGAGCATATGAAGGAAATACCGGACAAGTGGGAACGATCCCGACCGATAAAATCGGCTTCTTTAATTATATTGTGAAAGAAAGAATGTTGGAATTTGGAGGAGAAGGACTTAGAAAATATGACCTTATCCGATGGAATTTATTGGAAACAAAAATAAATGAAACAAGACAAAAGCTTACCAATTTTATGAATGGTACCGGTGCTTATGCGAATGTTCCTGAATATATTTTCTATAAAAAACCGGCGTCGACAATATCCAATTATACTCCGACAAAAACTGCTCAGCAAAACGTGTTGGATATCGATTTATATGTTAACGGAATTGCAAAAGCAGAGGTATTTTATAACCCGGCGCAGTCTGTTGCTACGCCGTCCGGATATACAAAAGTAAACTGGAGATCTGCAGTGACACAGGCTTACATTAGTGGCGATCCTATCAAAAGTTATGCTTATTATTTTCAGCCTAATAAAAGAGAATTGCTTCCAATAGCTTTAGATATTATCAATTCAAACTATAATCTTACACAGGATTACGGTTATTAGAAAAAATACATTCATATTAATTTAATTTGTAATGCAGACTTTCTCCTTCACCGGAGCAAGTCTGTATTTTCTAATAAAATTTCAAGACATGAAGGTTCCTGTTTTTTATAAAAAGTTTAAGTTCTTATCTATTTTTTTAGTCGTTATATTCAGTTTTTTTTCTTTCAAGGCTGATGATAAAAAAGCAAAAACAATCACAGTTTCGAAAGACGGAAAAAGTGACTTTACCACTATTCAGCAGGCAATTAATTCTGTTGAAGAAGGAATAAATTCTAAAACGAAAATCCTTATAAAAGCCGGAATTTATAAAGAAAAAATCATCATTTCCCAATCAAAAGGAGCAATTTTGATGGAAGGCGAAAACCCTGAAAACACGATCATTACTTATAATGACTTCGCCTCAAAAAAGAATTTGGAAGGAAAAAATATAGGAACGACTGGTTCATCTACAATGTTTATTTATTCAGATGACTTTTCCGCCAAAAATATTACTTTTAAAAATGAATCCGGACCGGTTGGTCAAGCCGTTGCCTTATTAATTACAGGTGACAGAATTGCTTTTGAAAATTGCAGGTTTTTAGGATTTCAGGATACTTTATATTTAAAAGGAGCTCAGGATTTAGAAGATAAAACAAAGCCTTCGAGAAATTATTTCAAAAATTGCTATATTGAAGGGACTACAGACTATATTTTTGGCGCCGGAACTGCCGTTTTTGAAAACTGCATTATTTATTCCAAAAAAAATGCTTCATTTATTACTGCGGCTTCCACTCCAAAAGAAAATAATTTCGGATTTGTTTTTATTAATTGTGTAATTACAGGTAATGCAGAAAAGAATTCTGTATATTTGGGAAGACCTTGGAGGCCATTTGCGCGTACAGTTTTCATCAATTGTGCAATCGATTCCACAATAAAGAAAGAAGGCTGGCACAATTGGAATAAATCTGATGCTGAACAGACTACTTTTTATGCAGAATATGAAAATAACGGCGAAGGAAGTCCTATTTCTAACAGAGTAAAATGGTCTCATCAATTGACAAAAGAAGAAAGTAAGAAATACACTACAAAAAATATTTTAAAAGGAAATGATAATTGGAATTTTAAGAAGAGTTTGAAATAAAATCATTTTTCAAAATAGTGTAAAATAATAAAAATGAAGTTTAATCTTAAAAATAAAACCTTTTGTGCAGGAATTTTTTTCTGTATTTCTGTCTTGCTTTCTGCACAGCAAAAAGTTGTCAGTTTTCCCGGAGCTGAAGGTTTTGGAAGATACACTTCCGGTGGACGTGGCGGAAAAGTTTTGTTCGTTACCAAAACAGCAGACGATGGAACGGAAGGCACTTTAAGACATGCTTTAAATCAAAAAGGGCCAAGATATATTATTTTTAAAACCAGCGGAACAATCTTTCTGGAATCACCTTTGAAAATAAAAGAAGGCGATGTTACCATTGCCGGACAAACCGCTCCGGGAGACGGAATTACCATTGCCAACTACGAAACATTTGTCGCATCAGACAATGTAATCATTCGTTATTTGAGATTCAGAATGGGTGACCTTAAAAAATTTGAAGGTGACGCTTTAGGGGCGAGATTTATAAAAAATCTTATTGTAGATCATTGTTCGATGAGCTGGTCGACGGATGAAACCGTTTCAATTTATGCAAATGAAAATACAACACTTCAATGGTGCGTGATTGCAGAAAGTTTAAGAAACTCTGCTCACCAAAAAGGCGCACACGGTTATGGAGGAATTGCAGGCGGTAAAAACGCTTCATTTCACCATAATATATATGCCCATCACGACAGCAGAAATCCGAGATTGGGAGAATATGCAGGAAGTAAATTTGCATTGACTGATCTTACAGATTTCAGAAATAATGTAATATACAATTGGGGGCACAATAATGTATACGGCGGTGAAGGAATGAACGTAAACCTCATCAATAATTATTACAAACCCGGACCTGCAACATTGACAAAAAACAGAATTGCAGCGATCGATAAAAATTTAAATCCAAAAGCTGAAATTTATAATATTTGGGGTAAGTATTACATTGCCGGAAATGTCGTCGAAGGAAATCCTGAAGTAACAAAATACAATTGGAAGGAAGGTGTTTTCAAGCAAATAAAATCATCTTATAATTTAACAGATATTGAAAAAGACGCTATTAAATTAGATCAGCCGCATGATATACAAAACAATGTAAAAACACAAACTGCAAAAAAAGCATACAAAAAAGCACTGAAAATTGGAGGTGCAAGTTAGGTAAGAGATGCTGTTGATTTACACGTTTTGAAAGATATAAAAAACGGTAGTTTTATATATAACGGCTCACGCGGAAGCAAAAACGGGATCATCGATTCCCAGAATGATGTTGGTGGTTTTCCCGATCTTAAACCCGGAAAAATCTTGCCGGATTCAGATAATGACGGAATGCCGGATGTATGGGAAATAAAAAACGGTCTTGATCCTAAAAAGGCCAATGCCAACGGAAAAGATTTAAATAAAAATTATGATAATATAGAAGTTTATACTCATGATATTGTAAAACATATCACAAAAAAACAACTTTAAAAATCAGTAAATATGTTACTAAAAAATATTATTCTTAAAACTATTTATTCAGGAATTCTGATAACCTCTGCCACCTGTTTTGCACAAAAGGATGTTATTCAAAAAATCAAAAAAAACGGAAACGCTCCTTTTTCTTACGCTGAATTATCCGTGAAAGAAGGCGGAAAATGGCAGGGAAACGAATATATCGGCGGAGCTTTCAAAAACATAAATGAATTATCACTTCCGGCGGAGCACACCGACCATTCTTATTACATCAGATACGAAGGAATCGGTCTTGAAAACAATCAGGTTGGCTACAGATTATATTTAGACTGGAGAAATGCAACCGATATTTTCGGTAAAAAAGTGAATACTTTGGTGTTACCGGAAGTCGGCCAAGACGGTTTTGAGTCTTATCATCACGATGCGCCTTGGGGACAGGATATTTTAAAATCTGGGCGTACGATTGGTATAGGTTCTTATGGAAGATATGACGAACAGAATGATTTTGTTGAAACTTTTAAAACCGTAAAAAATACAACCGCAAAAGTAGTCAATGAAAATGATAAATCTTATGCTACAATCGATTACAAAGGCTGGAAAACCTGGGGCGGTGCGGTAGATTTGCAGTCAAAACTGACGATTTTCAATAAAGACCGTTTTGTAAAGGTAGATTTAACTTTAGATAAAACCATTTCAGGATTATGTACCGGAATTGTTGCTTTCAAAAATATTCCTTCAAAACAGGGAATCAGTAAAAACAAAAAGTGGGCATATATTGCTACTTACGGGCAGCAGACTTTGGCTAAAAAAGAAGATAATCTGGGAATGGCTGTCTTCTATCCTATCGAAAGTTTTGATAAATATGTGCAGACAAAATCTACTCATGTTATCGTTTTCAAAAAAGCTAAAAATGTATCGTATTACTTTTTAGGAGCGTGGTCGCAAGAACCGAAAGGCTTGAAAACAGAAGAAGAATTTTATAAAGATTTAGATAAAAAACTGGAAATCTTAGATCAAAACAATCAACTTTAAAATTTAGATATAATGAATTTTATTAATCAGAAATTAAAAATATATGCTGTTGCAATTTTAGGTTCAGGAATGTTCCTTGCTTGTGCTCAGACAAAAACTGCAACAGCTTCAAAAACTTCAGCCGAAACTTCAAAATCCACAAAAGTGGTTCCTACCAACCTGAATTGGTCTGAAAGAATGATGCTTTCAGAAATGCACCGTTTCCCGGAAGCCTGGATGCTCGATTTCAGCAAAAGCCCGAAATGGACGTATCCTTCAGCAATTGTTTTGGATGCTGCCGAACAACTGTATGCAAAAACAGGTAAAAAAGAATACTACGATTACATTAGCGGTTTCGGAGAAACTTTGATTAAAGAAGACGGTACAATTCTTACCTACGATATTGAAAAGTACAACATCGATCTTCTGAACAGCGGAAATGTATTGCTTTATCTTTACGAAAAAGAGAAAAAAGATAAATACCTGAAAGCACTTCAGACGCTTCGTTTACAAATTGACGGTCAGCCAAGAACCAATGAAGGATCTTTCTGGCATAAAAAAATATATCCGTACCAAGTCTGGCTAGATGGCCTATACATGGGAATGCCATTCTACGCGCATTACACGAAGGATTTTGTAAAAGGTGCAGAAGCAACAAAAGCGTATGATGATATTGTTTTTCAGTTTGATTCGGTTCAAAAGAATCTTTTAGACAAAAAAACAGGATTGCTGTACCACGCTTGGGACGAAAGCAAAGAACAGGCCTGGGCAGACAAACAAACCGGACTTTCACCAAATTTCTGGGGAAGAGCGATGGGCTGGTACGGAATGGCGATGGTAGACGTTCTTGATTATTTACCTGAAAATCATCCGGGAAGAGCCAGAATTATTTCTTACATCAAATCCTATTCTGACGCTGTCATTAAATATCAGGATAAGAAATCTGGTCTTTGGTATCAGGTTTTGGATAAGCCATTAGCAAACGGTAATTATGAAGAAGCCACCGCTTCAGCGATGTTTGTTTATACGATGATAAAATCTGTAAATAAAGGTTATTTGCCACAATCTTATAAAAAAGCAGCTAAAAAAGGTTATGATGGAATCATCAAAAACTTAATTACAGTAGACGAAAACGGAGTTGTAAATTTAAATAAATGTTGTGCCGTTGCCGGTTTAGGAGGAAAACCTTACAGAGACGGTTCGTATGAATATTATGTAAACGAAGAAATCCGTTCAAATGATGGAAAAGGAACAGGACCTTTTATTTTGGCAAGTTTAGAATTTGAAAAATAAATTTTAAACCATTAAGAAAATTGAGTTGTTAAGTTTTTTTTTAAGATTTAAATCTAAGATTTTATTAAGCATATTGCTTAAAGTGAAGCTAATCTTAATTATACTAAGCTCCTTAATAAAATCTTAATAGTAAAAAAATTCATTTCTGACATTACTCAAACAGATCAAAAATCTGCTTTTATGACAAACAAATTTTTAAATATACTTTCAATCACCACATTTTCTATTGCATCAACATATCTGAATGCACAGGAAAAACCATACGTTTCAGAAGTCTGGACTGCCGATCAGGGGAAAAATTACAGAAACCCTATTTTATACGCAGATTACTCAGATCCAGACGTTACCCGCGTTGGCGATGATTATTATATGACCGCTTCAAGTTTCAATGAAGCTCCGGGATTGCCTATTCTTCATTCAAAAGATATGGTCAACTGGAAATTGGTCAACTATGCTTTGCAAGACGTTTTACCTGCAGAACATTTCAGCATCCCAAAAAGAGGTGATGGAGTTTGGGCACCCGCAATCCGTTTCCACAAAGGTGAATTCTACATTTATTGGGGCGATCCTGATTTCGGAATTTACATGGTTAAAACCAAAGATCCGCTTGGAAAATGGGAAGAACCAGTTTTGGTCATGGAAGGAAAAGGTTTAATTGATTCTTGCCCTTTCTGGGATGAAGACGGAAATGCTTATTTAGTTCATGGTTGGGCGGGAAGTCGCGCCGGCGTGAAAAGCTTGCTTTCCATCAATAAAATGAATCCTGAAGGAACAAAAGTTTTAGGTAAAGGCGTGCATATTTTCGACGGCCACGATGCACATCCAACGGTTGAAGGTCCAAAAATGTACAAAAGAAACGGCTATTATTACATTTTCGCTCCGGCTGGAGGTGTGGCGACAGGTTGGCAATTGGTTTTAAGATCAAAAAATATTTACGGTCCTTACGAAGAGAAAATTGTTCTCGAACAGGGAAAAACAAAGATCAACGGTCCGCATCAGGGAGCTTGGGTTGATACGCCTTCAGGTGAAGATTGGTTCTATCACTTTCAGGATATTGATGCAGGAGGAAGAATCGTGCATTTGCAGCCCATGAAGTGGGAAAAAGACTGGCCTGTAATGGGAACAGACAACGATAAAAACGGAATTGGGGAACCGGTTCTTACTTATAAAAAACCAAACGTCGGTAAAACGTATCCGATCGTAACTCCACCTGAAACTGATGAGTTTGATGGCGAAAAATTAGGAATCCAATGGCAATGGAGCGCGAATGAAAACATTGTTTGGTCTTCAAAACTTCCCGGACAGAAATTCTTAAGATTATTCTCAATGAAAATTCCTGAAGGAGAACTAAATCTTTGGAATGTTCCGAATTTATTAACTCAAAAATTCCCAGCTCCTAATTTTGTGGCTTCCACTAAAGTAAAATTAACTCCGGAAGATGCTAAAGAAGGAAAAACTGCAGGACTTTTGGTGATGGGATTGGATCATGCTTCAATCGTTGTCACCAACAAACCAGATGGATTTTATTTACAATTAAGAAAAGCTGAAAAAGCAGATAAAGGTGGCGTGGAAAAAGTTTTATTTGAAACTAAATTAAAATCAAACGAAGCTTATCTAAAAGTAAACGTAAACGAACCCAACGGAATTTGCACATTCAGCTACAGCGAAAATGGTAAGAATTTCATCAAAGTTGGTGAATCATTTCAGGCAAAACCCGGAAAATGGATTGGTGCTAAAGTGGGATTGTATTCTGTAAGTACACAGAAAGCAAACCGCGGCGGTTATGCAGATTTTGAATATTTTAGAATTACAAAAAAAGAATAAAATTTGGTTAAACGCAAAGTCGCAAAAAATATTACACGCATTATGCTTTAAGACGCAAGGATTTTATCTTCGATAAAATTTAACACTGTAAAATTTGCTGAAAATATTTGATTTTCTTGCGCCTTAAACATCATTAAACTTAAATCTTTGCGCCTTTGCGATTACCAACAACATAAAATTAGGCATGAACAAAAAAGTCTTTAATATAGTTTCATTTTTATTTGTCGTTTTGCTTTTGTCTGCATGCAAATCACAGGATAATGCTCAAAAAGTAACGCCAAAACATAATAAAAAAGTTGCTCATATTTACCTCATCGGCGATTCTACAATGGCAGATTACACCGGAGATTACGAGCCCGGAAAAGATTATATGAAAGTTCGTTATCCGATCACAGGATGGGGGCAGGTTTTTCAGCCGTTTTTTGTGAATGACAGTTTGAAAGCTTTTTCAGCATTAAAAGATTCTGTGAAAATCATTGACAGAGCACATGGCGGAAGAAGTACCAGAACTTTTTTTCAGGAAGGAAGATGGCGATATGTTTATGAAAATCTTCAAAAAAATGATTATGTATTAATGCAATTCGGTCACAACGACGCATCAGAAAAACATACAGAACGTTACGTAAATATTGAAGGGTATAAAGAATTTTTGAGATTATTTGTAACTCAGACTTTACAGAAAGGAGGAAAACCAATCATCGTAACTCCTGTTGCAAGAAATTATCCGTGGAAAGATGGGAAACTTGAAAATGTACATGGAGAATATTGGCAGGCTCCGATCGATATTGCCAAAGAAATGAGCATTCCTTATATTGATTTGAATAAATTGTCGATGGATTTTTTCACACAAAAAGGACAGGAATTTACAACCAGTCATTATTTTATGAACCTTCCGGAAGGAGTTTATGAAGCATATCCAAAAGGCCAGAAAGACAATACACACTTTCAGCCTGAAGGTGCAAAAGCGGTAGCGCAAATGGTTTTCACAGAATTTAAAAATATAATTAAAACTACTAAATAAAAAATAATGAAGAAGTCTTTTAAAATTGTTGGTATCGTTTTAGCCATGATGTTTTCGGGACAAGCGCAGTCACAAAACATAGATATTTATAAGGATATTGAATTTAAAATGCCTCAGGTAACAGAAACTTCTTTTCCGGCAAATACAGTTTCCATCACACAATTTGGAGGTATTGCTGGCGGGAAAATAAAAAATACAGAAGCTTTTAAAAAAGCAATTGACGCTTTGGTGAAAAAAGGAGGCGGAAAGCTGGTTGTCCCAAGAGGAATGTGGCTAACCGGGCCTATCGTTTTGCAAAGCAATATCAATCTGCATGTTGAAGAAGGCGCATTTGTAGTTTTCAGTAAAGATAAAAACGATTATCCTTTGGTAGACGTAAGTTTTGAAGGCTTGAATACTATTCGTTGCCAGTCTCCGATTTCAGCAAAAAATGCAAAAAATATTGCCATCACCGGAAAAGGTGTGATCGACGGAAGCGGCGATGCGTGGAGAGCAGTTAAAAAAAGTAAAGTTGCAGAATCTCAATGGAAACAGATTGTAGCTTCAGGCGGAATTGTTTCTAAGGACGGAAAAACATGGTATCCTTCAGAAAGCTATAAAAAAGGATTTGAAAGCAGCTCCAGTTTCAATGTTCCCGATAAAATTTCAAAATCTGAACTTGAATCTGTAAAAGATTTCCTTCGTCCGGTAATGGTAAGTATCGTGGGTTGCGATAAAGTTCTTCTTGACGGACCAACTTTTCAGAATTCTCCGGCCTGGAATTTACATCCTTTGATGTGCTCAAATGTTATTTTAAGAAATCTTACGGTAAGAAATCCGTGGTATTCTCAAAATGGTGACGGTGTAGATTTGGAATCTTGTAAAAATGTTTTGATTTACGACAATACTTTTGATGTTGGTGATGATGCGATTTGCATTAAATCAGGAAAAAATGAAGACGGAAGAAAAAGAGCAATGCCAACAGAAAACGTAATCATCAAAAATAATGTGGTTTATCATGGTCACGGAGGTTTTGTGATCGGCAGTGAAATGTCTGGTGGTGTGAGAAATATTCATGTTTCAGATTGTACATTTATTGGAACTGATATCGGTCTTCGTTTCAAAACAACTCGTGGAAGAGGTGGTGTGGTTGAAAACATTTATGTAAAAAACATCGATATGATCAATATTCCAACTCAGACGATTGGATTTAATATGTTCTACGAAGGAGCTTCTCCGGTTTTGGAAGACGGGCAAAAAGAGGAAGGGAATAAAGCTCCCGAAAAAACATTCCCGGTAACTGAAGAAACGCCTATTTTCAGAAATATTTATTTTAAAAACATCAATGCAGTTAATTCTTACGAAGCGATTACCATCAATGGTTTGGCTGAAATGAATATCAAAAATATTGTCATTGAAGATTCTCAATTTGAGACTAAAAAAGCTTTAACAATAGTTGATGCAGACGGAATTGTTTTAAAAAATGTAAAGCTGAAATACAGTGAAGGAACCGGTGCTGTCATTTACAACAGTAAAAATATTGACCTTTCAACTCTTCAGTTGGAATCTGTTCAAAAGCCAACAATTAAAGTGTTGGGAAATAAAACATCAGCGGTAAAACTCCCGAAAGATGTAAAAGGCGAGCAACTTAGCATTTCAAAAGAAATCGCAAAAAACGCAGTTAAATAATTTATTTAATATGAGTTTTCGCAAACTATATTTTCTTTTTGTTTTTTTTGTAGGAGCAAAAGCATTCGGCCAGACTCAACGGCCGAATGCAACTCCTTACACCAACGAAGCGACTTACGAAAAACTTAAAAAAAAGCATCCGTTTATTACTCTGCTGAACAGGCCAGTTCCCGCAAATATCGGAATTGATAAAAATGTGGAATATGCCAATATCAACGGTTTATTTTTGAAGGCAGATATTTATTATCCGCTCGATAAGACAAAAAAACATCCGGGAATTGCTTTGGTTCATGGCGGCGGCTGGATTTCGGGAAGTAAGGAAAATGAAAAGTTTATGGCTCAGGAATTGGCGGCTAAAGGTTATGTTGCCATCGCCGTCGGTTATCGATTGGCAGACTCTGCAAAATATCCGGCAGCAATTGATGATGTAGAAAACGCCATAAAATATTTAAAAAAGAATAAAAGTAAATATTCATTAAATTCTAAAAAAATTGCAATTTCAGGCGAATCGGCAGGAGCTCAGATTGCAACTTTGGTCGGTGTAAAATCTAAAAATAAGATCAAAGCCATTATAAATATTGACGGAATTGTTTCATTCATTCATCCTGAAGCCGAAGAAAGTACTTACGCAGCTTACTGGCTTGGCGGCGACAGAAATGTCAATTTAAAAAACTGGACAGAAGCTTCGCCTTTGGAATTTGTTGATAAAAACACGCCTCCTACTCTATTCATCAATTCTTCACAGCCACGCTTCCATGCGGGAAGAGATGATATGATGAAAAAACTGAAAAGTTTTAATATTCCGACAGAGTTTCATGAAATTAAAGATTCACCGCATTCATTTTGGAGCGCAGAACCTTGGTTTACACAAACATTGAATTTGACCATTCAGTTTTTAGATAAAAATTTAAAATAACCTTTATGAAGAAGTTTTTTTTAATATTCGTTATGTTTTTCGCTCAATTTTTGTGGGCGCAGAATTCTCCTTACCGCACAATTACGGTCTCAAAAGATGGAAGTGGAGATTTTGCAGCAATTCAGAAAGCGATCAATTCTGTAAGAGATTTTGGGCCTTCAGAAGTTTTAATTAAAATAAAAGCGGGAGTTTATAATGAAAAGATAGTCATTTCGTCCACAAAACATAAAATCATTTTACAAGGCGAAAATCAGGAAAATACGATCATTACCAACAATGATCATTCCGGTAAAATAGATGCTGATAATGAAAAAATGACGACTTTCAATTCGTACACGCTTTTGGTAATGGCTGATGATATTAAAATTGCTAATCTTACCATTCAAAACAGTTCTTGCAACGAAGGACAAGCCGTTTCGCTTCATGTGGAAGGCGATCGTTTTATGATTAAAAATTCTAAAATTATTGGTTGTCAGGACACGGTTTACACAGGCGGAAATCACAGCAGACAATATTATGAGAATTGTTATATCGAAGGAACGACAGACTTTATTTTCGGTTCGGCAACGGTTGTTTTTAAAAGCTGCGTCATAAAAAGCATGACCAATTCGTATATTACAGCGGCTTCAACTGATGAATCAAAAAAGTACGGCTACGTTTTCTTCGACTGTAAACTGATCGCAAAAGAAGGAATTACAAAAGTTTTTCTGGGAAGACCTTGGAGAGCGTTTGCAAAAACAGTATTCATCAATACCGAAATGGATAATCACATTGTTCCTGAAGGCTGGAATGCCTGGAAAGGCGATAAAATGTTTCCCGATAAAGACAAAACCGCTTATTATGCTGAATATGGAAGCAAAGGAGAAGGAGGAAATATCACTCAAAGAGTTCCTTGGTCACATCAGCTGACGAAAAAGGAAGTAAAAAATTATACAATTAAAAATATTTTTGGAGACTGGAATCCAATTATGAGTAATAAGTAATTGGTAATGAGCAATTATATCAACTAACATAATAAGATGTTTCGCTCAGCATAACACCGTGACAAAAATGCAGCTAATCAATGCAGTTAGTATTAGAGATGTCATGCTGAGCGGAGTCGAAGCATCTAGTAAATATTAATTTAAAAATGAAAAAAATACTTTTAGTGCTGAGCGTTGTAATTTCAACCATTGTTTTAGCTCAGAAAAAACCAACCCTATTCTTGATCGGCGATTCTACAATGTCAAACAAAGACAATCCTGACAAAAATCCGGAACACGGTTGGGGACAAGTTTTACCACAATTTTTAACCAGCGGAATCGAAGTTCAGAATCACGCAATGAACGGAAGAAGCTCAAAAAGTTTCAGGACAGAAGGAAGATGGGACAAAGTTGAGAAACAGCTTAAAAAAGGTGATTTTGTAATCATTCAGTTTGGTCATAATGATCAGAAAGTGAAAGATTCCACAAAGTTTACCAATCCTCATACACAATACAGAGCCAACCTGGAAAGATACGTGAAGGAAACCAGAGCAAAAGGTGCAACTCCGATTTTGATGACTTCAATTGTTAGAAGAAATTTTAACGAAAACGGAGTTTTAATTGATACTCATACAGATTATCCATTGGTTGTGAGAATGGTTGCTAATGATATGAAAGTTGCTTTTGTAGACATGCAATTATTGACCGAACAAATGGAAATTTCCAACGGCCCGGAAAAATCAAAACTGCTTCACCTGCATTTCAAAGAAGGCGAAAATGCATATTTCCCAAAAGGAAAATCGGATGATACGCATTTGTCGAGATTGGGAGCTGAAACTGTTGCAAAACTGGCTTTAAGCTCTTTGAAAGATTTAAAAATTGGTTTAGAAAAGTATATTAAATAATTCTCTCGCTTGTTTCACAGATAAAAAAAATTTAAAATCAACGAGAAAGAAATAAACAATTAGTTTGTCATTCTGACGAAGGAAGAATCTCAACAAATAAAGATGATTCTAAATAATTAAAAAGATTCTTCACTACACTTCGTTTATTCAGAATAACAAACACAAAAATCATAAAAATGAATTTCAAAAAAGAGTCGTTTTTCGACGGCAATTCAGAATGGGAAAACTTGGGCGGCGGTGTTTCCAGACAATTTGTGGGATACAATTCTCAGGTAATGATGGTTATTGTAAAATTTGAGAAAGATGCGATCGGTGCTTTACATCAGCATTTTCATTCTCAAATCACTTACGTTGCTTCAGGAAAATTTGAAGTGACTGTTGACGGTGAAACAAAAGTTTTGGAGAAGGGTGATGGATTTTTTGCACAGCCTAATATTTTTCACGGTGTAAAATGTCTGGAAGAAGGCCAATTGATTGATGCTTTTACTCCGTTTAGAGAGGATTTCTTAATTCTTAAATAGTTAAAAACGCAAAGACGCAAGTTTTTAATATGCAACATTTAAATTAAGGCGCAAGGATTTTATCTCCGATAAAATTTTACACTGAATAACTGAAAATCTTTAATTTTCTTGCGCCTTAAAACATAGATAATTTAGAAACTTTGCGCCTTTGCGATTAGCCAACATAAACTAAATTTTAAAATAAATGAAAAAATCGATTTTCGTCTTAATAATTTTGATTTTTGGTCAATTATCAGCACAGGAAAAAATTAATGTTTGGCCAAAAGGACAAATGCCCAATTCCAAAGGATTGAAACTCAAAACCGAAGAAAAAGATGGCAGAATTGTACAAATAAAAGAAACCGAGCTTTTTGCTTTTTTGCCTCCGAAAGAAGACAGAAAAAAGATGGCTGTCATCATCATTCCAGGTGGCGGATATTACAAGCTTACTTATGATCTGAATGGTTTTCAAATAGCAAAATGGTTCAATACTTTAGGGATTTCTGCTTTCGTTTTAAATTACAGACTTCCGACTTCGCCCGATCTTAAGCAAAGAGAAATTGCTCCGTTGCAGGATATTCAGGCGGCTATAAAATACATCAGAAAGAATGCTTTAGAATATGGCATTTCGCCGGATCAGGTTGGAGTAATCGGAACTTCCGCAGGCGGACATCTGGCTGCGTCCGTCAGCAATATTGCAACAGATTTTACGGAATTAAAAGGAGATTGGGAAAATATTCCTACCGTTCCGGATTTTGCGATTTTAGTTTCTCCTGTTATCGATTTGGGTGAATTTGCACATGTTGGAAGCCGCAACAGTTTGCTTGGTGATAACGCATCGCCACAAAAAATAAGCGAATATTCTATGCAGAATCGTGTGACCGAAAAAACACCGCCAACAATTTTACTTCATGCTCAAAATGATAAAACAGTTCCTGCGATGAACAGTATTCTTTATTATCAGGCAATGACAAAAAATAAGGTGAAAGGAGCATTATTTATTTTCCCTGAAGGTGAGCACAGAATCGGAATTACCAATAAAACCGAATTGACCGACAATTGGAAAAAGCTATGTTCAGACTGGCTTAAAACGTTAATTAATAAATAATTTAACTTTACAAAAACTACTTTTTAGCAAAATAAAATCCTGATGTTTTCGCATCAGGATTTTAAGTTTTATTCAGAAATCTTATTTCTTTTCAGCCATTTCGGATATTCGTTGCTGATCAGTTTTGCAGGCCATTCTCCGTACCAGCTGTAACCATTTCGGCGCTCTTCGGAAACTTCATTATAATTATATTTTACACTTCCGTCACGATCTCCGAAAATAGGTTTGTTGTTATTAATATCATAAAACCTTGCCCAAACAACTGAATTTTTGTCGGCAATCAAATTTCTTTCTGCCTTTCCGTTTTCTTTTGTCATGCTGTAGCTATATCCTTCAATATCATTTTCTTTAAACCATTTTACAGCGGAACGTATTGACTTTTCAATGTCCGGATTCAGAGTCTGCATCATAAGAAATTTCACAATCGTTGCCGATTCTGCTGTTGCTAAAGAAACTGGCTCAAAAGCTCTTGCTTTTTCGGGTTGAAGCGTGATTTCGTCATATTGATCCGCCCAGATTGAAAGGTTTTCATTTTGCATTATCTGAGTTTTCAGAATACATTGAATCCCTTTTTGCAAAGCAATTTTAGATTTTTCTTTTAATTTGGAATCAACAGCTGCAAAAGCCTCTTTTTCTTCTGCAGTGTTGTACAAAACGGTTAATGCATTAATCATCGCATTATCATTATAAGTGATCTGTTTTCTGTAAATCGACGTATTCGGATAATATTGAGGAAAACCGCCATTTTCATATTGCATTGTAAGCAAATACTGAATTCCTTTCTCTGCGGATCTTAAATATTCCGGATTTTTTGTGTTTTGAAAAGCTTTTAATAAACCATTAATTTCTCTTGAAGTTGCATTATTATCAATCGTTGCAAAATCATTATTGGTTTCTTTAATTATTTTTAAAAGCTTGGTGTCTATTTTTAAAGTATAATCAACATTTTTTTTGTCACTTGTGTGTTTTCCCCAACCACCGTTTGGAAGCTGGTAAATCATCATTTTTTCCGCTAATGTATCTTTCACCTGAGCCGAAAAAGATATTGTCGCCAAACAAAACAATGATGAATATATTTTTAAATTGATCATTTATTTTATTTGAATTTAATAATTAAAGGATTCGCAATAATTTGTGATTGCTTCTGCAGCAGTTTTTCCCAATCTTCACGAGTTTGTATTTGTCCGCTTTTCTGCCATGCAAATCCTGCATAATAAGTCAGTTTTTTTTGAGGTTTTACGACAACCAACAAATTACTTTGGTCGGGAACATTTGATTTTCTTGCCCAAGCTTTTTCTACAATTTTTGGTTCTACAACGATTCCTTCGCCTACAAACGCATCATCAATCTTTTCCCAATGAAGATACCATCCGTTTTTATTGTTGAGTTTTACTTCACCTTCATTTTTGTGTAAAGTAATTCCTATAGCGTAATTGGGAACCTGTTTTTCTGATTCAAAAGTAGATTCAAATTTAGAAAAATTAGATCCTAAATCTAAAGAAATCCTTTTTGTCTCACGAATTCCAAATTCACTCCACGGATTATAAGTTAATTCAAAAACAGTTCTCAAAGGACCTTCAGCAATGGTTTTGGAAGCCGCAAAATTTTGAGAAACCATCAAACTGTCATTTTTCCAAACTCCGATGCCTCCCGTTCCGCGGCTGTCTCCGACATGATACGGATCGTAACCTTCACCTCTTGTATCTTTATGATAAAACATAGGATCTGAAAGATATCCCTGATACCATTTGTTGATTATCGGTTGATCTGTTCTTTTAAACCAAATATCAACTCCGCTAGAAAGTGTGCTTCCTTTTACTTTGGCTAAAGCTTCCCGTTGCCCTTTCGGACCATAAACCCTGAATGCAATTTTATCATTTTCCCAGGTGTAATCATCGGCACGCTCGGGAACCAATCTGGAAAATGTTGTAAGTTTGCTTTCAGGAACCTGAGTTTCTGCGTCGGCAAGGATTGTGTAAGTATTTGTTTTTTTAGCATCAATATTTACCTGAAATAATAATTCATCATTTTTACCATCTCCATTATAATCAATCCATTGTATGGTTAAATATTTATTTTGCGGGTCTTTAATTCTGAGATCGGCTTCTTTATTGTGACTTAAAAAAGTTTTTAAACTTTTAGCAGGAATTGAAACAACTTCAGATCTGGAAAAGTTCTGAGTATTTTTAATCTGTATTAAATTTTGTGCCTTTACAACATCAACACATGAAATGCAATCGATTGCGCAAATAATTCCAATTAACCATTTTTTGCTTACCATCATATTTATCCTTTTTACCAAAAATACCAAAAAAGTTGGATATTTCATTGAAGTTTCTAAAATTTCTTAAAAACTATTAGTGAGAAATTTAATTATTAAAAATTGCTATAAGAAAGACCCAGATTAAATCCAGGTCTTTCTTTGTTGAACTCTTTCGTAACGTATTTATTTTTTAAGCACTTTATTTTACTGCCTTTTTCGCTTTTTCAGATTCCATTAAATGATGTTCTAAAGTTGGAAGAGTTTTACTTGCAAAAGATTTCAATGAAGTTTCTGAACCACCTGAAGCTTCTTTCTTGAATTCCTCAATATCTTTCTTGTGATCACTAACCATAAGATCAGTATACATACGATCGAATTCGGCTCCCTTTTTCGCCTTCAAATCATCATATTTTTTCTGTTTTTCAGCATCTAAACTGGTTGGTAAAGTGTAGCCAATTGTAGATGCCCAGGTTTTGAGTTCGTCGTTGGCTTTACCGTGATCTTTGACCATCATTTCTCCCAACGCCTTTACAGTTGCATTGGTCGCATTACTCGCAGCAAGTTGCCCCATCATTACTTCCATCATTCCACCCCTTGCGGCGGCATCAGCAAATTTTTTGTCCTGGTCGCTTAAGGAATTTGCCGCATTATTGGTGTTCGACATCGCGGTAGAATCATTCATCGTCATACCTGAATCAGCCGGAGCAGTCATCACTTCCGGACTGTCAACAGAATTGTTTACATCTGTAGTTTCATTTTTTTTGCATGCCACCATAGCAAAAACCGCTAGAATAGCTAAAATTGAATTTTTCATAATAATAATTTAAAATGGTTATAGATAAATTGAAATAATCATAGCTTCCTCAAACATGTAACAATTTATTTGCCAAAATTATCTTCATCAATTCTGCGGTTTATTTTTTAATTTTCTATAAGTATAATTTGGAAATTAGATTTTGTAACCTTTGTAAATGAATTACATTAATGATAAATATTTCTGCACATTTACTTTACAATAAAAAAACACTTACATTTCTGTAAGTGTTAATTAAAAGTGGTCCCACCTGGGCTCGAACCAGGGACCACCTGATTATGAGTCAGGTGCTCTAACCAACTGAGCTATAGGACCTCAAAATTTGGTTAAATTTTGTGATTGCAAAAATAGTAAAATTTCTTTCACTACAAAATTTTTTATGGTTTTTCTTGGCAAAGTTCCACCAATACTCCGTTTGTAGATTTAGGATGAAGAAAAATAACCAATTTATTATCAGCGCCTTCTTTAGGCTCTTCGGAGATAAACTGAAAACCATTATTTTTTAATCTTTCTATTTCATTCTTAATATTATCAACGCCAAAAGCCAGATGATGAATGCCTTCCCCTTTTTTATCAATAAATTTCGAAATCGGACTTTCAGGGTTACTTGCTTCTAAAAGCTCTATTTTACTTTCCCCGGTTTCATAAAAAGAAGTTATCACACCTTCCCTTTCTACAGTTTCTTTTTTATATGATTCTTTGCCTAAAAGTTTTTCAAAAAGCTCATCAGAAAGTCCCAAAGATTTTACGGCAATACCAATATGTTCTAATTTCATAAATATATTAAAATAATTAAATTGTAATTTTGATACAACGACCAATTTTTCGAAGTATCAATTCAAACAAAAATAGTAAATTTGCAGAACTTATGGAAAGTAACAGACAAAGAAAAGTAGCACAAATAATACAGGAAGATTTCGCAGAGCTTTTCCGCAAACAATCGGCAGAAAGCAAACAAAGTTTTTTAGTTTCTGTTTCGGACGTGAAAGTGACACCGGATTTGGGGATTGCCAAAATTTATTTAAGCATTTTCCCACAAGAATTTCGACCTTCAATCATGAAAGAAATCGAGGAAAACAAAGCCCAATACAGAAATTTTCTGGGTCAGAAGATGGGCAAGCAGGTTCGGATAATTCCGCAGCTGAATTTCTACCTGGATACTGCTTTGGATGATGTAGAAAGACTTGAAAAAGAATTAAGAGGCGAAGGCGACAATCCTGTTTTGTAGAAAATCTTGAAGAATATTGCATTTTATATAGCATCACGTTACCTTTTATCCAAAAAAGGAAGCACGGCCGTTACGTTTATAACGTGGCTTGCGGTTGGAGCGATGAGTGTTGCTGTGGCTGCAATGTTTGTCATTATTTCTGTTTTTTCAGGTTTGGAAGTTTTTAATCAAAACCTCATTTCGAATCTTCATGCTGATTTGACGATTAAAAGCACTTCCGGGAAAACCATTAAAGATTTAAATAAAATCAATACTGTTTTAAAAAACAATAAAGAAGTTTCAAATTTTTCCAGGCTTATCGAAGAAAAAGTGTATCTGAACTATGCTGGAAAAGGTGATATTGCTTATTTAAGAGGTGTAGATTCGGCTTATATTAAGGTAAATCCTATCAACAAAGCTATTTTTTACGGTAAATATCCAAGCTTCCAATATTCGAATGAAGTAATAATGGAGTATTCGTTGGATAACAGATTATCAATTCCGGTGGATACATCGACTGATTTTGCTACCGTTTTTATGCCGAAATCCGGGACCGGAATCATCAACAAAGAGGAAGATATCTACAATAAAAAAGAAATTCTTGTAACAGGAGTTTTTCAGGGAAATGATCAGCTCAACAATTATATCATTGCGCCGATCGAGATGTCCGAACAATTACTGGATTTGCCAAAAAATTCTGCTTATCAAATTGTAATTAAGCTTAAAAATCCCGAAAAAACAGATCAGGTAAAACAAAATTTACTTTCGTCGCTTGGTAAAGGCGTTGAAATAAAAACAAAACAGGAAGAAAATGCAGCTTTCTGGAAAATGATCAATACCGAAAAGCTTTTTATTTATCTTATTTTTGCTTTGGTGATTTTTATTACTACTTTTAATTTGGCTGGTGCAATTATTATTTTGCAGCTTGACAAAAAACAACAAGCAAAATCATTGATTTCATTAGGCTTTCCGTTGAGTCATCTTAGAAAAACTTACTTTTATACAGGCATTTTAATTGTTGTCTTGGGAATTATTTCAGGTTTGATTCTAGGAAGTATTTTATGCCTGTTTCAGCTTTATACAGAATTCTTCAAAGCGGTTGAAGATTTGCCATTCCCTGTAAAGATTGTTGCTAAAAATTATTTTATCGTAGCCGCGACTGCTTCTGTATTTGGCATTTCAATTTCCTGGTTCTTTTCAAAAATTAGTAAAGATTATATTACTAAAAATTAACATCGTACGGTTTACTTTTTTTGTATTTTTGGTTTCAAATATTACAAAAATGAAACAAAAATTCTTTTCTTTTTTACTAAGCATTTTATTCATTAATGCTTTTGCACAAGCTCCGGCTAATTATTATAATGGAACAGCCGGCCTTACAGGTGCGCAGCTAAAAAGCCAGTTAAAAACAATAATTACAAACGGTCATCAGGATTTGGGTTATGGCGGTTTATGGATTGCCTACCAAACAACAGACAGAGATTATTTCTATGAAAATGATGGAACTATTCTGGATATCTATTCCGAAAGACCTTCAGCAGCAGATCCTTACAACTATACAGTAGCTACAGACCAATGCGGAACTTATTCCAACGAAGGCGATTGCTATAACAGAGAGCACATCGTGCCGCAAAGTTTATTTAATGAAGCTTTTCCGATGAAATCTGATGTTCATTTCATAAGAGCAACCGATGGAAAAGTAAATGGAATAAGATCTAATTTTCCTTTCGGAAAAGTAGGAACAGCAGATTATACATCTGAAAATGGCTCTAAAAGAGGAAATTCTGTATCGTCGGGATATTCAGGGACGGTATTTGAGCCGATTGATGAATTCAAAGGTGACGTTGCCCGAATGGTATTTTATTTTGTAACAAGATATGAAACTCAATTATCAGGTTTTGGTTCAGGAAATATGCTTGGAAATTCTGCTTATCCCGGATTACAGGTTTGGCAACTAAACCAGCTTTTGGCATGGCATGCAGCAGATCCGGTATCGCCGGTTGAGGTTTCCAGAAACAATGCTTCGTACACTTTTCAGGGAAACAGAAATCCGTACATTGATAATCCTTCATTTGTAAATTTGGTTTGGGGAACTCAGTCAACCGATACGCAGGCTCCGACAACTCCAACGAATCTTGTTGCCAACAACCCAACTTCAAGCTCGATCTCATTAAGCTGGACTGCATCGACTGATAATGTTGGAGTAACAAGCTATTCAATTTATGTAAACGGAACATTGCATTCTACAGTTACCGGAACTACTGCAACAATTCAGAATTTAACTCCAGCAACGACGTATTCTTTCCGTATTATTGCTAATGATGCAGCAGGCAATTCTTCGCAGCAGAGTAATACCGCTACCGGAACTACACTTTCAGGACCTGTTGGTGGAAGCTGCGGAACTGAAGATTTTTCTAAAATTCCATCAACAGGAAACACTTATGGAACCAGAACCTGGACAAACAATAATATTACCTGGACGGCCACAGATGCAAGAACAGATGAGACAATCAACGGAAAAGCAATAACAATCAGAAACGGAAATCTTACGAGCACAACTGTTTCTGGAGGCATTCAAAGCTTGACGGTTACCACTCAATTGAAGTATTCGGGATCTTCAAATAATCTTAATGTTGAAGTAAACGGCGTAGTTGTAGGAGCAATTCCGTACAGTTCAACAGTAACAACCACCACAATTAATATCAATGTTCCAGGAAATGTAAGCGTAAAACTTATCAATCCTATCAGTGGAAACAGAGTGGCTATTGATGATCTTAGCTGGACATGCTACAGCACATTAAGAGCCGTAGAATCAACAAAAGAAAAATCATTCAGCGTTTATCCAAATCCGGTAAAAAACCACGAACTTTTTGTGAAAGGTGAAAATCTGAACAAAATCCTTAAAGCTGAAATTTATGATCTTTCAGGAAAGCTTATTCAGACCATCGAAAGTCCTTTCAGAAAAGCTGATAAAATCAATATTTACGGAATTAAAAAAGGAACTTACATTCTTAAAACCGATAACAATTCTACAAAATTCATTGTAGATTAATCAAATAAAATATTTTAAATTTAAAGACCGTTTTTTCGGTCTTTTTTTTATTTTTGATGTATGGATTCCAATAAAAAACTTGGCCTTGTCGGCAGAAATATTTCTTATTCTTTTTCTAAAAAATACTTTGAAGATAAATTTCAAAAGCTGATGCTGAATAATTTCTCGTACGATATTTTTGATCTGAAAGAAATCAATGAGATTGAAAACCTGTTTTCAGATTCCGGGATTTTAGGATTCAATGTGACTATTCCTTATAAAGAAAAAATCATCGATTATCTGGACGAATTAAGCGATGAAGCAAAAAAAATAGGAGCCGTGAATTGCGTTTTAATTGAAAACGGTAAAAAAATAGGTTATAATACCGATGCTTTCGGTTTTGAAAAAACTTTATTAATCCATAAAAAACCGCATCAGGATTCTGCTTTGATTTTGGGAAATGGAGGCGCTGCAAAAGCAGTGAAATATGTATTGGATAAAAACGGAATTTCATCAAAAACTGTTTCAAGAAACTCTGAAATCAATTTTGAAAATTTAGACATCGAAACTGTAAAAAAACACAAAATCATTATTCAGTGCACACCCGTCGGTACATTCCCAAATACCGAAGAATGCCTGAATTTTCCTTTTGATGGCCTTTCAAAAGAGCATTTGGTGATTGATCTTATTTACAATCCGAATTACAGCAAATTCATCATTAATTCATCAGAAAAAGGAGCAAAAACAGTGAATGGATATTACATGCTTGAACAGCAGGCAGAAAAAGCCTGGGAAATTTGGAATAATAAAAAAAAATAGCATAAATTAGTGCCTTATTTGGCTTTTTTGCTATATTTAAAAGATATTAACGCCACTCACATAAAAGATTTGCTATGACTACAGAAAACAATCTTTCTGAAAACGAAGAAAATAAGATTTCTCCCGAGGAAACTCAACAGGAAACATCAGAAAATAAACCTTCAAACGAAGAAAATACACCCGAAGAAGAAACTGAACATTCCGAAGAAAATCATGTGGAAGAAGTTGATCTTTCTCTTGCTGATACGCTCAAAGAAATGGAAAAGATCATTAATTCTAATAATGCAGGGGAAAATTATAAAAAATTCAATGCATTAAAAGAGAAAGCAAATCACGCCATTCATGATGAAATAGAAGAAAAGAAACACGAATATACAGAAGCCGGAAACGCTCCTGAAAACTTCAGTTATGAGCATCCTTTGCAATCGAGACTTTCTGCTCTGATCCATATTTTCAGAGAAAAACATGATGATTACCAAAAAGGACAGGAAGTTGAGCAAAAGAAAAATCTTGAGCATCGCCAGGACCTTATCGAAAGGCTGAAAAATCTTTATACCAATTCTGAACCGGGAACCAATCTTTTCAAATCGATCCGTGAGATCAAAGAAGAATGGTCAAAAGCCGGTCAAGTGGCCAAATCTGAATTTAAAATTCTTAATAATAATTATTTTCATCATCTGAATCAGTTTTATCAGATGCTGGATCTAAATAAGGAATTTCTGGAGCAGGAATACAGCCACAATCTTGAAAAAAGACAGCACATCATTGCCCGCGCCAAAGAACTGGAAAATGAGCCTGTCGTACAAAAAGCATTAAACGAATTACAATATCTTCATAAACTTTGGAAAGAAGAAGCCGAACCTGTATCTGAAGAATTCCGTGAAAAAACGTGGGAAGAATTTAAAGAGATTTCCAATAAAATTCACGAAAGAAAATCTGAGCTTTCGGCAGCAATAGAATCTGAGCAAAACGCCAATCTTGAAAAGAAAAACGAGATCATTGCCGAGATCAAAAAAATGTCTGAACCGAAGGAAACTCCAAACCACGGATATTGGCAAAATGCTATTAAAAGAGTTGAAGAGCTACGTTCCGAATTTTTAAAAATAGGAAGCGTGCCAAGAAAATTATCCAACAACAACTGGAATGATTTTAAAACGACATTAAGAGCTTTTAATACAACAAAAAACAATTATTATAAATCATTAAAAGGTTCGCAGCAGGAAAATCTGGAGGAAAAATTAAAATTAATCCAGACGGCTAAAGACAATATGCTTTCCGAAGATTGGGATATTGCGGTGGCATTATTCAAAAAACTTCAGGAAGACTGGAAAAAGATCGGCCACGTTCCAAAAAGCATGACTAATAAAATCTGGGATGAATTCCGTGAAGCGTGCAATACTTTCTTTAATAATTACAGAGAAAAAAGCAATGCTTCTACCGATAACTGGAAAGAAAATTATAAGCTTAAAAAAGAGATTCTTGAAGAGCTGAAAACGATTACCGACGAAGAAGGAAGCATCGAGAAGATTGAAAACATCAAAACTTCGTGGAATAATATCGGGAAAGTACCAAGAGATAAAATCGCCATCAATTCTGAATTCAACAAAACTTTAAGAGAAAAACTAAAGCTTAATAAAATCAATGAACTTGAGCTGAAAGAAGAAGGACTTTCTGAAAATCAATTGACAGATAAGGCAAGAAAAATTAAGAATCAGATTTCAGATCTTGAATCCGAAATTGTAAAACTGGAGAATAATTTGTCGTTCTTCAATAAGCCATCAAGAGAAAATCCTTTATTAAGGGATACTTATAATACGATTGATGACAAAAAGGCTCATTTGGAGACTTTGAAACAGAATCTTCACAATATTATTTCGGGAGACTAAAAAATATAATACAATTAAACAAAGGCGAAGCAAAGAAATTTGTCTTCGCTTTTTTCATCATATGCAGGACGAATTTTACATAAGAAGATGTATCGAGCTGGCTCAAAAAGCAGTCGGAAATACCTACCCGAATCCTTTGGTCGGAAGCGTGATTGTTTATAACGGAAAAATAATCGGTGAAGGTTATCATCATAAAGCCGGAGAAAATCATGCTGAAATCAATGCTATTAATTCAGTTGCGGATAAAAGTCTGATTCCGGAATCTACAATTTATGTTTCGCTCGAACCTTGCGCTCATTACGGAAAAACCCCACCTTGCGCTTTAAAGATCAAAGAATTAGGATTTAAAAGAGTCGTGATCGGAGCAATGGATTCTCATGATAAAGTGAACGGAAAAGGAAAAAAGATCATTCAGGATGCCGGAATTGAAGTTCTTTCTGGCGTTTTAGAGAAAGAATGTATTGAATTGAATAAAAGATTTTTTACTTATCACGAAAAGAAAAGGCCTTATATAATCCTGAAATGGGCACAATCCAATGACGGATTTATGGATAAAGATTTTAAGCCGCAACAAATCAGCAATTCTCTCACAAAACAATATGTACACGAATTAAGAAATAACGAGCATGCAATTCTGATCGGTACAATGACGGCTCTTCGCGATAATCCGAGTTTGACAACAAGAGAAATTACAGGAAGAAATCCTATCAGAATTTTAATTGATATTGATTTGAAAGTACCAAAAGATTACAATATTTATAATCATGAAGCTGAAACCTGGATTTTTAATTCTGTTAAAAATTCTGAAGAAGGAAATATAAGATTTATAAAAACCGAACGTGAAGATTTCATTGAAAAGCTCCTTAAAAAACTATATGAATTGCAGATTCAATCTGTGATTGTGGAAGGCGGTAGTTTGGTGCTGCAACAGTTTATCAATGCCGGTTTGTGGGATGAAACTCTTGTCATAAAAAATAAAGAATTAACGATCGGAAACGGGACAAAAGCTCCGAAATTTGAACACATTCCTTTTGAAACGAAAAATTTCAGAGACAATATTATTGAATTTCATAAAAACACAATGTAGAGGCTTGTAAAATGCACGAATATAAAACCATAAATCAACCCGTTGAAAATATTCTTTTAAAAGAAAAAGGAAGTAAATTCATCGGATTTGCTTATCCGGTAAATAATGAAACTGAACTTAAAATTGCTTTAGAAAAAGTAAAAGCAGAACATCCAAAAGCAACTCATCATTGTTACGCATTCAGAATTGGCTTAAATGGTGAAAATTACAGAACAAATGATGACGGAGAACCTTCCGGAAGTGCAGGCTTACCAATTTACAATCAGCTTTTGGCTAATGAAATCACCAATGTTTTAGTTATTGTCGTTCGTTATTATGGCGGGACAAAACTCGGTGTTTCAGGTTTGGTAAAAGCTTATAAAGAATCAGCAAAAATCACTTTGGAGGAATCCGAAATTATCATTAAAGAACTGGAAACTGAAATAGAGATTCATTTTAATTTTAATCAACAAAATACGGTCTTTACCTTACTTTCAAAATTTGATGCAAAAGTACTGAATTTTGATGCCGATGAAAACTGTATTCTTACCGCTACATTAAAAACTGCCCAAAAAGAAAACATCTCTGAAAAACTATCTGAGATGCAATATATTTCTTTCGAATTTAAAGACTAAATTTATCTTCGGCTACTCATCAGAATAGAAACCCAGTATAAAAGTTGCGCCAGAGATCCGATTGCCGCTACAAGATAAGTTCTTGCCGCCCAAGTCAGGCTGTCTTTTACACCTACAAATTCTTCTTCAGTTACGGTTCCGGTATCTTTTAACCATTTCATTGCTCTATTACTCGCATCGTATTCTACAGGAAGTGTTATAAAAGCAAATAGTGTGGTCGCAGCAAACATAATAACACCAATCATCAATACCAATGTATTTCCATTTGGATTATCGATGGATCGTGTTGCTATCATAATTCCGATCCCTGCAATGATAACAAACTGCATTAAGTTTGAGCTGATTTGTACAACAGGAACCAGCTTTGATCTCAGTTGTAACATAGAATATCCTACCGCATGCTGTACCGCGTGCCCACATTCGTGAGCTGCAACTGCTGCTGCTGCAGCATTTCTCTGCATATAAACACCTTCGGAAAGGTTTACTGTTTTGTCTGCAGGATTATAATGGTCTGTTAATTGTCCGGGAACTGATATCACCTGTACATCATGGATTCCGTTGTCTTTCAACATTTTTTCTGCCACTTCTTTTCCTGAAAGTCCATTTCTAAGATGTACGTTGGAGTAATACTCAAATTTAGATTTCAATCTTGAGGAAACCAGCCAGCTTACTAGCATCGAGATTCCTATAATAAGATAATAACCTGTCATTTTTTTTGAAATTTAATATGTAAATAATTCTATTAACAGATGTAAAAATTGTGCCAAAGTATTGACATTTATTAATTATATTTGTGCTGAATTAACCTAAAAACACTATGTCTGAAGTTTCGGTTCTCGAAGTAAAAACGCCTAGCGAATTAAAACAATTTGTAAAATTTCCGATGGAATTATACAAAAACAGCCCATATTTTGTACCTTCTTTTATTAATGATGAAATTAAGGTTTGGGATCCTAAAGAAAATCCTGCGCTGAATTATTCTGAAGCAAAACAGTTTCTTGCATTCAAAAACAATAAAATTGCAGGAAGAATTGCCGCAATTATCAATCATAAGGAAGAAAAAGAACTCGGCATAAAAAAAGTGCGTTTTGGCTGGATCGATTTTATTGATGACAAAAAAGTTTCAAAAGCTTTAATTGATACTGTTATTAATTTTGCTAAAGATCACAAAATAGATAATATTGAAGGTCCGATGGGCTTTACGAATCTTGATAAAGCGGGAATGCTGACTTTCGGATTTGATAAAATTGCCACAATGATTGGCATCTACAATCATGAATATTATCCTCAACACATTGAAAGTCTCGGTCTTGTAAAAGCTAAAGAATGGGTGGAGTTTGAAATGAATTTTCCTAAAATTTTACCTCCAAAAGTGGAAAAATTCAGCAAACTGATTGCCGAAAAATACAATCTCAAAGTTTTAAAATTTAAAAATAAAAAAGAGATTTTACCATTCATAAATCCGATGTTTAAATTGTTGGACGAAACTTATAAACACCTTTCAACCTACACTCCGATTTCTGAAGAACAGATCAAAACATACCGTGAAAAATTCTTCCCTTTAATTGCAAAAAACTATGTAATCTGCGTTGTAGACGAAAACAACCAGCTGATTTCTTTTGCCATTACAATGCCTTCTTATTCAAAAGCTTTGCAAAAAGCAAAAGGGAAACTTTTACCTTTTGGCTGGTGGCATTTTTTGCAGGCAGAAAAGAAAAATGACCGCGCCAATTTTTATCTGATCGGAATACATCCCGAATACCAAAGACGCGGTGTGACGGCAATTATTTTTAAAGAAATTTATGAGCGGTTCACCAGCATGGGAATCGAATATGCAGAAACCAATCCCGAGCTTGAAGAAAACAAAAGCGTGCAGGTACTTTGGCAAGACTACAATCCTGTCAACCATAAAAGAAGAAGAACGTATTCTTTAAAATTCTAAAATGAAAATACATCTTATATTTTTTGCGGTTCTGATTGCAGGATTTATCTCTTATAATGTCTTTTTTCAGGTAGAAGATGACAGAACAGATACCATCATCAATATACTTTATGCGAGTGTGCTTTTTGGTTATATTGGTTTTATGGCTCTTCTTCTCCTTAGAAAAATGAAGAAATAAACGCTATTTTTATTGATTCTAAATTATTGCTTTTGCTCAATTTCATCATACTTTTAAGTTGATTAATTTCATGCTTTCTTGTTTATTCCCTAAATTTGCAACTTGAGATAATAATGTAAAAATGAATTTACCTGAAAGTTATATTCCGATCCTCATACAAGCCGCTGTAGCCATAGGTTTTGTTGCTATTTCTTTACTTGGAGCTCATTTTTTGGGGCCGAAGCAAAAAAAGGGGAATTCTGTGAAAAACCAAAGTTGGGAATGTGGTGTAGCCGTTGAAGGAAATGCAAGGACTCCGTTCTCGATAAAATATTTCTTGACTGCAGTGCTTTTTGTACTATTCGATATTGAAATTGTGTTTTTTTATCCGTACGCCGTAAACTTCAGAGAATTTGGTATCGAAGGATTCTTTGCCGTGCTTACTTTCGTTGCGATTTTCTTTCTTGCCTTTTTCTATGTTTGGAAACGTGGCGCTTTAGACTGGGATAAATAACGATTATAATTTTAAATAAGAAATTTAGATAAATGCGATTAAATTAAAGTTAACATCAACCGTAATTTATCATCTAAATTAAAATCTTAAAATAACAAAAATGTCAGATCAAAAACCAATAATAAAAACAGATGCCCCCGCTCCCGAAGGATTTGAAGGAGAAGGGTTTTTCGCAACAAAACTGAGCAGTGTGGTCGGTATGGCAAGAAAGTTTTCTCTCTGGCCTTTGCCTTTTGCAACCTCTTGTTGCGGTATCGAATTTATGGCAACATTAAACCCAACATACGACGCATCAAGATTTGGTATGGAAAGAAACTCTTTCTCGCCAAGACAAGCAGATATGTTGATGGTTTGCGGAACTATATCAAAAAAATTAGGCCCTGTTTTAAAAGAAGTTTACACTCAAATGGCTGAGCCAAAATGGGTTGTAGCTGTCGGAGCATGTGCTTCAAGCGGAGGTATTTTTGACACTTATTCAGTTTTACAGGGAATTGATAAAATTATTCCTGTAGACGTTTATGTTCCCGGATGCCCGCCAAGACCGGAGCAGATCATTGAAGGCGTAATGCAGGTGCAGGCTTTGGCAGAAAGCGAAAGCATCAGAAGAAGAGATATGCCCGAATATCAAAAATTGTTAGATTCTTACAACATTAGCAATTAACGGAAAAAATGACGAACGAATTTGTATTAGAAGCAATAACAAGAGAATTTCCGGAATCTGTGATTTCAAGTTCAGAGCCTTATGGGATGCTGACTATTGAAATAAAAAAAGAAGACATCAAAAAGGTGATTCATTACCTTAAGGATTCATCTTTAGAAATAAATTTTCTTACAGATATTTGTGGAATCCATTACCCAGAATTTCCTGAAAAAGAAATAGGCGTTATCTACCATTTGCATAATATGATGACTAATTTCAGAATTCGTCTGAAAGTCTTTATGTCAAGAGAAAACATAGAAGTTGATTCTCTTACCGAATTATATGCAGGAGCAAACTGGATGGAAAGAGAAACGTTTGATTTCTACGGAATTAAATTTAAAGGGCATCCTGATTTAAGGCCTATTTTAAATATGGAAGATCTTGGATATCATCCAATGCTGAAAGAATATCGTCTTGAAGATGGTACAAGAACGGATAAGGACGACGCAATGTTCGGAAGATAAAATTTGAAATTCGATATTTATGTTTGAAGTTAAAAATTTCAAATCTTAAATATCAAATCTGCAATAAATATTATGAAAGATAACTCATTATCTAATATACTTAACCAGCACCAAAGTAAGGAACAAATTGACGGGCAACTATATACCCTCAACTTGGGACCTACTCACCCTGCAACACACGGTATTTTCCAAAATGTGCTCACAATGGATGGAGAAAGGATTCTTCATGCTGAGCAGACTGTTGGATATATTCACAGAGCTTTTGAGAAAATTTCTGAAAGGAGAAACTTCACTCAAATCACAACTCTTACCGATCGTATGAATTACTGTTCTGCGCCAATCAACAATTTTGGATGGCACATGACGGTAGAAAAACTTTTGGGTGTTGAGGTTCCGAAACGTGTAGATTATCTCCGAGTGATTCTTATGGAATTGGCTAGAATCGGAGATCATTTGATCTGCAACGGAGTTACAGGGATGGATGCAGGCGCAATTACAGGTCTTACTTATATGTTTCAGGACAGAGAAGCTATTTACGATATGTATGAGCAGATCTGCGGAGCCAGAATGACAACCAATATGGGAAGAATCGGAGGCTTTGAAAGAGATATCAATCCTAAATTCCATGAGCTTATTCAGGATTTTATTAAAACATTTCCTAAAAGATTTGGTGAATTCTGCTCTTTATTGGAAAGAAACAGGATTTTCATGGATAGAACCATTGGCGCAGGCGGAATCTCGGCTGAGCGTGCATTAAGCTATGGTTTTACAGGTCCAAACTTACGTGCAGCAGGTGTAGATTATGATGTAAGAGTCGCACAACCTTATTCTTCTTATCAGGATTTTGATTTTATCATTCCTGTAGGAACCGCCGGCGATACGTATGACAGATTTATGGTTCGTCAGCAGGAAATCTGGGAATCTTTAAAAATTATAAAACAAGCTTACGAAAATCTTCCTGAAGGGGATTTCCATGCAGATCTTCCGGATTTTTACCTTCCAGAAAAAGCTGATGTTTACAATAAAATGGAAGCGTTAATCTATCACTTTAAGATCGTAATGGGGGAAACTGATATTCCGAAAGGAGAAGTTTATCACGCAGTAGAAGGTGGAAACGGAGAATTAGGATTCTATTTGGTAAGCGATGGCGGAAGAACGCCGTACAGATTGCATTTCAGAAGACCTTGTTTCATCTATTATCAGGCTTATCCTGAGATGATTACGGGCTCTGTAATTTCAGATGCGATCGTTACAATGTGTAGTATGAATATTATTGCGGGAGAATTAGACGCATAAAAAGAAGATGTCAGACATCAGCAGATGTTAGACTCTTCGCTTTTATATATAAATTTAAAATCTGATGTCTGAAATCTGGCATCTGAAATCTTAGATAAAATGAGCGAAACAATAGCTTTTAAACCAGAAAGTTTACAGCAGGTAGATAAAATTATCGCTAGATATCCTGAAGGAAAACAAAAATCTGCCCTTCTTCCTGTGCTGCATATTGCACAGAAGGAATTTGGAGGTTGGTTAGACGTTCCTGTGATGGATTATGTTGCTGAATTATTAAGTATAAAGCCAATTGAAGTATACGAGGTTGCAACTTTTTATACAATGTTCAATATGAAGCCAGTTGGTAAATATGTTTTGGAAGTTTGCAGAACGGGACCTTGCATGGTTTGCGGAAGCGAAAAGATCCTTAATCATATCAGAACCAAACTCAACATAAAAGATGGTGAAACTACCGAAGATGGTATGTTTACATTAAAGCCTGCTGAATGTCTTGGTGCTTGTGGATATGCGCCGATGATGCAGTTGGGAAAATTCTTTCATGAAAATTTAACGATAGAAAAAGTAGATGAAATCCTTGATCTTTGCAGAGAAGGACAAATCGCTTTAGATTAATTAAAATATACGATGAGTAAAAAACTTTTACTTAAAGACGCACATATAGAAGGTATTCGCTATTTTGAAACTTACCGCAAACAGGGAGGTTACACGGCAGCTGAAAAAGCCTTGAAAATGACGCCCGATGAAATTTTGGAAGAAGTAAAAACTTCCGGACTTCGTGGTCGTGGTGGCGCCGGATTCCCGACCGGAATGAAATGGAGCTTTCTGGCAAAACCGGAAGGCGTACCAAGACATTTGGTCGTGAATGCCGATGAATCTGAACCGGGAACTTTCAAAGACAGATATTTGATGGAATTTCTTCCTCATTTATTGATCGAAGGAATGCTAATTTCATCTTTTTGTTTAGGTTCGAATGTTTCTTATATCTACATCCGTGGAGAATATTCATGGATTCCTGATATTTTGGAAGAAGCTATTGAAGAAGCTAAAGCTGCGGGATTTTTAGGTAAAAACATCTTAGGAACAGGTTTCGATTGTGAAATCTATGTTCAAAGAGGTGGTGGAGCTTATATCTGCGGTGAAGAAACTGCTTTACTTGAATCTCTTGAAGGTAAAAGAGGAAATCCAAGATTAAAACCACCTTTCCCTGCTGTAAAAGGACTTTGGGAAAGACCAACGGTTGTAAATAATGTTGAATCTATCGCGGCAATCGTTCCTATTATTGATATTACAGGAGTTGAATACGCTAAAATCGGAGTTGGAAGATCTACAGGTACAAAATTAATTTCTGCCTGCGGAAACATCAATAAGCCTGGAGTTTATGAAATCGATATGACCATTACGGTTGAAGAATTCATTTATTCTGATGAATATTGTGGCGGTATTCCAAACGGAAAAAGATTAAAAGCATGTATTCCGGGAGGAAGTTCTGTTCCGATTGTTCCGGCAAATTTATTATTGAAAACAGTAAACGGAGAACCAAGATACATGAATTATGAATCTCTCGCAGACGGTGGTTTTGCTACCGGAACGATGATGGGTTCGGGAGGTTTCATTGTTTTGGATGAAGACCAGTGTGTTGTAGAACATACCATGACTTTGGCGAGATTTTATCACCACGAAAGTTGCGGACAGTGTACTCCTTGTCGTGAAGGAACGGGATGGATGCACAAGATTTTAAAGAAAATAGAAAAAGGAGAAGGTAAAATGGAAGACATCGATTTGCTTTGGGATATCCAGAGAAAAATCGAAGGAAACACTATTTGTCCGTTGGGTGATGCGGCAGCATGGCCTGTAGCAGCAGCGATTCGTCATTTTAGAGATGAATTCGAATGGCATGTGAAAAACCCTGAATTATGTTTAACTCAAAACTACGGCTTAGCAAATTATGCTGACCCTATTCCGGCGACAGCAAGTAATTAAAAAAGATTAAAACACAAATTGAAAAAAATATTCGTTCTTTTATTATTGATTGGACTTAGTTCAGTTAATGTAAAAGGACAAAAACAGGAGGAAAACAGCAGAGTTTTCAAAAAAGGAAGCGTAATGTTGTTTTGGGGATGGAATAATGCAAAATATTCAAAATCTGATATTCGTTTTAAAGGAAATGGATATGACTTTCAACTAAATAACGTTGTTGCCAATGACAGGCAGACGAAGTTTGATTGGGGAATATATTTTAATCCGGCTTATATAACGATTCCGCAGGTAAATTATAAAATTACCTTTTTCCCGAAAGATAATTTTGGAATTTCTTTGGGAATGGATCATATGAAATATGTAATGCCTCAAAACCAGATTGTAGATTTTAAAGGATATATTGATAATCCTGAATATGCAGGAATGGTAAATAACGGAAAAGTAGACCTGAATAGTGGAGAATTTTTACAATTCGAACATACAGACGGTCTTAATTATATAAATATTGGAGCTCAAAAATATCATAATGTTTTAAATAAAAAACATATCGGTATTTTCCTGAGTTATGGAGGCGGACTTGGTGCTTTACTTCCAAAATCCAATGTTACACTGATGGGAAATGAAAGAAGCGACAGATTCCATTTGGCAGGATTCGGATTGGATGCGAGAGCAGCGGTAAGTGTAGTTATTATTAAACATATTGTTTTGCAGGCAGAAGGAAAGCTTGGCTACATCAATATGCCGGATATTAAAACTACATTGAACGATAAGCCGGATAAAGCTTTACAGGATTTTACCTTTGCACAGGTGAATTTTGGAATTGGATATACATTTAATAAAACAAAAAGATCAAAGTAATTTGATTTTAATTTAATAAAACAGAACTATTGCTTACCGCATATAAAGCGAAAAAATATGAGCGAAGAGGTTAAAAAATTCAAAATAACTATAGACGGACAAACTACCGAAGTTTTGCCTGGAACTTCTATTTTGGAAGCTGCAAGACAAATCGGTGGAAAATCTGTTCCTCCGGCAATGTGTTATTACAGCAAATTGGAAACCAGTGGAGGAAGATGCAGAACTTGTTTGGTGGAAGTTTCTAAAGGTTCGGAAGCAGACCCGCGTCCGATGCCAAAGTTGGTAGCAAGCTGCAGAACAAATGTGATGGACGGGATGGAAGTGAAAAACCTTTCTTCTGAAAAAGCTCAGGAAGGCAGAAAAGCCGTTACCGAGTTTTTGTTGGTAAATCACCCTTTAGACTGCCCGGTTTGTGATCAGGCTGGTGAATGTCACCTTCAGGATCTGGGCTATGAATACGGTAATCCCGAAACCAGAACCGAATTTGAAAGAAATACATATGATGCAGACGACCTTGGTCCGAACATCAAATTGAATATGAACCGTTGTATCTTGTGTGCAAGATGCGTTTTGGCAGCTAATCAATTAACTGGTGAGCGTGAACACGGAATTCTTTTCAGAGGAGATCATGCCGAAATTTCAACTTACTTAAATAAAGCATTAGACAACGATTTCATAGGAAACGTTATCGATGTTTGCCCGGTTGGAGCTTTGACGGATAGAACTGCACGTTTTTCAAGCAGAGTTTGGTTTACAAAACCAATGAATGCAACTTGCAAATGTGATAAATGTTCAGGAAAAGCAACAGTTTATATGAAAGGTGACGAGATTATAAGAGTTACCGCAAGAAAAGACCAATGGGGCGAGGTTGAAGAATTTATCTGTGATACATGCCGTTTCCATAGAAAAGAACTTTCAGACTGGAATATTGAAGGGCCAAGACATATCGACAGACATTCGGTAATTTCTTTAAATCATTATGAAAAGCCAAAAGACGAATTGAGAGTTTTAGACAATCCATTGGCGAAAGAGATCAGCGAAAAAGACGAAAAATTATAATAAAAATTATAAATTTTAAATTATAGATTTTAAATGAATTCACAATCTATAATCTAAAATCTAAAATCTAAAATTCAGAATGGATTTACTTACATTTAAATTAATACTTGTACTGGCACTTTTCCTGTTATCATTGACGGTAGCAGCCTACTCTACTTGGGCAGAAAGAAAAGTTGCAGCAATCATGCAGGACAGAATCGGGCCAAACAGAGCAGGACCATTCGGATTATTACAGCCGCTTGCAGATGGTGGAAAATTTTTCTTTAAAGAAGATTTTACTCCCGCAAACGCTGAAAGATTCCTTTTTGTTTTGGGACCGGCATTGGTAATGTTTATTTCATTGATTACCGGAGCTGTTATTCCTTGGGGTAAAACCTTAAATTTTGGCGGAGTTTCTTACGACTTGCAGGTTGCCAATATTGATGTTGGTGTACTTTTCATCATCGGAATGGCTTCCATTGGTGTCTATGGGATTATGATCGGAGGCTGGGCTTCCAACAACAAATATTCATTATTGGGTGCAATCCGTGCTTCTTCGCAGATGATTTCTTACGAATTGGCAATGGGATTGGCATTACTTTCAATCATCATGATGACGGGAAGTTTAGATTTAAAAGTAATTACAGAAACTCAGTCTTCAGGAAAGCTTTGGGGTCTTTTTGAATTAGACGGTTTAAACTGGAATATCCTTTATCAGCCTTTGGCATTCCTTATTTTCTTTGTTGCGGCTTTGGCAGAGACCAACCGCCACCCTTTCGATTTACCTGAATGCGAATCTGAATTGGTAACAGGATATTCAACAGAATATTCTTCAATGAAATTAGGTTTATACATGTTTGGAGAATATGTAAACATGTTTATATCCAATGCATTCATCGTTGTTTTGTTTTTCGGTGGTTACAACTATCCGGGAATTGAATGGGTAACTCAGAATTGGGGAGAAAATGCTGCAGGAATTTTAAGTATTGTTGCGTTTTTAACTAAAACAATCATAGGGATTTTGATCTTTATGTGGATCAGATGGACGCTTCCGAGATTCAGATACGATCAGTTGATGCATTTGGGTTGGAAAACTTTGATTCCATTGGCATTATTAAATCTTATGATTACCGGTGCAGTTATTTTAGCATTCGGAAATTAAGAAAAATGAAATAAGTTGATCCGATAATTTGATGATAAAATTTAAAACTTTATCTTACGGTTTTTCATCATCAGCTATTAATATTAATAAAATTAAGATCAATGACGGGATTTGAAAAAATCTAATGTCTAACATCTAATATCAATAATAAATGAAACTTACGAACAGATCAAAAGTTGTTTCTAATAAAGAGATGACCCTTTCTGAAAAAATCTACCTTCCGGCGATTTTTAAAGGAATGGGAATTACCCTTAAGCATGCTGTGAAAACCGTTGTAAAAGGTGCTCCTTCCGTTCAGTATCCTGAGGTACAAAAACCGAGAGCCAAAGTTTGGCGTGGTCTTCATGTGCTGAAAAGAGATGAAGAAGGAAGAGAAAGGTGTACAGCTTGCGGATTGTGCGCAGTTGCATGTCCGGCTGAGGCCATTACGATGACTGCGGCAGAAAGAACAAAAGAAGAAAAAGATCTTTACAGAGAAGAAAAATATGCTTCAGTATACGAAATCAATATGTTGAGATGTATTTTCTGCGGTATGTGTGAAGAGGCTTGCCCAAAATCTGCTATTTATCTTACAGACAGATTGGTAGATGTAGAAACCAACAGAGGATCTTTCGTTTACGGAAAAGATAAGTTGGTTGAAAAAATAAATGAAAGGATTGACATTACAGCAAGACAATCCGAGAAACAAAAAAATGCGGTAAAATAATGGATCAGTTTTTATTTTTCTTGGTGGCATTTTTAGCAGTTTCAAGTGCAGTTTACTTTGTATTTGCGAGAAATCCTCTTTATGCTATTTTGTCATTAATTGTTACAATGTTTTCGATTGCCGGAATGTACATTCTTCTGAATGCTCAGTTTTTAGCGATTATTCAGATCATCGTTTACGCAGGTGCGATCATGGTTTTATTCCTTTATATCTTGATGATGCTAAACCTTAATAAAGAAGACGAAAGTAAGAAGAACAATGCTTTAAAGTTTGTTGGAGTTTTTACAGCCTGTCTTTTATTGATTGGGGTTTTAGGGGTTTTCAGAGGAATTCAGGAAAATCACGTGGTTGTAGAAAACGTAGATAAAGGCGTTGGTCTTACAAAAAATCTTGGAAGACTTTTGTTTAACGAATATGTTTTGCCGTTTGAGCTTGCTTCCATCCTGATTTTAGCAGGTATTGTAGGTGCGGTATTAATTGGTAAAAGAGATTTATAAAATTATGGGAGAAGTAAATACATTTATGCAAAGCGTCCCTTTGGAATATTTCATCATACTTTGTTCAGTTTTGTTCTGTCTTGGTGTGTTGGGAGTGTTGTTGAGAAAAAATGCGATCGTAATTTTGGGTTGTGTGGAGCTTATGCTGAATTCTGTAAACCTTTTGTTGGCTGCATTTTCAGCATACAACGGGAACAGTGACGGACAACTTTTAGTTTTCTTCATTATGGTGGTTGCGGCTGCAGAAGTTGCTGTAGGTTTGGCAATTATTGCGATGCTATATAGAAATACCCGTTCTGTGGATGTGAGTATATTTAATAAATTAAGAGGATAAAGAATGGAGAATTTAGTCTATGCAATAATACTTTTACCACTTTTAGGTTTTCTTATTAACGGTTTATTCGGGAAAAATCTTCCAAAAATAGTTGTTGGAAGCTTGGCAACGATTGCTGTTTTCGGATCTTTCTGTATTGCGGTAAGCTTATTTCTGAACTTTGATTCTGAAAGCCAACCCGTAATCGTAAAAGCTTTTGAATGGTTCAGAGTTAATGGAATTCAAATCAACTTCGGTTTCCAGATTGATCAGCTGTCATTGATGATGGTGATGATCATCACAGGAATCGGATCTCTGATTCACCTCTACTCTATCGGATATATGAGTCATGATAAAGGTTTTTATAAGTTTTTTACTTATTTAAATCTATTTATCTTCTCGATGTTACTTTTGGTAATGGGAAGCAACTACTTAATCTTATTCATCGGATGGGAAGGTGTAGGTTTGTGTTCTTACTTACTCATCGGTTTCTGGTACACCAACGAAGAATATGGGAAAGCGGCAAGAAAAGCTTTCATCATGAACAGAATTGGTGACCTTGCTTTGTTGATCGGAATCTTTATGATTGCTTCTCAAACAAACGCAGTTGATTATTTAACAGTAGCTCAAAACGCAGGAAAATTTGAACTAGACGGAACGATCATCATATTTATTACAGCGAGTTTATTTATCGGTGCTACCGGAAAATCTGCTCAGGTTCCTTTATATACTTGGTTACCCGATGCGATGGCAGGTCCGACACCGGTTTCTGCATTGATTCACGCTGCGACGATGGTAACGGCAGGTATTTATTTGGTAGTAAGATCAAACTTCTTATTTACTTTAGCTCCAACCGTTCAGGACGGAATTTTATTAATCGGATTCTTAACCGCAGCGTTGGCAGGTTTCTATGCACTTCGTCAAAATGACATCAAAAAAGTATTGGCATATTCTACAGTTTCACAGCTTGGTTTCATGTTTATTGCTTTAGGTTTAGGAGCATATACAACTGCAATGTTCCACGTAATGACGCACGCTTTCTTCAAAGCTTTGTTATTCTTGGGAGCTGGTTCTGTAATCCACGCGATGAGCAATGAACAGGATATGCGTTTTATGGGAGGTTTGAAAAAATACATTCCAATTACTCACGCAACTTTCCTGATCGGAACATTGGCAATTTCAGGTTTCCCTTTACTTTCGGGAATGATCTCAAAAGACGAAATTTTAGTGGCAGCTTATGCTAAAAACCCTATTTACTGGGGAATGCTATTTGTTTTAGCCGCTGTAACTGCAACTTATATGTTTAGATTGTATTATTTGACTTTTCATGGAGAATTCAGAGGTACGGAAGATCAAAAACATCATTTACATGAAAGTCCATTAAATATGACTTTACCATTAATTGTTTTGGCAGTGCTTTCTGTAGTCGGAGGTTTTATCAATCTTCCTCACTTCATCGGTCACGGTCATTATGCTAAATTAATGGAATGGCTAAAACCTGTTTTGACACCGGAAAGCTACAAACAAATGGAAACTACACTTTCTGGTGTAAACTTTACCACTGAAATGATCTTGTTGGGCGCAACGGTTCTGATGTTCTTCTCGGTTTGGTTTTTCGTGAAAAACACGTACGTTAATAAGAAAAAAAGAGCGATCGCTGAAGAAGATTATACCGGATGGGAAAGGCTTTCTGCTAAAAAATTATATATAGACGAACTTTACAATGCATTAATTGTAAAAACTGTAGAAGGATTGGGACGTGGCGGAAAAATGTTTGACAAAGGCGTTTTAGACCGTATCGTAGATTACGTGGGAGAAGGTGCTGAAGACAGCGGAAGATCAATGAAACGTATTCAGAACGGAAATGTAGAAAACTACATTCTGATCATGTCTTTAGCTGTGGGAATTATACTGATTGTTAACTTTATATTACAATAATGTCTTATTTACTATTAACATTATTACTTTTACCTCTTGTAGGTTCGGGATTGGTTTTTGCTTGGAAAAATACATCCAGCAAATACCTGGCATTGGGAATTGCTTTGATTCAAATGTTGCTTACTTTTTATGTACTTTCGGATTTCGATTTTACTCCGACTGTAGATAGTAAGCTGCAATACGAAATCACGTATCCCTGGTCACAATTTATTAAAAGCACTCTTCATTTCGGAATTGACGGAATGAGCATGCTGCTTTTATTGCTGACTAATATTTTAATGCCATTAATTATTTTATCTTCATTTAACGAAAATGTAAGCTATAAAAACTCTTTCTACGGTTTGATTTTGCTGATGCAATTCGGATTGGTTGGTGTTTTCACTGCTTTAGACGGATTACTGTTCTACATTTTCTGGGAAGTAACCTTAATTCCGATCTGGTTTATCGCCGCACTTTGGGGTCAGGAAAACAAAAGACTGGAGTTTACCACAAAATTCTTCGTGTATACTTTCGTGGGATCTTTGTTTATGTTGGCAGGTTTAATCTACGTTTACACACACTCAGCATCATTTGCTTTGACAGATTTGTATAACGCAAACCTTGGCGAGACTCAGCAGATTGTTGTTTTCTGGTTTATTTTCTTTGCATTTGCAGTAAAACTTCCGGTTTTCCCGTTCCATACTTGGCAACCGGATACTTATACTTATTCTCCTACTCAAGGATCGATGTTATTATCGGGGATTATGCTTAAAATGGCAATTTATGGCGTTCTGCGTTATTTATTACCGATTACACCAACAGCTATCTTTGGAATTTCGGGGCAAATCGTGATTATTTTAGCAATTATAGGAATTGTTCACGGTGCTTTGATTGCTATTATTCAGGTCGATATGAAGAGAATCATTGCCTATTCTTCTTTCTCTCACGTGGGATTAATGGTTGCAGGTATTTTCTCTTCCGCAGTTCTTACTTTAAGAGGAACTTTTACAATCGAAGGAGCCGAAGGAGCTTTGGTACAGACATTTGCTCACGGTATCAACGTGGTAGGTTTATTTTTCTGTGCAGATATTTTATATAAAAGGTTTAAATCAAGAGACATCAGACAGATGGGAGGTTTGGCGAAAGTCGCTCCGAAATTTGCCGTTTTGTTTTTAATCATCATATTAGGTTCAATGGGAGTTCCGTTGACAAATGGTTTCATCGGAGAATTTATTTTGATTAAATCTGTTTTTGATTTTAATGTATTGGCTTCCGTTATTGCCGGTCTTACCGTTATTCTTTGTGCAGTTTACTTATTGAGATTCTACGGAAAAGCAATGTTCGGACAAGGAGATGAGGCAGTATTGAGCACAGCAAAAGATTTATCGGCGGTAGAATTTTCAGTATTGGCAAGTATTGCGGTATTTGTAATTCTTTTAGGTATTTTCCCGCAGCCGGTAATCGATATGGTGAATAGCTCGTTGAAGTTTATTTATTCTTCAATGATTAATTAAATTAAAAGATTTAAATAGTAAAAAGATTAAGAATTAAGAGGTAAAAAGTAAGAAGAACAAGGCAAAAAGCTCAACTTAAACATTGAACTGAAAACCTTAAACTAAAAACTTTAAACCTTCTCATCTCAAATATAAATTATGAGTGTTTTAATTATTGTTTTCCTAACCGCAGTTGCTGCATTATTTTCGGGAGTTTTTGAAAAAGGGAAATTCGCAAGATACATTGGAATTTCGGGGTTAATCATTGCATTTTATGTAAGTTTTTTACCTGAAGCTTCATTTTTTGAGCAATACAGACATATGTATGAATACAGCGCGAATGCTGCGTTATTCACCAAAATTTCTATTGTGACGACATTACTGCTTTTCTTTTTGGGAGGTTTTGCATTCAGCAATCACAGAAGCCACCAATCAGAATTATATGCATTGATGCTTTTCGCACTTTGTGGCGGGATTATCCTTTTCGGTTTCCAGAATTTAGTGACTTTATTCTTAGGAATTGAGATTCTTTCCATTCCTTTATATGTAATGGCCGGAGCAAACAAAACAGATTTGAGATCCAACGAAGCTTCTATCAAATATTTCTTGATGGGCGCATTCGCAACAGGTTTTTTACTGTTTGGTATCGCATTTATCTACGGAAGTACAGGAACTTTTGATTTATATAAAATTCAGGAATTCAGCGTAAGCAATCCTAAAAACATCATGTTGATTTTAGGAGTTATTTTAATGCTTTGCGCAATGTCATTCAAAGTTGCTTTGGCGCCTTTCCACATGTGGAGCCCGGATGTTTATGTTGGTTCACCTTCGTTAATTACCGCTTTTATGGCGAGCGTTGTGAAAATCTCTGGTTTTTATGCATTATTCAGATTAATGACAATCGGATTTTCCGGTGTTACCGCTGAATGGATCAACATTTTAGGTGTATTCCTGATTATTACTTTATTTCTTGCAAACGCAATGGGACTTGCGCAGACCAATGCAAAAAGAATGTTGGCGTATTCGTCAGTTTCTCATGCAGGATATATCGGGTTGGTTTTCTTCGGAATGAATGCACTTTCAACGTATACATTAGCATTTTATTTATTTGCATATTCGCTTTCAACAGTTGGAGTTTTTATGTGCCTAATTTGGGTTGAAAAAATAAAAAGAGAAACTTCTTTCGGAGCATTCAAAGGCTTGGCAAAAACAGAACCTTTATTGGCGGTTGTTGCAACGATTTCTTTGCTTTCAATGGCGGGAATCCCTTTAACAGCTGGTTTTATGGGCAAATTTTCTTTATTTGCTCAGGCATTAAGCAACGATAACAATACATTTTTGGTCATCATTGCCGTTTTAGGTTCTGCAATTTCTATTGCTTATTACTTAAGATTAATTATTGCTATGTTTTTCTTTAAAGAGACTACTTTCAAAACCTCTGAAAAAGTGACCCTAACTTACAATATTGTTGCAGTATTTATTATCGCATCCATCGTGGCTTTAGGCGTTTTTCCGGATTTATTTGCAAGACAATTCGGTTTATAAAAACCATTTAAAAATATAGAAAAAGCACAACGATTGTTGTGCTTTTTTCTTCTATAAAAAAAATATTACTCCCCGATCCAATCCAAATAAATTGCAACAGGCATCATCGCCATAATAAATGGTATAACATAAGAAAACATAATTCCTAAAAATAAGATCATTGCATTATATTTTCGATGATTGATTCCCAATGATTGAAATGCACTTTTGAAACCGTGAAGCAAATGCCAAAACAGGAGAAAGCATGAAAAAACATATAAGAAAACCTGAAAAGGGTTCTGGAACTTCTCAACCATCATTTTATAAAGCGGCAGCTCATCTCCATGTAAAAACTGATGGGTTCGGTTTGGAATCCAAAAATTAGACGTATGTACAATTAAAAACAAGAGAAGTAAAGTTCCTAATAATGCCATACTTCTGCTATACCATGTGCTGTTTTTAGATTCTTTTTTTACGGCATAGCTTATCGGTCTTGCTTTCTTATTTTGCCTCCAAATCATTAAACCCTGAATGATGTGAATCAAAAAACCAATAATCAGCACAACTTCTATTGTCCGGATAACAGGATTGGTGCCCATAAAATGAGCACCAATATTGAAAGTCTGTCCGCCGTCATCGAAAAATATCAAAGCATTAACTGCACAATGTACCAGTAGAAAACTTATCAAGAATAAGCCTGTAGTCGCCATCACTACTTTTCTACCAATGGAACTCGTTATGAATCCTTTCAATCCATTCATAATCTCACATTTATCTTTGATTAGCAGGATTTGAGATCCAGTCCTGGTATTTAATCTCACTTTCAAAAACTGCCTTTTCAGGAAGCAACGTGTCCGTTTCAAGGACTGCTCCAAAATAAGGAGCTTCACTTTGGATGATAATATTTGACGGACGATTCATCGCAGAAAGATAATTATCAATCCAAGTATTCATTGTCATTTTTTCGGAACCTGCAATTTCAGCAATACCATTCGTTGGATTTTGTAATACACTTTTAGCTAAAAACTTTGCCACCTCTGAACTTGCAATAGGCTGCACAAAAGCATCAGATACAAAAACACCATCTTCTTTTGCACTGGAAGCTGCAATACCGCCGGCGAACTCAAAAAACTGAGTCGCGTGTACTATTGAATAAGGAATGGGAGACTTTGCTATCAATTCTTCCTGAGCCTGCTTTGCTCTGAAATAACCACTTTCACCAAGTTTCTGCGTTCCTACAACAGACAATGCAATATGGTGTTTCACATCGGCTTTCTGCTCAGACTCCAAAAGATTGGTTGTCGAAGTTTTGAAAAAGTTCATCACATCATCGTCAGTAAATGAAGGTGAATTTGAAACATCCACTACAACATCTGCGTTTTTTAATGCGGCATCCAGGCCTTCACCCGTGATTGTGTTTACTCCCTTGTTTGGAGATGCTACAATCACTTCATGCTGATCTTTTAAAAGATTCGTAAGTTGAGAACCGATAAGACCGGTACCTCCGATAATTACTATTTTCATTGTTTTAAATTTTTATTAAACAAAGGTCAGCAACTTCGGTCTGGAAAAACTTAAACTAGTTTAAGAACGAAAACTCTCATTAAGAACTACCAGTTCATCGGTTGAAATCCCCATATAGGATGCAAAGACATCATTAGGAAAACGTTTAACCAAATCAGGATACTGCGTACAGAAATAATTATGAAAATCTTCTTTAGTTGTGGTAGCAAATGTTTTCTGTTTCTGCAACGAAGCACCATAAGCCTTCATATGCACCTTATTGAAATAAATTCCCATAAACGGATAATCGAGTAATAGCTGTTCGAAATTTTCTTTTTTAATCGCTAAAACTTCAGTTGATTCGAGCGTTGCAATACCAAAATTCGAGACACTAGATCCTAAGAAAGCATTATATTCTGTCAACCACCATTCTTCGATCGCAAAATGAATGGTATTTTTATGTCCATCATGATCTGTAAAATAAATGTGCATACAGCCTGATATGACAAAATAAAAATGATTTACCGTATCTCCTTCATTGATAACCACATGATTTGCGGGGAAAGTCTGCTTTTCAAAATAATCAAGTACTTTGTCTATTTCATATTTAAAACTTGGAATTAATTTTACAATATGCTGTTGCAATTGATTCTTCATATTTATTAGTTTTATAAAAGATACATATTCTTTATCTTTACAAAAGTATTTAATAATCCAAAAAGTCATACTAAAATGTTTGAATTTCTCGACAATGACCTTATGATTTATAACTTCATTTTAAACTAATTTTACATCATAATTTATAAAAGATATGAAAAGAATCGTACTGACAGGAATAATGGCTTTCGGAGGATTTTTAACAGCAAATGCACAATGTAAAACTGTAACTACAATTACAGAAAATTTTGATGCTTGGAAAGATATTAATAAATGTTGGACTTCTCAGCAGGGAAAAGCAATGCTTTATACCAGTGACAAAAAAATTGTCTTCTATTCGATGACTAATCCCGGAGAAAATATGTATCTGGTGACTCCAAAAATTAAAGCCGGAAAATATACACTTACTTTTGATATTTCAGATAACGGCGGAGAAACTGCATTAGAACTGTTCTCAATAGGCAACAAATCAGATGCAAAATCTTATGTATCAATAGCTAAATCTTCAAAAATAACAACTGGAAAAAAAACATTTGACATTTCTTTAAAAAAGGATTCAAATTTGGGTTTGAAAGTTTTGTTGAATGGAATGCATCAAGCAGTATATGTGGATAATTTTTCTTTAAAGCCTAAGAAATAAATCATCTTATATTCCAATTAAATCGTTATTCAAAGTCGTCTGATTTTTGTGTAGCGAGGAAACAATTTGGTAATATTTCACTTTAATTCTCTTCTTACATTAACCTTTTAAAAAACCTTTTTTCATACCTTTATCCTCACAATTTTTTTACATTTTGTCAAATCTTTATAAAAAAGACAGTCCATTTCAGGTTTTTATATCATTCAAAAAATATTTGGATGTTTTAGAGCATATCCGTTACAACGACAGGCTGGAATATCGCGCCAGCTATGCTGAATCTTTGATTGAAAAAACCAAAAATTTTAAAGAATTAAGAGACGGTTTTCAGGATTTAACATTATTGGAAAAGCATAAAGATCTCATCAGGCCTTTACTTGCCGATCTTTTTCCAACGGGTCTTACCAAAAACGAGATCAAAGCAGCAAGCATTCCGCTTTCAAATATTACTTTTAATTATACCGAAAGATTTCAGGACATTCTTACCGATGCCGGAAAAGATTTTGAAATAGAATTCAGAGATATCAACGATGATGAATTTTATGTTTTCTGCTGCTGCCTTATTTTACAGACTTACTTAAAAAAAGATATAAAAACCACGCTCCCGTTGTATTATGATATTCCCAATAAACAGGGAATTATGAAGCATTACAAAATAACGGTAAACTCAGATTTCAGTGATGTTTATCCTACAAAAGAAGCAAAAATACCGTCTGATGAAGTAATTGAAATGCTTCTTGAAAATCTGGATGACGCACAACTGTGGAAAAAATATTTCCCTTCAAAATCTTGGATTCTTAGCGGATTTGCCATTATTTCTTTGATTGATTGTACTTCAGAAGTGGCTTTATCAGACCTAAAATCAAGTCTTATCAAAATTGACCCGCAAAATCTTGATCCTGATGAAAATTTGAAAGAAATATTTAAATCGTATTTTGATGTTGCCGATCTCAATTTTGGATTAATGCTTTTTAATAATAAAAATCAAAGGCTTGAAAAGCTTCCGATTTATGAAAACTTTTTCACCAATTATATTCTCGATTTCTGGATCAATACTTTTGATGAAGAAATAAGAAAAACGGCATTTGAAAACATCAATTACAATTCAAAACCGGTCGTGGTTTCGAATGTTGACAAGCTTGATGACGAAATAAAAAAACTTCCGTCCTTCAATATTCTGAAAGATAATAATATCAACAGCTTCATGGTGATTCCGATTATGAAAGACAATGAACTGCTTGCCATTATGGAATTTACTTCGCCTATTCCGAACAGCTTAAATGGTTTAAAACTTAAAAAATTGGAGTTCGTTGCGGATATGATTATTTTTTCTCTCAACCGTTTCACATACGAAAGAAACAATGAGATTGAGGCGATCATCCAGCGTGAATACACAACGATTCATGACAGCGTCATGTGGAAATTCAGGAATGAAGCAGAAAAATATTTTAATGCTTATTTGTCTAAAAAAGTATATTCTTTAAAGCAGATTTCGTTTAAAAACCTTACGCCATTGTTTGCATTTTCAGATATCCGTTCATCTTCTGAAAAGCGTTTTAAGTTTATGCTTGAAGATCTGAATCAACAAATTGATTGCCTTTACGACCTGTTTTCGATCATAAATACTTCAGAATCCGAAAAGTATGTTTTGGCTTTAGATATTTTTGAAAACGAGCTTAATAACGAAATAAAAGCCGATACCGAACAACGTTTTCAAAGATTATTGAGAGAAGAAATTCATCCTTTTATTCAGGGAAAACTTGAAATAAAAACCGATGAAAATACAAAGCTGAAAATTAAAAATTATTTCAGTCAGGTTTTTACGCAAAATGACCTTTTTTATGCCAACAGAAAAAGTTTGGATGATTCTATTACTTTGGTCAACAGAAAATTGGCTGATATTTTAGATGAAAATCAGGTGAAGGCTCAGGAAATATTTCCACATTATTTTGAAAGATTTAAATCTGACGGCGTTGAGCATAATTTATTTATCGGACAAAATATTGCTCCGGAATTATCTTTTTCTTCAAAAATCGTAAGTGAATTGAGATATTGGCAATTAAAAACCATTTGTAAAATGGAACGGGAATTTCAGAATTTCAAAGAAAATTTGCCAATTCCTTTAGATATTGCTTCATTGATTTTTGTTTATAATGAAAAAGTAGATATCCGTTTCCGAATGGATGAAAAACGTTTTGATATAGACGGCGCCTTTAATTCCAATTACGAAATCATCAAAAAAAGAGTGGAAAAAGCGCATATCAAAGATTCTTCAGAAAGAATTACTTGCCCCGGAAAAATCACCATCGTCTATTTTGGAATGGAAAACCAACGCGAATATCTACAATACATTTCTAAGCTTCAGAAAAAAGAAATTCTGAAAAATGATGTCGAATTTTTAAGAGTTGAAGATCTTCAGGGAATTTCCGGCTTGCTTGCTTTGAGGGTTTCTTTGGCTTAAAAATAAAAAGCTCAGCTTATAAACTTAAAAAAGCATACGCAAAAGACAACACAGAAATAATAATTCCCGCCATAAAAATTTTATATGTTACGGACAATAATTTATACTTTCTGTCAAGAACTTTCCCAAGGTAATACAAATCTTTAACCATAGAATCGTAAATATAATCCCGGTCTTTAATCAGATCTCGCATGGAATTCTGATAATCGTCAAACAACATCTGATTAAAATTCCCGAAGAATAAAAGGTTTACTTTTCGATCTGCAATATCCTGCTTTGAAAAATTGGTTTTCGTAACATTTGGTTTTGTAGAAAGAATGGCAAAAATAATCGTCAAAACACTCGAAATCAACAGAAAAAAAGTAGGAATGATAAGATGTGCATTCTTCGGAGTATCCAATTTCGGAACTAAAACCGAAAGACAAACCGAAATAATGATCGCATTGACAGACAATAAAATATTGGCTTTGCTGTCCGCAATATCGCTCAGTCTTGTATGATTATTTAAAGTAACCCTGAACAAAGTATCTACACTTCTGTCAGATTTCTGGTCTTTTTCTTTTTTAGGATCAGAAGATTCTTTTTTTAATTTTTCTTCCTTTTCAAGCTTTTTTTCGAGCTTTTTAATATTCTTTATTTTAAGCGGCTCCCAATTTTCTTTGGCATAATCCGTAAAATATCTGTGCTTGTTTTTCAGGAAATCGACATTCATCTCATTCCATTCATCATTAGAAAAACACATACCACCCGTAAGCTCCCATTCTTTGCGCAAAGCTTCCGCAGAATCATTATAAAACGGACTCGCAAAATGACTGAAATCTGCATCTTTCATGATTTCTTCCAAAAGATTTTGCGGCTGATGATATTTTTGGGTTGAAAGAATCAGCTTTGTAACTTCATCAATATATTCCCGTGAAGCATTCTCGTGAAGAAGAAATTCTGTAACGATTTCCACGCCTTTTTCCTCGTGGCCTTCGCCATTACAATTTGTAAAACCTACATCATGAAACCAAAGCGCCAACAAGACTTTTTCTTTATCTTTATCAGAAATCGGGGTGCTTTTAATTATCTCTTCAGCTTTATTTACAGTATAAGTAGTATGAATAAAATTATGATAAAAATATATAGAAGATAACTTATCTTTGAATAAATTTTCAACATAATCTTTAGCTTTGTCTAAAATGCTCATCCTGAATTTTTCTTAATGTAAATGTATGAATTTATCCTTAAAATCTTATTTAAAAATATTAGCTGTAAGTTCGAAAACGCTGCTGATTTCGGGATTTTTATTTTCGTGTGCAACCTATAACGTGCAAAAAGGAAAAAACGTGCATGAAATAAAAAATTCTGAGATTAAATCCGATAATGATTTTAAAATTTTTCTGGTTGGAGATGCCGGAAATGCCGAGGAACCGCAAGCGCAACAAACTTTAAATTTCGTGAAAAACAAACTTGATTCTGCCGATAAAAACTCGATGTTGATTTTTTTAGGAGATAATATTTACCCTTTAGGAATGCCTGCAGAAAGTGATGAAGATTATCCTTTAGCCAAACAAAAAATGGAAAATCAGTTGGCAATTACCAAAAATTTCAAAGGTAAAACATTGGTTATTCCAGGAAATCACGATTGGTATCACGGCTTGGAAGGTCTAAAAGCACAGGAAGAATTTGTAAAGACTTATCTTAATGACAAAAAATCCTTTCTTCCAAAAAATTCGTGTCCGATCGATGATATTAACCTTACCAAAGATATTAAACTGATCGTTGTGGATTCCGAATGGGCACTGATCGACTGGGACAAATATCCCGGAATCAACAAAGGCTGCGATATCAAAACCAGAGAAGATTTCTATACTGAGTTTAAAGATTTAATCATAAAAAATCAAGATAAAAGAATTATTGTTGCTTTGCATCATCCGGTAATAAGTTCTGGGGTACATGCAGGTTTCAATTCTGCGAAATCTCACCTTTCTGCGCTCAGAGGCAGAGTTCCGGTTCCGGGGCTTGCCACTTTGATCAATATATTGAGAAGTTCTTCGGGCGTGAGCATGGAAGATCTCAGCAATCAGCATTATACAGATTTTGCCAATAGGATAAAAAGTATTATCCAGGATAAAGAAAACGTGATTCTGGTTTCGGGTCACGATCACAATTTACAGTATCACGAAGAGCGGAATATCAAGCAGATCATCAGCGGTGCAGGTTCTAAAACCGATCCTTCAACGATTGCCGAGAAAACAGATTTTTCTTACGGCGGAAGTGGTTTTGCAATTTTAAATCTGAGAAAAGATCAAAGTTCGGATGTAGAATATTTTTCAACAAAAGATAATAAGCTTGAAAAGCTGACACATATTTCGGTATTAGCTAAACCTGAAGCATTTAATAATACATTTCCAGAAAATTTATCTCCGACGGGAAAAACAACCATTTATACAGAAAAACAAACCAAAGCAGGCAAATTTTATACATGGCTTTGGGGCGCCAATTACAGAAAATATTATGCAGTCCCGATTGAAGCTGAAACTGCCAATATTTCTGAACTCAACGGCGGTTATACACCATTTCGCGAAGGTGGCGGAAACCAGTCAAACAGCCTGCGTCTGAAAGCAAAAGACGGCCAGGAATTTGTAATGCGTGGCGTAAAGAAAAGTGCGGTGCGCTTTCTCAATAATATGGCTTTCAAAAAAAACACTTTCGGACACGAGCTGGAAAATACTTTCCCTGAAAGGTTCTTGCTTGATTTTTATACGACAAGCCATCCGTTTACAGCTTTTTCGGTGAATAATATGGCTGATAAAATCGGGCTTTATCACAGTAATCCTAAATTATATTATATTCCGAAACAAAAAGGTTTGGGCGAATACAATAAAAATTACGGCGATGAATTATACATGATTGAAGAACGTTTTTCGGCAGATCCTAAAACTTTAGCTTCTTTGGATGATGCAAAAGACATTATTTCGACCGATGATTTATTAAAAAATCTTAGAAAAGATCAAAAAAAATATTCTGTCAATCAGGATTTATATTTGCGGGCAAGAATTTTTGACATGCTGATCGGAGATTGGGACCGTCACGACGACCAATGGAGATGGGCCGAATATCAGGTCGGAAACAAGGTGATTTACAAACCTATTCCAAAAGACAGAGATCAGGCATTCAGTAAATATGACGGTGCTGCTTTTAAATTCATTATGAATATTCCGGCAATCCGACACATGAAATCTTTTAAAGATGAAATAAAAAATGTAAAATGGATGAATCGCGAGCCATATCCGCTTGATTTAATTTTACTGAAAAATACGAATAAGGAAAACTGGATCGCTCAGGCAAAATATATTCGCGAGAATTTGACGGATGCAGATATCGACAATGCTTTCGACAATTTACCGAAAGAAATAAAAGATGAAACCATTGCTGATATTCAAAAGAAATTGAAGCTGAGAAAAACTAAGCTTGAAGATTATGCCGTAAAATATTTTGATGTTTTACAAGAGAAAGTCCCTTTATCAGGAACCATTCATAAAGATAAATTTGTCATTATTAAAAGTGAAAATTCTGTAGAAATAAAGCAATATCAATTAAATAAAGATCAAAGCGAAGAATTGGTTTTTGAAAAGAAATACAACGATTCACAAACCAAAGAACTTTGGATCTACGGCTTGGAAGATGATGACATTTACGAAGTTTCTGGTGCAGGAAAATCAAAAATAAATATCCGTTTGATTGGCGGCTACAATCATGATTCGTATGATGTGCAAAACGGAAATAAGGTGAAAATTTACGATTTTAAATCTCAGAAAAATACTTATAAAGCCAAGACAGCATCAAAACATATCACGAAAGATTACGATACCAATACCTACAATTGGAAACATCCGAAATACAATTTTTTCGCAGGCTACCCGAATGCAAATTACAATCCTGATGATGGTGTAATTTTAGGTTTAGTGGCAAATTATACGGTAAACAATTTTATGCGAGATCCATTTACTCAAAAACACAGTCTGAGCGCCAATTTGTATACCGCAACCGGTGGCTTCAATTTGGGCTATAAAGGAGTTTTCAAAAAAGCAATTGCCGGTTGGGACGCCGGAATTGACGCTTCCTACACGACTCCGTTTTTTGCGAGAACTTTTTTTGGATTAGGAAATGAAACTCAATATGATAAAGATGAAGTTGAAAAAGATTATAACAGGGTGAGAATTTCTCAGTTTAAGTTTTCACCTTCTGTTTCAAAAACAAGCTGGCTGAATTTTAAACATCAGTTTCAATTGAATTTTGAGCATTCTAAAGTACAGCAGAACGAAGACCGTTTTGTTGCCGTTTCTCCGGATGTGAATCCTGAAGTTTTCAATGGGCAACAGTTTGGAGGCGCCAATTATACTTTCAGCTTTAAAAATCTTGATAATAAAGCATTCCCGACTTTAGGGTTGGAATTGGTTTTAAATGCCGGATGGAAAGCCAATCTTTCAGAGTTTAATCAAAATTTTGCAAGTTATAATGGAACTTTAAATATATTTCACCGAATCGATAAAAAAGGAAAATTTGTATTTGCGAATTCAAGCAACGCAATGATTATCAACAATAATAATTTTGAATTTTATCAGGCAGCAGCAATCGGTGGAAACAACGGAATGCGCGCTTACAGAAATGAAAGATTCGCAGGAAAATCTTATTTCGTAAACAATGCTGAAATCCGTTGGGATTTTGGAAGGGTAAAAAATAACATTGTTCCTACAAACATGGGCATATTAGTCGGCTATGATTTGGGAAGAGTTTGGATGGACAACGAGGCATCGGATAAATGGCATCAAGGTGTAGGAGCCGGATTTTGGATGAATGTACTTGAAATGTTTTCTGCAAGATTAGATTATTTTGTCGGCGAAGATGGCGGAAGGATTTCCGGAGGTGTCGGAATGAGTTTTTAAAGTCTTTAAACTTTACAAATAATTGAATATAAAAATCCGCAGAAAGTTTCTGCGGATTTCATTATTTTAAAGAAAATTTATAAATATTTCCGCCAGTTTTTTTATCTTTTTCGTCGGCGATCAACAATGTTTTATCATCAACAAAAACAACTGCTTCTTTTTGAGAATTGTGATTTAAAGATATTTTTTCAATTTTGGCAGAATTGAAATCATTCGCTGAAAAACCTGAAAGCAAATGAATATTCTTATGCGTTAATAAAACAATTTGCTTTTTAGAATTAATGGAAGCTGAAGTAATTGCAGCATCATTATAACCGCCTTCTAGTTTTAATTTACCTATCAATTTTGCTTCAAAATCACCTGCTTTATTCGGAATCTGGAAAACCAGAAAAGTTCCGTCAAAGCCTTTACTTCTGTTTTTTGTGAAAAGATAAAAATATCCGTCTTTTTCTACAAAAGCTTCACAATCGTACAATAAATTTGATTTTTTGGGAGGAAATTCTGTTTGTCCTTCGTAATGAAATTTTGTGGTCTGAATTACCTTTGTTGTTGCCTGAGAAGAATCCTTTAAATCAACTTTTAAAATAGCAAGATCTTGTCTGTCGTTTTCATTATTTCCAAAATCTCCGATATAAATTTTCCCTTGAAGATCGCTTGTAATATCTTCCCAGTCTGTATTTTCAGCATTTTCTATTACAGTTTCTGAAACCAGATCTCCGTTTCTGTTTAATCCGTAAACAACATTTTCATTTCCCTGATCTTCAATTGCCCAAATTGTTTTCTGGTCTTTCGATAAAGTAATTCCGGAAACTTCTTTGAGTTTTTTTGGAAGAGAAAATTCTACTTTTAAAGTATCTTCTTTTGACTGTTCAGCCGGGCTTTTAGGATTGCAACCTACAAGAAAAAGTGAGGTCATTGCACAAAAAATATACATTTTCATTAGTTTTTATTTATTAGTTTAGCATTTTCCCAAAGAACATCCATTTCTTCTAAAGACATATCTTCAAGTTTCAAGTTTTTTTCTCTCGCCAAATCTTCCATTTTCTGGAATCTTGAAATAAATTTGAGATTGGTTCTTTCCAAAGCAGAATCCGGATTTAAGCCTGAAATTCTTGCATAATTGATTAATGAAAAAAATACGTCTCCCAATTCCTGTTCTTTTTTATCTAAGTCGGTTTCCGCATGAAATTCTTCAATTTCTTCATCTACTTTTTTCCATGCATCTTCTGCATCGTGGAATTCAAATCCGATTCCTTTTACTTTATCTTGAATTCTGTATGCTTTTACCAAACTTGGCAATCCTTTCGGAACGCCACCCAAAATTGACTTGTTTCCCTCTTTCAGCTTCAGTTTTTCCCAGTTTTGCTTTACTTCTTCTTCATCTTTCACTTCTGTATCGCCATAAATATGAGGATGACGGAAAATCAGCTTTTCATTTAAAGAATTGATGACATCAGCAATATCAAAACTTCCTTTTTCTGAACCTATTTTAGCATAAAAAACTAAATGAAGAAGCACATCGCCGAGTTCTTTTTTTATTTCAATTAAATCTTCCTGCAAAAGTGCATCTGAAAGCTCGTAAGTTTCTTCAAGCGTCAAATGGCGAAGTGTCTGAAGCGTCTGTTTCTGATCCCACGGACATTTTTCACGAAGATCATCCATGATATCTAAAAGTCGCCCGAAAGCTTCGAGTTTTTCCTGTCTGGTGTTCATATTAAAATTTCAAAAGTCTGACAAATTTAATCATTAATGTTATTTAACTTAAATAAAAAGGTTGGTTATTCGCAAAGACGCAAAGTTTTTGAAATTACGCTGCTTTAAGGCGCAAGAAATCAAAGTTTTTCGACAAGTTTTCTATATTAAATAATTATTTGAAATTTGGTCTCGTTACGTAATCTAACTTAGAAAAAAACAAAAAACCTCATCATTGCTGACAAGGTTTTGTATTAGATTTAGATAAATAAATTATCCCATTTTTCTGTGTGTACTTTTTGTAGCAGCTTTTGCTCCTGAACTTGCTTTCACTTTCGGAGTTGCAGGTTTGTCAGCTTTTGGAGCCGCCTTTTTCGGAGCTGCTTTTTCAGCAGTTATATCATCTTCTGCTTTTTCTCCTTCTACAGTTTCAGGTTCAGCTTTTACAAAGCTATCCGGAGTAATATATCCTGCTTTATGCAAAATATTGTACCATTGAGCCAATTTTTTGATATCTGAATTGTAAACTCTTTCAGTATCATAATTTGGAAGAGAAACTGCCATAAAATCTCTCAATTCTTCTTCAGAAGATTTGTGAGAAATGGTTTCTTTGTATTCATAATTTTTAGCAATATTCTCAAAAACTTCAAATAAAGGCACTTCTTTATCGAATGTGAACATTGCAATGTTATCCAACAAACTTACCTGGCTCGAATTTCCGATGCTTACTTTCTTTTTTGTCGTCACATCTTCAATGATAAATCCGTTTCTAAGTTGAGAAACTAATTTGTAAAGTCCTGGTTTTCCGGAGATTGAAATTATTTTTTCTAACAGCATAATTTTATTTTTTTTTACTTCATCAGTGAGTTAAACTCACTTTTTATAATATTTATTTTCTTTATTTAAAATTATTTTGGAAACCTCATTTTATAGCTGATTGATACATCGCCTTGAGAGATTTTCGCCAATTTACCTTTTACCATTTTCTTTTTCAAAGAACTTAAATGATCCGTAAACAATGTGCCTTCAATATGATCATATTCATGCTGAATTACGCGGGCTCTAATATCGGAAAAAGTTTCTGTATGCTTCACAAAATTTTCATCATAATATTCGATCAAAATTGTGCTTTTTCTTTTCACGTCTTCTCTCACATCAGGAATCGAAAGACAGCCTTCGTTGAACTTCCATTCTTCACCCGTCTCTTCAAGAATCTGAGCATTGACAAAAACTTTTTTAAAGTCTTTCAGCTCATCGGCAATATCTTCGTAATCTTCGTCTTCTGCCAAAGGGCTCACATCTACAATAAACAGACGGATATCCAAACCAATCTGTGGCGCAGCCAGTCCAATTCCGTTGGCGCTGTACATGGTTTCAAACATATTGTCGATCAGTTCCTGCAAATTCGGATAATCTGTTTCAATATCTTTTCCTACTTTTCTCAAAACAGGATCTCCAAAAGCTCTTATCGGTAAAATCATCTTGTTCTTTGTTCTAAAAAATTCTGCAATATGATGGTTGCGCTTACTTTATCAATTAATCCTTTTTCCTGTCTTTGTTTTTTACTTTTCCCGCTTTGCGAGATAAAAAACGAAGCCATTTTTGATGTAAATCTTTCATCAAAACGATGAACCTGAATATTTGGAAACTCTTTTTTGAAAATTTCTAAAAATTTTAAAATTTCAGTTTCCACTTCAGAAAGATTTCCTTTCAAATCAACCGGAAGCCCCACAACGATGTCTTCCACTTTGTTTTCACTAAAATATTTTTTTAAAAACTCAAGTAAAAACTTTGTTTCTACGGTTTTCAGTCCGCTTGCAATAATCTGCATATCATCGGTAGCTGCAAGGCCACATCGAGCTTTTCCGTAATCTATTGCAAGGATTTGTCCCATAGGTTTGCAAATTTAATAAATTTTAATGATTTTATTCGTAACGTAGTTTTTTTTATAAATCTTGTTTTACTCCACGATTTTTTTTATAATTTTATTTCCCCAAATCCAAAACTATGAAAAAACTAATCTTGGTAAGACATGCAAAAAGCGACTGGCCGGAAGAAACCGAAGATTTTGACAGACCATTGGCAGACAAAGGGTTGCAGGATGCTTTGAAGATGTCTAAATTTTTAAAAAATAGCAATATCCATATTGATCATTTAGTTTCCAGCCCTGCTGTGAGAGCTTTAAATACTTGTAAAATATTTAATCAAACATACAGGATCAATTATATTACAAACGAAAAATTGTATAATCCTTCGGAAAATAACTTTCAGTCTGTTATTTATGATTTGGATGATGGCGTGAATTCTGTCGCTTTTTTTTCACATAATAATGGTATTTCAAATTTTGCCAATTCTTTATCGGATAATATTTTCCATTTTCCGACTTGCGGTGTAGCGGGTTTTGAAATCGATTGCGAATCCTGGTCACAATTTGACGGAGCCAATAAAAAACTACTTTTTTTTCATGAGCCAGGGAAAATATAGATTCATTTAAAAAATACTTTAGCAATTTTCAATCTTAACACCAAATTTTGGTGTTATTTTTATTAATTATCTTTAATTTTTACTTCATGTTTTGCAATTTTAAATAAAATAATTACATTTGTGTAAATTTTATTTATTCTAAATAAAAATAAATTTCAAAACATTTTATTATGCGTAGTCAATTTTATTTATTTGTCGTCTTCTTTTTATTTTTAGGAAGCAAAACTTACTCACAATCTTCAGTTACCTTATTTCAGGGGAATTTAACAACACCAAACCCAATGATTATAGATGGTGATAATATGTATGTCGGTTATTATTATGCTGATAAAGTTGTAAAATTCGATCTTACCAATTCCAGCATTCCGCCTGTTGATGTCGTAACTGGCGTAAGCAGACCCTACGGATTAGAAATAAAGGACAATAAATTATATATTTCAGAATTTGGAGCAAATAAAATTTCAAGGGTTGATCTTTCAAACTTATCTTTACCTCCTGTAACTGTCATATCATTATTAAATAGTCCGATCGGACTTGAGTTTATCGGAAACGATTTATATGTAGCCCGTGAAGTTGACCATAGAATTTCAAAAATAGATGTGACACAGCCTGTACCACAAGCAATTGATGTAGCGTTTGTTGATTCACCTTTTGAAATTGAAGCGGTAGGCGACGAACTTTATATCACAGAAAGATTTGCGGGCAGAATTTCAAAAGTTAGTATAAATAACCCTTCCACGCCCGTAACCGTTGTACAGGGATTGGATCGTCCATCCGGGCTTGCATCGAACGGCAAAGATCTTTACATTGCTGAAGCAGGAACTTCCAAAATCAAGAAAATCAGCACTGTAGAAACCAATCCGACCGCTGTTGACGCTGTCGTTTCAACACTTTTAAATTATCCTTCGGGATTATGTATGGATGGAAATATATTGTACATCACAGATTTCTTTGCAAGTGCATTATTTAAAGTAGATTTAAATACTTTGTCTGTTTCTGAACTAAATTCTATAGATAAAAGCAAAATAAAAATATATCCGAATCCTGTAAAAGATATTTTAAACGTTTATAATTCTCCATCAAAAGAATACAAAATATTTGATAAAACAGGAAGACTAATCAATTCAGGAACGCTTGAAAAAAACTCTGTAAACGTAAGCCAGCTTGCCGAAGGAAACTACATCATTAAAATAGGAGAAATCACGGAGAAATTTATAAAAAAATAGATCCTATTTTCTAACTTAAAATAAAAGAGGCTGCTTTTTGGCAACCTCTTTTATTTATATTTAATTGATAATTATTTTCTTTTTAAATCCAGATCTTCAAAATCAAAGCTGAAATCTGTGATATCGGAAATAGGTTTTAATCTTGCAGATTGTGCTTTTCCTGTTTCGTCATAACTAAAAATAATATACGAATCGGCATCATAACTTCTGTCGTCCCACTTAATAATGAAAGAATTATTTGAATAAGGAAACAATTCGCCCTTCAGCCTTGGAGAATTTTTGCATGAAATTCGGTATGTATTTCCTTGCTGTACAATTTCCACATCACCAAACCATTGATCGCTATATTTTCCTGTAAACTGTTCAGGTTTTGGGTGAAGATTTTTTTCTTTTTTAAAGGCTTCAGATTTTGCAAAAGCTTCTTTCTTCTGCTTTTCAAATTCGGTATTCATTTTCGCCATTCTTTCGCTGTATGTTTTCAGCCAGTTTCTGTCTGCAACTCCTAAATAAGAATCTTTTACAGTATTTGTAATAGTGTTGAAAGCCGCGCCGGACTGTTGATTGGTCAAAACTACAATTCCTAGTTTTAGATCCGGAATTAATGTAAACTGCGTTACTGTTCCGATCAAGCCTCCTGTATGCTGAATTTGTTTATGCCCCTTTACATCACTTAAAAACCAGCCCAAACCATAGCCATAAAAACCTGTATCATAAGGGTTTTTCATTGCAACCGGACTCGTGATCTGCAAATTCCAAAGCTGCATAATCTGTTTATCTGAAACCAGTTTTTTACCGTCATTTGTTGTAAAATTATTCAGCAAACATTCTGCCCAAGTCGTCATGTCTTTGATATTGCTCATAATTCCGCCGGCGGCATTGGCGGTTTCGTTCCAGTCGTGAGGAACAGCAATTACTTTTCCGTCTGCAGGTGCGTGCGCATCAATTTTATTGGAAACAGCTTTAGCACGGCTGTAGCTTCCGAAACTTGAAGTCATTCCTACAGGCTTCATGATTCTTTGTTCAATAAATTCAGCCCAAGTCAATCCCGAAACTCTGTGAATCACTTCACCGGCAACAATAAACATGATATTATTATAATCTAAAGTCGTTCTGAAAGGATTTTCAGGCTTTAAATATCTTACATTGTGAACAATATCATTTACTGTCAAATTTCCACCTTCGGGGAAAAACATCAAATCGCCTTGTCCCAAACCTAAACCGGCTCTGTGCGTCACCAAATCTTTAATCGTCACGTTTTGGGAAACATACGGATCATGCATTTGAAATTCAGGAATATATTTTGAAACTTTATCATCCCAATTCAGTTTTCCTTCGTCTGCTAAAATCGCCAAAGCAACACAAGTAAAAGCCTTAGAATTAGAAGCAATCCCAACTAAAGTTGTGTCATCCATCGGTTGTTTTGAGGTCAAAGAACGTACACCAAAACCTTTAGAATAAATAGTTTTACCGTCTTTTACAATTCCAACCGACATGCCCGGAACATCAAATGTTTTTAAAGTATTTTGAATTAATTGGTCGAGTTTTTTTTCTTCAACCTGCCCAAAAGCGATTAACGAGAAAAGAATAAAGAACAGAGAAAATTGATGCTTCATTATTTTTAAATTTTTTCAAAGTTAATCAATTCGGGATTATTGAGTAAATTTGCATTTCAAGAAACTTTCATTTTAGATGACCAAAATCCTCCTTCTTTCCGATTCTCATTCTTATATTGATGACAGAATTTTAGAATATGCAAATCAAGCTGATGAAATTTGGCATTGCGGAGACTTTGGAAGTTTTGAAATTATTGAAAAGCTTGAAAAAATAAAACCTTTAAAAGGCGTTTACGGAAATATTGATGGCGCAAAAATCCGGTCAGAATTCCCTGAAATAACACGATTTTTTTGTGAAAATGTAGAAGTTTTGATGATTCACATCGGTGGTTATCCCGGAAAATATACACCTTTGGCAAAAAAAGAAATTTCTGAAAAACCTCCGAAACTATTTATTTCAGGACATTCGCATATTTTGAAGGCAATGTATGATGATAAAAATAAATTACTGCATCTTAATCCCGGAGCTTGCGGAAAACAGGGCTGGCATAAAATGCGAACAATGATGCGATTTGTGATTGATAATGAAGAAATAAAAGATCTGGAAGTTGTTGAATTGGGAGGAAGGGTTTAAAAATTTCAGGTTTAAAGTTTTTTTAAATGTAAAGTTTTTTTGAACCATTAAGGAAAGTTTAGAAGTTAAGATTATTAAGAGATTGCTTCGCTTCGCTAGCAATGACGGTGAAAGATTACAAATAGAAAATAATTATGAAAATTGGTGATAAAGTTTCGGTAGTTGATGAAGATTTAAGTGGAGTTATCACTTCGGTGAACGGAAATATCGTGGTTTTCAAAGATGAGTATGGTTTTACTTATCAATATCCAAAAGAAAAACTGGTCCTGAAAAATGCCTCACTTTATGAAAACATACAAGTGGTGAAAAAACCGGAGCCGAGAAAAGTGACTTCCAAAAAGCATGATAAAAATCCCTTGGTTTTAGACTTACATTTTCATAATTTAGTTAAAAATCCGAATGATTATGATAGTTTCGAAAGATTGTTTTTACAAAAAGAAAAATTGATTCAAACCATTAATTTCTGTCGCAGAAATCATCTGAAAAGGCTTGAAATCGTACACGGAATCGGTGACGGCGTTCTTCAAAAAATAGTTTGGGACGTGCTTGAAAGCCAAACCGGGCTGGATTTTTATAACAAAGAAATACTTCATCATCAATCGGGTGCGGTAATGGTAGAATTTCACTAAATTTGCAGTAATTGTTATATGAACGTACTTACTTTACTTTTTACTAAAGACGGACTGGTTTATCAGATTTCCAAAAATAAAAATGTTTTGGAAGAAAAGTCTTATCTCGTGAATGAAGAATCTTCTGAAAATTTTATCGCTGAAAAGCTCGAAGAAGCATTACTCAAACAAAGATTTGACGAAGTTTCTGTGATTTCTGCTTTGAATCATTTTACTTTGATGCCTGAAGGTTTTTCCGAGCATGAAACCGGATATGATTTAATTGCATTCAATGCGCCTGTAGACAAGGAAAATGAAGAGCTTATGCTTTCCGTGAACAAGAAGTTTAAAATTCAGTTTTATTATACTTTTCCGAAAGGTTTTTACCGCAAAATAAAAGATCTTTCGATTCCGGTAAGATTTAATTTTTCGGGTGAAAAGTTTTTAAATTCGATCCAAAACAGAACAAATAAAGAAATTCACATTAACCTTTATCAAAATCAGTGCGAATTTTTTGCAATCGATCATAAAAAAGTGATTCTTTATAATAATCTGGATGTCAATTCGGAAGTGGATTTCCTGTATTTTGTAATGTTTACTTTAAGCAAAATAGGTTTCGGAATCAACGATACCAACTTTTTCGTGTATGGCGAAACTACAGAAAACGAAACTTTCATTTCAGAACTTCAGAAATTTGTAAAGAATTTAAAGATTGTTTTTGATAACGTTCCGAACAAAAATTTCATACTAAATTAGGTTTCAGGATGCAGATTATAGGATATAGTTTCCTTACTGCCACCTAAAACCTGTTACCTAAAACCTCAATTATGTACAGAATAATCGCCGGCAAGTGGAAAGCCAAAAAAATAGCAGCCCCGAAAAATTTTGATGTAAGACCTACAACCGATTTTGCAAAAGAAGCATTATTCAGTATTTTGGAGAATACTTACGATATGCAGTCGATTTCTGTGCTCGATCTTTTTGCGGGAATTGGTTCGATCACTTTTGAGTTTGCTTCGAGAGGCTGCCAAGATATAACTTCTGTAGAAATGAATCCGAAACATACTTCTTTCCTGAATTCTACCGCTTCTGAGCTTGGATTTAGTTTAAATGTAAGTGTGCAGCGTGGTGACGTTTTTGACTGGTTGAAAAAATTTAGAAATAAAAAATCTTACGAAATCGTTTTTTCCGATGCTCCATTTGAGATGGAAGAGAAAAAATATTATGAACTTCTTTCTTTAGTTTTAAACAATAAATACCTGAAACCAAACGGAATTCTTGTTGTAGAACATCAAAGCCGAATGAAGTTTGAGCATCCCAATTTATTAGACACCAGAAAGTATGGAAATGTAAGTTTCAGCTTTTTTGAGGCGAATAAAGAGGAAATTGAAGAGTAAACTAAAATAATAATTACATATTTTGTCATTCCGACAAAGGAGGAATCTCGTATTATTAATAGATTCTTCATTTCGTTTCGCTACATTCAGAATGACATCACAAATAATTTTTTACAATACTTTCAATTCTAAATCGATTGTTTTACCAAAGAATTTTTTAGAGATTTTTTCAAAATTTTTGGTAATATCCGAAAGGTAAAATTTGTAATTGGGTTTTGGATTATTATCATTTAAAAGATGGTATTTATCCAAAATAATCGTCAGATGATTGGCAACAATGTTTGGAGAATCTATCACACGCACGCGGTTTCCGTAATATTGCTTGATTTCATCAATTAAAAGCGGATAATGAGTACATCCTAAAATCAGAGTTTCGATATTCTTCAATTTTGAATTGCTCAGATAATTGTAAATAATAGCATGTGTAATCGGATGATTTTTAAAGCCTTCTTCAATAGCCGGAACCAATAATGGTGTCGCCAGCTCGTCAACCTTAATAAATTTATTGTGCTTTCGGATACTTTTCTTGTATAAACCTGAGTTTACCGTTGCTTTCGTAGCAATCACACCAACATTATTGTGTATTTCATAAGAAACTTTTTCAGCAACCGGATTGATAACGTCGATTACGGGAACTTTACCTGCAACAGATTCCATTACTTCATTTAAAGCATTTGCCGTCGCCGTATTACAGGCAATAACGATTGCTTTGCAATTTTGTTCCAACAGAAAATTGGTGATCTTTGTAGAATATCCGATAATCGCTTCTTTCGATTTTTCACCGTAAGGAAGATGCTTCGTGTCTCCAAAATAGATAAGATCTTCATTAGGCAAAAGCCTTTTTATTTCTTTAGCAACCGTCAAACCTCCGACTCCACTATCAAAAATACCGATTGGCTGCTTGGGCGAAAGATGCGAATAATCCTGTTTTTTAGTTTTCAAACGATGTGAAATTTAGTACAAAAATACTTAAAGATTTTAAATTGTAGATTCTTGATTTTATATTTTTAAACCTGAAACAAATCCGAAGCAATTCCGTCTGCCATAAACCAATGTTCTTCCGGAATTTTCAAATGATTTTTTTCGATAATCAAGATATTTTGATCTATTTTTTGATGAATATCTTTTTTAAATCTTTCCAAAATATTTTCAGGAAATTTATTTTCCAAACTTTCAAGATCAACACCCCAAATCGTTCTCAAACCAATCATAATCATTTCATTGAATTGTTCTTGCAGAGATAAGATTTCCGTTTGTTTAGCCAAACGGTTCGAGCTTAATTTTTTAATATATTGCTGATTGTTGGCAATATTCCAGCTTCTGACATCAAATCCGTTGTAAGAATGTGCTGAAGGGCCGATGCCCAAATATTCCTGATATTTCCAATAAGCAGAATTGTGTCTGGAATAAAAGCCGGGTTTTGCAAAATTGGAAACTTCATAATGATCAAAACCATGATCTTTCAGAAAATCTATCATATAATAAAATTCCCTGTTTTGCTCTTCTTCTTTCGGATTTGAGATTTTTCCTTTTAAAATCCAATCATTTAAAGCCGTTTTTGGTTCGACAGTTAACGCGTAAGAAGAAATATGCGGAACTTCAAGCGCAATAGTTTTGTTTAAATTTTCTTTCCAAATCTCTAAATTGGACGTGGGTGAACCGTAAATAAGATCAATACTTAAGTTTTCAAAGCCAAAATCCTGCGCCCTTTTGATAGAACCTTCGGCATCAGAAGCATTATGCGCACGATTCATCAGCCTTAAATCTTCATCAAAAAAACTTTGTGTACCTATTGAAAGACGATTAATCGGAGATTTTGACAATTCTTTTAAAAAATTTTTATCTAAATCATCCGGATTTGCTTCCAAAGTCACCTCAATATCCGAACTGAAACTGAAATATTTTAAAACCTCATCAATTAAAAACCTTATTTCATCAGCCGAAAGGATTGAAGGAGTGCCGCCTCCAAAATAAAGTGACTGCAGGTTTTTATTCTGCAATTCATCTTTTCTGAGAAAGATTTCTTTTTTCATTGCAGCGAGCATTTCGTCTTTAAAATTCAAAGAAGTCGAAAAATGAAAATTGCAATAGCTGCATTTTTGTTTGCAAAAAGGAATGTGAATGTAAATCATAAAAAAAGCCCTGAAAAAATTCAGAGCTCAAATTTATTTAAATTATATCAGATTAATATCTAAATCCTCTATGATTAATAAAGTTATCAAAGTTGTAACCCAAACCGATCATAAAGCTGTTTCCTCCATACGTCTGAATATCAGACATCCCAAGGTTGTAAGTAGCACCAATCATGAATTTGTTGAATCTTACTTTTACAATTGGAGAAATACTCAACTGCTGATTATCAAATCTGTTCTGAACCGCTCTGTAGCTTGCTCCAAAAGAGAATGCATTGATGTCGTTTGAGAAAGTAGCCATAAGGTTAAAATCTGTCATTCTTGTAGAATTGGTATTTAAATTAACCAAAACAGACGGCGTCAAAGCGATATTATCTGCAATATTCCAATCGTAACCTAGATTTAAGAAGAACTTGATTGGCGATGGCTCAACATTGTTTACGATTGCTTCATCATTACTTAAAGCGATATCATTAACAGAAACACCACCAAAGATATTTTTGTAAGTAGCCGCCAAACCAAAATTGGCATACGCTATAAAAATACTATTTTGACCTTCCAGTAGAGGATCATACCCGTCTTCCGTATTAATTTTAGAATAGTCAAAATTCATATTATAAAAATTAACACTTGTACCAAAAGAAAACTGGTCTTTTCTTTCTCCTTCGCTGCTTAAGGGAATAAAATAAGAAGCACCCGCGGTAATACCTCCTGCAGAAATAGGACCGTTGCTGTCTCTAAAAACCGAAATTCCAGCACCTACTCTATCAAAAATATTAGCATTGATCCCTACAGACTGTACGTTTGGAGACTCGCTAAATTTTGAAAATTGTTGTTGATAGTTTAGATTAAGTTGAACATAGTCCGTTTTACCGTATTGCGCCGGATTGAACAGGAATTCACCATCCAAAAGATACTGCTGATAGTATGGTAATGATTCTTGTGCTTTGTATGCATTAGACAAAAGAGCTAAACATACGATAGCATATAGTTTTCTCATAACAAATCTTGATTTCAATTCAACAAATATAAAAAAATTCTCAATATATTTTTAGTTTTCTAAATAATTTCTCCATTTTTTTACAGCATCCGCCATATCTTGGGGCATTGGGCTCTCAAAATACAATTCCTTCTTAGTCGTCGGGTGTATAAATCCGAGGGTATGGGCATGAAGAGCATGTCTCGGCAAAATCTCAAAAACATTTTTTATAAAATGCTTATACTTAGGCATATTGACTCCTCGAAGGGCAATATTTCCTTCATATCTTTCATCATTAAACAACGTATGCCCAATATGCTTGAAATGTGCTCTGATCTGATGCGTTCTTCCTGTTTCGAGTTTACATTCCACCCAAGTCATGTATCTGAATCTTTCCAGAACCTTGTAATGGGTCACCGCATGCTTTCCGTGGCTTCCGTCTTCATAAGTGTACATCTGCATTCTATTTTTTGGATGCCTTCCGATATGCCCCGTTATTGTGCCTGTGTCTTCTTTCACATTTCCCCAGACAAATGCCCAATATAATCTTTTGGTTTTTCTTTCAAAAAACTGCTTGGCAAGAAAACTCAAAGCATATTCGTTTTTAGCGATAACCAAAAGTCCTGAAGTATCTTTATCAATTCTGTGAACCAATCCTACTCTGTCCAAATCTGATTTCTCTCCTTTTTTATTAAAATGGAAAGCCAGCGCATTGACCAAAGTTCCGTCCCAGTTTCCAAATCCGGGATGTACAACCATTCCGGGTTCTTTGTCTACAACCACCAAATCATCATCTTCATAAACAATATTAATAGGAATATCCTGCGGGATAATTACATTTTCCCGTGGTGGATGGGTCAGCAATACAGAAATCTGATCACCTGGTTTTACGCGGTAGTTTTGTTTTACTGCAACACCGTTTACGATCACATTTCCGGCTCTGCAAGTTTGAGAAATTTTGTTCCGTGAAGAATTCTGACGAAATATAAAAAGGAATTTATCAATTCTTAAAGGCTCCTGCTTAGGATCAACAGTAATATTAAGATGCTCATAAAGACCTTTATTTTCCTCATCAATATCAATATTGCCCGGATCTAATAATTCTTCATCTAAAAAATCTTCGTTATCTTCTGTCATATTTCTTTTTTACATAAAAGGCTCCAACGTTTGAAAGTTGAAGCCTGAATTTTATAATAAAGCTATTATTAGTTTATAATAACTTTTCTAGCTTTTGGTTTTTCCGTTGAAGGTGTATTTGTTTGTTTTCCTGCATCAGTATTGCTTGCTGAAGAAGTTTTCGGCTTCGCATCTGTTTTTGAAACAGGCTTCGCTGTAGTAGAAGTTGCAGGAGTTTTAGATGTTTCTTTATTTGGAGTTACAGGAGGTGCAGGCACTTCAATCGTTGGTTGTTCCTGGAAATTTGGCACTTCTTCATATCTTACCGGCGGTAATGTGGTATCAACCCTCATTCTGTAGATAGAATTCAGCTGATCTATTCTTCCACGGAGCTCTGCAGGTGTTTTCTTACTTGCCCAAAGGTCAATCTGCATGCCTTGGTCTCTTGCATCTCCTGAAGCAGGATCCTGATAATAGACGATATCCGAATCATCATTCCCGCCATCTTCATGCTCTACAATTCCTACTTCAAAAAGATTTCTGGCAATGACGGATTTTGCTTCCTTCACCGTTAATCCTACAACATTAGGAATCAAAATATTTCTCATTGGCCCTGAACCAACTACAACATCAATTACAGAGAAACGAGGGATTTTTGTACCCGGCTTTATAGCATTTCCTTTAAATAAAACTCTTAAAACAGCATCTTTCTGAATGCTCGGTTCAAATATAGTGTCTCCAACCTTTAATCCGACCTGATCCAGTCTTTGGAAAGCAAGTCCCGAATATTTATTGATCACATCAGGTATCGCAACCGGCGCCCAGTTTCTAGGATTTACTCTTAATTGAATCGCTCTTCCGTCCTTCACACGTGAGCCTGGTGAAGGATAAACCTGCAAAACCTGAAATGGCCTGTATTTAGGATTATAAGTAGCACTGTCTACTTCGTAGTCGAGACCGGAGTCTTCTAATATTTTAACTGCATCATGTACAGATTTATTAATAACGTTAGGAACAGGAATTTCCTGGCCATGGTTTGTATGATATTCCAGCCAGCGAAATGTAAGCCATACCAATCCCACAAAAATGGCGATTGCTACTAACAAATTAACTAAAACTTTCCAATTGAAAAGTGATTTAAGCATACTTAAAAATACTTGAATTATAACAGCAAATATAGCTAATAATTTTAGAATGCACTTTTTATTTAGCAGAATTCGTTTTTGATTTCAATTTTTCTGAAATTCAATTACCGCATGATATAATTTCATTAAATTTGCCTTACTTGAATAAACGTATATGAGCAAAAAACACGTTGCCGTAGTTATGGGAGGCTATTCAGACGAATATGTTGTTTCATTAAAAAGTGGGCAATTGATCTATGATTCTTTAGACAGAGATCTTTATAATGTATATAAGGTAATCATTCTGAAAGACGAATGGTATTTTTTGGACGAAAAGGAAATCAAACATCCTATCAACAAAGGGGACTTTTCGGTAACATTAGACAATAAAGCTCTAAAATTCGATGTCTGCTTCAATATTATCCACGGAACTCCCGGTGAAAACGGAATTTTACAGGCTTATTGGGACGCAATTGGTCAAACGTACACAGGATGCGGTTTCTATCAAAGTGCTTTGACTTTTAATAAAAAAGATACTTTAGCGGTGCTTTCAAAATACGGAATCCCTTCTGCAAAAAGTATTTATTTAAGAAAAGGAGAAAATATCAATGTTGATGAAATTATAGACAGTTTGGGGCTTCCGGTTTTTGTAAAACCAAATCAGTCGGGCTCTTCTTTGGGAATTTCTAAGGTAAAAGATAAGTCTGAATTGATCGCTGCGACCCAAATTGCCTTCAAAGAAGATGATGAAATCTTAATCGAAAGCTTCTTAAACGGAATGGAAGTTTCTGTCGGCGTGATTGATTTTAAAGGAGAAACCATTGTTTTGGGAATTACTGAAATTGTTCCGAATAATGAGTTCTTTGATTATGAAGCTAAATATGAAGGCGCTTCGGAAGAAATTACTCCCGCAAGAATTGACGCAGAAACCACAAAAAGAGTTGAAGAAATTGCCAAAAGAGCTTACGATTCTTTAGGAATGAGTGGTTTTTCAAGAAGCGAATTTATTTTAATGGATGGCGTTCCTTATATGCTGGAAATGAATACCAATCCTGGTTTTTCACCGGCAAGCATCCTTCCGCAACAGGCAAAACATTATGGGATTTCTATAAAAGACCTTTGTGGAAATGAAGTTGAAAAAGCTTTACAAAAGAAAAACTAGAAGTTAGATATTATAGTAAAAAGCAACTTATAATTGATAACTCATAACTTATAACTTAATTGCGCATGAAAATTGCTGTTTTTCCTGGATCTTTTGATCCGATTACTTTAGGGCATTACGATATTATTGAAAGAGCTGCGGCACTTTTTGACAAGCTGATCATTGCGATCGGTCAAAATTCGCAGAAAAAATATATGTTTCCTCTGGAAAAAAGAATGGAATTTATTCAAAATTCCGTTGCAGAATTTCCAAATGTAGAAGTAGATTTTTTTGAAGGCTTAACGGTTGATTACTGTTTTGAAAAAAATGCACAGTTTATCATTCGCGGGCTGAGAAATCCTGCCGATTTTGAGTTTGAAAAAGCCATTGCTCATACCAACCGAACTTTAGCTCACAAAAAACTTGAAACTGTATTTTTATTAACTTCATCCGGAAAATCTTTTATCAGCAGCAGCATCGTTCGAGAGATTATCAATCACGGCGGCGAATACGAATTACTGGTACCTGATGCAGTAAGGATTAATAAAGAAAAGAGCAATAAGTAATAAAATCTTACTTATAAAACATGCACGAACAGATCAATTTTGCAATAGAAATACTTGGAACGATATCATTTTCGATGTCGGGAAGTTTTGCGGCTATGCAAAAGCGTCTGGATCCTTTTGGGGTGTTGATTATTGCGTTTGTGACTTCTGTAGGTGGCGGAACGGTGAGAGATTTGCTGCTCGATATTCCTGTTTTTTGGATGCATGATTTATTGTTGTGCAGCTTAATTTTGGCTACAAGTGCTTTTTCTATGTTTTTTAAATCTGTAGAAAAAAACTTTAAAGTCACCTTGTTTATTTTTGACAGTTTCGGATTGGGTTTGTTTACGATTATTGGCGTTCAGAAAGGGTTAAATCTTGATATTCATCCTTTAATATGTATTGGTTTGGGAACAATTACCGGTTGTTTTGGTGGAATTATCCGGGATATTCTGCTCAACAGAATTCCATTGATTTTCAGGAAAGAAATTTACGCAAGTGCCTGTATTATTGGTGGATCTATCTTTTTATTACTGACGACTTTCACCAATCTTTCTTATACTTTTATACAGATTTTCACTATATTATTAATTGTTGCAATCCGAACATTAGCCGTAAAATATCATTGGCAAATGCCCAAATTTTATGGTTATGAAAGTTCAGAAATGTAAATAATCAGCTGTAAACTCACAGCGAATATATTTATTCTTCTTTTTCACCAAACTTTCTTATACTTTATACAGATTTCCACCCTGTTTATTGTTGCAATCCGCAATATTAGCCGTAAAATATCATTGGCTAATCTCCAAAACTTCACAGTTACCAAATCATTAAATACAAAATAATTAGTTATATTTTTATATAAATATAATATTTTGCATATAAACACGTTACTTCATATAAAATATTACATATACACAATTTAATTTATGAAAAACAAAATTATGAAAAAGCACAGCATTTTTTATTTATCAGTGATTACGATCTTTAGCTTTATTCAAACCACTGCTCAACAACAGGAAATCACGATAGGAACAGGAGCAATTAGCGAACAGAGATCACCCCTATCAAGAGCGTGGGAAAATGCAGCTAGCGAAATAATCTATGAAAGCTCGGAAATCGGAACAACAGGAATCATTTCATCGATCGGTTGGAATATAGTTGTTGATGCTTATGCTACGGCTACGGGAAATGTCTCTATCTATATGAAAATGAGTACCCAAAGCGCGGTTACAAGCCCTACAAGTACGGCTGGCTACACTTTAGTTTTTACAGGAAATGTAAACAACAATGTATTAGGCTGGCAAAATATACAACTTACAACTCCTTTTAATTATGATGATTCTACGAAGAATTTAATGATTTTAGCAGTACATTCTTCAGGAAATTTCACATTTACTCCTCCGCAATACGCGTCTTCAAGTGCTTTAAATAAAACTTCCGGTTATTTCGGCCAAATAAATGATGGATGGAATGAAACTAGAACAATGATACCATTACCCAGCAGGCCCAATATCAAATTATATTTTAATCAAACCCTGAGTACTGTAGAAATTGAAGAAAACACTTCTTTAAAATATTATCCAAATCCTGTAAAAAATCTATTGACCATTTCAAGCAATCAGGAAATATCTTTACTTGAACTTTATAATATGGCAGGACAAAAAATAAATACAAAAAAGACTGATAAAAAAGAAGATTCACTGAGTTTATCACATTTATCACCCGGAAATTACGTCGTAAAAATCACTTATAAAAATGGTCCTTCAAAAACCATAAAAATTGTTAAAAATTAACAAAAAGAAAAAGGCGAAAATTAATTTTCGCCTTTTTTTATTTAAAAGAATTTCCCTCTGTTTCTCATATTCGGATTATGCATATGCTTCTGCATTGTCGGCATTTTCAGCTGGTCTTTCATCATTTTGATCTGGTCGGTCATCATTCCGGCGGTGTCTAATCTTTTTGCTTCTTCCAAAAGTCTTTGTCCTTCCTGTTTTCTGCCTTTAGATATTGCTCCTGCCGCAAGATTCAAAGTAGCCATTGCGCGGTCATGCTTCATATTCAAACCGTATTCCAACGCTTTTTTCATCAACGGTTCTACTTTTGTAGGATGTTCCTGAGCTAAAACCAAGCCTTGCAGATAATGATAATAACCGTATTGGTTTTTGTGCAATTCTGCTTTATAATCTTTTATTTTATTCAAAAATTTAGAAGCTTTTATCATATCCTGCTTTCTCAACTGCCAAAACGCTAAAAGAATATATTCGTTCTTGAAAAATAAAAAAATAGGTAATGCAGCCAAAAGGAAGATAACAATTCCCCAGCCTAAATCTCTGGTGAAAATCATCATATAAAGGCCCGCAACGATAAAAAGTGCAGCAACTACGATTTTTATATATTTATTCATGATTAAAATTTAGAAGTGCAAAGGTAAATAAATTTGGTTGATAAATGATTGTTTGCAGTTGATAGTTAAAGCTTTTCTAAGATAAATAAATGTTTTTTTAACCTTCAATCTTCAATTTTTACATATGTTTGAAAACAGAATTCATAATCGTGTTTTTCATCTTTTTCGTGGCAGATTTCATTGGTTTTCTTCCAGATTTTAGAATTTATTTTTGGGAAAAATGTGTCTGCTTCCAAATTTGCTTTCACTAAAGTAACTTCAAGTTTATCAGCAATTTCCATTGTTTGCTCATAAATATTTCCGCCTCCGATGATAAAAATATTTTCATCTATTTTTTTAGCAAATTTCATTGCTTCCTTTATGCTTCCCACAATTAAAATCCCTTCCTGAAACCAGTCTTTTCTTCTGGAAATAACAATATTGGTACGATTGGGAAGCGGCTTGCCGATACTTTCAAAAGTTTTCCGTCCCATAATGATCGGATGACCCGAAGTAAGATCTTTAAAGTGCTTTAAATCCTTTGGAAGATGCCAAAGCAACTGGTTATCAGAGCCTATTTCGTTTTTCTCTCCCATTGCCACCACTATTGTTGTCATTTCATTTTATTTTCTGCAAAATTAGCACATAATTTGTATATTTGAGTAGCACAAAAAGCATTAAAAAGATTAAAATTATGAAATTGCCGTTACTGAAAACTAAAATATGATGACGCGATTCATATCATTAAAAACAAAAATAAAAACTCGCATATGAAAAACAAAGGTTGTCTGAGCGCCGGAACCATCGGTATTGCTTTACTTATTATTGCCGCTGTAATATTTTTCTGGGGAAAAAGCGGATACAATAAATTCGTAACTAAAGAACAAAATGTGAATACCAAATGGTCAAACATAGAAACGGTTTATCAAAAAAGAGCCAACCTTATCCCCAATTTGGAAAGAACCGTAAAATCTTATTCAAAATTTGAGCAGGAAACTTTGACACAAGTAGTTGAAGCCCGTTCCAAAGCTACATCCATCAATATCGATCCTACTAATATGACCGAAGCAGATTTGGCTAAATTCCAGGCTGCGCAAGGTGAATTATCGGGAGCGCTAAGCAGATTAATGGCGGTTGTAGAATCGTATCCAAATTTAAAAGCCGATCAGCAATATATCAATTTCCAGAGAGAATATACGGCGATTGAAAACAGCATCAGAAGTGAAACTGTATATTATAACGAAGCTGCTCAGGATTACAACACTTCTATCAAAACTTTCCCGAATAATATCCTGGCCAACTTTACCAACTTTAAAGAAAAACCATACTTCAAAGCAGCAGCAGGAGCTGAAAAAGCGCCGGAAGTATTTACTGAATAAATGAGCCGTTTTCTTACAGATCAACAGATAGCTTCCCTTGTGGAAGCTATTCAGTCGGCCGAAGAACATTCTACTGGCGAGATCAGGGTGCATATCGATTCAACGACAGAAAATAATAATGCAGAAACAGCTTTTGAGGTTTTCAACAAACTTTGCAAAAATAAAACTGCAGAAAAAAACGCGGTGCTTTTTCATATCAATTTTGAAATGAAATACCTTACGATTATCGGTGATACAGGCATTCATGAAAAAGTACATCAATCGTATTGGGATCATCTGCACGATTTTATTACCTCAGAATTTGCAAAAGGCAATTATTATAAAGGATTAAAAAGTGCAATTCTGGAAACCGGTCTTGAGTTAAAAAAATACTTTCCGATTACCGGAAAAAACCACAACGAACTTCCCAATGAGATTACCTTCTCTTAAAATATTTATTTCGTTTTTATTGTTTTGCTTTTACAGTTTTGTATCAGCACAATATACCGTTCCCGCAAAACCTGCGGTTTTATATCCTGTTTATGACGAGGCCAATTTGCTGACCCATCAGGAGAAAAATGAATTAAATCAAAAGCTCATCAAGTTTGCAGATTCTACCTCAACGGAAATTGAAGTTATCATCATTCCCTCTACAAAAGGTGAAGATGTAAATTATGTAGCCACCATGTTTGGTGAAAAATGGGGAATCGGACAAAAAGATATAGACAACGGTGTGGTTTTTCTGATTGCAACAGAAGACAGAACAATGTCTATTCAGCAAGGCAGAGCCGTTGAACAATATCTGACAGCTTCCGTAGCCGGACAGATTTTAGATTATATTGTAACACCAAATTTCAAGCAGGGACGTTGGTATGAAGGCATCAATCGTGGTACTTCAGCGATCATGGATGCTGTACAGGGAAAATTTAAGCCTTTAGCCAATCAGGAAAAAAAAGGTAATTCTGGAGCTTTAAAACTGATGCTTATTGCTTTTGTGATTTTCATCATACTTGTTGTCATATTCGGAAACAGAGGCGGTGGCGACGACGACGGCGATATAATATTAGGAAGAAGAGGCCGCAGAAATTATCCCGGCGGATTTTTTCCTTTCCCGGGCAGTTTTGGCGGCGGCGGATTTGGTGGCGGAAGTTCAGGAGGTGGATTTGGTGGCTTCGGCGGAGGTGGAAGTTTCGGCGGAGGCGGTGCTTCAGGTGGATGGTGATTCTGTTTAAATAATTTTTATAAACACTACTTTTGTATAATTTCAAAATTGAAAGCCTAGGAATTATATCCAAAGAATTTTTAGAATTAAATATTTTAGATTTTAATTCTGCTTGTCGTTTTGTTGCCGAATTAGCATATAAAAGAAACTCCAATAAAAACAATCTGACATGCATATTTGAAGATTTCGGCGGAACTTGCAGTACAAAACATGCAGCTTTAAGAAAATTAGCTCTTGAAAATAATCAGGAAAATGTGAAATTGATACTCGGAATTTTTAAAATGGATTCCAATTATGCTCCAAAAATAAAAAGCACGCTTTATAACCACAATTTAAGATACATTCCCGAAGCGCACAATTATTTAAAAATTGATAACGAATATTTTGATTTTACTCAACCAAATGCAAAATATTCTGATTTTAAATCTAAAATTATAGTTGAAACAGAATTTGAGTTCGATGAAATCGCTTCAAAAAAAGTAGAAATTCATCGAAATTTTCTTCAGGAATGGATAAAAGAAAATAATGATTACAGTTTAGAAGAAATCTGGGAAATTAGAGAAAAGTGTATTCATAATTTACAAAAAACTGACGATTAACTTCCAAGCCTAAAAATTATAAACTCCAAAACCAGCCGATATTTTAGCATTTTTTTTTATATTTACTGAAAACAGGCTCTATGAAGAAAACGCTGGTGGTTTTTGCGCATCCTTATTTGGAACACTCAAACTCAAATGTAGAGTTGATCAACTTCTACGTACGTCATCAGCATTTTACTTTACGCGATCTTTACGAAGAATATCCAGATTTCCATATTGCAGCTTTTCGCGAAAGAAAACGGCTTAAAGAATATGAACGTTTTATTTTTCAGTTTCCGATAATTTGGTTTGGAATGCCACCTTTGTTAAGATTGTGGATTGATGAAGTTTTCGACAGAACATGGCTCAATGAAGGCGAACATAATCCGCTGGAAGGCAAAGAAGTTTATATTGTGGTAACGACTGGCGGCAAAGAAAGATCTTTCAGCAAAACCGGCACTTATCAATACACGATTGATGAATTGATAAGCGGACTGATTGTTTCTTTAAAGGTCTTCAAGGCCAATATTAAAGACATTGTGATCGTTTATGAAGCCAATAAGCTGACAAAAAAAGAAATTATTTTACACAAACAAAAATTTGCAGAACTTTTAAATCAATAAATGGAATCTACTTTAGCCATGAATACTCTGATTTTTCTGGGCGTTGCCATTATTATGGTTCCGCTTGTGAGAAAAATGGGGCTGAGTTCTGTAATCGGTTATATTTTAGGTGGAATTATCATTGGCCCGAATATTCTGAAACTTACAGGAAATGATGTGAACGACATCATGCATGCCAGTGAATTTGGAGTAATTATGCTTTTATTTTTGGTAGGTCTTGAGCTTGAGCCACGGAAATTTTGGGAAATGCGGAAGAAAATCCTCGGATTAGGCCTTACACAAATGGCCCTGACGATTTCTCTTCTTTTTCTTATTTTCGTCACCTTTGGCTGGAAAATCGACAAGGCGATTGCTATTGCCATGTGTTTTGCGCTCTCTTCCACAGCTATTGTTCTGCAAACGTTACAGGAAAAAAACAACCTGAAAACTACGGCCGGTGAAGCATCATTTTCCACGCTTTTGTTTCAGGATATTGCGGTGATTCCTATTTTGGCGATACTGCCAATTGTTGCCAATTACAAAGCAAAACATAATGACAATGAAGTACAGATTTTAATACAGAAATTACCGGAATGGCTTCAGGCAGGAACCGTAATTTTGGGTGTTGTCATCCTTATTTTGCTTGGTAGATATGTTTTTGTGCCTTTTTTAAGATATGTCTCAAAATCCGGAATGACAGAATTATTAACTGCGTCTTCCCTGTTTTTGGTAATCGGAGTTTCAGAATTAATGATTTCCGTTGGGCTTTCGCCGGCTTTAGGTGCATTTTTGGCAGGCGTGATGCTGGCAAACAGTGAATTCCGGCATGAGTTGGAAGCACAAATCGATCCTTTTAAAGGTTTACTTTTAGCCGTTTTTTTTGTAAGTGTTGGTTCTACAATGAATTTCAGTGTTATTCAGCAAGATCCTGTTTTTATATTTAGTACTGTTTTTACTGTTTTGGCAGTGAAGTTTTTAGTTCTTTTTTCTATTGGTAAATTTTATAAAATAGACAATCCTCAAAGTTTATTTTATGCTTTTGCGTTATCGCAAGTTGGTGAATTTGCCTTTGTGTTAATCAATTACGCTTCAGACCTTTATCTCATCAACAAAGAATTAAATGCCCAAATGATGGCCGTCACTGCAATTACGATGTGTATCACGCCGTTTTTACTGATTATAAATGACAGGCTAATCATTCCGAGATTTATAAAAGAAATCCCTGAAGCAGACAATGAATTTAATATTCTCGACAGCAACGTGAGTCAGAAAAAGATCATTATTGTAGGTTTTGGCCATTTTGGAAGCACAGTCGGAAGATTATTAAAAGCCAATAAAGTTACAGCAACGGTACTTGACAGAGATTCAGACCGTGTAAAATTATTAAGAAGTTATGGTTTTAAAGTATATTACGGAGACGCCACAAGAATTCCTATTTTACGGGCTGCAGGAATTGAAGATGCAGAAATTTTGATTTTATGTCTTGATAATTCCGGCGACAATATGTTTATCGCTGATCTTGTAAGTGAAAATTATCCCGATGTGAAGATCTTTGTAAGAGCTAAAAACAGAATAGATGCTTATTCTTACCTAAATCACGGAATAGATAATATCTACCGCGAAACGCTGGGAACTGCCGTGGATATGGCTGTTGATGTACTTCACGAAACAGGAATGCGAAAATATGCCGCAAGACGTCTCGGGCAGAGATTTATGGCAATAGATAAAGCTTCGATCCGAAAATTAGCTCGTTCAAAAGATGATGATGATATTCATCTTTTCACTACAAAAGAACTCATCCAACGAGAGGAGGAATTGCTGGCTTATGATAATCTCAATTTTGATAATAACAGCAAAAACTGGGAAGGCTCTTCAACCGCCGCAGAAGACGACGATGAAGAGACCATTCATTAATTTATTGAATATTTACGCTTCCGCCGCTGCTTTCTTCTTTTTTCACAGTCGTTACATTTCCTTTTTTGAAAACATTTACACTGCCTCCTGAAGAAGCTTCAGCATCAACTGTTGAGGTTGCACTTATTTCCAAACTTGCTCCGCTGGAAGCATCTGCTTTAAGGTTTTCAACCGTTACTCCTTTAGCGTTGATACTGCTTCCTGAAGAAGAACTCATATCTGCATTTTTAGACTTTCCGGAAATAGTAATGCTTGCAGCAGAAGATGCATCTACATCGAGGTCAACCGCCCAGATTTCACCCTCAAAACTGCTGCTGCTGTCTACAGATATTTCAAGATTATTCGCTTCAATATGCCCGGAAATACTTGCTGCGCTCGAAGCTTCAACATCCGTTTTTTCCTGAGTAAACTTGTCTTTTACATTCACACTTGCTGCAGAATTGGCGATCAGCTTTACAAAATCTTTGGCGTAAATTTTTGCGGTTACTTTATTGGTATTCATTACTCTGATTCCTCTTTTGTAATGAATATGTACTTTTCCGCCAGTTCTGTCGACCAATACCTCATCGATAATATTTGCGGGTGCAGAAATTACAATCTTTTCCGTTTCAGATTTTATAATTTCGGCTTCAATGGCCTGAGAAACTTCAATTTCGTCAAAATCTCCGCTTATTTCTTTTTGTTTTAAAGGACCGTGATCTTCATTCGTTACATCCGGAAGCCATTTCGTTTTTTTGTCGCTGTTTTCAGCCTTATCATTACAGGAAGAAAGAATGACTAACCCTGAAAAAAGTAAAATTGCAGTACATTTCATGCTATAGTTTTTAAATATTAATATTCTATATATTGATAACAACTAATATATAAAAAATATTACATATTATAAATAATTGTTCAAGCTGTAAAAATATTTACATATTCTATTAAAATTTTACATTATATACTTAAAATCAATAAAATACGCAGATTAAAATTATAATAACGGTATAAGAATTGGATTAATTTGGCACACCAACCAAAAAAATTATTAATATGATTTCTTCAAAAGTTCACGCTGTATTAGATTACCTGATGGGTGCATTATTAATTGTTGCTCCCTGGTTATTAGGATTTGCCGACAACAGTGCGGCAACAATTGTACCCGTGGCATTGGGTGCTTCCACCCTGCTTTACAGCCTTATAACGAATTACGAATATTCTTTGGCTAGAATCCTGTCATTTAAAACACATCTTACAATCGACTTTATAGCGGGAGCGTTATTGCTTGTTTCGCCTTGGCTTTTTGGATTCAGCGAAAAAGTTTATCTGCCTCATGTTATTTTGGGGGCATTCGAAATTATAGCTGTATTAATGTCACGGAAAGTTGTTGAAACCCAGCAACCGAAACACACTTAAATATTGAAACCCGTAATTTCAATTGTTATTTATTCTACAAAACAGGCTTTCATTAAATGAGGCCTGTTTTTCTATTTACACTAATTTAAAAACACATTTATCCAAATAAATTTATCGATTAGTTTTAATATCTTTATGCTTTATAACTTTTATGGAATTTTAGTTGATCATCAACAAATTCGTCTGTCAATTTAAAATTTCTATTAACATTTAAAATAATAAAAACTGCATATGAAAAACATTTCATCAGTATTGTTAATTTCTGCTTTAGCATTCAATTATTCTTGTACTACAATGAAAACAAACGACATCAAACAGGAAATTCCTGTGCCGGATTCTTCTCTATCGTCCAATCCTTTCATGAAGAAAAGCAAGCTTCAATATGAAACTCCGGAATTTGATAAAATAAAAGACGAGCATTTCAAGCCTGCTTTTGAATTCGGATTAAAGCAGCACAACGCTGAAATTCTAAAAATAGCCAATAATTCTGAAGCCGCAACTTTTGAAAATACCATCGTTCCTTTAGAAAAAAGTGGCGAAATCCTGAAAAGAGCTGTAATTGTATTTTCAAACTTAACAAGCGCAGATACAAACCCGACTTTACAGGCTTTGGATGAAGAATATGCTCCGATTTTCGCAGCACATTCTGACAAAATGTATCTCAATGAAAACCTTTACAACAGGATAAAATCAATTTCAGGAAACGGTTTAGATGCCGAAAGTAAAAGACTGCTCGAATTTTATAAGCAGAATTTTGAAATCGCAGGCGCCAATCTTTCTGCTGCTGATAAAGAAAAATTAAAGCAGGTAAATCAGGAGCTGGCTTCACTTTCTACTCAGTTTTCAAATAAATTGCTGGAAGCAAGAAAGCAAGGCGGAGTTTTCTTTTCTGATGCTAAAGAGCTTGACGGGCTTTCGAAAGATGAAATAGACGCAGCAGCAACTGATGCCAAAAATGCAGGCCAGCCCGGAAAATATCTTTTGGCTTTACAAAATACAACACAACAGCCTCTTCTTCAAAACTTAAAAAATAGAGAATCAAGAGAAAAACTATTTAAAGCTTCTTGGTTGAGAGCTGAAAAAAATGATGATACTGACACAAGAGAAACTATTGAAAAACTTGCTAAATTAAGGCTTAAAAAAGCTAATATTTTAGGTAAAAAAAGTTTCTCAGAATGGAAATTGCAGGATCAGATGGCAAAAACTCCTGATGCTGCCGTAAAACTGATGAACCAATTGGCAACGCCGGCTGTAGAAACCGCAAAACGTGAAGCAAAAGACATTCAGGATCTAATCGATCAGCAAAAAGGTGGCTTTAAGCTGGAACCTTGGGACTGGAATTTTTATTCTGAACAAGTGAGAAAAGCTAAATTCGACTTAGATGAAAACCAGATTAAGCCTTATTTTGAAATAACAACAGTGTTGGAAAAAGGAGTTTTTTACGCTGCTGAAAAATTTTATGGTCTTACTTTCAAAAAGAGAACCGATCTTCCGGTTTATCATCCTGACGTTGTAACGTATGAAGTTTTTGACCATGACGGAAAATCTTTGGCTATTTATTATTTAGATTTCTACACAAGAGATTCTAAAAACGGTGGCGCATGGATGAGCAATTTTGTTGAACAATCGTATTTGTTGGGAACAAAACCGGTAATCGTCAATTGTTATAATTACCAGAAACCGGCTCCCGGAAAGCCTTCATTAATAAGTTATGATGATGTTTCTACGATGTTTCACGAGTTTGGACATTCCATTCACGGGATGTTTGCAAGCCAGAAATATCCATCGCTTTCAGGAACCAGTGTTCCGAGGGATTTTGTAGAATTTCCTTCACAAATCAATGAACATTGGGCTTTGGATCCATTAGTTTTAAAGAATTACGCCATTCATTACGAAACGAAACAACCTATTCCGCAAACATTGGTTGATAAGATCAAAAAAGCAGCAACATTCAATCAGGGTTACATGACGACTGAGTTGGTTTCTGCTGCAGCTCTGGATATGGATTGGCATTCGGTAACCAATGAAAGTCAGCTGATTCCGGTTTTAGATTTTGAGAAACAGTCTTTAGCCAATCACGGATTTACTTTATCCACTGTTCCGCCGAGATATCACACTCCATATTTCGCTCACATTTGGGGTGGAGGTTATTCCGCAGGATATTACGCTTATTTATGGTCCGAAACTTTGGACAGCGACGCCTGGGAATGGATCAAAAACAATGGTGGACTGACGCGAGAAAATGGCGACCGCTTCAGAAAGTATATTCTTTCCGTAGGAAATTCTGTGGATCTGAATCAGGCATTTAGAGATTTTACAGGACACGATCCGGATATTAAACCTTTATTGAGAAACAGAGGTTTTATTAAATAAATTTAAAAGCATTCATTGATTTGGATGCTTTTTGTTTACAGTAAAACATTTTTTTATAAATGCTTAAATTATCTCTCGCAAATTTTGCAGATGGTGCAGATTTAAGATATTAATAAAATTAAAACGCAAACATCTGTGTGAGCTGCAAAATCCACGAGATAAATAAAAGAATTATATACGGGAATTTGTCAAAAAATATTCGTGTAAATTTGCGTTTTGAAAATTCAACTTAGAGAGAAATGAATTGTCCATGCTGCTCAGGAAAATCTTACGAAGATTGCTGTAAACCTTATCACGTCGGAGAAAAATATGCTCCAACCGCAGAAGCATTGATGCGCTCCAGATTTTCTGCATTCGCAATTCCGAATGGAGAATATTTAATGGAAACGACACTTCCCGGAAAACGGAGATTTCACAATAAAGAAGATTTGCAGGAATGGGGCGAAATCAATCAATGGACAAAACTGGAAATCGCAAAAACGCCAACATTAAATCAAGTCGAATTTAAAGCATTTTATACTGACGAAGAAGGAAAATCACAGATTCACCACGAATTTTCGACTTTTCAAAAAGTAAATGAAAGGTGGTATTATGTGTCGGGAGAGTTTTTGTAAATAAATAATCATCATTAATATTAATAAAAAATGCCCGAAAAAATCGGACATTTATATTGTTTAACTTTGATATTCTTTAGTTATAATTTAGTGAACATCAGTTCCGTCAACTCCATGAGCATGACCGTGTGTCAATTCTTCTTCTGTCGCAGGACGTGTGTTTAAAATTTCAACCTGAAAATCTAAAACTTTCCCTGCCATTGGATGATTAAGATCTGCAACTACAACTTCCGGCGTCACTTCTACTACAAATGCCTGGAAATTATTTCCTTGGTTATCAGTTAGAGGCAAAATAGCTCCCACAGGAGGAGTTCCGGCTTCATCAAACATATCTATTGGCAATTGCGCAATTGCTTCCGGGTCTTTTTCGCCGTAAGCTTCCTCCGGCTGAATCACAAAAGCGGCTTTATCACCAGCTTGTAAACCAAGGATATTTTGTTCAAATTTCGGAATCATCATTCCTACACCATATAAAAATGTAAGTGGATTTTCTGCTGTTGTTTCTTCTACAAGAATCTTACTTCCATCCTCTTCGATTGTGTGAAGTATGTAGCTTACAGCTACAACATGATTGTTTTCAATTGTCATATTTTTTCTTTTTTTCGTGATTTTTTTCACGATTAACGGCACAAATATACTATTTTTGAAATCATTGGCTGACGAAATTCCGTTAAAAGAAAAACTTCAAAACGGTATTCAGTTTTTGTCCTTTTTTGTTTCATTCTTTTTTTTCTGCCTCAAAACATAAAGATACAGACTTTCAACTTTGGCTCTTGCCCAATCCGTTTTCCTTAAAAATTTTAAAGAAGAATTAATACTCGGATTATCTGTAAAACATTTGATATTGATCTGTTCGCCAAGCTTTTCAAAACCTTGATAATATTCTACCAACTCTTCAAGAATGGCATCGAGACGTTTTCCGTGTAAAGGATCTTTTGATTTTTCTTCCATAACGCAGTAAAATTAAATATTTTATCAGACTTAATACTAAAATTGTTTATACTCTTAATCTTTAGTATTTTTGATGAAGGTATTTCTCACTTATAAAAATCACTCATTCTGAAAAAAACATGAGCAAGAATAACGAAGCGAACAGGAAAAAAAATAAAAAGCAAATCGATCAGAAAAAACGTAAAATACAAAATGCGGAAGCAGAAAGAAAAGCTCGTTTAAAACAAATTCGAGAAGATTTCAAAGCAAAAGAGGCCAATAATAAATTATGAAAATTCTCCACACCGCCGATTGGCACTTGGGTAAACGTCTCGACCGTTTTTCACGATTGGAAGAACAGGTTTTGGTGATGAACGAAATCGTTCAGATTGCTGATGAACACAATGTTGATTTAGTCTTGATTGCGGGAGATTTATTTGATAATTTCAATCCGAGTGTTGATGCGGTCGAGCTTTTTTATAAAACTTTGAAACGGTTATCATTAAATGGAAAACGTCCGGTAATTGCCGTTTCAGGAAATCATGATTCGCCCAATCTCATTGATGCACCCGATCCTTTAGCTCGCGAATGCGGAATTATTTTAATTGGCCATCCGAAAGCGAAAATCAATCCATTTGAGCTTGAAAATTTTAAAATATCAAATTCCACTGAAGGCTTTATAGAATTACAATTGAAACATCAGAACTTTCCTGTAAGAATTTTGCATACGCCTTACGCCAATGAAGTTCGTTTAAAAGAATATTTCGGTGAAAATAAAGAAGAAAACCTCAATAAAGTTTTAGCAGAAAACTGGAAAAGTATTGCCGACGAATTTTGTGATAAAAACGGCGTCAATATTTTGATGGCACATTTATACATGAACAAAAAAGGCGCCCCGATTCTTGAAGAACCCGAAGGTGAAAAACCTATCAAAATCGGGAATGCAGATTTGATTTATTCAGACAGTATTCCGCCGCAGATTCAATATACGGCTTTGGGACATTTGCATACTTTTCAAAACATTGGAACGGCTGAAAAGCCTGTTGTTTATTCATCTTCGCCACTTTGCTACAGTTTCAGCGAAGCCGGGCAGACCAAATATGTTTCTATAATTGAAGCAGAACCCGATACAACTGTTTCTTTCGAAAAGATTGCTTTAAAAAATGGAAAATGCTTAATCAGAAAAACATTTGATTCAGTTGAAAATACCATTTATTGGCTGAATGAAAATTCAAATACATTGGTTGAATTAACTTTGGAAAGTGAATCTTTTTTGAAAGCAGAAGAAAGAAAACTGATTTACCAATCACACGACGGAATCGTTCATCTTATTCCAAAAGTTAAGAATCAGGATTTTAATGAAAAACAACTGAAAGATATTAATCTGAACCAAGACATTCAATCTCTGTTTAAAGATTATTTTAAATCTAAAAACAACGGCCAGGAAGCCAATGAAGACCTCATCAATTTGTTTAACGAAATTCAAAATCTTTAATTCATGATTCCAATTCAATTGATTATCGAAGGCTTATATTCTTATCAGGAACGCCAGATTATTGATTTCAAAAATCTTACAGAAGCAGGATTATTTGGTATTTTTGGCTCGGTGGGTTCCGGTAAATCGTCGATTTTGGAGGCAATTTCTTTCGCTTTGTATGGAGAAACCGAGCGTCTGAATATGCGTGACAAAAGAGCATATAATATGATGAATCTTAAGTCAAATTATTCTTTTATACAGTTTGATTTCACCAATCATGAGAATAAAATATTCAGAGTTGCAAGAGATTTTAAGAGAAATTCTAAAAAATTTGACGATGTAAAACCGTCTTCCGTTACTTTTTATGAAAGTATAAATGATCAATGGATCCCGTTGGATCATTCTGATTGTGAGCAGATTATTGGGTTAAGCTATGCAAATTTCAAACGGACGATTATCATTCCGCAAGGCCAGTTCAAGGAATTTTTGGAATTAGGAGCGACCGAAAGAACCAATATGATGAAGGAAATCTTCAATCTTCAGCGTTTTGATCTTCAAAATAATGTTTCAGTTTTAAACGCTAAAAACCGATCAGAACTTGATCAGTTGGAAGGCCGATTGAAGGGTTTTGACGAGGTAAATGAAGAACAGATTTCAACGCAAAAAGAAAACTTAAAGCTTGAGCAGAAAAAGTTTGAAGAAGTAAAAACTAAATTCAGACAAATTCAAGAAAAATATCAGCAGCTACAAAACTTGAAAGCAGATTTTGAGCTTTTGAAACAGAAAAAAGAAAATTTCGAGAAAATTTCGGGTCAAAAAAAAGAAATTGACGCATTAGAAACAAAAACTGAATTGTATGATCGAGTTTTTAGGATTTTTAATCCGCTGATAACTGAAAAAAATAAGCTTCAAAAAGAAATTGAAAGTCAACAAAAAGACAAAGAAAACCATGCTGTTGTTTTAAAGGAAACTGAAGCGCAGTTTAATATTGTAAAAGAAAATCTTGCCGCAATTCTGCCAAAGTTCGAAGCTTTGCATCAATCAAAAATTCAGGAAAATGATTTGAGCATTATTGTGCAAATGCTTAAGTTTTCAGAAGAAATTGAAATACTGAAAGAAAGAACTGAAAAAGGTTCCGGAAAAGTAAAAGAAGTTGAAGAAAAGCAGAAATATATTCAGCAAAAAATTGATGATTTTTCTAAAAATCTAAATCTATTAAAACCACAAAAGCTGGATTCAAACCTTTTGCTGAATGTAGGAAACTGGTTTTCGGAAAATAAAAGACTGAATGAAACTCATCAAAATCAAACCAAGAAAACTGAAGATAAAAAGACAGAAATTGAAAAAATTTCTGAAGAATTAAAACCTTTTAACATCAATATTGAAAGTTTTAAAAATGATTTTAAAACTAAAACCGAAGCTTTAGAAATTCTTAGAAAAGAGCTTTCAACAAAGAGAAATCATCTGGAAGTTCAGCAAAAATTATCACATTTTGCAAGCGAGCTTCACGATGGAGAATCTTGTCCGCTTTGTGGCGCTTTGGAGCATCCGAATGTTGTGCAGTTTGATGATGTAAATTTTGAGCTTCAAGAAACTGAAAAACAAATTGAAAATATTGAAAACCAAAAGCTTGAAATACAGAAAAAGTCTTTAGAAATTGAGAAAATCCTTGACCGGAAAAAAATCTTTGAAGAACAGCTTAAACTTGAGCTGGAAAATTTAAATCAAATAAAAAATCAGAGTGAAAGTCATCAGGAAAAATTTATATGGAAAGAATTTAATTCTGAAAGTGAATTTGAGGAAAAGCGCCGAAAGTCTTTTGAAATAGAAAAGAAAATCGAAGAAATCACCCAAAATATTTCTCAGGAACAGAAAACTTTGGAGAATGAACGCGAAAATCTGGATAAATACAGCAAAGCTTTAGAAGGTTTCAGGTTGGATGAAGCAAAAAAACAGGAACAGATAAAAACAAATGAATCTAATCTGAAAATTTTAGCATGGGATGATTACCAGGAAAAAACACGTCCTGAAATTGAAGAAATATATCAAAAGCTTGCAAAATCAAATCTTGAAACGGAGCAGAATTATCAAAATTTAATCAAAAAAGAGAAAGAGCTTTCGCCAAAGCTTGCTGAGCAAAAAACAATTTTTATTCAGCTGGAAAAAAGAATTTCGGAGCTTAAAAAAGAGATTTTTGACAACGAAAATATTTTAACAAAATCCTTAACGGAACAGAATTTTGCAGATTTAAATGAAGTTCAAGCTATTTTATTGCAGGAAATTGATGTTTTGCAAACAAGAAATCTTATTCAAAAGTTCAGAATTGAATTTGAAACATTGAAAAACAGCATTGAAGAATTGTCTTTGAAGCTGAATGATTTTTCTTTCGACGAAGAACAATTTTCTTTAGCTGAAAACCAATTCAGAATCGCAGAAAATGATTTGAAATCTGCTAACGATTCCGTTGTGAAAATAACTTCTGAAATCGGAAGACTTGAAAAAGAATTTCAGAAAAAAGAAAGTCTTTTAAAAGATTTAGCAAAGCTTCAGAAACGCTCGGAAAATCTGAAAGTTATGATGAATCTCTTTAAAGGAGCGGGTTTTGTACAATATGTTTCTTCCATTTATTTAAGACAATTGTGCGATCATGCAAATATCCGTTTTCATCGAATGACCAGAAATCAACTGAGCTTGCAGCTGAATGAAAACAATGATTTTGAGATCATCGATTACCTGAATGAAGGCCGAAGCCGAAGTGTGAAAACTTTATCCGGCGGCCAATCTTTTCAGGTTTCGCTGAGTTTGGCTTTGGCTTTGGCAGAAAGCGTGCAGACCAATGCCAAATCTGAAAAAAACTTTTTCTTTATTGATGAAGGTTTCGGAACTCAGGATCTTGAATCTGTGAATATTGTTTTTGAAACTTTAATGAGCCTTCAGAAAGAAAACAGAATTGTAGGAATTATTTCTCATGTTGAAGAACTGAAAGAAAAAATCCCGGTTTCGCTGAATATTACGAAAGATGAGGAAAAAGGAAGTTTGATAGAAATGTTGTAAATGTAAAATATTTTCATTATATTTGATAAAACACTTATGTTATGGAAAAATTCCCAATAATACTTTACCCAAGTAAAGTAAAATACGCTTTTTTGATTTTGATAAGCTTAGCTTTTATTATTTTAGGCTTCACTTTAATTGATGACAACATTTGGATCGCAATTTTTAATATTGCTTTTTTCGGATCCTGTCTTATTGCATTCATTATCAATATGATTCCTAATTTTTCGTATCTGAAAATTGATGAAAAAGGAATTGAAATGAAAAATCTCCACCGTTCAACATTTATTTCATGGTCTGTAGTGAGCGGATTTGACACAAAAACCATTTTCATCAACAAACAGGTCACTTTCGATATTGATGAAAATTTTTTAATTTGCTCAAACTTTGACACAAAAAAAGGTACATTTCCTGATACATATGGAATGTCTGCTAAAGAATTGGCCGCAACTTTGAATAAATTTAAAAATCAAGTGCATCAGTCACGAAAGATTAAGTTTTAAAATAAAAAACTCCATTGAAGTTCAATGGAGTTTCTTTTTATCTAACATTCGGAGCAACTTTTTCACCAAATAATTCAATAGATTTCAACATAATATCATGAGCCGGATCTCCGACATCCATGTGACCAATAAATCTTGTGATGCCAAAAATCTCTTTCATATAATTGATTTTATCGGCAACCTGATCTGCATTTCCGATGAATAAAGCTCCGTCTTTATTTTTTCCGCCCTCATACTGCATTTTGGTGTATGGAGCCCAACCCCGTGTCGCTCCTATTCTATCCATTTGGGATTTATAATTGTGAAAATATCCGTCTACAACATTTTGATCATCGCTCACAAAAGTGTGTGAATGAATGGCAATCTGCATTTCTGAAGCATCATGACCGGCTTTCAAATATTCCTGTTTGTAAAATTCAATTAAATTTTTAAACTGAATCGGCATTCCTCCAATGATCGCAACCACCAAAGGCATGCCCAATTTTGCCGCGTTCAAAACAGACTGCGGAGTTCCCCCAACCGCTCGCCATATCGGAAGCTTTCCGTTATTTTTTGCTCTTGGATAAACCGTCTGATTTTGCATTGGCGCACGAAGCTGGCCAGACCAGGAAACATTTTCTTCAGAATTTATCTTTAATAATAATTCTAGTTTTTCTTCAAAAAGCTGTTCATAATCATTCAAAGAATATCCGTACAAAGGAAAAGATTCTATAAAGCTTCCGCGACCGACAAATATTTCGGCTCGTCCGTCTGAAATGAGATCTAATGTTGAAAAATCTTCATATACTTTTACAGGTTCGGAAGAACTCAAAACCGTCACGCCACTTGCTAGTTTTATATTTTTTGTGATGCTTGCAGCCGCTGCCAAAACAATTTCAGGGGATGAAACTGCATAATCAGGACGGTGATGCTCGCCCATTGCAAAAACATCAATTCCAACTTCATCCATCAATTTTACCTGCTGAAGGATTTCGCGGATTTTTATACCTGCATCTTTATATTTTCCTGTTGTTTGATCGAAAGCTAAATCGCCAAACATTCCTATTCCTAATTCCATATTGTTGATTTTAGTTAGGACAAAATTATGGTAATCAATACTCAAAAACATTGATCAATGATAAGAACGGATTGTATTTCTTCTTTATCTTAAAACAAAGAAACAGAAACTTAGACTGGAAACTTTCACTAAAAATAATTTTATTCTCTAAAAAATCCCAAAACTCAGCGAATGAATTCTAGTACTTCGGTTCATTATTTACCTCGCTCTCAAACAGTGGGATTTCCTTAACGCTTATAAAATTATTTTTCCTAACGTTATATTTCTTAGGTCATTTTATAGTTATATACAAAAAATCCAGTCTCATCGACTGGATTTAAATTTTATTTTTTCAAATTCTGATCAAAATAATCAGTCACTTTCTGCATCAAGTGAACTCTGTCTTTCCCAATTACATTATGCGGATGTCCCGGATAAACAAAATAATCCAGCTGAACTCCATTGTCAACAGCAGATTTTATAAATTTCACCGAATGTTGCCAAACTACAACATCATCCTGAGCGCCATGAATCATTAGTAATTTACCTTTCAGATTCTGAACTTTATCTAATAAACTAGACGCTGCATACCCTTTTGGATTTTCCTGCGGTGTATCCATATATCTTTCGCCATACATGATTTCATACATTTTCCAGTCGATTACAGGTCCTCCCGCAACACCAACTTTGAAAACTTCCGGATGACGAAGCATAAAGCTGGTCGTCATAAAACCTCCAAAGCTCCATCCGTGAATTCCCAATCTTTCAGAATCTACATAAGGAAGGGATTTTAAATAACCAACTCCTTTCATTTGGTCGTTCAATTCTGTTGTTCCCAAATTTCTGAAAACAGCCTGCTCAAATTTCATTCCGCGGTTTGAAGAACCTCTTCCGTCCATCGTAAAGATGACATATCCGTTTTGAGCCATATATTCGTACCAAAGATTTCCGGAAGCCGGAAAAGTATTGGTTACCAACTGTAAATGCGGACCGTTGTATAAATAAACAATTACAGGATATTTTTTATTCGGATCAAAATTGGTCGGAAGAATAATCTTTCCATACAAAGGTGTTCCGTCGTCGGCTTTTAAAGTTACATTTTTAATTTCCGGTCTCTGATAATTTTTCAACGGATTTTCGGCGGTCAGAAGGTTCGTCGATTTCAATGTATTTGTATTAATAATATTGACAACTCTTGGCGTATTTGCATTGCTGTAAATATCATATAAATAGTTTCCGTCTTTGCTTAAAACTCCCGTATGAACTCCTTCTGCGCTGTCAAGTCTCTGCATTTTGAAATTCGTCCAGTTGATTTTGTACAAATGTTTTTCCAAAGGAGTTTCTTTTGTAGACGTAAAATAAATTTCCTTTTTCTTTTCATTAAAACCTAAAATATCGGTAACCAGCCAATCTCCTTTTGTAATCTGCGCAATTAAGCCTTTTTCTAAGCTGTAATGAAACAAATGATTGTAGCCTGTTCTTTGGCTCTGCCAGATAAATTCTGTATTTGAATTTGGAAAAAAAACAAGCGGATGCTGAGGCTCAACATATTTATCGTCCTTTTCTTCAAACAAAGTTTTTACAAAATTTCCTGTAATCGCATCATATTGATTCATTTTCAAATGATTCTGGCCTCTGTTTAAAACTCCAACGAAAATATATTTGGAATCCGGGCTCCATGTAATTGCTGTTAAATATTGATCTTTTTCGCCTTCAATATTTAAGAAAGTCGTTGATGCATTTTTGATATTGTAAACACCCAGCTTTACTTCATGAGAAGTTTCTCCCGCCATCGGATATTTAATATTGTGATTTGCAGCAGGCGTTACAGACCAGTCGATCACGGGATAATCTGCAACCATCGTCTGATCCATTTTATAAAAAGCAATGTTTTCAGAGTTTGGAGAAGGGAAAATTCCACCGTCTATCCCAAATTCGTTTCTGTGAACAGCCTGTCCGTTGATAATATTTTCGTTGGTATCGTTGGTAATGGCAATGGCTTTTCCGTTTTTATTGATATACAAATTATTTTTGACGGTATATACCAAAGTCTGATTATCAGCAAGCGTTTTTATATTGTCTGCATTTTCTTCCAATGATGAAGAACGCTTTATTTTCCAGTCATTCCCTGACTTTTCGATCCAATACATTTGGTTATTTGCATTAAAATAACCGTTTGATGAACTGATAAACTTAATCGGCGGAATACCTTTTAACTTTTTATCGGTAAAATTTTTGTTAAGCTGATGTAAAGAAACTAAAGTGTCTTGCTTATTTGTTTTCAAATCAGTCATTAAATAGCCTCCTTTTACAGCCTGAATGTAAGATTTCTCATCATCAGACCAAGAAAATTGCGAGATATTTTTAACGGCAAGATTAGTGCGTAAGCCATTAACAGCTTCAGCCATTGTAAATTTTTGAGTCTGAGCAAATACAGATCCGCCCAAAACCACCATTAATAAAGAGAATTTATGTAATTTCATTGTATAAAATTGATCATTCAAAAATAAGAAATAAAAGTCAGCCGTTAAAAAATGTTAAATCATAAATGTAAATTAATGATTGATTTAAAATAAATTCTTAACTTAAGATCAATTTGAAAGTGGATTTGAAGGTTTGGAGGATTAAGTTTAAATTATTTTACTAAGATTATTCAGAGATTGCTTCGTCGCTACGCTTCTCGCAATGACAATTAAATCATTTCTTATCCTAAATCAATGTCTTGAAGCAATGTCTTGTTCTAAATTTGCATTATAATTAACAAACAAAAAATAAATACAATGGCTACAAAATGGAATTTAGACCCAACGCACAGTGAAATTACTTTTAAAGTAAAACATATGATGATTTCTAATATCAAAGGAAGTTTCAGAACTTTTGATGCGCAGATTGAATCGGAAGACGACTCTTTCAAAAATGCAAAAACAACGGCTACTATTCAGACAGATTCTGTCTTTACCAATAATACCGACAGAGACAATCACTTGAAATCTGAGGAGTTTTTCAATGTAGAATCTAATCCTACAATCACTTTTGAGTCTGATGCCTTAAGCGATTCTGTAACAGGAAATCTTACTGTAAACGGCATTACAAAACCTATTAAGCTAGATGTAGATTTTGGAGGAATCAATGTGGATCCTTGGGGAAACACAAAAGCCGGATTTTCTTTTGAAGGAAAGATCAACAGAAAAGACTTCGGACTGAACTGGAATGCTGCCTTAGAAGCAGGAGGCGTGATGGTAAGCGAAGAAGTAAAAATTGCGGGTGAACTGCAGTTTGTGAAACAGGCATAGTAAATTAAATATAGTTTTTGAAGGTCCGGTGAATTAATCATCGGATCTTTTATTTTGTGAAATATTGTTTTTATAGTTCAATTATAAAGCATTTTGATTTATTAGAAATTCATATTCTTTTATTATCACTATAAATTTAGTAATATTGTTTAGCATGAAAAAAACAGTTTTACTTTTTATAATTATTTTCCCTTTTTACATTTCTTTCGCGCAGATGATTAAAGGAACGGTGGTGAATGATATAGAAAAACCTATTTCCAATGTCAATATTTATCTTGACGGCACAAAAACATGGACGACCTCAAAAGAAGATGGAAGCTTCATTCTTAATTTACCGTCATCAAACAACAACAGTTTGGTTTTTCAAAAGGATAATTATGAAACTTTTACCATTGGAGTTTCTGAAGTTTTGAATAAAACATTAAAGGTTGTTTTAATAAAATCACAAGAAATTGAAGAAGTGACGATTATTCCCTTCACCGAACAAGCTTATAAAAACTATATTAATTTTTTCCTTGATACATTTATCGGATATGATAAAGAAAATGTAAAAATTAAAAACCAGCGCTCACTTAAGTTTTCTTATGACAAAAAAAATAAAATTCTCCGTGTAAAGGCGCCACAAACTTTAGTGATTGAAAATAAGAATTTAGGCTATATTATCGATTACAATCTCGTTGATTATATTGCAGATTTTGAAAATAAAACAACACGTTTCGTGGGCACAAGCTTTTTTAAAGAAACAAAAAGCTCCAACAAAATCAAGCTGAACAGAATGAACGCGTACGAGGGAAGCCAAATTCATTTCTTTAACAGTGTTTATAATAATAAAGTGAAGGCCGAAGGCTATATTGTTAATCAGATTACCAAATTCCCCAATTCAAAATATCCGACCGAAGATGAAAGAAAAAGAAATGAGTCATATAAAATAGCCATTACAAAAACTCAGATTCCTGAATCCGACTACACTAAAAAGAAAGGTGATAAACTTTTTTTGGATTACGATTATATGATGCAGATTAATTATAAAAAATTTTATTACGAATTAGAAAAAAAAGAGTTTGTAAAAAGTAAAATACCTATTATTCAAACCTCTTTTCTTCATCCCGAAAACGATACTTTTGAAATCTACCGCGACGGAAATACTTCAAATCCGGGTCAACTAACCAATCAGGGTGAATTTGCAAAAGATAAAATTGAGAAAATGCTTCCTTTGGATTATCAATTGGGAGATTGATGCAAATTGAAAACAAAAAGCTTCCATTTTCGGAAGCTTTTATAAATATTATTTTTTGAGCAGATTAATTTACAACAAATTTTCTCTCATTAATCAATTCAGCAATAGCCAGCATATCTTTTCCGATCAATCTGTCATCTTCAAGCTTTTCAACTTTTGAACGAAGAATAGTGTAATTTTCTTCAATGATCTTTGAACATTTTGCAGGTCTTCTGAATTCTAAACCTTGTGCAGCAAACATTAATTCAACTGCTAAAATATTGACTAAATTCCCTAAAACCTGATTAAATTTTCTTCCGGAAATACTTCCCATCGACACATGATCTTCCTGTCCCAAACTTGTAGGAATAGAATCTGCCGAAGCCGGGAAACACAATGTTTTATTCTCCGTAACCAAAGCTGCAGAAGTATATTGAGGGATCATAAATCCTGAATTTAAACCTGAACTTTCCGTTAGTAATCTTGGTAAACCGTATTTTCCTTCCAATAATAAATAGCTTCTTCGGTCTGAAATATTCCCTAATTCTGCCGCCGCCAAAGTTGCATAATCTAAAGGCAAAGCCATTAATTGTCCGTGAAAATTACCTCCTGAAATTGATTCTTCAGCGCTTAAAACGATCGGATTGTCCGTTACAGAATTAAGTTCCGTTTCAGCCATTATTTTAAGATGCTCAAAAGCATTTCTGCTTGCGCCGTGTACTTGTGGCACGCATCTCATCGAATAAGGATCCTGTACTCTGTCGCAATATTCATGAGCTTTCAAATTGTCTGAATTCTTCAAAAACTTCAACATTCTTGCTGCCACTTTTTTACTTCCTTCAAATGGTCTGATGTCATGAAGCTCTTTTCTGAAAGGACTTGAAGATCCTCTGTACGCTTCCAGACTCATTGCCGCAGCCATATCTGCCAAGTCTAATAAATATTCAAATTTTTCCAGACCTTTAATTGCATGAGCCAGAATAAACTGAGTTCCGTTGATCAATCCCAATCCTTCTTTAGGTCCTAAAACCAAAGGCTCAAGATTGTGTTTTTCAAGAACTTCAGCAGTTTCAAAAATTTCATTTCCAACCCAAACCTCTCCAAGTCCTAAAAGCGGCAAAACCAAATGCGACAAAGGAGCCAAATCTCCGGAAGCACCTACAGAACCTTGCTCCGGAACTACAGGAATGATATCTTTTTCAAGCATTACAATCAAACGCTCGATTACTTCCAAAGAAACTCCCGAAAAACCTTTTGACAATGCATGAACTTTGGCAATCATCATCATTTTTGAAAGCTCTTTATCAATAGGTTTTCCAACTCCGACAGCGTGAGAAATAATTAAATTATATTGAAGCTGCGCAGTTTCATCAGCAGAAATTTTAGTATCGCAAAGTGGTCCGAAACCTGTATTTATACCGTAAACAGAACGATCTGACTCTACAATTTTCTTTACATTATTCTGAGATTTTAAAATCTGTTCTTTTGCTGCCTTATTTAATTTGGCTTTATTTGGGCTTTTACATATTTCCAAAACATCGTGGAAACTAAAAGTATCTATACCGTAAATCATTTAAAAATTTTGCATAAAATTACACATTTTGCAGGGAATTTTAGGTGTAAACACAGGATGAAATTTATTTTCTATCCGGATCAAATTATTTGCTATTTTTACGACTTAACAAAACTAAAAACTATGAAATTCAAAGCTTTATTATTTGCTCTTTCTGTGGCGAGCATCTCAACATTTGCACAGGAAAAAGTAAAATACACGAAAGATCAGGTCAAAAAAATGGAACAATTTCTTTTCAACGAAGGGTTTTCCGGGCCATCTACCAAGAAAATATCAACCATAATTTTAAAAGACGGCACAAGTCACAAAGGTTATTGCAACGATATTGAAACAAAAAAAGGACAGATCTACGAAATTTCCCTTAAAGACAGCGCAACAAAAAAACAAATGAAGTTTGCCTCAGAAAATGTAAAAGAAATGTATATTCTGCCTTCCAATTTTGAAAAAGGACTAAAAGCTGTAAGATATGTAACCAAAGTGAATAGCATCAGCAGAAAAAAAATGAATAAAAGCGTATCTGAAGAACGCATTCACTTTGTAAATCAGACAGTTCCTCTTAAAAATAAAAAAGACGATAAAGAATTTTTGATGCAGCTGGTCAATCCTGAGTTTAATGATATTATTTCAGTGTATCATGATCCCAGAGCTAAAGAAACTAATGGTATGACTGTAGGATTTGGGATGCAGGTAAGTGGCGGAATCACAAAATCTTATTATGTAAAAAAGGGTGATAAAGTAATATGGTTGCATAAAGATGATTTTGAAGAGAATTATGATTTTCTTTTTGGAGACAACGCGGAATTCATGAAAAAATATCCGAAAAAATCTGTTGAATGGGATTATTTCAGCTTTTTGGTGAATCAATATACCGAAATGAGCAACGGATAAGATTATTCAATTATAAAAAACTAAAGCTGTAGAATTTTGCAGCTTTTTTTGTGCTTTTAAATAAGAGCAGGATTGCGTAATTTTGTTTTATGAATCCTTCTTTAGAATTACAGCTCAAAACTTTACCTTCCGAACCCGGCGTTTATCGTTATTATGATAAAAGCGACAATCTTCTGTACGTTGGAAAAGCTAAAAACCTAAAAAAAAGGGTTCTTTCTTATTTTAATAAAAATCTTCCCGGTTACCGAATTAAAATCATGGTGGGAAAAATCCATCGCCTGGAAACTACCATTGTAAACAGCGAATATGATGCACTTTTATTGGAAAACAACCTTATAAAAGAGCATCAGCCTTTTTATAATGTGATGCTGAAGGATGATAAAACTTATCCGTGGATTTGCATTAAAAACGAAGATTTTCCGCGGATTTTTCTTACACGAACGAAGATCAAGGACGGATCGGAATATTACGGGCCTTATGCGAAAGTACGTCCGGCAAAGATTCTTTTAGATACAATTAAACATATTTATAAGCTTAGAACCTGTAATCTTAATCTGGCTCCCAATAAAATAGACGATGGCAAATATAAAGTCTGCCTGGAATTTCACATCAAAAATTGCGAGGGACCCTGCGAAGGCTTAGAAAGCAAACAGGAATATGATGAAAAAATAGATGCCATTCGTGGCATCGTAAAAGGAGATTTTCAAAAAGCAAAAAAATATCTCATCAATCAGATGACAAAATATGCAACAAATCTCCAGTTTGAAAATGCGCAGACGATTAAAGAAAGATTAGACATTCTTGAAGATTATCAGGTAAAAAATACCGTAGTCAATCCAAATATCGATGACGTAGACGTTTTTGGAATGACAAGCGATGAAACCGCAGCTTATGTTAATTTCTTTAAAATCAGGAATGGAAATATTATTCAGAGTTTTACAACAGAAATAAAAAAAATTATCGAAGAAAGCGATGAAGATATTCTTGAAGAAGCTTTAATTGAGATCCGTCAGAAATTTGGTTCAGATTCTAAAGAAGTTTTGATTCCTTTTCATTTATCTGTTGAAATTCCGAATGTAAAATTGATCGTTCCTAAAGTTGGCGACAAAAAACGTATTGTTGAGCTTTCCGAAAAAAATGCTAAAGAATATCGAATTGAAAAGCTGAAGCAAGTACAGATCGTTGATCCGGAAAGACATTCAAACAGAATCATGGCAGAAATGCAAAAGCTTTTGAGAATGCCTGTTGAGCCAAGACATATCGAAGGTTTTGACAACTCAAATATTCAGGGAACCAATCCTGTTTCAGCGTGTGTCGTTTTCAAAGACGGAAAACCCAGCAAGGCCGATTACAGGGTTTTTCATCCTAAAACCGTTGAGGGTCCCAACGATTTTGCCACAATGGAAGAAGTTATCTATCGCCGCTACAAAAGAATGCTGGATGAAGGTGAAAGCCTGCCGCACCTGATTGTAATTGACGGTGGAAAAGGACAGTTGTCATCATCTGTAAAAAGCTTAAAATTGCTTGGCCTTTACGGAAAAATAACAATTATAGGTATTGCCAAAAGACTGGAAGAGATTTTCTTTCCCGAAGATCCTATTCCTTTATATCTTGATAAAAAGTCTGAAACACTTAAAATTTTGCAAAGAGTACGCGATGAAGCACACCGTTTTGGCGTAAGGCATCACAGAACAAGACGAAAAAACTCAACGATAAAATCTGAATTAGAAGAAATTCCCGGAATCGGAGAAAAAACAATCGAATTGCTTTTATCAAAATTAAAATCTGTAAAAAGGATCAAAGAATCAAATCTGGAAACTTTAGAAGAAATTTTAGGGAAAAGCAAAGCAAAGGTCGTGTATAGTTTTTTTCACAATTAATTTACTGATATTAAATAATACTTATTTATGTGGTATAATATTTAAATAATTACAAAATAAATTGCCAATTAGTTAAATTATTATTAGTTTCGTGTTAATAAACCAATCAAAAAGAATTAACATGAACAAAAACTACATTTTTGCAAAAGCTTTTGCACTGTTATTGGTATCTTCAATTTCCAATCTCTTTAACTCCCAATCTTACTGCAATCCGAGTTATCCAAGCGGATGCTCATCATGGAGAATCTCTGAAGTTTCAATTCCTCAAGTAAGCTTTACCAACAGTTTTGCAGCCGGCACCTGCACGACCGGAAGAGACCGAACTTCAGTAATTGTCAATTTAAATACCGGAGTAAACTATACAATTAATGTTACAACAACAGGCTGGATATCGTGTGGAATGGCTATTGATTTTAATAATGACGGAGATTTTGACGATTCAGGAGAAGCTTTATTCTTACCTGCTTACATAGCAAATTCAACCAATACGTATACAGGAAGCTTCACTATTCCATCTTCCGCTACTTCAGGAAATCACCGAATGAGAGTTTGGAACAGGCTAGCCAACTCGGGAGACGGAACTCCTGCCAACTCAGCTTGTGCAACGTATGCTTACGGAACATGGACAGACTACACCGTAAATATAGCGCAATTATCAACATCTGAAGCCACAAAAATTACCGCTAAAGTTTATCCAAATCCCGTTTCAGATGTTTTAAACATTGAAAATAAAGCAACCGTAAAATCAGTTGAGATTTATGATTACAATGGAAAATTACTCAAAACTGTTTCTGAAAACAGCAGTAATCTTTCTATAAATTTGTCAGATTTAGTTTCTGGAAATTATACTGCAAAAATTAATTCTGATAAAGGAAGCCAGGTTATTAAATTTATCAAGAAATAAATGATTAAAGTTCTGAAGTCTTCAGAATAAATGCTTTTAATTAAAAAAACCTCCTGATATTTCAAGAGGTTTTATTTTTACATTCTGTTTACGGTTCCGATTCCGAGTAAACTTAGAGATTTTTTAATTATTTTACCTGTCAAATCAGATAAATTTAAACGGAATTGCTTCAGATTTTCATCTTCAAGCTTCAAAATCACATTGCTTTGATAGAATGAATTGTAAGATTTCACCAAATCATACACATAGTTGGCAAGCAAAGCCGGACTTAAAGCTTCAGCAGCTTTTTCTACAACAATTTTATAATTGGCCAGCAATACGATCAGTTCTTTTTCAAATGTGTTCAATTCTACTTCAGAAATTTCTTTATATTCATAATTAGCTTTGGCCAACAAAGACTGAATTCGGGCGTAAGTATATTGAATAAAAGGGCCTGTATTTCCATTAAATTCAATACTTTCAGCCGGATTGAACAACATTTTCTTTTTTGGATCAACTTTCAGCATGAAATATTTCAAAGCTCCCAATCCCACCGTTTCATAAGACGATTCTTTTTCTTCGTCGGAAAGATTTTCCAGTTTCCCTAATTCCTGAGATTTAGACTTAGCGGTTTCGTACATTTCCTGCATCAGATCGTCTGCATCTACCACCGTGCCTTCACGTGACTTCATTTTACCTTCCGGAAGCTCAACCATTCCATAAGAAAGGTGAAATAAATTGTCAGCCCAAGTGTAACCTAATTTCTTTAAAATTTTAAATAAAACCTGAAAATGATAATCCTGCTCGTTTCCTACCGTATAAATCAGCTTCTGAATATTATTTTCTTTAAACCGCTCAACGGCCGTTCCCAAATCCTGCGTCATGTAAACAGAAGTTCCGTCTGAACGCAACAAAAGCTTCTGATCGAGACCTTCATCCGTCAAATCACACCAAACTGAGCCATCTTCCTTCTGAAATAAAACTCCTTTATCTAAACCTTCCTGAATAAGATCTTTACCTAAAATATAAGTATTGCTTTCGTACTGAACCTGATCGAAATCAACTCCAAGTCTTTTATAAGTCTCGTCGAAACCTTCGTAAACCCAGGAATTCATTTCACTCCAAAGGCTTCTAACTTTTTCGTCACCATTTTCCCAGTCTAAAAGCATTTTTTGAGCTTCTTTCATAACGGGAGCATCTTTTTTTGCCTGATCTTCAGGAATTCCGTTGGCAATTAATTCGGAAACTTCTTTTTTGTAGTTTTTATCAAATTCTACATAATAATTCCCTACAAATTTGTCTCCTTTCGTTTGAGTTGTCTCTGGAGTTTCTCCGTTTCCAAATTTTTCCCAAGCCAGCATCGACTTACAGATGTGAATTCCACGATCATTAATAATCTGGGATTTAATTACATCATAACCTGCTTCTTTAAGAATCTGCGCCACAGAAAAACCTAAAAGATTGTTTCTGATATGTCCTAAATGTAAAGGTTTATTGGTATTTGGCGAAGAATATTCTACCATCACCGAAGAATTTTTCTTTTCAATAATTGAAAACTGATCATTTACCGTTCTAAACTGATCTACAAAAAACTGATTTTTAACTTTAACATTTAAAAAGCCTTTCACAACATTAAAACTTTCAAGCAAATCGGTTTGAGCTGTTAAAGATTCTCCAAGCTCAACTCCAATACTTTCAGGATTTTTCTTCAGCTGTTTTACCAAAGGAAAAGTGACAATGGTAAAATCTCCTTCAAATTCTGTCTTATTTTCCTGAATTTCGAGTTTTATATCTTTAAGCTGATAGACATTAAGAATAACTTCCGCAAGCTTATGTTCTATGATATCTTTAATATTCATTTTTAAATTTTGAGATACAAATATACGGAAATAAAAAAACCGCCCGAAGGCGGTTTGATATAATAATCTAAGTATTAGATTAGTTTTGGTTCCAAAATGGAGTGTATTGGTTTTTAGTAAATGCATCGGAATTTGACATATTTGGCACATTTGCAGAATTACCAGTATACTCTGATACTGGATAAATCAGTCTATATGGCTTATTAGGTTCCTGAGCACCAATTGCCAATGGAGTTTCCGGATAACCTGTTTTTAAGAAGTTGATATAAGTTTCAACCGATCTTAAGTTGGCCAAACAAACTAATCTTTGATACTGAATAGCAGCAATTTTATTAGCTGCACCAGTCCATCCATATGGCTTAGTATTTAAACTTGCCAAATAAGTAGTAGCCTGAATAGAAGTAAGACCATAAAATATAAAGGATGAATCAACTGCAGCTTGATATCTTGTAGCAGCATCAAAAGTAAAAATCGTTGGATAAGTAACAGCAGCTTCTGCTAACAGTAAATTAGCTTCTGAGCCTAACATTAAATATCCATCCATACCTCCAGTCGCTTCGGCATGATTATTAAAGTTCCATCCTAACCAAGAAAAGCTTCCTTCTGTTTTACTAGTATCTCTTTGAGCCCCCTGTACTATACCTGCAATAGTTCCCCCTACGGAAGAGAACTGTTTTGTACGTCTAGGATCAGTAGTACCAACTGTATTAGCAGAAGTTCCATTTACATAATTAGCATAATTAGCTGATACTTTTAAAACTCTCCACCCATTTGTATTTAGAGCAGAGTCATCATAAGTAAATCTACCATAATTTGCATACATTGGATTTAATCCTGATGCAGTTGCGGTATTATAACCTGGTTGAATAGTTACATCATCTAAATAAAACTTATCATAATAAGTAGATCCTGCAAGTGTTTGTAATTGTTGATCAACAAAACTTCTAACGGCAGTATCAGTAACTTTAGATTGTCTTAATAACAATCTTAATTTTACATTATTTGCAAACTTTTTCCAATCATCCATTACGCCAGCAAATATAACATCTTCAGCAGAAGTAACGGTGTTATTATCATTAGGAACGGTATTATCTATAAGTGTAATTGCTTCGTTAATTTCCATTACAAGGCCCTTATAAATATCAGAACCTTTGTCGTATTTTGGAGATAAATTAGCTTGCCCTTTAAAAGCATCACTATAAGGTGCATCACCATAGAAATCTACAATGTATTGCATGTTATACGCTTTTAAAATTTTTGCGATTGCAACATGGAAAGGAAGATTATCCTTTGTACCACTATCTATAATATTTTGCAAGTTTGCAGCATTTAAATAACTACTATTCCAAATACCATTTGCAAAGTTATTACTAATAGCTAAACTATATTCTCTAGAATAAGGATTGGCAAAATAATAATGATTTCCTGCCCAAGTATTTGTCCAAACATTAGATAATTCATTCATTGTACCTGCCTGCACAGAAAATAGTGAAGTTTGAGCCGCTGTAATAAGTTGTCTTGGAGAAATTTGTTCAGGTAGCACATTATTAGGAGAAAGATTCTCATCTATTTCCCGACATGATGTTGCAAAACCTGCCAAAATTATTGTTGAATATAAAAATATTTTTTTCATTTTAATTTAAGATTAGAAGTTAATATTTACATTAAAACCAAAAGTTCTAATTGCCGGATATTGGTTAGATGCGGCGTAACCTTGAGCATTTTCAGTAGTGAAAGATGTTTCAGGATCTGCATAATTTCTATTTTCACTAGAGAATTTAGTAAATGGATTTCTTGCATGAACACCAACTGTAAGTCCGTTAATTCCAGAATTACCTAAGACCGAAGATGGTATTGTGTAAGACAATGCTATCTCTCTAATTTTGAAGAATGTAGATGATTTAACAAAGTTTTCCCCAATTGCATTATAAACATTAGCATAATAATCAATAACATCATCATAAGTTTCTCCCCCTGTTTTAATAGAAGTATTAGCTACATAAGATCCATTTTGTAAATAAACTGAATTAGGCATTATAAAACCACCTTGGGTTCTGTCAAATGAAGCACTTTCTTCTAATTGACCTGAAAACGCGTAAGACTGCATTGCTCCAGCAAAGAATTTACCTCCAATTCTCCAATCAGCAACTGCCGATAATTTAAATCCTTTATATGCTATATTAGTTGAAAAACCAAATGCATATTTTGGATCAACGTTACCTAATTTCTGAAGAGTAGTTGTATACAATGGATTTCCCGTGGCTTCATTAATTATTACTCTACCTTGCTCATCTCTTTGGTAAGCTGTACCTTTAAGAACGAAACCGTCACCCTTCACAGCATAAACTGATACAAGATTACTCCCGCCAACAAATACTTCATCAGAACCGTTAGTAAGTTCGAGAACTGTAGACTTGAAAGTTGTAAAAGTAGTACCCACTTCCCATTTAAAGTCTTTAGTTTTTATAGGTACAACTGTAATATCGGCATCTAAACCTTTATTTCTTAATTTACCAATATTATTTCTTAATGTAGCAATACCAGAAGCATAAGAAGATCCTTGTGCAGTAATTAGATCTGAAGTATCATCTTGGTAAATTGAAGCTCCTAATAATATTCTGTTATTAAAAAAAGCAGAATTAAAACCAATTTCTTTCTTAGTTACTCTTTCTGGTTTAATATCTGCATTTATTTGCGTAGTTGGTATTGAGAAGCTTAAGGCACCTCCTGTAGGACCACTCACAGAATATGGATAACCTCCCGCAAGATTATAATAGTTACGTATTGCATATTCTGCTACTTGAGACGCATTTGCAGTTCCCATTAAGGATCCGTAAATTTTTAAGTAATTTAATGTTTCTCCCCCAAAGTCGAATGCTTTTGTTGGTATAAAACTTAAACCTACTGATGGATAAAAATAACTCCTGTTTTCCTTACTTAAAGCAGAGTTCCATTCATTTCTACCAGTGGCAGTTAAAAATAAATAATCTCTAAATCCTAAATCAATATTTGCAAATACAGCTTGGCTATTGTAAGATCCTCTTGTATTATCTAGATTATATGGTATTGTAGGATTTGAAAGATTCCAAATCTGATATAAGCCTGGGATAATAATTCCTGTACCACCGGCAGATGTGGTATTATAACTTGTATTTTGAAAGTTATGTCCTACGTTTGCTTTGAAGTTTAGGTCATCAGTAAGATCATAATTGAAATTAACTAATAAATCTCCATAATATTTTGTAAGGCTAGAACTAGATTGGTTGTAGGCAGAAATTTCTGCTGTAGGATCCGGAATCATAATATCTGACCAACCATCATTCCAATTACGCCCCTCCCCTGTGTTAAGTTGCACATTTGCTCTGTATAAAACATCAATATTTTTATTTATTTTAAAATTAGCCGTTCCAATTAAATTTAATCTGTTTGAAGTGTTATTATTACGAACATGATCAATATACCAATAAGGATTATTATAGTATATATTCCAAGCATACGCTCTATCTCTTAAATTAGAAAATTTAGTGATTGGAATATCAGCAGAGGACTGTAATAAATCACTATATAAATTAGAACTTGTCGTAGATGTTTTTTGTCTTGTATAGTTAACAATAGCATCAAAAGACCATTTATTATATTTCATTCCAGCTTTTAGAAATACTGAAGTTCTATTTAATTTATCATCTTCCACAATAAAGTCCCTTTGCATATTATCAATTGACATTAATAAATATCCATTTTCTCCACCAACATTCGCTGTAATACCATTTTGAAGAACGCTACCAACTTTAAAGAAATCTCTTACATTATCTTTTCCAAAAGGTGCAAAAGTCGATTGTATAGACGCTGGATCATCAGGACTTAATGCGTCATCATTTGGATTGATTTGAATGACACCATTACCATTAAAGTCATATAACGGAATGCCATACCCAAGAGTTTGCCCACCTAAAGATGAACTGAAAGCTGGTCCCCAAGCACCATTTTCAACATTTACTTTAAGCCCAGACCATCCTTGCCCATACAACCTTTGTCTCTTTGGAAGATAAGCTACAGATTCAAAATCAGTTACACTATTAAATGTAACATTCATTCTGTTTGATTTAGAACCTTTTTTTGTATTAACTAATATAACTCCATTTACACCGTCTGAACCGTATAAAGCTGCGGCTTGTGCACCTTTAATAACATTCATTGATTCAATTAATTCTGGTGGTAATGCTTGTAAAGCAGTGGCTGATGAAATTACATTATCAATTACTACTAAAGCTTGATTATTACCCGTAATCGAACGATTACCTCTAATAACAATACGCGGTGACCCCGTTACACTTGAATTTGTATTATTTATAGTAACACCTGAAACTTTACCTTGTAAAGATAAAATAGCATTAGGGTTACCAGCCGCCGTAAGTTTTTCATTTGAAACAACCTGAATTGCAGAAGTCTGAGCATCAGCTTTTTTATTAATACCTAAGGCTCCAGTAATTATTACTTCACCGATGGTCTGCTCTCTAATTATAGTATCATTCTTTTTCTGTTGAGCATTTACTACCGCAAAAGAAGATGATAATACCACGAGAAGGACACTTGCTGTTAATTTCTTCATATTTAAATGTATTATTTCTTAATTGCAAATATGTAAAAATTTTATTAATAAAACTAAATATATGTTAAAAAAATAATATAAATATTGTTTTAAATGATTTAACAAACAAAAAAAATAATTACAAAATAGAAAAATATAAATAAAATATAATAAATTAAACACTAATAAAAACCTTTATTTTATATAAATAAAATAAATAAATAAATAAAAATTACGATTAACGCTAATCATTTTTATTTTCATTTTAAAAATTCTATTATTTATTTTTAGTTAATATAATTCAATTCAAAAAAAACATAATGTAAACTCTATTACGCATTTACATCGCTAATTATTGCTACGGAATTATATACAAAAAAATATTCCTATAACTTATTACAGGAATATTTTTATTAATTGGCTGTTTTTTCATAAAACATTAATTCAGCACTTGTTTAGTAGCCGTACAAATTATTGTTGCTCCAAATATGTACTCTTTGCTATTCATCACAAATAAAAACTTTTCAGCAAATAGCTTAAATTGTAATAAGGATAACTTTTTTAAGTTTTTGAAATAAATTATAAAAAAAACCGCCCGAAGGCGGTTTGTGTATATTAATCTAAGTTATTTTATTAGATTAGTTTCTATTCCAAAATGGAGTAAATTGATTTTTTACAAATACATCTGCAAGAGTTACATTTGGTACATTAGCAGTATTCGCTACATATTCAAATGATGGATAAGCTAATCTCCAAGGCTTATTTGGTTGATTCGCTGTTGTTGCAAGAGGCGTAACTGGATATCCTGTCTTCAAATAGTTAATGTAAGTTTCTTGAGGCTTAACAAAATTTAAAGCAATCATTCTTTGATACTGAATAGCAGCAATATGACCATCAGATCCATTCCATCCATAAGGTTTAGTATTTATACTTGCTAAATAAGCAGCTGCTTGACCACCAATACCGAAGAAATTGAATGATGCATTAACCGCATTATTGTAATGCCCTACTGCGTTAGTAAAAATGGAAGGGTAGAGTTCTGCAGCTTCAGCCTGTAACAATTCAGATTCAGCAAGAGTCATAATATAACCATCTATACCTGAAGTATTTATAAGTGCAAGAGGAGTACCTCCAACTTCATAGAATTTCCATCTAAGACGTGAAAATGATGCTTCAGTCGCACCAGGTATCTGGCCTTGCCCCTGTACAATACCTCTAAGTATTTGAGGCTGACCTGGTGCTGGTGTTACAGGTCTATACATTTGAAAACCACGCGGATCTCTTGTTCCTGCTGTTTTAGCATTAGTTCCTTCTAGCAATGTCGCATAATGATCAGTAATATTTCCTACATACCTATATCCATTTGTGTTCAAAGTTGTAAGATTAAAATTTGCATAATGATAATTTCTAATCAAAGGGTTTTGTTGTGTTGCATTCCCTGCATTATACCCAGGATTAATAGTCGCCTGATCAGCTTCAGAAGAAATAAAACTAGCATTTTGCAACGATTGCAACTGACTGTCTACAAACGATTTTATTGAAGAATCAGTAACCTTAGATTGTCTTAGTAATAATCTTAACTTAATAGTGTTTGCAAGTTTTACCCACTTATCCATATCACCACTATAAATTTCATCTTCAGTACCAACCGTAAATTGAGGATTTCCTGTATTTATGGTAGCAACTGCGTCATTAATCATAATAACAAGTGCTCTATAGATATCTTCACCCTTATCATATTTTGGAGTTGGGTTATTCCCATATTGGAAAGCATCAGAAAAAGGCGCATCACCATAAAAATCTACAATATACTGCATACTGTTAGCCATAAGGATCTTTGCGATTGCCGCATGGTGAGAATATTTAGCAGCTTCTGGGTGATTATAAATACGTGCATATCTTGCCATTGCTACATATCCATTATTCCAGATATTATTACCGGGATTAAATGCAGATGTAACCTGCATTTGGTATTCGTTACTCAGCGGCGAGGCAAACTGATACACATTACCTGCCCAATTGTTCATCCATACGTTTGATAATTGATATATATCTGTAACTTCTACTGTATAATTTGTAGTTTGAGCTGCGCTCAAATAAAGATCTGGAGTTACACTATTAACTGATGGACTGTTTTCCGACATATTGTCATCCAATTTACATGAAGATAATGACATTGCCGCAAAAGCTATATAAACTATTTTTTTCATTGTTCAAATATTTAAATAAAATTAGAAAGTGATTGATACACTACCTCCAAATGTTCTAAGGTTCGGATACTGAACCGCTGAATTACTGATATATCCAGCATAAGAGCCATTACCTTCAAAACCTGTTTCTGGATCATCAAAATTTCTATTTTCCTTGGCAAATTTAGTGAAAGGGTTTCTAGCCTGAACACCTATTGTAAGTTCATTAATTTTTGATTGACCTAACATTTCTTTGCTAAAAGTATAAGATAAGGAAATTTCACGGATCTTAAATGCAGTTGCATCTAACACAAAATTTTCACCTACTGAATTATATGAAGCACCACCAAAATATTCTGACAAAGCAAAATGTGAATTTGCATCAGGATTATTTGGATTATTATGCGTCGATGCAAAAATAGGCACACTTGTATTCGGAACATAAGCTCCATTTTGCATATAAACAGAATTAGGAATAATATACGCTTGATTTCTATCCATTGCAGCTGATTCTTCTAACTGACCAGAAAATGCAAGTGAGTTTTTAGTTCCTGAGAAAAATTTATGTCCTGTTCGGTAATCTGCAGTTGCAGCTAAAGTAAATCCTTTCACTTTTAATGCCGTAGTAAAGCCTAGAATATATTTTGGAGTCATCCTTCCCAATACACTTAATTGAGAGTTGACCTGTGGCAGACCTGTTGTTGGATCAACTACTATTCTTCCTTGATCATCTCTAACATATGTTGTACCTTTTAAAACAGGGAATCTTTCTCCTTCAATAGCAAAAACTCCAGAATATGAGTTAGATAAAAGAGCAATTTCTTTCGATCCATCTGCTAGTTTCGTAATTTCCGAATAACCGCTTGTAAAATTCACACCTACATCCCAACGAACATTTCTACTTTTAATAGGTACAAGATTTAAATTAAGCTCAATTCCTCTTCCTTCAAGCTCTCCTAAATTTTTCAGAACAGACGTTGCTCCTGAAGCTCTACTCGCCTGTTGTACAGTAATAAGATCTGTTGTTTTGTCCTGATAAATTGCACCATCAAATGTGATTCTATCTTTAAATAAACCAAATGATAAACCTATTTCTGTTTTTGTAATAAATTCTGGCTTCAATCGTGGATCTGCAACAGCAGTTTGTGGATTGTAGCTCAGATAACCGCCACCGTCACCCAAATAAGGATAACCAGCACCAATATTTGAAATCGGATCCAATCTGTATGCTGTGATAGATGATACCCCGCCCGTTCTTTGCCAAGCAGCAGTTATTTTAAGATAATTTAAAACATCACCACCAAAGTTGAATGCTTTAGTTGGTACAAATGATGCTGAAACTGATGGGAAGAAATAAGAAGAAGTATTATTTACCGCTTTCATTACTAACAGTGAATTCATTTCATATCTACCAGCCGCATTAAGGAATAAGAATTTCTTATAAGCTAAATCTAAATTAGCAATAAATGCATGTGAATTGTAATGAGAACGGGTATTAGTTAAGTCAGATGGCTGAGCAGCATTAGAGATATTACTGATTGTATATAAACCAGGAATGATTAATCCTGTACCACCCGCTTGATTATTTTTTGTTCTAAAGTCTTGGTAATTATGGCCAACTGAAGCATCTAAATGTAAATCAGACGTTAGATCATAATTCATATTTAATAATAAATCTCCATAATAGTTTTGCTGGACTTGACTAATTTCATAATAGTTAGACAATACATCAGTAAATACACTTTGATATATTGGTCCTCCAACATAACCATTATTATACTCATTATTCTCTATATTGGTATAATTTGCATTTCCTCTATAAGAAATATTCATATTTTCGTTAATCTCATATCCAACACCCGCAATTAGGTTAAAGTAATTCCTCAAAGAATTACGTCTAACATTTTTTTGAGTCCAGTATGGGTTATTGTAAAAAATGTTCCAAGCATACCCATTGTCAGCATAATCTTTATATCTTGTAATTGGAACATCTGAAGAGACCTGAATCAAGTCATGATAAAGTTCTGGATCTGTTTGACCAATTTTTGTGCGGATATAGTTAATCTGACCATCAAAAGTCCAACGATTAACTTTTGCCCCGCCTTTCATTAAAACTGAATATCTGCTTAACTTATCATTTGCAACTACAAATTCTTTTTCTAAACTTCCCAAATTAAGTCCAAAATAAGAATCTCTACTACCTGTTGATATAGACAATGTATTTTGAAAAATAGCTCCAGTTTGAAAAAAGTCTCTAACATTATCTCTGCCATAAGGTGAAAATGCAGACTGAAGTGCCGCAGGATCATCCGCAGTAGGTGCACTGTTATTTGGATTTACATCAATAACACCATCACCATTAAAATCATAAAGAGGTATACCATATGGTTGAGTTGTTCCAGCAAATGATGGATTTGTAAACGCAGGTCCCCAAGATCCATTTTCAACATTTATTTTATCGCCGTACCAACCCTGTCCGTATAACCTTTGTCTTTTTGGAAGGAAAGCAACACTTTCAAAGTCAACTGCTGAATTGAAATTTACTCTAAGCCCCCCAGTAGCTGTACCTCTTTTTGTTGTCACAACGACAACACCATTCACACCTTGAGAACCATAAATAGCTGCTCCTGCTGCACCTTTAATAATGTTAACAGATTCTATCACATCTGGAGGTAGCTGACTCAGTACGTTAGCACTAGAAATTACGTTATCAATGACAACTAAAGCTTCATTAGAACCAGTAATTGTTCTTCCTGATCTAATCTGAATACTTTGAGAAGAGTTTACACTACTGTTTGTCTGATTAATTCTCACACCTGAAGCTTTACCAGCAATAGCGCTTATTGCATTCGGGTTTGCTGCTACATTTAGTTGTTCTGCAGAAATAATTTGCTGAGCACTTGTAACTTCGTCTCTCACTTTAAGTCTTCCAGTTACCGGCTGAACAAAAACAACTTCTTCAATATTTTCTGTTCTTATGGTATCGTTGCGTCTTTCTTGAGCATCTACTAATGCAAAGGAAGCAGACACAACAACTAATAGAACACTTGCTGTTAATTTCTTCATATTTATTGATTATTTTTTTCTTGTTGCAAATATGTGAAACTTTCTTAAAACAACCAAGCTTTTTGTTAAAAATAATTAACAATCAGTTATTTTAATAATACATATTTGATAAAACAATCAATTATCTTAAAAAATATTACCGTATTTATAAATTTTTAACAATTCAAAAAAAAGGAGAATATTAAAGCAAAAAAAACATACTACTTATTGAATAATTAAACCAAAAAGAACTTTAATAAAAAATAAATACAAATTATCGCGATCTTTATCTAAAATAAAATTTATCTAAGCTTTGAAAGTATTAGATCGTAAAAGAATATTGATTACACGTTATATTGCAGTACTATTTGGCAGTTGATCTACTTCTTGCTTAAACGAACGTGTATAAGCATTACAAAGTCACAATAAAAATATTTTATTATAATTAACTTTATAATTATAAGATATATTATGATATTAATTTACTCGATCCTTCATATAGTCAAGAACAGCTATCGTATGTAGAAGTCATCCATTCGCGCAAACTGATGGATTATTTAATGTAAAGAATTAGAAAATATAACATGAATAATCAATAGAGTCTTAATCTCAATTTATCTGTTTTTAAATAGATATGAATTTACATTATAAGTTTTGTGATAATTCATGAAAAATTATGCCTAAAATTAAAAAATATAAATTACTCTTCAATTAGATTACTTCCTTCGGTTATAATCATAATAAAAAAAACAATAATATCTCTTATCGTTTAAAATTGTAATAATTATTAATTTATTGTTTTTATAAAAATTAAAGCAGCTTCATCGTTTCCTGGTAAGCTATCTAAATTCTTAGTATTATCAAGAATTCTAAGTTCATCACTTGAAAAATCTTCAACTTCTTTTTTCAAAGTTTTAATATTTCCGTTTTCAGTATAAGTAAGAGTTAAAGTTTTATTCACCTTATTATAATTCCATTGCCCTGAAAAAGAATCCAATAAGTTACAGCCACCTTCAGTTGGCATATCATACCTTTCGTATACCCCGGAAAAGTCATCATTTATTCCCAACTGTCCTTTTTTTGCACAGTCATTCAATTGATATACTTTCCCTTTGAACTCATACCTGATAGGTTTCCAAACTCCTTCAATATTTGGAGATTCTATTTGTGTATTTTCTCTGTTATCATCACTACTACAAGAGATAATACTCATAATTGCTATTATACTTATAAAAATTTTCATATTTTAAATTTATAAAAAATATTCCTGCAATAATTACAGGAATATTTTTATTTTAAATGATTATTTATTAATTAACATCCCAAAAGATTTTAGTTGACACCTTATCTCCTCCTATTTTTGCAGCAGCAGCTTCAACATTCTTTTTGTTCAACAAATATTCCTGATCCGAATATTTCATTCTTACAGGTACAGATTCAACAGCAGAATCAGCAGGATTTACAAAAACAGGATAATCTAATCTTCTTGCAAAATTCCATGCCTGAAAGCCTTTGTTAAACATTGCTACCCAAGCCTGAAAACCAATAGACTGTTTCCAGTTTGCAGCATTATATGGATTTGCAGCAATAAATGTGGTAATATTAGTATCACTTATTCCATATTCTTTCATAGACGCTGTAATTGCTTGTCCATATAAAACAGCAGGCGTTCCTCCTACATTAAAGCCTCGTGCTGCAGCTTCTGCTCTTAAAAACATGATTTCAGTATAATCTAGTAAAAAACCCTGAGCATTTTCTGCAATAATCATATAGCTTCCATCTTCGCCTACTTCTGGCAATCCATTAACATCAACTTTCGGTGAAGTCATATGTGAATAACCTGAAAAAGAGTTGTTTGCGCCATATACTCCTCCTTTATAAGTCCCTGTACCAGGAACATACTGTCCGGTAGTTGTATTAAATACTCTATCCGCTTTTATAAACCATCTATCTCTCCTTGGATCTGAAGTAGTATTCATATAATCAACCAATAAATCTGAAGGAATAAAATCATTTCTTCCTGATTGTATTGCTTCCTGATAAACAGGGTTTGCAAATAATCCTGAAGGAAAAGCTGCTAATCCAAAATTATCTTCTTTACTGTCGAATAATCCTGCACTATAAGCTGCTTCTGCATTAGTTTTAGCCAAAGCAGGCTCTACGTCAGATAAAGTCACAGCAAGCCTGAATTTCAATGAATTACCCATTTTTCTCCATTTAGCCATATTTCCTTTATAAAAAATATCGTCAGTATATCCTGCTTGAGTAGTATTAATCATTGCATTTGCAGCATCAATTCTTTTTAAAAGATCCAGATAAATTGCTTTTGCATCATCATAGGGGATTTCAGATTGCCCAGGATTTCCAGGAACTGCCTTCAATGCTCCAAAATAAGGTAAATCTCCATAAGTATCAACCAAATTAGCCCAAGCATAAACATTCAACAATTCAATAATAGCTTCATTATTATTTTTCTTTACAGCGTCCAAACCTTCATTTTGAAGGAATAGTTTTGCATCCCTAAGTGCAGATAAAACACCTGGAGAATGCACAGCCGCTGAACTTGAAGCCATCATTCTGTTATAATGATTTCTAGGGATTGGTCTTGTAACCATATCATAATTCGACTCATCTATATATGTAGTCTGAGCCCATTGCTGGGTGAAAAATCTTGATATATTATTATTAACATTCGGTGTTAATAATTGTGATATTAATTCCTGCTCAGCGCTCGCTACCAATAACCCAGACGGAACAACCGATGGATGCTTAGGATCTTGATTTAATGAAGTAATATCACTTTCACAAGAGTTGGTAACTACCGTTAGAGAAATTATGCTAAGTATTAAAAATATTTTTTTCATTTCTTTAGAATTTTAATGTTACGTTGATACCTAGGTCACGAGTTGTAGGCAGTACTCCTATAGAATTACCTTTTGAAGCAAGCCCATTTCCTGTTCCAGCTTCAGGATCTGCATAAGGTAAATTCTTATGGATAATCCAAAGGTTTCTTCCAACTAAAGAAATTTTTGCTTCTTGTATTGAAGTATTCGCAAGCAAAGTCTTTGGAAGACTATATCCTACACTAGCCTCTCTTAACTTAACATAGGAAGCATCATATACAAACCTACTGCTAGGCATTCTTCTGTAACCATCTACGTTTCCAAAAGTATTTGGTGAACTTGTAGGCGTAGTATTTACCTGTCCGTTAGGGTTTACTCCCGGATGAATAACTCCGGCTGTTCTATAATCACCTACTGCGGTTTCTTCGTATAGACCTGTAGCAAGACCATAATACATATCCGTAGAGAATACATCACCACCTTGTTTAACATCAATCAGGAAACTTAAAGATAATCCTTTATAAGTAAGACTGTTTCTTATCCCACCAATCCAGTCAGGAGTAATATTACCTATTACCTGATTTGGATTTGTTAAATATCTTCCGGTAGTAGGGTTTACAACACGCTCACCATTCAGATAAACATAATCAGACCCAACAAGAGCTCCGAAAGCTTCACCTACTCTGGCATTTAAAGAAACACCTCCTTGATAAGAGCCTAATAAATAATTTTGTGCGTCTCCGTACAGCGATACTACTTCATTTTCATTTTTAGACCAGTTTACATCAATATCCCATCTAAAATCGGAGGTTTTAAAAGGTGTTCCGTTTAATTGAACTTCAATACCTTTATTATTAATTTGACCTGCATTAACTAAGAAAGTTCTATATCCCGTGGATGAAGATACAGGAAGGTTGATGATCTGATTAATAGTACGTGTTTTATAAATAGCAACATCAAAGCCTAGTCTATTTTTTAAGAACTGTGCTTCCATACCAAATTCTGTTTCTTTAGACCTTTGGGGCTGTAAATTCGGATTAGCCAAAAAGTAAGACTGATCAACTAATCCTGTACTTCCAAAGCCTCCTCTTACACGATATGTATTTTGTAATCTGTAATTATCAGTTGATGATCCTACTTCTGCGTAGTTAGCTCTTATTTTCCAGAAGCTTAACCAGTTCTGCTTTACTAATTCCGATAATATTAAAGACCCCGTGGCTGAATAATAGTCATATGTATTATTTTCTTTTGGAAGATTTGAACTTCTATCTACTCTGTAAGTCCCGTCAACATATAAAAAGTTTTTGAATCCAAAAGAGGCCGTTCCATATAAACTTGCTGTTAGATATTTTGCATAATTTTCATCTGGTGGAATTATTGGGCTAGCTGAGTTTGAAATAGCAAATAACCCAGGTGTAGCAAGACCTCCTTCTGTACTAGCATATACATTATCAATTAAGTTTCTTCTTACATTTCCTCCTACAATACCACTTACGTTCAGATCGCTTGTAATGTCGAATTTATAATTTGCAAATAAATCAAAATTTGTTTCAGCTGTTCTTATATCTTGACGGGAATATCCTGAGGTTACATTGTTTCCAGAAGCCCCAAATGCTTGTGGCAAAGAGCCATTCATTAATCTTTCTTCAATCAACATTTGCATATTATCATATGACAATTTTCCTGTAACACCAAAGTTTTTAGAAACATCATATTTTACTGAAGCATAACTAAAGCTTCTTGTTCTGTCATCAGACTGATAACTTTGGTATCGTTGAAAATATGGATTATTCCAATAAGCCGGAGTGCCATCTGTACCTGAAGTTCTGTTCCAAGTATTATTAGAATTATTAGTTCTTGTATATGCATCTCTTAAATCAAAAACATCAACATTAGTTTGCCACCACTGTCTAAAACCTGTTACAATATTATCAGAATATCCTGTCTCATTTCTTCCTTTTGTATCCTGAAGAGTCAAAGTAGAAAAGACAGTCGCATTAAGTTTATCTGTAAAGTCATAACTAAATTTAGCCGATAAAGTATTTTTTCTCAAATCAGAATTGGGCAATAACCCATTGGAAAGCATATTGGAATAAGATAATGACACATTGGATGATTTATTACCTTTTTCTAGTGAAATCGTATTAACGTAAGTTACTGGTGTTTCAAAAAAATTAATAGGTCCGTTCTTAGCTGCTTGCCACGGAGTTGCTTGTCCGTAGTATGGAGAAGTAGGATCATATGAATACCATTGTCTTACTAATAAATTTGGATTAAATTCTGCTCCATATGAAGCATCTTCAGTAAATGGAACTTGTTGTTCTCCTGTGTTGGGATCATAATTAAAATATTCATCAGGATTTCCATCTCCATTCGTATCATTTCCATATGTAGGTCCATAACCTGCTCCATATCTCGTTTGATATTTTGGGAATGTAGATTTATCAACAAATCCTGCTGTGATGCCAGAGGTAAGTGTTACCCCCCAACTTCCGTCCTGTTTTCCTCTTCCACTTTTAGTAACAATCAATATTACACCATCGCTTCCTCTTTCCCCGTATAATGCAGAAGCCGCAGCTCCTTTTAATACATTTATACTTTCAACATCATTTTGGTTAATATCAGATAAAAAGTTTCCGTAGTCAAAAATAGCACCTGTAACTGTACCATTATTAACCGGAGAACCATCTATTACAATTAAAGGATTTCCTCCGCTCAAAGACTTATACCCTCTAATTAATAAATTTGAAGAACCTCCAAAATTATTATTAGTATTTACCTGTAAACCCGCTACTTTTCCCGACAACAATGCTGCGACATTACCCGTATTGGTCGTACCGCCTGTAAGAGCTTCTGCTTTTACTTCTTCAGATGCATAACCTAGAGACTTCTTCTCCCTTTTAATACCCAATGCAGTTACAACTACACCTTCGATTTCCTGTGTTTTTAAAGTATCAGACTTCGTTTCCTGGGCTTTTGCAACAGCCAAAGAAGAAGACAATACTAAAACTAGCACACTTGCTGTTAATTTCTTCATAATTAATATTAATTTTGTGTGAACAAATTTGTGAAAACTTTCCTTAAGAAACTCTTAAAAAAAGAAAAAATTACTATTCACATCATAATAACTTTATTTTTACTAATTTTGAAAACCCTTAACTGTTAAGATTTTATGGAATTATTAAAAAAATGGTCAAATAATTATATCGAAGCAGGATGTGATGAAGTAGGCAGAGGCTGCTTGAGTGGGCCTGTGGTTGCAGCGGCTGTTATTTTAGATGATAATTTTGAACAAAATTTAGTAAATGATTCTAAAAAACTAGATTTTAAAACAAGAATGGATCTCGATGGCTATATCAAGGATAATGTTAAAAGTTATGCGATAGCAGAATTACCTCCAGAGTTTATTGATCAACATAACATATTGAATGCCAGCATTCACGCAATGCATCACGCATTGGATAAACTAACTATAACACCCGAACTTATTTTAGTCGACGGAAATAAATTTCACCCTTACAATTACATACCTCATCAATGTATCATTAAAGGAGATTCTAAAATTTTATCAATAGCCGCAGCCTCTATTTTAGCAAAAAATTACAGGGATAAACTGATGATAAAACTACATGAAGAACATCCCGAATATGGATGGGATACTAATTTCGGCTATGCAACAAAAAAACACCAGGAAGCCCTGATAAAGCACGGTTCGACGAAATATCACAGGCAATCTTTCAGATTAAAATATGATTAATGCAATTTTAATTCTAGATTATTATTTTAAAAGCTTTAACATTTGAAATTTGAAATCATTCTAAATAAAAAAGAGAAGCAATAAATTGCTTCTCTTTTAGTTATAATTAGTTTACTTCTTTTTTCCTTTTTGCTGCTCTTGCGATTTCTGCTGTTCCTGAGCCTTTTCCATCATTTCTCGCATTCGCTTTTGGAATTTACCTTCCGATTTTGGCTTTTCTTTATTGGCCTGAATCTGCGCATGAATTTTCTTTTCATCCAAAATCACATATTTAATAACAAGAATAATAAGAATGTTGATCGCGTTCGACACAAAATAATACCAAGATAAACCTGAAGCCGATGTATTCAAAAAGAATAAAAATGTAATCGGGAAGATATACATCAATACTTTCATATTTGGCATTCCTTCCTGTTGCGGCTGTTGTATATTTCCGGAAGTCATTATTGTATAAATTAAGATTACAACCGTACACGCAATTGCAAAAACACTTAAATGATCTCCCAAGAAAGGTATTTCAAATGGCAATTTAATCAAATCGTCATACGCTGTCAAATCTTTTGCAAACCAAAATCCTTGTCCTCGAAGATCTATAAAGTTCGGGAAGAAACGGAACAATGCATAGAAAATAGGAATCTGAACCAATGCCGGCAAACATCCCGCCATTTGATTTACTCCAGCTTTTCGGTAAATTTCCATTGTTACTTGTTGCTTTTTCATAGCATCCGGATCTTTTAATTTTGCTGTAGCTTCCTCAATTTCCGGACGGATAACTTTCATCATCGCACTCAATTTATGCTGCTTATACATAATTGGCGATAAAATTAATTTAACGATGATCGTCATTAAGAAGATCACCCAACCTGCTGCAATTCCCCAAGATGCAATAATATTGTACATCGGCATGAAGAAATAACGGTTCATTGCCCCAATAAATGACCAACCTAATGGTAAAATCTCATCAAAGTTTTTATCGTAAGACTTCAATAAAGGTAAATCCAAAGGCATAAAATACCATGTAAAATCCTGATTCAGTTCGTTTCCGGACATCTGAACCTGGCCTTGATAGCTTAATTTCTTTAAATATTCACCTTCTTCAATAGCGTCCTGATTTCCTTTGCTTTGGGTAAATCCGGTTTTAGCTTCGATAAGTGAAGAGAAAAACTGTTGCTTCACTCCAATCCAGTTCAATGTTTCATCAGGCTCATCCATTGTCGTTCTTCCGTCATAATCATAATCTTTATAATTATTAAACGCATAAGAAAATTCTGAGTGAGATTGCTCCTGAGCTCTACCTTTTTCAAGGTTTCTCACGCTATAATCCCAGATGAAATCTGCTTTTGTATCTGAAGTGACTTTTGAAAGACCTTGCGTTCTTACTTTAAAATCTACTCTGTATTTATCTAATAAGGTATAAATAAACTGAATAATTGCTCCATTATAATTAGCCGTAAGCGTTACTGCATTTCCGGAAACAGTTGGCGAAAAAACTAAATCTTTAGTATTGATCGTTTTTCCTGTTTTATCTTTAAATTGAAAACCGTAGCTTGAATTGTTTTTATTGATCAGATAAAGCGGAAGATCTGCCGTATCGGTTTTATGATCATAAGCTTTGTATTCTAAAAGCTCAACTTTTGAAACTTGTCCTCCCAAGCTTGAAAATTCAACTTTAAGCTGATTGTTTCCCAAATTGGAAACCTGAATCGCGCCCGGAGTTACATTAGGATTGATATTAGCTGCTTGAGTCGGTTTTACCGCATTTTTCACCTGTTCTGTTTTCTGTTGTTCAGCTTTCAGTTTTTCTTCTTCAGCGCTATTTCTTTGGAAATAAAACATGAATCCGAAAAGTACCAAACATAAAACCGCAAAACTGATAATCTGACTTTTATCGAGTCCGTTGTTCTGTTGCATTTTATTTTAATTAAAATTTTTAAATTTAAACAGGTATAACAATACCATACTTTTTGAGTCGACAAAAATACTGTTTTTTTATCAAAACTCTATGCTTTACTCTGTTACTATATAATAAACTCAGGCTGATCATTATCAGTCTGAGTTTATTTATGACGTCTGTAATTTTAAATTACCTTATTTATTTGTACAAGCCTTAATAAAAGCTCTGAATAAAGGATGCGGCGTGGCAACCGTACTTTTGTATTCCGGATGATACTGCACACCAACGTAGAATGGATGATTCGGCATTTCAAGAGCCTCAACCAAACCTGTTTCAGGATTTGTACCTGTTGCAAAAAAACCGTTCTTTTCAAATTCCTGAATATATTCACTGTTGAACTCATAACGGTGACGGTGTCTTTCAGAAATATTTTTAACTCCGTAAATTTCGGATAATTTAGAACCATTTTTCAAAGCACACTTCCATGCTCCGAGACGCATTGTTCCGCCTTTATCTACAATATTTTTCTGTTCTTCCATAATAGAAATCACAGGATGCTCCGTCGAAGTATCAAATTCCATAGAATTGGCTTTTGAATATCCGAGAACGTTTCTTGCAAATTCTACAGTCATGATCTGCATTCCAAGGCAAATTCCCAACATCGGAACTTTATTTTCTCTTGCGTATTGAGCTGTAAGCACTTTTCCTTCAATTCCACGATCGCCAAAACCTGGTGCAACTAAAATTCCATTTACACCTGCAAAAGCTTCTTTAATATTTTCTGCGGTAAGATCTCCGCTGTAAACCCATCTTACTTTAACTTCAGTTTCCAGATCTGCACCTGCATGCTTGAAAGCTTCAGCAATTGAAATATAAGAATCCTGAAGAGAAATATATTTTCCAACTAATGCAATTTCAACGGTTCTTTTTGGATTCTGGAATTTCTTAAGGAAAGTCTTCCAGTCTTTAAGATCGGCTTCCCTGTCACTTTTAAGATCTAATGTTTTAAGAATTACATCATCAAAGTTTTGTTTTTGAAGGTACATCGGAACTTCATATATTGTTGCAAGATCCTTACATTCGATAACATTATCTAAAGGAACGTTACAAAACTGAGCCAATTTTGCTCTTTGATCTTTCGGAATTTTATGTTCTGTTCTACAAACCAAAACATCCGCCATAATTCCGCTTTCCATCAATTGACGAACGGAATGTTGAGAAGGTTTTGTTTTTAATTCTCCGCTTGAAGCCAAATATGGCAACAATGTCAAGTGAATCACCATAGAATTTTTCTCTCCCAATTCCCACTTCAACTGACGAACAGTTTCGATGTATGGTAAAGATTCAATATCTCCGACAGTTCCGCCGATCTCTGTAATGATGATATCGTAGTTCTGTTTAGATAAAATTTTAATTCTGCGTTTGATTTCGTTCGTAATATGAGGAATTACCTGAACTGTTTTTCCAAGGAAATCTCCTTTTCTTTCTTTTTCGATTACAGTTTGGTAGATTTTCCCTGTCGTAACGTTGTTGTTTTGAGAAGTTGGGGCGTCCAAATAACGCTCGTAATGACCTAAATCCAGATCCGTCTCCGCGCCATCTTCGGTTACATAGCATTCTCCGTGCTCATAAGGATTCAGTGTTCCTGGGTCGATATTGATATAAGGATCTAGTTTTTGGATCGTTACATTAAAGCCGCGTGATTTTAGTAGAAGTCCCAGAGAAGCAGAAACGATTCCCTTTCCCAAAGATGAAGTTACACCTCCTGTCACAAAGATATACTTTGTATTCTTTTTACTCATTAGATTAGGTTTGTGCAAAGTTATGGGAAAAAGAAATGCAAAGCAATTTTGTTGTGATTTTAATTTTAAATATAGCTCTGAATCTATCTTTTTTAAAATAAAAAAAGGTTTCCCAAAAAAATGGGAAACCTCACCTAAACCAAATTATATATATGAAAATTATTGCCTTTTTAAATATTATTAATCAGTCATATTATAGATTAAAAATTTATCGTAAGGTTAAATTGAAAGCCAAATATTTTTAAATATTGCTTAAAATGACTTTACAAAAATAACAGATTATTTCATATTGTAAATTGATGTATGTTAAGATACAAATTTTTTCTCAAATATTTCAAAACAGTTTTCATAATTTCGCAATATGGCAAAATTGAGAACAGCATATTTCTGTCAAAACTGTGGCTCGCAGTATTCGCAATGGATGGGACAATGCAAAAACTGCGGCGAATGGAACACTTTGGTAGAAGAAATTGTAGAAAAAGCTTCACAAAAAAGTTTATCTTCTTCAAAAAACAAACAACACGTCATCAACATCATTGAAGTTGAAACTTTTGAAGAGCCGCGTATAAAAACTCCTTCCGATGAACTCAACAGAGTTTTGGGAGGCGGTATTGTTTTAGGCTCTGTCACGTTGATCGGAGGCGAACCGGGAATTGGTAAATCCACTCTCCTTTTGCAGCTCGCTTTAAAAATGAAAAAGAAAGTTTTCTATGTTTCCGGTGAAGAAAGTGCTTCTCAAATCAAAATGAGAGCCGATCGCTTGACGGACGTTAAAAATCCCAACTGCTTTCTTTACACCGAAACTTCTTTAGAAAAAATCCTTCACGAAGCTAAAAAACTACAGCCCGATTTTGTGATCATTGATTCTATTCAGACTTTGCAATCTCAATTGATTGAAAGCTCGCCCGGAACTGTTTCTCAAATCCGCGAATGCTCAAACGAGATCATTAAATACGCTAAAGAAAACAATGTTCCTGTTTTTCTTGTCGGCCACATTACCAAAGACGGACAAATTGCTGGACCAAAAGTTTTGGAACATATGGTTGATGTAGTTTTAAATTTTGATGGCGACAGAAATCATCTTTTCAGATTATTGAGAGCGAATAAAAACCGTTTCGGATCAACGTCCGAGATTGGAATTTACGAAATGGTTTCTCAAGGTTTAAAGGAAATAAAAAACCCGTCCGAAATTTTAATCACAAAAAAATTCGAGGAACTTTCAGGAAATTCTGTTGCGGTAACTTTAGAAGGAAACCGCCCGATGCTGCTGGAAATTCAGGCTTTGGTAAGCACGGCTGTTTATGGAACTCCGCAAAGAAGCTCAACAGGATTTGACTCAAAAAGATTGAATATGCTTTTGGCAGTTTTAGAAAAAAGAGCCGGCTTTCAGTTGGGGGCAAAAGATGTTTTTTTAAATATAACCGGCGGAATAAAAACCGACGATCCGGCTTTAGATTTAGCGGTTGTTGCGTCTATTTTGTCTTCCAATGAAGACATTGCCATTTCCGAACATTTTTGTTTTGCAGGAGAAATTGGCCTTAGCGGAGAAATCCGTCCGATTGCCCAAGTCGAGCAAAGGATTTCGGAGGCTGAAAAGTTGGGTTACGAGAAAATTTTTGTTTCAAACCTTAATAAATTTCCAAAAAGAAAATTCGGGATAAAAATAGAAGAAGTAAGCAAGGTTGAGGATTTTCATGAAAGATTGTTTTAATGTAAATTTATAGCAAACAAAAAAAATGAATTTTCTCGCCCACTCTTTTCTCACTTTCAATGACGGACAAATTGTCGGGCAGTTTCTCGAAGATTTTATACGAAACAAAGACCGGTATTCTTTCCCGAAAGATATTCAGGACGGAATCACATTGCATCGGGAAATTGATACTTTTACAGATTCTCATCCCGCGATACATGAGGCGAAAAAAGTTTTCAGCCCGCTCGTAAGGCTTTATGCAGGAGCTTTTGTGGATGTTTCGATGGATTATTTTTTGGCAAATGACTTTAGCCTGCATTCATTGAATGGTTGGAAACAACATTCGTTGAAAGTTTACAAAGTTTTGAATGAAAACAAAGAATTTTTATCCGAAAATTTTAAAAGAATGCTTGTAAAAATGGAGCATGACGATTGGTTGTATAATTATCGGGAAGATTGGGGCATCAAATTCAGTATTCAGAATGTTTTGAATAAAGCAAAATATCTGGATAAAAATATTCCGGTTTTTGAAGCTTTTTTAGATAACAAAGATGTTTTACAAAAATGTTATGATGATTTTTTTCCGGATCTTTTGGCACACGCAAAAGCTGAAAATGCTTTGCTCCAGCTTCAAAAATAACTTTTTAAAATTGTTGGTACAAATAACGATTCGGATACGACAATTTTTCACTTTTCCTATTTCCGTTGACAATAATATGAACGATGTTGATCTGATCATCAAATAAATTATACAGAAAACTTACCGCAGCTTCTACTTTTTTTGGATTGTTGACCGATTCGGATTCCAGAAAAACATTTACAGATTCGCTGTCTTCTTCGTAGCCAATATAATTTATTTTTAAAAATTGATTGTCAGATTTTAGTTTAAAATATTCCGCACAATAGTTTTTCAAAGCTTCGTTGAGCTGGGTTTTATATTTTTCATCATTAAAATGAAAAGGTTTGCCATGTTTTTTACCTAAACCATTTTCGAGATCATCAAGAAAAAAACGTCCCGTAACTTCAAATGTTTTCGATTTTGAATTGTAATTGATTTCCACTGAACCTACATGATAAGGGTGAAATTCTTTGGTGAAAGAAAATAAAAATAAAGCTGGAATCAAAAAAATAAAAAGCCTTTTCATACTTTATGCGCAACTGTTAAAATCTGTTCGAAATTAATCATTATTTTCGTAACCCTAAATATTATACAATGCAGGATTTTCTATTTTACTTAAAATTGGGTTGGGAACATATTATTTCATTGGATGCTTTGGATCATCAGCTTTTTGTATTAGCATTAATAGCCGTTTATACTTCAAAAGACTGGAAGAAAATCCTGATTTTGGTTACTGCTTTTACAATCGGACATTCAATTACTTTGGCTTTAAGTATTTTAGATATTATAAGGCTTCCTTCAGATTGGGTGGAATTTTTGATTCCGCTTACTATTGTTTTGACTGCTGCAGGAAATATTTTAATGAGGAATAAGAAGCAAACACAAAATAAAACCAATTATTATTTAGCTTTATTTTTCGGATTGATTCACGGGTTGGGATTTGCGAATACCGCAAGGGTGATGATTGCGAAAAGCCAGAGCCTTGCCGTTCCGCTTTTGGGTTTTAATATTGGCTTGGAAATCGGACAAATAGTGATTGTTTTGGCTATTTTAATTCTGTTATTTATCCTTTTAAATCTGTTTAAAATAAACAAAAAAGACTGGATATTATTTGTTTCCTCCGGAGTATTTGCCTTATCCTTAAAAATGACTTTAGAAAGAATTCCTTTTTAATCTAAAATCTGAAATTAAAAATATACTTATGGTAATCAAAAGTAAAACAATCATTACTAAAGTTGCCATAAAATATCCTTTATCAAAACTAAAATAAATCCGTCCAACGAAACTCACCCCCAATCCGATAGAAATCTGCTGAATCGTCAAATAAACACCGCTTGCAACCGAAGTAATAGAAACGGGCAATTTTCTCATTGCGTTGGTAAACATAGACGGCAGCACAATTCCGCATCCTATTCCGTAAAAGAATAGAACTACAGATACCATTAGTAAATTGATTGTTGGTGAATTCACCACATAAAGATGACCTGCAAGTCCTAAAATCATTATAACCAGACCGAAAACGATAAATTTCTCCTGATATTTATTTAAAAACTTCACGGATAAAAGAGATGCTAAAACATAGCCAATTCCCTGACTGGCAAACAGTAATCCTGTGGTTGTAGAACTCAAATGATGATGTTCTTCAAAAAAATTGGCATTGATAAAAAAATAAGAATCCTGAACCAAATAATAAGTAACCGCCGCCAAAAGTGCTACTTTAAAACTTGAATATAGGAAAGGTTTCATATTGATTAAAACCTCTTTTCCTTTTTTAAATTTTCTTTTCTGATTTAAAATAAAAAGAATCAAACCTACAACAGAAAAAAGAAGTAACAAGATATTATTTGTATTCCAACCTTCTTCGTCGCCGATTACAATTTCGTACATCAAAATAATCAGAAGAATGATCAATATCATTTGTGGAAAAATCTGTATGGATTCTTTTGTTTTAATTTCAACTTCTTTCAAATATTTATTAGCCAAAATAATAACCAAAAGAGCAATCGGAATATTAATAAAGAAAACAAGCCTCCACGCATCAAAACCAAAATGAAGGTCGGGGATAATTCCACCCAAAACCTGTCCAATAACTGAGGCAATTCCTGCAATCGCACCATAGACTCCAAGAGCTTTTACCCTTTCTTCTTCAACTTTAAAAACATTAGATATCAAAGCAACTCCTTGCGGAACCATAAAAGCCGCTGAAATCCCCTGAAAAAGCCTACTTATATTCAAAGCAGTCGCAGAAGTAGAACTTCCACAAAAAAATGAAAATACCATAAAACTGAACATAGAAATGATAAAGGTTTTCTTGTGCCCATATTTGTTCCCTATTTTACTTCCCGTAATCAGAAAAGCACCGTAACCGATAATATAAAAGACAATTATAAACTGCGTTTCGGCGGTACTTGCATTGATAGAATTTTTAATGGATGGTATTGCAATATTAACAATAAAAAGATCCAAAACGCACAAAAAAATTGACATCGAAATGACAATTAAACTCAACCACTTGTTAAACTCTTGAAAATTTCTCATTTTTATTGATAATATTTTAACTTTACAACTTCAAAAGTAACAACATCAAAACCTGCTGTCAAGTAGGTAAGAAAAACATACTCAGTATGAATTTTAGTACTAATTCTGATAATGAACTCGTTAGCTGTACAGAAAATTTTCTTTTTCTGGCAAATAATTGCTACGCAGAACACGTTTTAAAGATGATTAACGGAAAATGGAAGATTTCTTTGATTAAAATCATCGGTAATGAATGCCCAAAAAGATTCGGAGTTCTGAAAAGGGAATTAGATAATTTAGCACAGGGAACCTTAAGCACGATTTTAAAAGAATTGGAAAATGACGGTCTTATTCTGAGAACGGCTTACGCTGAAATTCCCCCAAGAGTAGAATACAAATTAACTGAAAAAGGTATTGCCTTTTTGCCTATTATACAATCAATGGAAGACTGGTGGCTGGCTTTTCCTGAAAACAATTAAAAATATTAGCTATGAAATTTAAAGTTGCTGTACTTTCAGTTCTATTTTATACGGGTGCTTTTTCCCAAAACATTCAAAACAATTCGGGAAGTAACCACGGAAACAGATTTGAGCAGCTGGGAACTATTCTTCCCACGCCAAATATTTACAGAGCCGCATCGGGTGCGCCGGGCCAGGCATATTGGCAAAACAGAGCCGATTATGAGATTACCGCTTATCTTGACGAAGACAAAAGAAATCTGAAAGGTTCGGAAACAGTTACTTATCACAACAATTCGCCGGATGATTTAGATTACATCTGGCTTCAACTTGATGAAAATCAGCAGTCAAGTGTGAAAAAAGCAGATTATCCGTTTTCTTCCACACTTCCGAAATCTGTAACAGACCAACAGTTGAAAGCAAGTGATTTGCCTGCAAAAGACAACGGCTACGGAGTAAATCTTGAAAAAGTAACCGATGCTTCAGGAAATCCTTTGAAATATACGGTCAACAAAACCATGATGCGTATCGATCTGCCAAAAGTTTTGAAGAAAGGCGATAAATTCGTATTTAAAATAGACTGGAATTACAATATTCCAAACCGTATGAAAATGGGCGGTCGCGGAGGCTACGAAAATTTCCCGGAAGACGGAAATGATTTGTACACCATTACACAATGGTTTCCGAGAATGTGTGTTTACAGCGATTTTCAGGGATGGCAAAATCATCAGTTTACAGGAAGAGGAGAATTTGCTTTAGTTTTCGGAAATTATAAAGTTTCGATGAATGTTCCTGCAGATCATATTATTGGTGGAACCGGAGAATGTAAAAATTATGAGCAGGTTTTAACTCCTGAACAATTATCCAGATATAAAAAAGCCCAAAATTCTAACGAGCCAGTGGAAATCGTGACTTTGGACGAAGCGAAAAAAGCAGAGAAAAACCGTTCAAAACAAAGAAAAACCTGGATTTTTGAAGCTAAAGATGTGAGAGATTTTGCATGGACGGCTTCAAGGAAATTTGTTTGGGACGGAATGAGCGTTACAATTCCGGAAAACAACAATAAAGTAATGGCAATGAGCTTTTATCCAAAAGAAGCTTATGGATTGTACAGAAAATATTCGACAAAAGCAGTTGCTCACACTATAAAAACGTATTCAGAATTTACAATTCCGTATCCGTATCCGGTAGCGCAGTCTGTGGAAGCTTCCAACGGAATGGAATATCCGATGATCTGTTTCAATTTTGGAAGAACGGAAAAAGACGGAACATATTCTGAAGGGATCAAAAATGGAATGATTGGCGTGATTATTCATGAAGTTGGACACAACTTTTTCCCGATGATCATTAATTCAGATGAAAGACAATGGAGCTGGATGGATGAAGGTTTAAATACTTTCACAGAATATTTAACGGAAGAGAAATGGGACAACAAGTTTCCTTCAAAACGCGGTCCGGCATGGACGATTACTGATTACATGAAACTTCCAAAAGATCAGCTGGAACCAATTATGAGTAATTCTGAGAATATTATCCAGTTTGGTCCGAATGCTTATGCAAAACCCGCAACAGGCTTAAATATTCTTCGTGAAACTATTATGGGAAGAGAGCTTTTCGACAAAGCTTTTAAAACCTATTCTAAAAGATGGGCTTTCAAACATCCTGAGCCTGCAGATTTTTTCAGAACAATGGAAGATGCAAGCGGCGAAGACCTTGATTGGTTTTGGAGAGGCTGGTTTTACGGGACGGATCCTGTAGATATCGCAATTGATAAAGTTACCGTTGCAAGTCCTGATCTCGAAACAGCGCCAAAACCTTCAAGCGAAACCAAATATAATGTAGAAAAGCCTTTGCAAAACGAATTTGAAGATATCTCAAAAATCAGAAACAGAGAAGATAAAAACATCACTTTTGAGGTAGAAAAAGATAAAGATCTTCAGGATTTTTATTACAGATACGACCGTGGACAGGAAAAAGTAGATGCCAATAAAGAATTTACCTTTAAGTTTGAAGGAACGGAAGCTTTAGATAAAAAAGACAAAGAAAAGCTTAAAAATATTACCGCTTATCAGATCGATTTCGTTAACAAAGGCGGTTTGGTAATGCCAATTATTCTTGAATTTACTTTTGAGGACGGAACAAAATTGCAGGATAAATCTTCGGCTCAGATTTGGAGACACAACGAAAAGAAGGTTTCAAAAGCTTATTATTTCGATAAAAAAGTAAAATCTATTCAGCTTGATCCGATGAGAGAAACGGCAGACATCGACACTTCAAATAATTTCTGGAGCAATGATGCGGCAAATTCTGAAGCTTCAAAATTCCAGGTGTTTAAACAAAAACAGGAAAAAGCGGTAAGAGGCGGCGCCAACGGACGAGTAAATCCAATGCAGGCTGCTGGAAAGAAAAAGTAATTTTAATATTTGAGAAATATCCAGACAATAATCTTTGTAAAAAACATAAAAAAAGCCGTCTCAAAAATAATTGAAACGGCTTTTTTTATTGTTACAAAATTGAAAAAGTAGCAATGATAGTACTTTTTTCATCAAGTGCATTTGGATTCGTCACTGTGATACCATATTCACCAGCCGGTTTATCTTTTAGAGTTATAATGTAAGAGTTTTGTCCATATTTTTTTCCGCTAAAGTTAAGATAGTGCAACTTATTGGTTTTTGTGGTACCAAAAGTATTAATAGAGGCTAACTCTGCTCTTCTGAACTTTTTATTTGAATCGAATTCAAAGATCTTGATAATAGCCATGGGATCTGTATTGTTATCTACAGCACGTACAATAAACTGAATATCATCACCGGATTTTACTTTAGTAGCAGAACAACAGCCTTCAATCTGAAGTTTGGATTTCATACTTCCAAAACCTGTTATAACCATCCCAGCATTCATCGCAGAACGCGTCTGTGTCATATGTTTTTCTAAAAGTACTGTACTCTGGTCAGGCTTTAATAATAAACATTCACCAATAAATTCTGGTTCAACTGTATTTTGGCAATAGACACTTGTACTGCATAAACTTATTGCAGCAAATAATAAAAGTTTTCTCATTTAATTAGTTTTTCTAAAAATTCACACAAAAATATCATTTAATTCGGAACAAAAAACATTTTTATTTAAATTAACTTCATTTTGAATTAAAATATTTTTTTCTGCCAAAATTTCACACAGACAAAAAAAATCTGCCAAAAATTTCTTTTCCGCCTATTGGCACGTATTTAGAGAATTACAACACAGAAATAATTAAAAAATTAAGCATATTATGTCAGTAAACTTTAAACCATTAGCAGACAGAGTTTTGATCGAGCCGATCGCTGCAGAAACTAAAACAGCTTCAGGTATTATTATTCCGGACACCGCAAAAGAAAAACCACAAGAAGGTACAGTAGTAGCTGTAGGTCCTGGAAAAAAAGATGAGCCTACAACTGTACAGGTAGGTGACAAAGTTCTTTACGGAAAATATTCAGGTTCTGAATTAAAATTAGACGGAAAAGATTTCTTGATCGTAAAAGAAGGTGATTTACTAGGTGTAATCGGATAGATTCCAGGTACAAGACATCAGATTTCAGACTATTCAAATTAAAAATCAAATTAAAACAACTGTTACGTGTCTAACTTCTGACATCTAACATCTAATATCTAATCAAAATGGCAAAAGAAATAAAATTCGATATCGAGTCAAGAGACGCATTAAAAAGAGGAGTTGATGCATTGGCTAATGCAGTAAAAGTAACTTTAGGGCCAAAAGGTAGAAACGTAGTAATCGAAAAATCTTTCGGTGCACCTCACGTTACTAAAGACGGTGTTTCTGTAGCAAAAGAAATCGAACTTGAAGACAGAGTAGAAAATATGGGAGCGCAAATGGTAAAAGAAGTGGCTTCCAAAACCAATGATATCGCAGGAGACGGTACTACTACCGCTACTGTTTTGGCACAGGCTATCGTAAGAGAAGGTCTTAAGAATGTAGCTGCAGGTGCAAACCCAATGGACTTAAAAAGAGGAATCGACAAAGCAGTAACTGCAGTTGTTGCTAATCTAAAAGAACAGTCTAAGCAAGTTGGAGATTCTACAGAAATGGTGAAGCAGGTTGCTTCAGTTTCTGCAAACAATGACGAAACAATCGGATCTTTGATCGCTGAAGCTTTCGGAAAAGTGGGTAAAGAAGGTGTAATCACTGTAGAAGAAGCAAAAGGTATCGATACAACAGTAGACGTTGTAGAAGGTATGCAGTTTGACAGAGGTTACCAGTCGCCATATTTTGTAACTAACCCTGAAAAAATGTTAGTCGAGCTTGAAAATCCATACATCCTTTTAGTTGAGAAGAAAATTTCTTCAATGAAAGAATTGCTTCCTGTTCTTGAGCCAATCGCACAAAGCGGAAAATCTTTATTGATTATTTCTGAAGAAGTTGAAGGTGAAGCTTTGGCAACTTTGGTAGTAAACAAATTAAGAGGTTCTCTTAAAATTGCTGCTGTAAAAGCTCCAGGATTCGGTGATAGAAGAAAAGCAATGTTGGAAGATATCGCGATCTTAACTGGTGGTCAGGTAATTTCTGAAGAGCAAGGTTTCACAATGGAAAATGTATCCTTAGATATGTTGGGAACTGCTGAGAAAGTATCTATCGACAAAGACAACACAACGGTTGTAAACGGTGGTGGTGAAGAAAGCAAAATCAAAGGCAGAGTAAACCAGATCAAAGCTCAGATGGAAACAACTACTTCTGACTATGACAGAGAAAAACTACAGGAGAGATTGGCTAAATTAGCCGGTGGTGTTGCCGTTCTTTACGTTGGTGCAGCTTCTGAAGTTGAAATGAAAGAGAAAAAAGACAGAGTTGACGATGCACTGAATGCTACGAGAGCAGCTGTTGAAGAAGGTATCGTTGCTGGTGGTGGTGTTGCTTTTGTAAGAGCAATCTCTGCTTTAGAAAATCTTGAAGGTATTAATGCTGACGAAACTACAGGGATTAAAATCGTGAAAAGAGCGATCGAAGAGCCATTGAGACAAATCGTTGCTAACGCAGGAGGTGAAGGTTCTGTAATCGTAGCTAAGGTTGCTGAAGGCAGCGGAGACTTCGGATACAATGCTAAAACTGACGAGTATGTAAACATGCTTGAAGCAGGAATCATTGACCCTACGAAAGTAACAAGAGTTGCCCTTGAAAATGCAGCTTCAGTTTCCGGAATGCTATTGACAACTGAGTGCGTAATCACTGAGATCAAGAGCGCAGAACCTGCTATGCCAATGGGAGGTGGAATGCCGGGAATGATGTAACGGTCGGCGGCCGAGAAAATATAAATTTAAAACCGTTCTGCTTTTGTGGAGCGGTTTTAGTTTAAAAAACAATCTGATAATTGAAAAAATATTTAATAAAATCTTTAAACTTATAACCAAAAACTTAAATTATTATGGCTTTAGATTTTTCTGAAATTTTAGTTGTGGGAGTATCCTCAAGAGCATTGTTCAATTTAGAAGTTGAAAATGAAATATTTATAAAAGAAAACATTGAGGGATTTCGTAAATATCAATTAGATCATGAAAACGAATTATTGGATAAAGGAACAGCATTCCCATTGATAGAAAGTTTGCTAAAACTCAATGAAATAGCTTCTAAACAAATCGTAGAAGTTGTCATAATGTCAAGGAATAGTCCCGAAACAGGGGTAAGAGTTCTTAAATCAATAAAACATTTTCAACTACCAATTACTCGATGGGCATTTTCTGGAGGAGAACCATTATCACCACTAATAGACGCCTTTGATATTGACTTATTTTTATCTAAAGATGAAAAAGATGTACAGACATTGAGCGATACATCAAATTGTGCGACTGCTTTGATCTATAATGCTCCTGCTGATTATATTCCTGAAATGGATCGAGTGAAATTTGCGTTTGATGCAGATGCGGTTGTTTTTTCTGAAGAATCTGAACATATTTTTAAAGAGAAAGGGATAGAAGCATTTCATAAACATGAATTAGAAAATGAAGACATTCCACTTAATGAAGGACCATTTGCAGAACTACTAAAAAAACTTTCTACAATACAAGAGTTTCTACCTACAACGATAGAACTTACACCATTAAGATTAGCAATAGTAACAGCTAGAAACGCTCCTAGTCATATGCGCGTAATTAAAACCCTGAGACATTGGGGAGTTTATGTTGATGAAGCATATTTTTTGGGTGGTTTGTCAAAAGATAAAGTATTGAAGGCATTTGGTGCACATATTTTCTTTGATGATCAAGAAACACATTTAGATGGTTCTAGTAAAGTAGTTCCATCTGGTAGAGTGTTATATAAAACCAATTCACCACTAAAAAAATACGAAATAAAAAAACCTGAATAGTTGTTGAGTCACTCTGCAAAGTGTCTAAACTTTATGCTACTTAATTAAATCTCCAATTCCACACGAATCCTTTCGTGTGGCTTAGGTAAAAACAAAAACCGTTCAGATTTTTCTGATCGGTTTTTTATTATGTTTTTGCTTAGAGAAAGAGTATATTTATGTTTTATTTTTACTGATAAAATAATAGGTAGCTAAGGTCAAGTAATATTAGTGCAATTTGATACTCGCTGAATGAATAAATTTGTTGTCAGTTGTAATCACACAAAAAAAACCACATTCAATATATGGAAGATGAAATAATAATTAGAAAAGAAGCAGAGCAATTCTTCAAAGCAAAAATCGAACGCTCAAGAAATAATTATCCAGTTCAAGATATTCACGAATTGAAAACAAGATTGTATGACTTTTATACTGATGAAAGTAAATCAATTTTTTTAGATGAAATATTTAATCAAACAATTTCATATTTCTCGAAACATCGAGAACAAGCTCATGGCGGAAAACCCGATCCTAAATGTGGGATAGATCAAAAATTTGATAAATTATTATTTTATATTAAACAAGAAATTGAAACTTTACCCAAAATTGCACATCAAAAGTTTATTGACGAAAAAAACATTAGAAATAAAGTATTTATAAGCTACAGTCATGAAGACAAACCATTTTTAAAGGATATCCAAAGACATTTCAAACCATTTTTGGACAAAATTAATTATTGGGATGATTCAAAAATTGAACCTGGACAAAAGTGGAAAGAAGAGATTGAAAAAGCTTTAAAGGAAACTAAAGTTGGAATTTTATTAGTTTCAACAGATTTTTTAGGCTCTGACTTTATTAAAAATCAAGAAATTCCTGAGTTATTAAATACAGCTGAAAAGGAAGGTGGAGTAATTTTAATAGTAATTTTAAAACCATGTCTTTTCGAAGAATTTGATAATTTAAACCAATTTCAAGCAATGAATCCGCCAAGTAAGCCATTAAGTAAAATGTCTGAAGATGAAAAAGAAGAATTATTAGTTAATTTAGTAAGACAAACCAAAAAAATTATTGAAAAGAGAGACTTTCAATAACATCAGACTGAAACGCTGGTGCGAACGTCTCGCTCGTAACCACAAACATAAAAACCGCTCCCACCAGAGCGGTTTTCTCTTTTCAATATACTTTTAAATTAATAAACCACCCTTTTTGCCTGGAATTCCACCCTAATTGCTTGATCGTCGAACCTTTTAGGCTAGAAACCACCCTTTTAGATTCAAATTCCATCCTATTTGCCTGGAATTCCAGCCTAATTGCTTGGCTATTGAAACTTTTAGGCTGGAAAACCACCCTATAAGGTTCAATTGTCAGCCTTTTTGCATGGATTTCCAATCTTGTTGATTCCTCGCCGAATCATTTTGGCTGGTTAATAAGATTACTGTAGGGAAGTTATATTTTTAGAACGGTTTTTCTATTTCAAAACGTTCGATATCTCATATTCCCAATTCGTGACTTTTCCCTATATTTAAAACATATTTTTCTACACAGAAAATCAATTAAACCAAACCTCAACGTCATTGAAAACAAAATTATTACTCCTTTCACTTTTCGGTTTTTGTTTAACCAATGCACAAACCCTGAATTTTAAACATCTTTCGGATATGTCTATGCGCAGAGGAGGTGTAACCAGTGCCATTGCAGGTGACAATATCTATGTGAGCAATGGGTATAAAGATTCGGATGGCAATGCTACTATTATTGAGAAATACAATATTAGAGATAACCGCTGGAGTATTATCAACTCTAGTCTGGTTCCTAAAAGATTTGCCAATTCGGAGACTTACGGTAACAAAATTTATATTTTTAACGGGTGGGGAAACAGCAATCTTGAAATTATAGACCTTGAAACGCATCAAAAAACCAAGGGAGCTGTTAATCATGCCTATACAGGAAATGCAGGCTCAGCCATTCATAACGGAAAAATATATACGTTCGGCGGAAGTGGGCTAAACAATGCTGCAACCACTGTATTTTCTAACAGATTCCAATACTACGATATTGCTTCCAATACCTGGCATCCATTACCAGATATGCCCACCGCCAGAGAAGCAAGGGGCAAAATAGTGAATGATAAGCTCTATGTAATTGGTGGTTTTAACGGTACGTCATCCCGCCTGGTCAATGTGTATGATCTCAATAAAAACCTTTGGACCGAGCAATATACGATGCCTGCTGCGATATCTGGTCATTCTTTAGCGGTATCCGGCAATAAGATTTTTATTGCAGGCGGATATAATAATCAAAATTTTCTGGCCTATTTTGACACAGAAACCAATACGTTACATAAATTATCATCCAATATGATTCCCAGAAGACATGCTGCTGCAGAAATATATAACAATAAATTATACATCATGGGTGGAAGTACAGCATCCTCAACCAAATCATCTATTAAAAGCATTCAGGTTGCAGATATTAGCGAAGAAGCACTCTCCGCTAAATAACCAAATGAAGATGTCTTTAAATCAAAAGTTTATACCAATGCCCAAAGATGGTTTCCCCTCGCTGCCGCCCGAATCCTTTCGTCTGGCTTGCATAAAGTAATATTTCTACCTATGACCAAACTTCAAATTTTCACAACACTCTTTCTATCTATCTTCCTCACCAACTGTAAAAACCCAGAAACCATGAAATACAAAGTCGGTCAAGAGTGGAATTACAAAACCCGTACAGGTGAAGAAAATTCTACTCTGAAAATTTTAAAAATAGAAGAATATCCAACACACGGAAAGGTCATTCACATCTCGATTGGCGGATTGAAAGTGGGAAACCCTAGTTTAGAGAAAGGTTTTGCAAATGAATTCACGCACATTCCAATTTCCGAGGAAGCATTAGATAAAAGTGTAACGGTTTTGAAAAACGATAAAGTAAAACTTCCCACTAAAATTGACGGCTACGACTACTGGAAAAAAGAATTTGATCAGGGAATTGCCGGAGTATTTTCAATCTCAGTCTCTGAAATTGTAGATTTAATGGAAGAATCAATTATCACCGGAAATGGCGTTGTGGAATAAAAAGCTACTGTTGTGGCGAAAATATTTGACGCAACAATTCTGTTAACATAATTTAACTCCACCCTACAGGATTTTCTTGCTCCATTTATCAGATGTATGTATTATTGTAAAAAATTATAATCATGCATATTCAGATTTCTCAGGATTTTAGAAAAAAAGCAAAAGCCGCTGTTTTTTCTATTATCATTTTTGTTTTTGTTTACATTCTTATTTTTCTTTTTACAATTGTTTTAGCATTAGCTTGTATTGGTGGAGGAATCTGGCTTATTGCAGCAAAACCAATGTTTTTGACGTTAATGTTAGGAATTGGTTTGGCCGCAACCGGACTTTTTGTTTTCTACTTTATCATTAAATTTTTGTTTAAAAAACACATCAACGACAGAAGTTATCTTACCGAAATCAAAAGATCAGACGAACCGGAACTCTTTAAAATGATTGACGAAATTGTAAAAGAGGCTGAAACCAATTTTCCGAAAAAAGTTTATCTTTCATATGATGTAAACGCAAGTGTATTTTATGATTCAAGTTTCTGGAGTATGTTTTTCCCTATTCAGAAAAACCTTACAATCGGAGCCGGTCTTATCAACACCACAACAAAACAGGAACTAAAAGCCATCCTGTCTCACGAATTCGGACATTTCTCACAACGTTCGATGAAGGTTGGAAGCTATGTATACAATGTGAATCAGATTATTTTTAATTTGGTGAATGATGACGCATCGTATCGTAATTCTATCGAAAAGTTTGCTAGTTTCAGCGGATATTTTACAATTTTCGCATCGTTGTCGATTTTCTTTACTTCAAAAATACAGTGGGTTCTTGCGAAGATGTATTCTTATGTCAACATCCGTCACATGGCACTTTCCAGAGAAATGGAATTTCATGCAGATGAAGTTGCCGCCAATATTGCAGGCTCGGTTTCTTTAGAAGAATCACTTTTAAGATTAGAGCTTGCTGACAATTCTTACAACAATGTTCTAAATTTCTATGAAGCAAGAATTTCCAAGAACCAATCGAGTAAAAACATTTACAAAGAACAGTTTTTTGTAATGAATTTTCTTGCAGATCAAAGTGAGCTGGAGACAAAATACGATCTTCCACATGTAAAACTTGTAGAATCGGGATTGTTCAACAAATCAAAATTGAATATAGAAAATCAATGGGCATCGCATCCTTCTACAGAAGATCGGGTTGCAAAACTCAGACAGCTCAATATCGTAAAAGACAAAGATGATCAACCAGCAAAAAATCTTTTTAAAAATTTTGAAAAAACAGAAGAAAAGCTGACTGCAAAACTTTTCGCAAATGTAAAATATGACCGCGGCAGAACAGATTTAGATTTTGAAATCTTTAAAACAGAATTTGAAAGCCAGTATCAGAAAGATTCTTTCGACAAAATTTTTAATAATTATTACGATAACAAAAATCCTGATCCTGAAGTGCAGGAGAATTTCTTGTCAGAAAACATCCGTTTCGATCATCTTTTTGATAACGAAAAAGTGGAACTTGTTTATACATTGATCGCTTTAGAAAATGACAAGAATGCCATTGAAGCTATTGCTAACAAAGAATTTATTTTAAAAACATTTGATTACGACGGAAGAAAATACAAAGCTGACGAGGCTAAACAACTTATTCCTGAAATTGATCAATCTATTGCAGAAATCAAAGATCAGATAAAGAAAAATGATTCGGATATTTACAATTACTTCTTGAAAATCTCTGAAAATGAAGGCAGAAAATCAGATTTTACAAGCCTTTATCAATCATTCTGTGATTATGATAAGCAATACGAGGAAAAACACAAACTTTATACAGATCTTTTAAACCATACTGCTTTTATAAGTGAACGCACTCCTTTTGAGCAAATCAAACATCATTTTATTACTCTTAAATCTCTTGAAGACAAATTAAAACAGGAAATAGGATTCCATCTTCAAAATCCACGACTTATTTCGGAACTGAGCGAAAAAGACGTAAAAGATTTGAAAGATTATATAGAGAAAGAGCATATTTATTTCAGAAATGAAGAATATTTTGATGCAAACCTGCAATTGCTGATAAAGGCGATCAATATTATGCCGTATTTCCTCCAAAGAAAATATTTTCTGATCAAAAAAAATACACTTTCATTTATGAAAGAATTGGAAGATAATAATCGTGTAGAGAAAGTTTCGTAAATCAACTGCTCATTATGCAAAGCCTCACACGCAAAAGCGCCCGCTTGTGAAGAAAAAAAGTCCCAAAATTTTATTAAACCACTCAATTCCCAAAGCGGTTTTTTTAATTAAAAGCAATTATATAAATTTACAGGTTCTGAAAAACTCAAAATGGAAAACAAAAAAGATGAACAAACTCTGGATAATGGTCCATTCTACCACGGCACAAAAGCTGATCTGAAGATCGGAGACTTATTGACTGCCGGATTTGAATCAAATTATTATCCTGAAATAATAATGAATCACATTTATTTTACAGCCTTACAAAATGGCGCCGGATTGGCCGCTGCATTAGCAAAAGGAGATGGCAATGAACGTATTTACATCGTAGAACCTACAGGAAAATTCGAGAATGATCCTAATGTGACAGATAAAAAATTCCCTGGAAACCCCACAAGATCTTACCGCAGCGAAGAACCCGTAAAAATTGTCGGCGAAGTAAAGGAATGGATAAAACTAACGAATGAAGAACTTCAAAACTGGAAAGAAAGACTGACCAAATTACGCGAGAATCCGGATGCTGAAATTATAAATTAGAATTACATCTTAGTTGATGTTTAACAAGCTTTTAACTGACGATTAGTTGTAAAAATTCACAATTCATAATAAATAAAACATGAAAAAAGTAATTCTAGACTTAGCAGTAACTTTAGACGGATTTATCGAAGGACCCAACGGAGAAATCGATTGGTGCATTATGGATGATGATATGAATTTTGATGGTTTTCTTTCAAGTATTGACACCATTTTTTATGGAAGAGTAAGTTATGATTCCTGGGGAAATTATCAGCCCGATGAGAATGCAAATCAGGCAGAACGAAAACTTTGGAAGGCCGTTCATTCAAAAAATAAATTCGTTTTTTCAAATCAAAAAAGAGAAGATAAAAATGCGACTTTTATCAATTCTGATATTGCAGAAAAAGTTTCGGAAATCAAAAGTCAGGGCGGAAAAGATATTTGGCTTTATGGTGGTGCAAGTTTAATTAAAACTTTTATCCATTCAAATTTAATTGATGTGTATAGGATTTCCGTTCATCCGATTGCTTTAGGAAACGGAAAACCATTATTTGAAGACTTAAAAGAAAGGTTAAATTTAAATTTGATTAAAACCAATATCTTTAAATCAGGAGTTGTACAGCTTATTTATGAGCCTATAAAATTTAAGAAATGCAAAATACAAGAATCTTTACCACAGCATTTGCCAGCGTTTACCCGCATTACATCACAAAAGCAGAAAAAAAAGGTAAAACCAAAGAAGAAGTGCATGAGATTATATTTTGGTTAACAGGATATGATGAAAAAGAGCTTAAGGAAATATTGGATAACAAAACAGATTTCAAGACATTTTTTGAACAGGCTCCTCAGATGAATCCAAATGTTTCCATGATAAAAGGCGTGATCTGCGGCTACCGCATAGAAGAAATTGAAGACAAACTGATGAGGAACATCCGATATTTAGATAAATTAATTGACGAATTGTCAAAAGGGAAAAAGATGGATAAGATTTTAATAAAATAACCTCAACAGATTTTAGAAAAAAATTCCGATTTATTTATCTAAATCGTAATTTTATAATTAATTAAGTAATTTTATATAAAAATAAATAAGTTTTTAATTATCTTTAAAGAAAAATAACCATGATTAAAAATCTATTCTTTTTAATAGCAACTACATCTGTTTTTTCGGCTCAAACTACAATTACCAAAGCATTTAATGATCCTATTGTTGGCGAAATGGTCAACAATTTCAACGTCAACGGTACCGTAGATAATTCTGCAACCGGTAATGGAGCCACCTTCTCAAACGGAAGCTTGACGCAAGGTACAGCCTCAGCAACAAACTATTCTACCCCGACTTCTTCTGAAATAAGTACTTATCCCGGTACAACCATTAAAATGGTAAATGGAAATACAACGATACTTTACAAAGCAACTGCATCCAAACTTGAAATTACTGGTCTTGTTACACCAGATGCAACATTGAATTTTTCTGTCAACAACGGTACTTTTATCTCATATCCTGCGGCTTTCGGATACACAGAAACAGATAATGCGCAAGGAACATTTACCTCAACGGCTGCTTCAGGAAATTTCAGCGGCACAATCAATATTTCTGCTGATGCAGCCGGAACTTTGATCATTGGAACGAAAACTTACAATAATGTTTTGAGAATAAAATCTATTCAGAATTTTAATTTAACGGTAAGCGGATTGCCTGTCGGAAAGATTACCAATACTACTTACGTTTACTACGACAGCGCTCATAAATTTCCGTTACTAAGCTCGACCAAAGCCAATATAAATGCGCTCGGGATGAATCAGACGACTGAAGGAGCTCAGGCTCTGAATGAAGTATTTTTAAAGGTTACAGATTTTGCAAAGAAGAATAATTTTAAAATTTATCCGAATCCTGCTCAGGATTATATTCACATTCAAGGAGAAGTTTCCAATTATTCAAAAGTGAATATTTACAGCTTAGACGGAAAACTTATAAAAGTTTCAGATATAAAATCTGGGAAGATAAAGGTTTCAGAATTGCCGCCGGCGACTTATTTTATTGAGGTTTCAGGAAAAGCTTCTCAATCTGAAAGTATGAAGTTCATTAAGAAATAAAATAATTTTTCAGCCTTTCTACATTTTAGAACAATTTTTGATTTAACATAATAAACTTATCCGTTCTACTTTTCAGCATGATTTCGGGGTTTAAATTGTATTAATTAAAAATTGAAGGCCATGAAAAAATATATGTTTATAATTCTATCTTTTTTCCTGATTCAGATGCATGCACAGGAAATAAACCCGGAACCCGGAGAAAAGATGAATATCATCAAAACAAATGTTACAGGGTATATCGTCAGAAATATCAACCTGTCTTACGAAAGATCCATCAACCGTTGGTTTTCCCTGAATGTTGGCTTTGGCACAATGACGGAAGGAAAAGTTCCTTTTATTGAAGTTTTTTTAAATGATGAACAGGAACAGGATTTTCAGAATCTTAAAGTAAAAGCAACCAATTTCACGATCGAGCCACGATTTTATATTGGCAAAGGATACGGAAAAGGTTTTTATTTTGCACCTTATTATCGTTATTCCAAGGTGACTTCAAACCAGTTTGATTATAATTATGACTATAATTTTAGCGGAACAACATTTGAAATCCCGATGAAAGGCTCCGGAAGTGCCAACGGAAACAGCGCCGGATTAATGGTCGGAGCACAGTTTTTCCTTAACAAAAAGCAAAATTTTATTCTTGATTTTTGGATTGCCGGCGGACATTACGGAAGTGGAAAAGGCGATTTTATATTGGCCAGCGATTATATACTGACACCCGAAATGCAGGCACAGCTGAAACAGGAGATTGAAAATCTTGATATTCCTTATGTAGATTATACGGTAGAGACGAATGCGAATGGTGCAAAAATAAAAGTTGACGGGCCATGGGCCGGCTTCAGGAGCGGGATTTCGCTAGGATATAGATTTTGAGTCAACAAAAAATCCGTTCTTATGAACGGATTGATTATTTGTAAGCTTCTTTAAATTTTTCAATTACGTTGTCCAAAGTATGTCGCTGTACATATACGGTTTTTACCTCATCATATCTTGGTGATTTGTAAAATACCTCATGAAAATCCATACTTCCGTTTCCTACTTTTACGACTTTTTGTACATCGATATTTAATTTTTTCAATTCTTCTTTTAAGACTTGAAATTCATCTTGAATATTATTCATCTTTATATTTTGTTTTAAGTTAAAATCCTAATTTTTGATCCGCTTCACCCCTATTATTTTGAACGTTAAGCCAAATTTTTAATAAATTTAGTAATTTAAATCAAAATAACAATAGGGTTTCATTATTTTTTACATTTATTATTTAATACAAAAACTATACCTATTTAGCTAGTTATTAATTAAATGTTAACAAAACATGAATTAAATATGAATAAAGATACTTTAAAGAGATGTTTCAACGTGTCGCTTCTTAATTTTTAGTTAATATTGCATTCAAAGTGAAATGAATATGTCAGAAAATAAATCTCATTGGGAAAACGTCTATTTAACAAAAAATCCTGACCAGGTAAGCTGGACACAAAAAACGCCGCAAACATCACTGAACCTTATACAATCGTTTGGGTTACAAAAAGATGCAAGAATCATCGACATTGGCGGCGGCGACAGCAATCTTGTTGATCATTTGCTTGATCTTGGCTATACTAACATTAGCGTACTCGATATTTCGGAGAAAGCTTTAGAAAAAGCAAAAAAAAGATTAGGCGAAAAAGCAGACAAAATAAAGTGGATCGTATCGGACATTACAGAATTTAAACCCGAAGAAACCTATGATATATGGCACGACAGAGCTGTATTTCATTTTCTTACAACAGAAAAGCAAATTTCTAAATATGTAGAAATTGCTGAAAAACATGTAACCAATTTTATTGTTTTAGGAACGTTCTCAACAGATGGTCCGTTGAAATGCAGCGGCCTGGAAATCAAGCAATACAACGAACTTTTTTTAAAAACTAGATTTGAAAAGAACTTTAAAAAAATAAAATGTTTCACCGAAGATCATGTAACGCCTTTTGATACGGTGCAGAATTTTATCTTTTGCAGTTTTGAAAAAGTTTAGCTTAAGATTTTAACATTCATATTGTTTTAGAATCTATATTTAAACTTCAACTATGAAAAGTGCTAAACTTTGCCTGATTCTGGCTTCTATTGTATTCTCAAATTATATGTCTGCTCAAAAAAACAGTGACATTAAGGCAACTGTAAAAGATAAAAAGGCGAAAAACGAAATCACAACCCAAGATCAAAGACAACCACACTTCATTCAGTTTGGAATCATGTCCCGAAATCACGAAAGTTTTAAAAACAAATACGGAGTTGATGTCTTTTATCAAAACTGTGTAATAAGTCCTTTCCTGTCACAACAGGCAAAACAAAACAATACGCTTCTTGCAAAGTCTCTTACGGAAAAGTATGGCGAAACCTGGAAAAAAGATTTAGGTTTTACTCCTTACGGTTTATGATTTTTCTTCAGCTTCCACTTCATGCCTTAGCTGAGCTTTATATAAGGTAGAATAATAGCCGTTTTTGCTAAGAAGTTCCATATGTTTGCCTTCTTCTACGATTTTACCGTGTTCCATTACAATGATTTTGTCGGCTTTTTCGATCGTTGAAAGTCTGTGCGCAATAATGATTGACGTTCTGTTTTTGGTGATTTTTTCCGTAGCTCTCTGGATCAGCTTTTCGCTTTCGTGGTCTATTGAAGAGGTGGCTTCATCTAAAATTAAAATTTTAGGATCAGACAGATAAGCCCGCAAGAAAGATAACAGCTGGCGCTGGCCTAAAGATATCGACGAACCTCTTTCGCTTACGACATATTCATATCCGCCGGGAAGGCTTTCGATAAAATCATCCACTTCAATTTCACGGGCACCGGCTTTTATTTTTTCTAAAGTAATGTCGTCATCACCGAACGCCAGATTCTCATAAATGCTTCCATGGAAGAGGAAAACGTCCTGCAACACGACACCAATGTGGCTTCTTAAATTATATAATTCATAATCCTTCAATTCTATATCATCGATGCATATTTCACCTGAATTGATGTCATACAATCTTGTAATCAGGCTGATAATAGTCGATTTTCCGGCTCCTGTTGCACCGACGATGGCTACAGTTTCTCCTGGATTCACCTTAAAATCAATTCCTTTTAAAACTTCCTGCTTATCGTCATAGGCAAAACGCACGTTTTTGAATTCGATCTTTCCGTCAAAATGGTCTTTTGTGACTTTGCCCGTGTTCGGCATAGCAAAATCTTCATCCATTATTCCTAAAACTCTTTCTGCACCTACAATACCACGTTGAATATTGTTGAAACGGTCTGCAATTTGTCTCAACGGGCGGATCAGCATTGAATTATACTGAATAAACGCAATTACAACTCCCGCGCTTATTGTAATATAACCTCCGTAAAACAGGATAAACCCGATGAATAACGACGAAATCAATTCAACAACAGGGAAGAATAATGAGAAAATGAAAACAGTTCTCAGCAATGCTCCTTTCAGCGTAATATTGATATCATCAAATTTCTTAAACTCAGAATTTTGCCTGTTAAACACTTGAATAATCGGCATTCCGGCCAGCCTTTCCTGAACAAAAGAATTCTGAGTGGCCGTCCACGTTCTTTCATCACCGAAAGCTTTCTTCAGTCTTTTCTGAAAAAATCTCGTGATCACCACCATCAAAGGTAATATCGCCAAAGTGATGTAACTCAGATGCACGTCTGTATTGAACATCATGATTAAAACAAAAACAATCCTCAGAATATCTCCGAAAACCATCAGGAAACCGTCGGTATACACAGTTGCTATGGTTTCCACATCACCAACGGCGCGCGTTACCAGCTGCCCGATCGGAGTTTTATCAAAAAAAGCAGTCCGGAAATAGATCAGCTTATTGTAAAGCCTCTCCCGGATATCCCTGATTACATTTTGTGAAATATAGTTTGAAAAATAAACCAAAAAGAAATTTAAAACAGTCTCTGCAAACACCAAACCTATCAAAATATAGACATGCTTCATCATCAAAGCTTTGTCCTGAAGCCTGGTAATGTCATTATCTACCACTTCCATGGTGAGATAAGGCCTGTACGTGGAAACTACCGAAAGAATAATGGAAATTATCAGAGTAAATATAAACCAAGAACGGAATTTCATCCCGATAAAGAACAGCCTCTTTATAATCTCCCAGGTATCTTGTTTTTTCATTGTTTGAATTGACGAAAAGAATTAATTTGAAAAAATTCTCTGCAAAAATACAGCTTTATAATTTGACGGACAGAACAACTTGAATAGAAAATTTCGGATATGTATTATTTACTATACAAATGATTGTTTTCTTCCTTTAATAATTTCCGCAATTTAAATAACCTGAGTTAAGGATAAGCACTATTGTAAAAATGGTAACTCCTTGATTTTTTCTAAAGTTTTTGTTGGGAAACGCAAAGGCGCAAGATATTTGAATCTTTTTAAAGGCGCAATGATTTTATCTCCGATAAAATTAGCAACGTTGATTATTGAAAATATTTCACATTGGCACCAACTGAAGGTCTTCGAAAGAAGTTCACGAAGTGTTCTTGCATCTTAAAAACATTGTTTTATTCAACAGCCTGCGCCTTTACGTTTTCCAACAATTTCTTTATCCGAATTCAGATTAAATAATCTTAACTGTTTTCTAAAACAAGTATAGTAGACCAAAAATGTACTGCACCAGACAAAAGAGCAAGTACACAACAGCAAAAATGTACTACACTAGACTAAAAATATACTACACTAAACAAAAGGACGACTGTACTAGAGTAAAAATGCTTTATACTAAAACAAAAATGTACTGTACTAGACTAAAAACTAGGTGCACAAGACTAAAAATGTACTATACTAGACAAAAGAACGACTGTACTAAAGAAAAAATGTACTGCACAATCATAAAAAGCCTGTGAAGTAAGTGAAATATCTATGATGGTAAGCATTACCTCTTCTTTGCAACAATGCAAACGAGCTTTCTTATCAAGCATTATTAAATTTATATTAGCCGTGTGCATTATTTAATTTTTTGTCTTTCAAAACTAAGTGAAACGCCTTTGTTTAGCTTATTTTATATCTATGTATTAAATAATTCTTTGTCTTACATTGCGTTTTTAACCGCAAAGTTCGCAAGGTTTATTTTATCATTAAAAAAGCTTTTAATAAAGGTAAACAAAGGCATTTCATTTAAGAAAGAAAAACAAAAAAATTATACACTTTTATCAAGCATTATTAAATTATATTAAGCTGTGTGCATAATTTAATTTTTGTCTTTCGAAACTAAGTGAAACGCCTTTGTTTAGCTTATTTTATATCTATGTATTAAATAATTCTTTGTCTTACATTGCGTTTTTAATCGCAAAGTTCGCAAGGTTATTTTATCATTAAAAAAGCTTTTAATAAAGATAAACAAAGGCATTTCATTTAAGAAAGAAAAACAAAAAAATATACACTTCTAACAGATCAGTTAGTCAAAATTGTCATTAAAATACATACTAATTATATAAAATAATAAAGCAATTGAATAAAACCGTATATTTATTTTAATTAAAACATATTATGATGGGAATATTAAAAGAAGAATACGTGCCGATTGCAGACGCACTATTAGCAAGCCTTAGAAGAGACCTTCCGCTGTTTGAAGCGGAAAACCATTTGTATAATGCAGACTTCCTGCTTGCCATGCAAAACAAAACCGACGAGGTAAGGGCAAAGGAAACCGGCGACGCTACCCTCGCCCAGCAAAAAATAACAACCAAAGAGCTGTATACGCTGGGCAACAATCTTGTAAAGCCTATGAAGCTGCTGAATCTTGTATTCGATAAAGCAGGAATGAAAAGCTCGCTTGCAAGCGATGTGCAGAAAAAAGTAAATACCCGGAATTTTGAAGGGGCTCTGCTCTGTCTCAAATCTTTAAAGGAAGTCGTTGCAGCGCAGTCTGCCCTGCTCACAGCTTCCGGGATGAAGGCAGATACCGAAGCCATGCTTCAGGATGCCTTTGACGCCATTACCGCCAAAAGCAATGAGCAAAGCAGCCTGCAGCAACAGAGAAAAGCGTTTTCATCTGAAAATCAAGGATTGTATCGTGAGCTGTACAGCTATATAAGCCAGGTAGCCAAGCTTGGGAAAATAGTTTTCCACGGCGAGCAAAAAGCTTCGGAATATACGATCGACAACCTTATTGCGATGGTGAACTCTTCGAGGAGAAATAAAACGAATGACGACAATGTGTCGCAATAATTTAAAAACTCTGCTCAGGATTGAGCAGAGTTTTTTTATTTTTTAGAACATAAAGATTAGAAGATTTCCGTCAGTTCAAATTTTCGAAATAAAAAGAAATATATCGAGAACTTTTTGATTAGAACAAACTTCTCGATACGATTTTTCCAAAATCTACTCGAAGCGACGCTATATTGTGTTTACTCTATACTTTCAAAATAAGAATAAATACAAAACCTCAGAAAAATTTCAGAAGTTTCGTTTATTTTAAAAACTCATATCCCACATCCACCAAAAAAAGCCCGTGTGCGGGAGCGGAAGTTCCTGCCGAGTTTCGGTTTTTATTTTCTATGATTGCTCTTACGTCTTCGGGTTGTATTTTTCCTGAGCCTACTTCTACCATTGTTCCGACAATTGCTCTTACCATATTTCTGAGGAAACGGTTGGCTGAAATAGTGAATTTCAATTCTGGCCCATCCTGCTCCCACTCTGCTTTATAGATCTTGCAGAGATTGGTTTTGTTGTCGGTATGAAGCTTGGCAAAACTTGTAAAATCTTCGTATTCAAATAAAATTTTACAGGCTTCGTTCATTCTTTTTATGTCTAAAGGTTTTCTCCAGTGCTGCCACGAAGAATCTTGTGTAAAAGGATTTTTCTCTAAAGAAATAAAGTATTCATACGTCCTGAAAGTTGCATCAAAGCGTGCATGAAAATCATCTTTTACCTCAAAAATCCTCTTGACAGAAATATCCGGTGGCAAAAAACTGTTGAGTTTATGCGGAAGCTGATCGCTTAAAAACTGAGCAGTATTAAAATGAGCAAACATTTTTTTTGCATGCACGCCCGTATCGGTTCGCCCGGCTCCTGTTGTTTTAATTTCTTCTCTTAAAATCGTGCTGAGCGCCTTTTCCAGCTCCTCCTGTACAGAAATATCTTTCGGCTGGATCTGATAACCGAAATAGTTTTTACCGTTGTACGAAAATTCTATAAAATATCTCAAAGCAATAAAAATAATACTGCAAAAATAATCTAATTAAACGATACCGAAGAAACAGATTTTATCTGATCAGAAATAATTAAAGTCATTAAGATTATACCGTAATAGTTGTGAAAATTCTTTATTTTTGCAGTCGTATGAAAAGATGGTATCTCTATCCTTTTTCCCTCGGTTATCACATCGTGACGGGCATCCGCAACAGTATGTATGATCTGGGAATTTTTAAATCTACAAAATTTAAAACACCGATCATCAATGTCGGCAATTTATCTGTGGGCGGAAGCGGAAAGTCGCCTATGGTAATGTATCTGGCCAAATATTTATCAAAATATTACAGAACAGGCGTGCTGTCTCGCGGATACGGAAGACTGACGAAAGGCTATGATGTGACCAACTACGAGAGCAATTATAAAACTGTAGGCGATGAAGCCATGCAGTTGTTTGAGCGTTTCAAAAACCGCTTTGTCATTGCCGTATCAGAAGAAAGGGTTCCGGGTGCCAAAAAAGTGATCGAAGATATGGATCTTGAAGTGCTTGTTTTGGATGATGCAATGCAGCATAGAGCTATAAAAGCAGGATTCAACATTCTGATGACCGATTTTAATGATCCTTATTTTAAAGACCATCTGCTTCCTGCAGGCGATTTGAGAGAATCGAGAGCCGGAGCAAAAAGAGCAGACATCATTATGGTAAGCAAATGCCCCGATGTATTAACAGAAGAAACGAAGCAGTATTATATTTCGAGAATAAAACCTTCTTACAACCAAAAAGTTTTTTTCTCCTCGATCGGGTATGATGAAAACGTGTACGCTAAAGACAAGATGCTTCCGGATAATAATCTGAATTATTATGACATTCTCCTGATCACGGGAATTGCCAATCCTAAACCTTTGCTGGACCATTTATCAAGGTTTTCTCAAAAGGTAAAGCATTTGAAATTCAGGGATCATCATAATTTCACTGATGATGATATTAAAAAAATCGTAGAAGAATATAAAAAATTAGGTGAGTACAAACTCATTCTTACGACGGAAAAAGATTACGTCCGCCTTAAAACTTTTGACTATCTGAGAGATTTGGTTTATTACTGGCCTATCAATGTTGTTATTGATAAAAAGGAAGAATTTAATCAGATCATTTCAGATTATGTTTCAAAAAAACGATAAAAAACATTTACCAATCCGCAATTTACTGCGGATTTTTTATAGGAATAAAATTCATCAATCATAAAATTTTATTAATCCACCATGTTTTTTATGGTAAAATTACGCCTCATTGTTTAGATTTGTAAAAAAATGAATATGAAAAAGCTGTTGACCATTTTAGTGATGGGCATTTTTACTTTCGGCTGTTCGCAGAAAACACCCGATATTTCTAAAACTGAATTTTCTAAGGAAGCTTTATCACAGAGATTGGAGAATGAAGATGGAAAAAGTATTACGGTTCAGGATATCCTCGATCAGCATAAAGGAAAAGTTTTGGTCATAGATTTTTGGGCAAGCTGGTGCAGAGATTGTTTAAAAGCATTCCCTAAAGCTTTAGAGCTGGAAAAAAATAATCCGAATGTAGACTTTGTTTTCTTTTCTCTGGACCGTACAAAAGAGGGGTTTGACAAAAGTCTTGAAAGATTCAACATGAAACAGAAAGAAAATTACTGGTTTTCTACAGGCTGGAAAAACGATTTCAACAACTACATTGAGCTCAACTGGATTCCGAGATATATGGTAATTGATCAACAATCTCAGATTGCAAAGTATTATGCAATTTCACCGGAAGATCCCGAAATACAAGCGACTATTGATAAACTTTTAAAATAGATTAAGGTTAAGACTGAGTTGAGATTAAAGTGCTTATTAAACATAAAAACCTTAAACTTTGAAAATAAATGAATCCATATCTTTGTGATATGGATTCTTCTTTTCCTGTTCGCAAAATTATTCATGTTGATATGGATGCATTTTATGCTTCCGTAGAGCAGCATGACAATCCCGAACTTAAAGGAAAAGCTATCGCTGTAGGCGGTGGACATCGCGGTGTTGTTTCGGCGGCAAGCTATGAAGCAAGAAAATTTGGAGTGCGTTCTGCCATGCCGAGCAGAACTGCTAAAGAAAAATGTCCGCATCTTATTTTTGTTCCGCCACGTTTTGCCCGTTATAAAGAGATTTCAAGGAAAATCCGGGAAATTTTTTATGAATATACAGATTTAGTGGAGCCTCTTTCTTTAGATGAAGCTTATCTGGACGTTACCGAAAATAAAAAAGGAATGGAATCTGCCAATCAGATTGCCAAAGAAATACGTCAGAAAATATTTGAGCAAACAGGTCTTACCGCTTCTGCAGGAATTTCTGTAAATAAATTTTTAGCAAAAGTAGCTTCGGATATCAATAAACCGAACGGACAGAAAACCATTCATCCTGAAAAAATGGAAAGCTTTCTTGAAGAGCTTCCTGTTGAAAAATTCTACGGTGTAGGAAGAGTGACCGCCAATAAAATGTTCAGTTTAGGAATATTCAAAGGGAAAGATCTGAAGAAAAAATCATTTGAAGAACTTACAAGATTATTCGGAAAATCAGGCGGGTATTATTACAACGTCGTTCGGGGCATTCACAAGTCTGAAGTAAAACCTCATCGCATTCAGAAAAGTGTAGCCGTAGAACGTACATTTTTTGAAGATCTTTTTGATGAGCAGCAGATCAACGAAAAGCTTGAAAGTTTGAGCAAAGAACTTCATCAGCGTTTACAAAAAAATAATATTATGGGAAGATCTTTAACTCTAAAAATAAAATATAAAGACTTTTCATTATTCACCAGAAGTATTACAAAAGAAGAATATTTCAGCTCATCGGAAGAATATTTCAAAACTTCCAAAAAGCTCTGGGAACTGCGTCCTTTTGACAAAGCGGTACGATTATTGGGATTATCACTATCGCATCTCAACACCGAAGAAAAAAAGCAGGTCTCTGTACAGCTCAAAATTCGGTTTGAGGAGTTTGAAGATTAATTTTCAATAAATTGTATTACCAAATTCAATAAGCTATGAATGAAACAATGATTCAATTTTTCCACTGGTATTCAGAAGGAGAAGGGAAACTGTGGAAAGAGGCTGAAAAACAAGCTAAATATTTATCTAAATTAGGAATCACTTCAGTTTGGTTCCCGCCTGCATATAAAGGCACACAAGGCAAAAATTCTGTAGGATATGATGTGTATGATCTGTTCGATCTTGGAGAATTTGATCAGAAAAACAGCATCCCTACAAAATACGGCACCAAAAAAGATTACATCAAAGCCATTAAAGCTTTAAAAAAAGAAAACATTCAGGTTATTGTAGATATTGTATTGGGACACAAAGGCGGCGGTGATGAACTTGAGAAATTTAAAGCAGTAAAAGTAGACGAAAACAATCGTGAAAAAATAATTTCTGACGAGATCGAAATAGAATCTTATACCAAATTTACTTTTCCGGGAAGAGGCAAAAAATATTCGGAATTTGAATGGAACTTCACATGCTTCAGTGGCGTAGATTATGCAGAAGGCATGGAGTCTCACATTTATAAAATAAAATCTGAATACGGCGACACTTGGGAAGAAATGATCGATGATGAAAAAGGAAATTATGATTATCTGATGTTCAACGACATTGAACACCGCAATCCTCATGTACGGGAAGAGCTCAACAACTGGGCAAAATGGTATTTTGATGAAACTGGTTTTGACGGAGTAAGATTAGATGCTTTAAAGCATATTTCTTATGATTTTTATAAAGAATGGCTCACTCTCCTGCGCTCCAATACAGGAAAAAACATATTTGCAGTTGGTGAATACTGGGCGCCGGGATACCTGAATCTTCTTCAAAAATATATCGAAGCTACCGAAGGCTGCATGAGTCTTTTTGACAGCTCATTGCAAAACAATTTTCATAATGCATCCAAAGAAGGAAGCTCTTACGATTTGAGAAGAATCTTTGAAGGAACTCTCACAGAAGCAGATCCGGAACATTCTGTAAGTCTCGTTGACAATCATGACACACAGCCTTTGCAGGATCTTGAGGCTCCCGTTGAGCATTGGTTTAAGCCTCTTGCTTACGCATTGATTTTGTTGAGAGAAAAAGGATATCCGTGCGTTTTCTATCCCGATTTATATGGTGGCATTCATTATATTGATAAAGATAAAGAAGGCAATGATCAGGAAATATTTTTGAATAAAGTTGACGGTATTGAAGAATTATTAAAAGCCAGAAAGAATAATGCTTACGGCATACAAAGAGATTATTTTGAGGACGCCAATTGCTTAGGTTGGATTCGGGAAGGAGATGAAAATCATCAGGGTTGTGCAGTAGTTTTAAGCAATAAAGACGCTTATAATAAACCGATGGAAATTGGCAAAAGATATTCCGGAAAAGTTTTTGTTGATCTTTTAAAAAGATTTAAAGAAAAAGTGACAATTGATGAAAACGGTTGGGGAAATTTCCCTGTTCCGGCTGGAAATGTAAGTGTTTGGATTCCAAAATAATTATCTAATACAAATAGCACGAATTTGTAAATATTTGTGTTTGAAATTCGTTTTATTTATATTTTAAAGTAAAACTAAATCTTTCTAAGTTCCAAAATTTCAGGTCTTTCCAATTGATCTGAAAAAGTACCATTTCGTGCAAATTCCGTCCAAAGTGATCTGAGTTTTTGTCCGTTTTCGTAAATGTATTTCCACGGAATATTTTTCAGCATTCCTGAAGTTTTCCATGCAGATTCGTTTCCAAAAATCAACGGAAGGTCAAAAGCATGAGCCGAACCAAAATGATGATCATTAATTTTCGAATGTATTCTGAACAAATAAACATTTCCTCCGGCTTTAGCATAATTTTCAGCAAAATCCTGTGCCGGTTTTCCGTAAATAATTTCAGTAGTTTTTCGGATTGCTTTATTGATGATCTTTTTCGGAAGATATTTATTCATTGTTTCGGAAGTTCTGAGATAAAATGCGGTTTCTTCATCGTTAATTCCTATTAAAACATCGTATTTTATGGCGCTCTGTTTCCATTTTTCTTCGGCTTCATTTTCTGCGCACAAAGGAGGAAAATCATATTGAGTTCCGAAAGGCATGGCTGCTTTTAAACCATATTTAAAAAATGAAGGCAAATGGTTTTTATAATTTTCGACAATTTCTAAAGCATCGGTTTCAGATGAATACATTTCTGTATTTTTAAGCAGTTCGGCAGACATCTTTTGTCTGTTTTGCCGCAATCCCAAAGGCGCGCTGTGAATAATCACCCTTTTAAATAAATCTTCCACACCGTCGGAAATCATAAGATGTGCAATTGCATCGCCGCCTGAAGATTGTCCGAAAAGCGTAATATTTTCAGAATCTCCACCAAATTCCGAAATATAGTTTTTAATCCACCTTAAAGCTTCAATAATATCAAACAAACCTAAGTTTGCCGGTCTTTCTTTGCTTCCACCTAAAAAACCAAAAATACCCAAACGATAAGAAACAGAAACGATAATAATGTTTTGTTCTTTTACCCAATCTGTAGGATCGGCCGTTGCCAGATCTCCACATCCGATCTCATAAGAACCGCCATGAATCCAGACAATAACCGGAAACTTTTCGTTTTCATTACTATTTTCAGGACGAAATACCGAAAGATATTGTGTAGATTCATCAACATCAAAACCGTTAAGATCTGTTTTTCCGATCATTTTTTCTAAAAGCGGGCTGATATTTTGCGGGCAAACCGGAGTTTTTTCAGGAAAAATAATTTCTGAAACCGATGGTTTTACAGGAACCGGCTTTTTAAACCTTTCAGAATATGCATAACGGATATTTTTTGCTTTAATTATTCCGTTTTCTTTTAACGCTACTATTTGTCCGAAAGAGGTTTTAAAAACATGTGTTTTTACAGTATTTTGGAACTTCATTGATAATAAAAAAACTTTTTCAAACTAAAATTAATATTGTTTTATCAGAAAAAAGAATTTTGCTATTAAAATTTTTTGTCGGCTTATACTTTTTAAGATGTATTTAAGTATATTCCGTAAAGTTCCAGCTTTTATAGGCAAAAATTTCGGCGAGCCTTTGGCTCGCCGAAATTTTATCATAAACTATTTATTGATAGTCTTTATCCTTGATAAGTCGTCCCTTCAGACAGTTATTTTTTTAATATTTCTTTCAATATTTTTATTTTTCCGTCAATCTTATTTTCAACTTTTAAATCCAAAACTTCAGCAATCAAAGGATAAACATTCACATTAGAAAATTCGTCAATTTCTAAATTGTTTTTAAATTCAGGTCCCCAAGCATAAAATACAGCTTTCATTTCAGGAACTATTTTGGGATCATAACCATGTTTTCCAACGGAAGTTTTCTTTCCTTTTTCTAAAAATATTTTTGGAGCTTTCGGAATCAGAAGGATCTGCCCAATCCTATTGTATTTATCATCTTTTGTTCTAAAATGAAGATATTTTGGCAGTTTTTTATCCAAATAAACTTCATAATCATCTGTTTTATTGGCTTTTAATTCTTTATAAACGGATTTTACCTCTTCACTATTTTTAACATAAATTCTTAATAAAGTCTGAGAATTGTAAAAATCGAATCGCTGTTTATTAAAAAGCATTGCAGGAATCTCAAGTGGATTTCCACCATCAACATTTATCATTCCATGATCGGAAACGAAAATAAAATTGACATTTTTTAAACCTAAATCATTTACTTTCCGAACTAAATTTCCAATTGCTTCATCCACTAAATGAACGGCCGCTTCAGTTTCTTTAGCTTCAGGACCAAAATGATGTCCGGTTCCATCAACTTCAGGAAAATATAATGAAATAAAATGCGGTCTTTTGTCTTCAGGCAATTTTAGCCAATCGATTACTTTATCTACTTTTTCCGAAGGTTTAAATTTTTCGTGATAAGGATAATAATAGGTTGGTCTTTTTCCTCCCGCGTCGCTTGCTGAGCCCACCCACATCAATGAAGCGGAAACCATTCCTTGGTTTTCAGCCAGCGTCCAAAGTGGAATTCCGCCGTACCAGCTTCCGTCTTCTGCATTTTCTTTTTTGCTCATCGCATATCCTTCATTCCTTTTATAGTCATAAAAAAAATTATCTATCAAACCGTGATGAGAAGGGTAAAGTCCCGTAATCAAACTCCAATGATTCGGAAATGTAATGCTCGGATAACTTGGAATCATTGCTTTTGAGCGAACTCCTTGTGATGAAAATTTTAGAAGATTTTCAGCCTTATATTTTTTCGCATAATCATACCTGAAACCATCTGCTGAAATCATAATGACATAAGGCTTATTTTGCGCATCTAAACTATTGTGTCTGTTCGGAATAATTATTTGAGCCGTATCAACAATTCCTTTCTGTGCAAAAACCGTAAAAGAAATTAATAAGAATAAAACCTGAAAACTTCGCTTCATTTTAAATTTTTGGCAAAGTTACTTTCTTATCTGTTGGCAGAAAAGTTTAACAGGTTAAAAAATCATTAAAAGCACTTTAGATTTATAATAATAAAAAAAGCCACTTTTCAGCGGCTTTAAGTTTATTATTCTTTGATTAATTTTTCGTAGGATGAAGTTCCATCCTTTAATTTAATTTCTAAATAATAGCTTCCGGATTTTAAATCGGAAACATTGATATTTTCTCCATCTGCTTTTACAGATTTTACTTTTCTGCCTGTAGATTCATAAATACTAACAGCTTGTATTTTCTCTGCATTTGTGAAATATATACTTTCTTTTGCAGGATTAGGATAAAGTCGAACTTTTTTACTTTCCGCAAAAACATCATTAATTCCTAATGTTCCAGCTTTTGTTAATAACGCATGTCCTCTGTTTGCAGTACCAAAGCCATGTTGTTGCAAAGTAGTTGAACCACCCTTCGCATAAAAAATATTCATATTTCCCGCCCCATTAGTAAAGACAGAGTCTCCTGCTCCACCGGCAAGAGAGCGTGTAGCCACAATTGTTCTTACTCCTGTTGAAACAGTATTTGAAGTAATTGTCCAATCTTGTACTGCATCTGCATTAGGTGTAACTCCTATTCCTGCAAAAGTATAATCTAAATTTGTATTTGCAGTTGAGTTTGCATTGTAAATAAATCCGTCTGCTCCTGCTGTCATTCCCGTTCCTGGGCCGGTTCCTCCAAAGCCTATTCCCAAATAAGAAGTACTGGGACCGGTAAGTGTTAAAGTTGCGGTAGTAGGTGATGTATCTACTTTAATAGTCATTCCGCTATCGGCAAGACTAACGGTTCCGGTGCTAAACTGTGCTTCAGCGGTAATGGCTAAAGCTAAGCCTGAGATTAGTAAAAGTTTTTTCATAATTAATTTTTTAAGAGGTTTATAATTTCGGTGTTGTTTGTTTGCAATGCATACTCAAAAGGAGTCATTCCCATTGAATCTTTTTTAGTTTTGTCAGCTTTGTAGCTCAAAAGAATTTCAACTAATTCTTTATTTCCTGATTTCACGGCCCAAAATAACGGCGTGGTTCCTGTAGAATCTGCAATATTGGGATCTGCATTTTTCTTTAGCAGATGTTCTACCAAATCTTTGTTGTATCTAATGGAAAGCCCGGCCAAAGCTGTACCTTCCTGACTTTTATGATTAAGATCTTTCACGTTATCTATCAAAAAATCAGCCACTTCGGTGTTACCGCGGTAACAAGCCAAAATAAGGGTAGAAAACCCTCTTTCGTTGGTCTGATTGATAATATCAGGGTTTTGTTTCATTAAATCTTTAAGCTCGGCAACAGTTCCGCTTCTTGCAATATCGAAAACCGATTTTGCTTTTTCCTGAGCCGAGACAGATAAAAATCCTAAGAAAATACTTATAATTAAGATTACTTTTTTCATTGTTTTATTAGTGTATAATTGTATTCAACATTTACGTTTTCAGCTACTTTTTTCATAACCATTTTAGGAATTGTGACTTTAAAGTCCGCAGGTCTTGCAACAAAACTTCCCTGCATATATATTTTCCCGTCTTTAGCATAAATTGTTGCAGCAGAAGAAACATTTTTATCCACACCATGAAAATTTAATGTCCCTTGAATGGTATATTTCTGTGGATTTCCTGTCAATTTGTTTTTATCAAAATTCACAATCTTGCCTTTAAAAGTTGTTTTCGGGTATTTTGATGTTTCGGCATAGCTTTCATTAAAATGCTCTTCCATCAATTTTACTTTAAATTGAAAATTTTTCACCACGGAAACTGAAGCCATTTCTCCCGTATCCGAATTAAGAACCACAACATTATTATCATCTTGGGCGAAAACATCCTCAAACAAAGGAACCGAAGCTTCAAATGTTACTTTACCTGTTTTCGACATATATTTCTGAGCCGAAACCAAGTTTGTAAAAAGTAATGCAACAATAATTAATATTAGTTTTTTCATATTAAGCATATTTAGTTTTCGATAAGTCCGTCAGCTTTCCATTTGACGAAAAGATTAATTTGTGATTGCGATAAAGATCCACCTTGAGGCATTTTCAACGGATCGCCGTTTGGTCTTTCTATCCTGTTTATAATATTATCAATATTGGTTTTTACCTGATTATAGTTTGTAAGCGGCTGAAAAGATGCAGAGCCATTTGCCGAATGACAACCTATGCAGTTTGCGTCGACAATCGGTTTAATGTCTATCGCATACTTTACAAGCTCCGGAGAGGGTGTATTATCAGAAATTTCTTGATACGTTCTGCTTTCACAAGATGCAAGGAAAAGAGCAGGTGATAATATGTATAACAATTTTTTCATATTAAAAAACTCTATAAAGATTAAACCCAAAAAAGATCTGCCCTTTGTCCCATTTTCCGGTTGCATTGGTAAGATATCCGATGTCCGAATTGAGCTGAGAATTTGAAAATAAAAGCTGGAAAACATGTCCTCCCGTTTCTATATCCATTCCTAATGATAAGGGGTTTTTGTAAAAACTGTGATTATCAAAATTCACGAAATATTCCGCATTAATGGAAACTCTTTTTGAAATTTTGTAACGTCCGCCCAATCCTGCTAGAAATTGATCTTTGTCTTCAATAGCCGGCTCATAAATATTTTTATGAACGTAAGACGGGCTTAGCTGTAAAGAAAATTTATCGCTGAATCTCCTTGAGATCAAAGCTTGTGTAAGATAAGAAAGCCGGTCACTGAATTGAAGATGCGGATAATTGTCTTTATCTAAATCTGTATTAATGCCCAAAACATTATAACCTACAATATTTAAAGGGAAATTTTCACTTTGCTTTAAGAGACTGTATTTTGCGCCCAGTTCAAAAGTTTTCATATTAGTTTCTCTTGAAAGGCTTAATGACAATCCGTCTGTAATGCCATAAATTACTCCTAATTTCGTAGAAGCATCATCCAGCCCAAAAAAATTCTTAAATCCCGTACTTATGTCTCCAAAGCGATGCGCCACGACCATATACCAATCGTTTTTTGCGGTGAGCTTTGTAGATTGAGAAGTGACAATTTGTAATGCTTTAAAAGCCGGCTGAGAAGTATCTGTGTCTGTTTTAATAGTATCAATATCTTTCAGTAAATCTTCCTGCGAATACATGAAACTGATAACGAAAAGACACAAAAAAATATAAATTTTTGACATACCTACAATTATCTTTCGAAATTATAATTTATATATCAAAAAAACAGGTGACTAAAGTCACCTAAAATGTTATTTTTAATCGTTCTAATTAAGCAATTACTTCTATTCCTTTTGCCGTCTGGATAATTTCGCCTTCGTTTTCAATTTTCTTCAAAACTCTGCTCACAACTTCCCTTGAAGTTCCAAGATTATTGGCTATTTCTTTATGTGTCAATTTTATCGGGTTACTTCCGGCTACAGAAATTTGCTGCTTAATGTAGCTTAGTATTCTTTTATCAAGCTTATGAAATACTGCCTCATTTACCATATTCATTATATCGGTAAAGCGAAGATCAAATTCGTAATAGAAAAGCTTGTTGATTTCCGGATATTTAATCAGCCAATCGTGTAAAACAGTCGCAGGTACTACCAAAGCCTCAGTATCTTCCTCAGAAACAACATATACTCTACTTACATAATCGCTGAAAATCGTTGAAAAACTCATTAAACACGTTTCTCCGGATCTTATATAATTGTAAATAAGTTCTCTTCCATCATTCAAAGAATATACTTTTAAGCTTCCTTTTATCACAAAAGGAATATTTTTTATTTTATTTCCTTCTGCAAGTATTTCAGTTTTCGCTTTTATTTTAATTAGGGAAGAATGCTTCTGAATTTCTTCTAAAAAATCATTTCCCAAAAACCCGAATTTCTCCAAAATAAATTGTTCATCTTTCATATTTGCGCACTTTTATCTAACAAATATAAACTGAATGATTGAAAAATAGCACTTAATTTTATTAATTTTATTGTTAATATTAACTTTATATGACATAAAAATAAAAATGCCTCAATAATTGAGGCATTTTTATAATGTATGCTAAGAAATCTTATGCTTGAACGTTGTTTTGTCCTAAAACGAAAGGCTCAACTTCTTTGATCTCTCCAAACTGCTGCTCATAATTGGCAATATTTTGTTGAAGTGCAGATAATACTCTTTTAGCATGAAGTGGAGCAAGAATAACTCTTGAACGCACATTTGCCTGCTGTACACCTGGCATCAACTGGATAAAATCTACTACAAACTCAGATGGAGAATGGTTTACTAACGCAAGGTTACAGTAAACTCCTGACGCTACCATTTCGTTTAGTTGAATGTTGATGTTGTTTGGATCTTGATTTTGATTTTGATTGTCCATTTTTGTTTAAATATTTTTGTTTAAAAAGTTTCAGGCCACTAATTTAAAATTTTAAACTTGAAAACCTGAAACTTTTATATTTATTTTAGTTTATATCTTCGAATTCTTTTTTAGAACCTACGATTACATTCTGATATTCTTTCAGACCAGTACCTGCAGGGATTCTGTGTCCTACAATTACATTCTCCTTAAGACCGTTCAGGCTGTCTACTTTACCAGCTACCGCTGCTTCGTTCAGAACTTTAGTTGTCTCCTGGAATGACGCCGCAGACATGAATGATTTAGTCTGAAGAGCTGCTCTTGTAATACCCTGTAATACCGGTGTTGCCGTTGCAGGAAGTGCTTCTCTTACTTCTACTAATTTCTGATCTTCACGCTTCAGTTTAGAGTTTTCATCTCTGAGTTCTCTTGCTGTAATCATCTGACCAGGCTTGAATTCTTTAGAATCGCCAGCTTCAGTAACTACTTTAAGACCAAATACTCTGTTGTTTTCAATTAAGAAATCGTATTTGTGCTCCAAAGCTCCTTCAAGGAATTGAGTATCACCTCCATCAACGATAGATACTTTCGTCATCATCTGTCTTACGATAATTTCGAAATGCTTATCATCAATTTTTACCCCCTGAAGACGGTAAACTTCCTGAATTTCATTTACTAAATATTCCTGAACCGCAGTTGGACCTTTGATTCTTAAGATATCATCCGGCGTGATTGAACCGTCAGAAAGTGGCGAACCAGCTCTCACGAAGTCATTCTCCTGCACTAAAATCTGGTTGGATAACTTAACTAAATAAATTTTTCTTTCGCCAGTTTTAGCTTCCACGATCAATTCACGGTTACCTCTTTTGATTTTTCCGTAAGAAACTACACCATCGATTTCTGTAACAACCGCCGGGTTTGAAGGGTTTCTTGCTTCGAATAATTCGGTAACTCTCGGAAGACCTCCGGTGATATCCCCTGCTTTTGCAGATTTTCTTGGGATTTTAATTAAAACTTTACCAGCCTTAATTTTTTCACCATCATTTACCATTAAGTGGGCTCCTACAGGTAAGTTGTATGCTTTCTGCTCAACACCTTTAGAATCTACCACCTTCAAGGTAGGTACGGCTTTCTTATTTCTAGATTCAGAGATTACTTTCTCTTCAAATCCTGTCTGTTCGTCAATTTCCAACTGGAATGAAATACCCTGGATAATATCTTCATACTCTACCTTACCGGCAGTTTCTGCAATAATTACCGCATTGTACGGATCCCATTTCGCAATAAGATCACCTTTTTTCACTTTATCACCAGGTTTTACAGCTAACTGAGAACCGTAAGGTACGTTAGCAATCATCAATGGTGTTCTGGATTCGTTGTCAGCAACCAATCTGAATTCCGTAGAACGTGATACCACTACTTCAGCAGTATTTCCGCTTTCGTCTTCAGAAGTAATTGTTCTTACTTCATCCATTTCAACGATACCGTCTCTTCTAGCCACAATAGATGGATTTTCTGAAACGTTACCTGCAGTACCCCCTTGGTGGAAAGTTCTCAATGTCAACTGAGTTCCCGGCTCACCAATAGACTGAGCTGCAATTACACCAACTGCTTCACCCATATGGATTTTCTTGCCAGTTGCAAGGTTTCTACCATAACATTTGGCACAGATTCCTTTTTTGGTTTCGCAAGTTAAAGGTGAACGTACTTCAACAGCTTCAATACCGGTTTCTTCGATTTGTTTAGCTAAAACTTCATCAATGATTTGATCTGCATTAGCAATTAATACGTCTGTTTCCGGATCGTAAATATTGTGAAGAGATACTCTACCTAAAATTCTTTCAGAGATTTTTTCAACGATCTCATCATTTTTCTTAAGCGCAGTAACTTCTGTTCCTCTTAAAGTTCCACAATCGTTTTCAGTAATGATAACATCTTGTGCAACGTCTACCAATCTTCTCGTCAAGTAACCTGCATCGGCAGTCTTAAGTGCGGTATCCGCAAGACCTTTACGAGCACCGTGAGTAGAGATAAAGTATTCAAGGATCGAAAGACCTTCCTTAAAGTTTGCAAGAATCGGGTTTTCGATAATTTCCGCTCCGGTAGAACCTGCTTTTTGCGGTTTTGCCATCAAACCTCTCATTCCTGATAACTGACGGATCTGTTCTTTAGAACCCCTTGCACCAGAATCAAGCATCATATATACCGAGTTGAATCCTCCCTGATCGGTCTTCATTCTGCTCATGATCATTTCAGTTAATCCAGCGTTGGTGTTTGTCCAGACGTCGATTACCTGGTTATAACGCTCCGTATCTGTAATAAGACCCATGTTATAGTTGGCTCTAATTTCGTCTACCGTTTCAATTGCCGAAGCAACCATCTGCTTTTTCTCAACAGGAACTACAATATCACCTAATGAGAACGAAAGTCCTCCTTTGAATGCGTTTGAATAACCTAAGTCTTTCATTGCATCCAAAAACTTCACAGTTGTAGGGAAATTGGTATCATCAAGGACTCTACCGATAACGTTTCTTAATGATTTCTTAGTTAAAAGCTCATTAATATAACCTGATTCTTTAGGTACGATTTGGTTGAATAAAATTCTACCAACTGTAGTTTCGATTAATTTTGTTGCTATTTCTCCATTTTCTTTGATTGGCAATCTACATCTTACCTTAGCATTTAAAGAAACTTTTCCTTCCGCATAAGCGATTTCTGCCTCTTCAGGAGAATAGAATGCAAGACCTTCACCTTTCACTTTCATATCTTCTGTAGAGCTCAATTCTTTAGTCATGAAATAAAGACCAAGAACCATGTCCTGAGAAGGTACCGTAATTGGAGAACCGTTTGCAGGGTTCAAGATATTCTGAGAACCTAACATCAATAACTGAGCTTCCAAAATCGCTTCCGGGCCCAACGGTAAATGTACCGCCATCTGGTCACCATCAAAATCGGCGTTGAATGCTGTTGTTACCAACGGGTGTAGCTGGATTGCCTTACCTTCGATCATTTTAGGTTGGAAAGCCTGAATACCCAGTCTGTGCAAAGTAGGCGCTCTGTTTAGTAAAACAGGGTGACCTTTCATTACACCTTCTAAGATATCATATACTACAGGTTCTTTTCTGTCAATAATTCTCTTTGCAGATTTTACTGTTTTTACAATTCCTCTTTCGATCAGTTTTCTGATGATAAACGGTTTGTAAAGTTCAGCAGCCATATCTTTAGGAATACCACATTCGTGAAGCTGCAAGTTTGGACCTACAACAATTACCGAACGAGCCGAGTAATCTACCCTTTTCCCTAATAAGTTCTGACGGAAACGACCTTGTTTACCTTTCAATGAATCTGAAAGTGATTTCAATGGTCTGTTGGATTCAGATTTTACTGCAGAAGATTTTCTTGTATTATCAAATAATGAATCTACTGATTCCTGAAGCATACGTTTCTCGTTTCTCAAAATTACTTCAGGAGCTTTGATCTCCAATAATCTCTTCAAACGGTTGTTTCTGATAATTACTCTTCTATAAAGGTCATTCAAATCGGAAGTTGCAAAACGTCCTCCATCCAATGGAACTAATGGTCTTAATTCTGGTGGTATTACAGGAAGTACACGCATAATCATCCACTCCGGTCTGTTGATCATTCTTGTATTGGCACCTCTCAATGCTTCTACAACGTTCAATCTTTTTAGAGCTTCAGTTCTTCTTTGCTTAGAGCCTTCGTTGTGAGCTTTGTGTCTCAAGTCGAAAGACAATGCATCAAGATCAATTCTTTTCAATAATTCTTCTACAGCTTCAGCACCCATTTTGGCGATGAATTTGTTTGGATCTGCATCATCAAGATACTGGTTTTCTACAGGAAGAGTTTCCATGATATCAAGGTATTCTTCTTCTGTAAGGAATTCTTTATCATCAAAATCAGAACCATCCAATTTCTTAGCGATACCTTGCTGAATAACAACATATCTCTCGTAATAGATGATCATATCTAATTTCTTGGAAGGAATACCCAAAAGGTAACCGATTTTGTTTGGTAAAGAACGGAAATACCAAATGTGCGCAATAGGAACAACCAAACCAATATGTCCGATTCTTTCTCTACGTACTTTTTTCTCCGTAACCTCTACACCACAACGGTCACAAACGATCCCTTTGTAACGAATTCTCTTGTATTTTCCACAAGCACATTCGTAATCTTTTACAGGACCGAAGATTTTTTCACAGAACAAACCGTCTCTTTCTGGCTTATGCGTTCTGTAATTTATGGTTTCCGGTTTTAAAACTTCCCCTCTCGAATCCTGAAGAATGGATTCCGGTGAAGCTAAACCGATGGTTATTTTATTAAATCTACTTGATTTATTTTTATTTGACATTTGTTAGATTTTAAATTTTAGATAGATTTTAGATTAATACTTTGAACTGTAACATTCAAAATTTATAATTTAAAATTTAAAATTATTCTTCAAGTCTTACATCAAGTCCAAGACCCTGTAACTCGTGAAGTAATACATTGAATGATTCAGGAATACCCGGTTCAGGCATTGCTTCACCTTTTGCAATAGCTTCATAAGTTTTTGCTCTACCAATCACGTCATCCGACTTCACAGTCAAGATTTCTCTCAAGATATTTGATGCTCCGAATGCTTCAAGAGCCCAAACCTCCATCTCTCCGAATCTCTGACCACCAAACTGAGCTTTACCTCCTAACGGCTGCTGAGTAATCAATGAGTAAGGCCCGATAGAACGTGCGTGCATTTTGTCATCTACCATATGTCCTAATTTCAACATATAGATCACACCAACAGTTGCAGGCTGAGTAAATCTTTCTCCGGTACCACCATCATAAAGGTGAGTGTTTCCGAATTTTGGAAGATCTGCTTTTTCTGTGTATTCTGTAATCTGATCTAAAGTAGCTCCATCAAAGATTGGCGTAGCGAACGTCATCCCTAATTTCTGACCAGCCCATCCAAGAACTGTTTCATAAATCTGTCCGATGTTCATACGAGAAGGTACCCCAAGTGGATTCAATACGATATCTACCGGTGTTCCGTCTTCCAAGAATGGCATATCTTCTTCACGAACGATTCTCGAAACGATACCTTTGTTACCGTGACGACCCGCCATTTTATCTCCAACGTTCAGTTTACGTTTTTTAGCGATATATACTTTAGCCAACTTCATGATCCCTGCAGGAAGTTCATCTCCGATAGAAATTGCGAATTTCTCACGGTTTTTAACTCCTTGAATATCGTTGAATTTGATTTTGTAATTGTGAATCAATTGTTTAATCAATTCATTCTTATCGTTGTCAACCGTCCAATCTGCACCGCTAACGTTTACGTAATCTTCTACTGAAGTCAATAATTTGTGAGTAAATTTCACTCCTTTACCGATAATTTCTTCATCTAAGTCATTCGTAACTCCCTGAGAAGTTTTACCGCTAACTAGAGTATTTAATTTTTCGATTAAAGTATTTCTCAACTCGTCAAACTTAGCCTTGTAAGTGTTTTCAATCTCTTCAAGCTTAAGTTTTTCTTCAGTTCTTTTCTTTTTGTCTTTAATATTTCTAGAGAACAATTTTTTGTTGATTACAACACCTCTTAATGAAGAATCTGCCTTCAATGAAGCATCTTTTACATCACCGGCTTTGTCACCAAAGATCGCTCTCAAAAGCTTCTCTTCAGGAGTCGGATCAGATTCACCTTTTGGAGTAATCTTACCAATCATGATATCACCAGGCTTCACTTCAGCACCGATTCTGATCATTCCGTTCTCATCAAGATCTTTTGTAGCTTCTTCTGATACGTTTGGAATATCTGCCGTCAATTCTTCCATACCTAATTTGGTATCACGAACTTCAAGAGAATATTCATCAACGTGAATAGAAGTAAACCAGTCTTCACGTACAACTTTTTCGTTGATTACAATTGCATCCTCAAAGTTGTATCCTTTCCAAGGCATGAAGGCAACCACCAAGTTTCTACCAAGAGCCAATTCTCCGTTTTCAGTTGCGTAACCGTCACAAAGAACTTGTCCTTTTACTACCGTTTCACCTACTCTTACGTTTGGTCTTAGTGTAATGGTTGTACTTTGATTGGTTTTTCTGAACTTAGTCAATTTATATGTTTTTGTAGCAGATTCGAATGATACAAGATCTTCGTCATCGCTTCTTTCATATTTAATAATAATCCGATCAGCATCTACATATTCAACAATACCGTTTCCTTCAGCATTAATCAAGATTCTTGAATCTTTTGCAACTTGTTGTTCCAGACCTGTACCAACGATTGGAGCCTGCGGCTTCAACAAAGGAACTGCCTGACGCATCATGTTTGACCCCATCAATGCACGGTTTGCATCATCATGTTCCAAGAAAGGAATCAATGAAGCTGAAATACCGGAAATCTGGTTTGGAGCAACGTCGATCAAATTAACCTGAGAAGGCTCAACTACAGGATAATCACCATCTAATCTGGCAATAATTCTGTCTGTTTCGAAACCACCTTTGTCATTTAATTCAACGTTTGCCTGAGCAATTACTTTATCTTCTTCGTCTTCCGCATTCAGATAAATAGGATCAGCATGTAAGTCTACCGTAGCATTTTCTACTTTTCTGTATGGAGTTTCAATGAAACCTAAAGTATTGATTTTAGCATAGATACCCAAAGAAGAGATCAAACCAATGTTTGGTCCTTCCGGAGTTTCGATCGGACAAATTCTACCGTAGTGAGTATGGTGAACGTCACGAACCTCGAAACCTGCTCTTTCTCTTGATAAACCACCAGGTCCTAGTGCAGAAAGTCTACGCTTGTGCGTGATTTCTGATAGAGGGTTGGTTTGGTCCATGAACTGAGAAAGCTGGTTGGTACCGAAGAATGAATTAATAACTGATGTTAAAGTCTTCGCATTAACAAGGTCAAGCGGAGTAAAGATTTCGTTATCTCTAACGTTCATTCTCTCCTTGATTGTTCTTGCAATTCTCGAAAGACCTACACCGAACTGTCCTGCCAATTGCTCACCAACAGTTTTAATTCTTCTGTTTGATAAGTGGTCAATATCATCAACATCAGTTTTTGAGTTTACTAACTCAATTAAGTGTCTTACAATTGCAATGATATCTTCTTTTGTAAGAACTTCAGTTGTAGTTGGGATGTTTAGGCTTAACTTTTTGTTTAGTCTGTAACGTCCTACTTCACCAAGTGAATATCTTTGCTCAGAGAAGAATAATTTTTCGATAATTCCTCTTGCAGTTTCCTCATCGGGTGGATCTGCATTTCTTAACTGACGGTAAATATATTCTACCGCCTCTTTTTCAGAGTTAGTAGGGTCTTTTTGTAAAGTATTCTGGATGATAGAGAATTCGTTTGAATTTTCTTTGTGAATCAGGATAGATTTCACACCTGCATCCAAAATAAGATCTAAATGTTCTTTTTCAAGAATCGTTTCTCTGTCTAAGATAATTTCGTTTCTTTCGATAGAAACAACTTCACCAGTGTCTTCATCTACGAAATCTTCGAACCAAGTGTTCAATACTCTCGCAGCCAAAGTTCTACCTTCTACTTTTTTAAGGGCTGCTTTAGAAACTTTCACTTCTTCTGCAAGGTCAAAGATCTGAAGAATGTCTTTATCAGATTCAAAACCAATTGCTCTTAATAATGTTGTTAAAGGTAATTTTTTCTTACGGTCGATATACGCGTACATTACGCTGTTTATATCGGTAGTAAACTCCATCCAAGATCCTTTGAAAGGGATAATTCTTGAATAGTATAATTTAGTTCCGTTTGCATGGTAAGTCTGTCCGAAGAATACACCAGGTGAACGGTGAAGCTGCGTAACGATAACTCTTTCAGCACCATTGATGATGAAAGAACCACTCGGAGTCATGTAAGGAACAGGGCCTAAATATACATCCTGTACAACGGTCTGAAAATCTTCATGTTCAGGGTCTGTACAATACAATTTAAGTCTTGCTTTAAGAGGAACTGAATACGTTAAACCTCTTTCCACACATTCGTCGATCGAATAACGTGGAGAATCTACCAGATAATCTAAGAATTCCAATACAAATTGGTTTCTAGAATCGGTAATTGGAAAGTTTTCTTGGAAGGTTTTGTGCAAACCTTCTTTCTTTCTGTCTTCGGGAAGTGTATCAAGCTGGAAAAACTCTTTAAAAGACTCTAACTGGATATCCAAAAAGTCTGGAGTTATAATTTTTCCTCTTGCTGTTGAGAAATTAATTCTCTCATTTCCCTTAGTAATTACTGTTGTTTTACTCATAAAACTTTTAAGAAAGGGTTAAAAAATATTTTGATTTATACAAAAAATATCAGAAAAAGACTGTAAGATAAAAAGCAAGATAAAGACATTTGATGTTTGGCGCTATCAGAAGTGGTCTTTATTCTAAATTCTTCATTCTTATACTCTAATTCTAAACTGCAACGCTGGTATATCTTTTCACAGCGTAATGCAAAATATTTTAAAATTTACTTTAAGGCGAAAAATGCAATGAATTATAAAACACGAAATCCCTTTCAAACTTTGAAAGAGTTGATTTACAATATTTTACTGATTTATGTACAATTATTAGCGCCAAAAGAGTTGCAAATTTACGGAAAATAATTTACATTGACAACAAAAACAACTTAAGAATGATTCAAATATAAAATTAAACTTGGTAAAATATTAAGCAAAAAAAAGCGGCAAACTTTCGTTTGCCGCTTTATATATTTAAAATTGAAAATTATTTCAATTCTACTTCAGCACCAGCTTCTTCTAATTGCTTCTTAAGAGCTTCAGCTTCGTCTTTAGAGATACCAGTTTTGATAGCAGCAGGAGCTCCATCTACGATATCTTTAGCTTCTTTAAGACCAGCACCAGTTAAATCTTTTACCAATTTAACGATAGCTAATTTAGATGCACCTGCAGACTTAAGAATTACATCGAATTCTGTTTTTTCTTCAGCAGCTTCACCTGCACCAGGACCAGCCATAACAACTGCAGCAGCAGCTGGTTCGATTCCGTACTCATCCTTAAGGATAGTAGCTAATTCATTTACGTCTTTTACTGTTAAGTTTACTAGCGTTTCAGCTAAATTTTTTAAATCTGACATTGTTGTAATGTTTTTGTTGATTATTTATTTAATTTTTTGAGAGTAATTATTCAGCAGCTGGGGTTTCCTCAGTGCTTTCTGCAGCAGGAGCTTCTGGAGCCGCCTCAGCAGGAGTTTCTTCTACAGCAGGTGCAGCAGCTTCTTCAGCTTTAGCTTCTACTGTTTCAGATTTGTTTTGAAGAGCAGAAACAACTCTTTGAATTGGAGACTGAAGTAATCCGATGATTTCACCGATCATTTCTTCTCTAGACTTAATGCTTACTAAAGCATCAAGGTTGTTGTCACCAACATAGAAAGTTTCTTGAACGAAAGCAGACTTCAAAGCCGGCTTCTCTTCTTTTTTTCTAAAGTCTTTGATTAATTTTGCAGGAGCGTTAGCCGTTTCAGCAATCATTAATGCAGTGTTCCCTTTGAAAGTTTCGAACATTTCAGAGTAATCTACTCCTTCAATCTGTTCCATTGCTTTTTGCAAAAGTGTGTTTTTCACAACTTTTACTTTAATATTTTGCTTGAAAGCCTGTCTTCTGAAGTCAGAAGATTTTGCAGCGTTCAAACCGTCTAGATCTGCTACATAAACTACTTTAGCATCCTGAAGCAAATCTTTGATCTCTTGTATTGCTACAACTTTTTGGTCTTTTGTCATTGTCTTAAGGATTATAATTAGTTAACAGATTTACTATCAATTGCAATACCCGGGCTCATTGTAGAAGACAAGTAAATGCTCTTCACATAAATACCTTTAGCAGCAGTTGGTTTCATTTTGATCAAAGTAGAGATTAATTCCTGAGCATTCTCCTTGATTTTAGCAGCATCGAAAGATACTTTACCAATACCAGCGTGGATAATACCGTATTTGTCTACTTTAAAGTCAATTTTACCAGCTTTTACTTCAGTTACTGCTTTACCAATTTCCATAGTTACAGTACCTGATTTTGGGTTAGGCATCAAACCTCTTGGTCCTAATACTCTACCCAATGGTCCTAATTTACCCATAACAGCTGGCATAGTAACGATAACGTCAACATCCGTCCAACCATCTTTTATTTTTTGTAAATATTCGTCAAGACCTACATAGTCTGCACCAGCAGCTTTTGCTTCAGCTTCTTTATCTGGAGTTACTAAAGCCAAAACTTTAACATCTTTACCAGTACCGTGAGGAAGAGATACAACACCTCTTACCATTTGGTTAGCTTTTCTAGGATCTACACCCAATCTTACAGCGATATCTACAGAAGCATCAAACTTTGCAGTGTTCACCTCTTTTACAAGAGCAGAACCTTCTTCAAGGTTATAGATTCTTCCTTTTTCTACTTTGCTTAAAGCTTCCTTTTGCTTTTTAGTCAATTTTGCCATTTCTCTTAGTTTTAAGCGTTAGTTGGTTTAGTTCCTGTTACTCTTAATCCCATAGATCTAGCAGTACCTGCAACCATAGAAAGAGCTGAGTCCAAAGTAAAACAGTTAAGGTCTGTCATTTTATCTTCAGCGATTTTTTGAACTTGCGCCCAAGATACAGCACCTACTTTGTTTCTGTTTGGTTCACCGGATCCTCCTTTGATTTTAGCTGCATCCATTAACTGAATTGCTGCAGGTGGAGTTTTAATAACGAATTCAAAAGATTTGTCTTCGTACACTGTAATAACTACAGGTAAAACTTGACCTGGCTTATCCTGAGTTCTTCCGTTAAATTGTTTACAAAACTCCATGATGTTCACACCTGCAGAACCTAATGCCGGACCTACTGGTGGAGATGGGTTTGCCGCTCCTCCTTTCACTTGGAGCTTAACCATTTTAAAGACTTTTTTAGCCATTGTTTGTTTTTTAATAAAATTGAATAATTAATGAGTTTGGAAGCATTTATTATTCAGCAGGTTACCTACTCACATACAGTAATCCTACTTTCGGACTGCAAAATTATGAAATATTTTTGAAATAGCAAACGGAAAGTGTTGATTTTTAGAAAGATTTAATAATAAACTTTTTGCCTAATTTTATAACAAACAAAAACTTATGAAACTTAAACCTTTATTTTTGGTTGTATTTCTGCTGCTTTGCTCTATTCTAAAAGCACAAAATGAGTTTATCACAATATGGAAGCCAAGCAATACAGGCTTCGTTCCTACATCAAGCACATCTACACAAATCTATTTTCCGGGAGTAGGAACCAATTATAGAATATATTGGGAAGAAGTAGGCTATCCTGCGCATAACGGAACTATTAATAATGTAACAACAACTTTAGGCTCACCTCTTTTAATTGATTTTGGAACTGCCTCCAATTCTGTGGCAACCGATGCAACCTATATTATAAAAGCACATAATGGAAACGGAAACTTTCATCGTATTTGTTTTTATATACAAGTTATCGGAACACATGGCGACAATCATAAAATTATTAATGTAACTCAATGGGGAAATACCCAATGGTCGACTATGGAAAGGGCATTTAATTATTGCACGGAAATGGATGTCACTGCGACCGATATCCCGTTTTTGGATAACGTTACAAATATGTACGGAATGTTTGCCGGATGCTACGAATTGGTTGGGAATTCTACTTTTAGTAATTGGAATATATCTAGTGTAACCACTTTAGCGGAAAGCTTTTATTTTGCTAAAAAATTTAACCAACCTATCAGCAGTTGGGACATTTCTAATGTAACTGATCTTTCACTTATATTTGCACATGCTGAACTATTTAATCAGCCAATAGGAGTTTGGGACACGTCAAATGTAACTAATATGGCCGGGACATTTATGGTCACGCTAACCTTCAACCAGCCGCTTGCGAGTTGGGACACATCAAAGGTTACCAATATGAGCCAAATGTTTTTTGATGCCGCATTGTTTGATCAGCCCATCGGAAATTGGGACACTTCGAAGGTTACCAATATGGCTTATCTATTTTCCGGTACCGAAAAGTTTGACCGCCCAATTGCAAATTGGGATACTTCAAAAGTAACGAATATGATGTTTATGTTTCATAATGCTATTAAATTTAATCAGCCCATCGGAAACTGGAATACGTCTCTTGTTACCAATATGAGCGGTATGTTTAGGGAAAATTACCTTTTTAATCAGCCTATAGAAAACTGGGATACTTCAAAGGTTACAAATATGCTTGATATGTTTGCCGGATCTAAAAAATTTAACCAGCCTATCGGAAACTGGAATACTTCACTTGTTACCAACATGAGATCTATGTTTTATGAAGCACAGATGTTTAATCAACCTATCGAGAATTGGAACACGTCCAACGTCACCACGATGTATTCTATGTTTCAAAATTCACCTGTATTCAATCAGCCTCTTGATAACTGGGACACTTCAAAGGTTACAGACATGCGTAATATGTTTAAAAACGCTCCTGTTTTCAATCAAGACTTAAGCAGTTTTAATTTAGCAATGGCTTCACAAATCGATTCGATGTTGGATTTTTCCGGTTTATCATGCAACAACTACAATTCTACTTTACATGGCTGGGCCAACAGCGTTTCGACTCCAAATAATTTAACTTTAGGTTCTTCCGGACTGGCATATTCTACTCCGCAGGCAGTAACGGCGAGAAATATTTTAACCAACTTAAAAGGATGGACGATCACTAATGATATTTATGATGTGGAATGTAATGTGTTGGCGACATCTGAAGTCAACAAAAAGAATCTTGACATTTATCCGAATCCTGCAAAAAATACACTATTCTTTTCAGAAGAATTACAGGCTATTGAAATTTATTCTTTAGATGGAAAGCTTTTAAAAAGACATCCAAAAGGAAATCATATTGATATTTATGAATTACAAAAAGGAATATATATTCTAAAAGCAGCTGATAATTTCGGAAAACAATTATCTGAAAAGTTTATTAAAGATTAAAGCAAAATTATTACTAAACAATAAAGAAAAAGACCACTTAAATAAGTGGTCTTTTATATTTTAAATAAATATTTTTATACTTTTTCTACTTGCATAAAGCTTAATTCCATTGGAGTTTTTCTTCCGAAAATAAGAACAGATACCTCTACTTTCTTTTTATCTTCAAGAATTTTTTCTACAGTACCATTGAAACCATTGAATGGCCCATCGATTACTTTTACGTTTTCTCCAACAATGAATGGGATTTCTGCATCAGAAGCAAATTCTGAAAGCTCATCCATTCTGCCCAGCATTCTGTTTACCTCAGATTTTCTCATCGGTACAGGATCTCCACCTTTTGTTAAACTTAAGAAAGAAATCACACCAGGAATGTTTTTTATAACGTGAGGAATCTCTCCCATAAGGTCGGCCTCAACCATTAAATAACCAGGATAATAAGGTCTTTCTTTCGGAACTTTTTTCCCATTTCTAAGCTGAATAACCTTTTCCATAGGAATAACTACTTGAGTAACGTACTGCTCAAACCCTAAACGCTTGATTTCTGTCTCAATATAGTTTTTCACTTTATTTTCCTGTCCGCTGATCGCTTTCAGCACATACCATTTCAATTCGCTCATGGAAAATACTTTTTTTAGTTGAATGCATTAATTAGTATTCCAATGATGTTGCTGATTGCTTTTGAAAACAATTCATCAACCCCAAAGGTAAATAATGACAATATTATAGTAGCAATTGTAACTACAATTGTAGACGACTGCAAATCTGACCATGCTGGCCATTCAACTTTATGTCTGAATTCGTTATAAGAACCTTTTAAAAAATCAACAAATGAACTCATAATTTATATTTGCACGGGCACAAGGATTCGAACCCTGATCAACGGTTTTGGAGACCGGTATCCTACCATTGGACGATGCCCGTAGATTAATAAAGTTCCGTAAGTTTCCTTACGGAACTTTAATTATATTAAGATGATTAGTCTAAGATTTCAGTAACCTGACCTGAACCAACTGTTCTACCTCCTTCTCTGATCGCAAATCTAAGACCTACGTTAAGAGCGATTGGTTGCAACAATTCTACAGTGATTTCTAAGTTATCACCAGGCATTACCATTTCTACACCTTCTGGTAAGAAGATCTCACCTGTAACGTCAGTAGTTCTTACATAGAACTGAGGACGGTATTTGTTGTGGAATGGAGTGTGACGTCCACCTTCTTCTTTAGAAAGAATATAAACAGAAGCTTTGAATTTTTTGTGTGGTTTAACAGAATCTTTCTTAGCGATTACCATACCTCTCTTGATGTCAGTTTTTTCAATACCTCTCAACAATAGACCTACGTTATCACCAGCTTCACCTCTGTCTAGGATTTTTCTGAACATCTCAACTCCTGTAATTGTAGAAGTTAATTTTTCATCACCCATACCTACGATATCAACTGGATCACCAGTGTTGATAACACCAGCCTCGATTCTACCAGTTGCTACAGTACCTCTACCTGTAATAGAGAATACATCTTCAATAGGCATCAAGAATGGCTTATCCATATCTCTTGTTGGTTGCTCGATCCAAGTATCAACAGCATCCATTAATTCTTCTACGCTTTTGAACCACTTATCTTCCGAGTTAACAGGAGTTGCAGTAGCTGCAGTAAGTGCACCTAGTGCAGAACCTTGAATTACTGGAGAGTTATCTCCGTCAAAATCATAAGTAGATAATAAGTCTCTAAGCTCCATTTCAACAAGCTCTAATAACTCAGCATCATCTACCATGTCAACTTTGTTCATGAAAACAACAATTCTAGGTACGTTTACCTGACGGCAAAGTAAGATATGTTCTCTTGTTTGAGGCATTGGTCCATCAGTTGCAGCACATACTACGATTGCACCATCCATCTGAGCAGCACCAGTTACCATGTTTTTAACATAGTCAGCGTGACCCGGACAGTCAACGTGAGCATAATGTCTATTTTCAGTTTCGTATTCGATGTGAGCAGTATTGATAGTGATCCCTCTTTCTTTTTCTTCCGGAGCAGAGTCAATTGCAGAGAAGTCTTTTTTCTCAGCAAGACCTTTGCTAGCTAATACAGCAGAAATAGCAGCAGTAAGAGTAGTTTTACCATGGTCAACGTGACCAATAGTACCAATGTTCAAGTGTGGTTTGTTACGATTAAACGTTTCCTTTGCCATGATTTAAATTATTTATTTTATTGTTTTATTCAATTTTTCGGTGTGCAAATATAATGAATTTTTAAATACTAAAATCTTTTTGATTAAAAAAAATCAATATTCAAAACTAAAAACTGCAAACGTGTAATTTTTATATTATTCGAGTTGCAAATTTAAACAAAAAAATGAATTAAAAAAACAGTTCAAGAAATCCAAGATTGTTTTTGCTTCGTATATACATTACAACAATCAATGATAAATTATATGAAAAAACTATTCAATTTTTGCTTGGCTACCTTTGCACTTGTCACAATATTTTCTTGTGATGACGACGAAATAAGTATGCCCGAAGAATCGGCTGTCACTCCTGATGTGATGGTTTATGGTTTAACCGAGAATAATCAATTGGTCTATTTTAACGCAAATAATTCTGCATCCTTTGCCTCCACCAAAACAATAATGGGATTGGCAACTGGCGAAAAATTGCTAAGTATAGATTTCAGGCCTGCTACAGGTGAGCTTTATGCTGTATCAAGCACAAGTAAACTGTATATCATAAATACGTCTACTGGAGCTTCGAGAGTTGTAAGCAATACAGCTTTTGCTCCTGCTATTTCAGGAACGATTGTTTCTATTGATTTCAATCCGACTGTTGACCGCATCAGATTGGTATCAAATACAGGACAAAATCTTCGTATCAATCCTGAAAACGGAGTTACTGCGGCTACTGATACAAATATCGCAACAACAGCAGCGATTGCAGGTATTGCATATACCAACAGTAAGGCCGGCGCATCCACGACCACCTTGTACGACCTTACTTCGGGAAAATTATTTAAACAAGATCCTCCAAATGCCGGAACCTTGGTTGAAGTTGGAAGTTTGGGCTTTACCTTTACCGGCCAGGCAGCATTTGATATTAATCCTGATAACAGTATCGCATTAATGGCTGCGACGACAGGATCTCAAAATAATCTATATACGGTTGACCTTAACAATGGAAAAACGGCCAATATCGGTACTTTAGCTCAAAAAATAATTGACCTTGCTATTCCTACAGATCCTGTGGCTTATGCAATTGATAATGCAAATGCACTACAGATATTTGACCCAAACAATCCGATACCGATAACAAAAGCAATTACGGGAATACAGACCGGCGAAAATATTTTAGGGATAGATTTCAGACCTTTAAACGGCCAGCTTTACGCTTTAGGAAGTTCAAGCAGAATATACACTATTAATTTAAGTTCAGGTGCGGCTACACAAATAGGTACCGGCACACTTTCTACTCCGCTTCAGGGAACAAAATTTGGCTTTGACTTTAATCCCACAGTTGATAAAATAAGAGTTGTAAGCGATACCGGTCAAAATCTTCGTTTAAACCCTGTTGATGGTACAGTTACAGCAGTTGATATTAATCTAAATCCTGTGCCGTTAACAGTAAGTGCCGCAGCTTACGCTGATAATTTTGCAGGTGCGGCCACAACTTCTTTATTTGTAATTGATCACAATACTGATAAACTTTATTTACAAAATCCACCAAATGCAGGTACTTTGGTAGAAAGAGGCGCATTAGGAATCAATATCACTGAAGCTAATGGGTTTGATATCGGAAGTACAGGCCAGAAAGCTTATTTGCTTGCTTCCGTAGGCGGAGATACTAAAATATACACCGTAAATACCTCCAATGGTTCCACGACTTCATTAGCTACTTACCCAAATCCGGTAAAAGCATTCAGCGTTGGATTAGGATTTTAAAAACACACAAATATTATTATTCAAAAGAAGCCCGGAGCAGATTTTCTGTTCCGGGCTTCAGCTATATAAAAACAAATAAAAGAATGATTTAAATAATTTCTTCTTTCTTTTTATTAAAAATCCAAAAGACGATCGGGAAAATTAATAAAGTAAGAAATGTTGCAGTAATTAATCCACCAATAATTACAATTGCCAACGGCTTTTGAGATTCGGAGCCGATTCCTGTAGAAAGAGCCGCTGGCAACAATCCTATGGATGCCATTAATGCGGTCATAATTACGGGACGTGTTCTGGATTTTACACCGCTAAAGATGGCATCATCTATTTTCAATCCGTCTTTTACATTCTGATGAAATTCCGTAATAAGAATAACTCCGTTTTGAATACAAATTCCCAAAAGGGCGATCATCCCGACTCCGGCAGAAATCCCGAAATTCATATTGGTTAAATGCAAAGCGATAATTCCACCGATCAATGCAAAAGGTACATTGATTAAAACCAAAAGTGAATCTTTCATGTTTCCAAAAAGGATAAATAACAGGAAGAAAATTCCTAAAATACTGATCGGAACCACCTCCGTCAATCTCTTGGTAGCTCTCTGTTGATTTTCAAACTGACCGGTCCAGCCCACAGAATATCCGTCAGGAATTTTAATTTTCGCCACTTCTTTCTGTGCATCACCGATCGTTCCACCCAAATCACGATCTCGGATAGAAAATTTGATCCCGATATATCTTTTAATATCATCTCTGTAAATAAATGCAGCACCGTTGTCTTTTACAAGCGTACTGATTTCTTTTAAAGGAATTTTGGCACCGTCCTGCGTAGGAACCATCAGAGATGCAATATCTTTCTCATCTTTTCTGTACTCTTCAGAATACCTCAGCCTGATTGGGAACTTTCTTTCACCATTAAACATTTCAGAGGCTGTTTTTCCACCGAATGCCATTTCAAGAACAGACTGTGCATCGTCGGGCATCACGCCGTAAGCTGCCATTTTATCTCTGTCGAGCACTACACTCACTTCAGGCTGACCAATATTTTTAATGATTCCGGCATCTTTTACCCCATCTACATCTTTGATTGAATTGAGAACCTCATCCGCCAATCGGTCAAGCGTCTGCAAATTATCTCCGTAAATTTTAATTCCATTTTCAGCTTTAAAACCTGCAACTGCTTCTGCGACATTATCCGAAATGGGCTGAGAATAATTAAAAGTAATCCCCTGATAGTTTCTGAGTTTTTTATCAATTTCTTCTACGAGTTCTTCATAATTGATTTTACGTTTCCATTCATCTTTTGGCTGAAGATTCACTGCAAACTGCACAAATCCGAAACCGTTGGGGTCTGTTCCGTCATTGCTCCGTCCGGTCTGTGCAAGAACATCAGTCACTTCCGGAACGCTCATAATATCTTTTTTCAGAATATCGGCAGTTTTCAGCGATTCTTTTAAAGATGAACTCATCGGCATTTCTGCAGTTATCCAAAGCGAACCTTCATTTAACTGAGGTAAAAATTCTGTTCCTAAAAATTTTCCTGAAAATAATGTGACAGCCATAAAAGACAATGCAACAATTAAACTCAATTTTTTATGTTTAAATGTAAAACCGAAACCCTTTAGCACAATTCTGTCCCAGAAATTCACAAACGGATTGCTTTTTTCTCTTACATTTTTATTTAAAAGCATGTGCGTAAGAACCGGAACCAATGTCAGTGTGAAAATCAATGCACCAATTAATGCAAAACCAAGCGTAAATGCCAATGGTGAAAACATTTTCCCTTCCACCTTTTGAAATGAGAAAATGGGAATCAATGAAGTAATGATAATTAATTTTGAAAAAAAAATTGCTTTTCCTAAACCAGTTCCAGTCTGTTTGATCCAGCCGGCTTTTGCCATTTTATTGAATTTCTCGGGGCCGTATTTCTTGGCTTTATGGTCGAGCATCACGAAGATTCCTTCAACCATGACGACGGCTCCGTCTATGATGATTCCGAAATCAACTGCTCCCAATGAAAGTAGGTTAGCACTCATGCCCGCCATTTTTAAACATAAAAACGCAAACAGTAAGGATAACGGAATGATGATGGAAACAATCAAGGTCGTACGCCAGTCTGCCATGAAGATCAAAACGATAACCGTTACCAGGATAATTCCTTCCATTAAATTGTGCATTACGGTTTCTGTGGTGAAATCCATTAGGTTATCACGATCATAGAAAGTGACCATTTTCACATCTTTCGGAAGGATTTTTTCGTTAAGCTCATTAATTTTAGCTTTCACACCAACCAAAACCTCACGCGGATTTTCACCTTTACGCATTACCACGATTCCTTCTACGGTATCATCCTGCTTATTCAAACCAGCCTGCCCTACTCTTGGCAACGAACTCTCATGAACTTCTGCTACATTTTTAACCAAAACCGGATTTCCGCTCTCGTTTTGAATCGTGATATTTCCGATATCTTCATTAGATTGCACCAAACCAATTCCCCGAACTACGTAGGCCTGGCCATTTTTTTCAATCACATCTCCACCAACATTCAGATTACTTTTCGTTACGGCTTCAAAAACCTGAGAAGGCGTCAGATTGTATTTATCTAAAGCTCTTGGGTCAATGCTCAACTCAAAAACTTTATCCTGACCACCAAAAACATTGATATCAGCAACTCCCGGAACACCTCTCAGCGCACGGTCGATGACCCAGTTTTGTAAAGTCAAAAGTTCCCTTGAATCTTTAGTTTTACTTTCCAATGTATATCTGAAAATTTCTCCGGTCGGCCCGTAAGGTGGCTGCACTTCGGGATCAACCTCATCAGGCAGACTCACATTTCGCAATTGATTGTTAACCTGATTTCGGGCAAACATATCGTCTACTCCGTCGTCAAAGAGAATTTTAACGATAGAAAGTCCGAACATTGTTGTACTTCTCACACTTGTTTTTTTTTGAACCGGACTCATCGCCAATTCGATGGGTGTCGTGACAAAACGTTCCACTTCTTCGGCACTTCGGCCATTCCATTGGGTGATGATGACGATTTGGGTGTTGGTGACATCAGGAAAAGCTTCAATCGGCATATTTTTGAAACTGATAAAACCCGCAACCGCCAAAACCGCAACCCAAATAAAGGTGAAAGCTTTATTTTTGATTGAAAACGAGATAATATTTTTAATGAATTTATTCATAATAGAAATTAGATGTTAGCTTTAGATATTAGACTACTAACTAAATGTTTAATTTGAAAAACTTTAACTAAGAAACTCGTTTAAACGATTTTAAACACATAAGTCACATTAGAGATTTATATTTTATTTTGCTTAAAAGAGGACATTAGAAGGAAAATCGAGGATTTTCCTGAATGTTTAATTTTCATCTTAGTTTTTCAGTGAACGGTAAATCAGCAACTGGTTATTGGTGATTACATTTTCTCCCTCCGCAAGACCTTCGGTAATGTAAGTAACATCGCCCAGCTGTTTCAGGACTTTGATTTCTTTTACTTTGACATCAGTTCTTGACTTAAAAACAACTACAAAACTTCTGTCATCATCAAAAATGACCGCTTTCGACGGAACAGAAAGCGCTGACGCATTCTCAGATTTTGAAACCTTGATGGTCGCTTTACTTTCTGGAATTAATAATCCGTTGGCATTATCCAAAACCACTCTCGCCTGCATGGCATTGGTTTGTGGGTCGATGATTTTAAAGATTTTATCAATTTTTCCGTTAAAAACTTTATCCGGATAAGATAATGTGGAAACCTGCGCCGCCATACCAAGACTTATCTTATCAATATCAGATTCATTTACATTCATGATCGCCCACACATTTGTTGTATTGGCAACATCGAAAATATTTTCACTTCGGTCGCTTCTCAGCTGCATATCTTTATTGATGTCCTTGTGAACAATATATCCGTTGATTGGAGCTAAAACACTGTAGATATTACCTTTTTTCACATTGTAAACCGTACTTACTGCCGAAGATCTTTGCATTTGATCCTGTGCTTTCTGCACCTGACTTTTTGCTTCCAGAACTTCTCTTTCTGTCGTCAGTTTTCCTTCGTACATTTCTTTGGCAACACGAAGATTATTTTGAGCAACCAATAAATCGGTTTTAGAATCACTCACATCTTTCTGCACATCTGCCAACTCTGTACTTCTTATGGTTGCGAGAACCTGACCTTTCTTTACATAATCTCCCAATTCAACATTGACGCTCATTACATTTCCGCCTACCAAAGGATAAACGTCGATGTAAGAGTTTCTGTCTGCAGATATTTTTCCGTAAAAATTGTAGGTATCTTCTATGTTTTTGAATTCAGCTTTTGCTGTGGTGATAGATTCGAGCATGGTATTGCTCAGTTCAAAACCTTTTGGCGCTGTTTCTTTTGGCGCTTCCTCTTTCGAACAAGACGTAAAAAAAAGTGCAATAATAACAGGGATTATAATTTTTTTCATTTTTAGTAGAAGATTTTCGTTTGTACCAATTGATTGAGTTGTTCTGCGGATTGTATCAGCTCGTTTTTCATATCATAAATCTGAAGCGATGTCTGACGATAACTTTCCATGAAATCTGTAAAATCGATGAGATTGACGTTTCCGTTTCTGAAGTTTTTCAGAATTCCATTGTAGACCAAGTCCAGATTATCGAGGTCGGTAGATTTGATTTCCAGCAACTGTTGGTACTGATTTTTCCACATTTGAAAAGCTGACTGTACTTTAGTCTCGAGATTCAGTTTCTGAAATTCCGCATTTCTCTGATTCTGCTGAATGGCAAAATTGGCTTTCTGCACATTTCCTTTATTCACTTTCCAAAGCGGTATGGGGATTCCAACTTTTAGATTAATTTCATTTTTAAAAGTTCCCGAGTTTTGGTCGTACTCTGCGCCCACATTGAGATCCGGAACATTGAGAGATTTTTGCCATTGCGCATAAAGTTTAGAATTGTCAATCAGTTTTAGATTAAATAAATAATCTGCATTGTTTTCGATGGCTTTTCTTTTTAAATCAGATTCATCTCCGAAAGGCTGTGAAGCAAGAATTTCTTTTGCTTCGTCATCTGAAATTAGAGGCTCTATATTTTCGGTAATTCCGGTAAGAACTTTTAAATTCTGCTCAAATTCAAGAATGTTTTTGCTGATTTCAAGCTTATCATTATTCAACTGAATCACGATGCTTTGTAATCTCACCTCATCTTTTAACGAGACATTTCCTTTTGCCGACTGTATTTTATACGCTTTTAAAAGGTCATTCATATAACCCAATTGCTTATTCGTATTCTCAAGCTTTAGTTTTTCGTAATAAAGATTGTAGTAATTAGCATGAAGCTGAGTTCTCAACTCAACAAGAAGCTGTGAAAACTGAAGCTGCGCCAATTCTTTGTTTGATTTTGCAAAGGCAACTTCATTTTTCTTTTTTCCACCCATGTAGATAAGTTGCGTCACTTCAAAACCTTTGGCTTTGCCGGCATCTAAAAACTTTCTGTCTTCAGGATTATATGCATTGATGTAACCACTCATCTGCGGAAGTTCCCAGATTTTAGCCTGCAGAATATCCGCATCAGCAATGTTGATGTTGTATTGTTCGGCAAGAAGCTGAAGATTATTTTGCTGAAAGGCATTTTCGCAATCCAAAAGCGACATTTGCTGTTGCGCTGTCATTATCGATGAAATAACAACGAACAGTCCTGCAATTTTGTTCATTCTCTCAATTTTGATGACAAAAGTGCGGCTGCTCGATTAAAACGACCTTAAAGGAGGCTTAAAAAAAAATTAAATTTGGTTTTGGGAGGAAATTTGAAAAGTTTTTGAACCATTAAGGAGATTTAAGCTGTTAAGTTTTTTTAAGAAATCAAATAGATTTTTTAAAGCTGAATGCTTAAAGCGAAGCTGATCTTAATATTCTAAACTTCTTAATTAAAATCTTAATGGTTCAAAAATATTATTTATTAAAAATCACAGTAAACTTATTGGTATTTTCAGCAGGCGAATCATATTTGATTTTTGCATTGTGATATTCCAGAATTCTTTTTAGCAATTCGAAGTCCCAAACCTGAGCCTGTGATATAAGGAGGCTTAAAAAAAAATTAAATTTGATTTTGGGAAGGAATTCGAAAAGTTTTTGAACCATTAAGGAGATTTAAGCTGTTAAGTTTTTTTAAGAAATCAAATAGATTTTTTAAAGCTGAATGCTTAAAGCGAAGCTGATCTTAATATTCTAAACTTCTTAATTAAAATCTTAATGGTTCAAAAATATTATTTATTAAAAGTAACACTAAACTTATTGGTATGTTCCTCAGGCGAGTTGTATTTAATTTTTGCATTGTGATATTCAAGGATTCTTTTGGCAATACGGAGACCAAGGCCGGAGCCAGTGATATTTTGAGAATTATTGCCGCGCATAAAGGCATCGAACAATTTGGGTTGCTCTTCAATTGAAATGGTATTTCCGGCTGAAACCACGTCTACGATAAGTTGAGATTCAGTTTCTGTGATTAAAACTTTAGCTTCGGAATCATCCGAATAAACGGCAGCATTTTTAAATAAATTAATAAAAACAATGTCCAAAAGCGACTGTATTCCTTTAATGGTAAGAAAATTATGTTCAGAATCGTTTTCCGAAATAAGGAAATCCATCGTAAGGCTGGGATAACTTTTCTGGACACGCTCAAAAGATTCAAATATCACTTCATCTATTCTCACATCTTCGTAAATGGTCTGAATATTTTCTTTATCAAATTTTGTGAGGAGCAAAAGAGAATTCGTCAAATCCGATAACTGATACACATCTTTCAGCATCTGTTTTAATGAAGAAAGCGTTTCAGGAGAATGCTGTTCCAGCTTAATTAAATTTTCCAGCTGAAAAGCCATTCTGGTAATCGGAGTTCTGATCTCATGCGAAGCACTTGCCGTAAAGTCTTTTTGAGACTGGAAAATATCATTCAACCTTACAATCATCGTGTTGAAAGACTTCGCCAGAATAGTGATTTCATCATTTGACTGGTCAACCGGAATTTGTGTCGTGAGTTTGTGGGCCGTAACTTCGGAAATTTCTTTATTAAGATCATCCAAAGGACGGAGAAATTTGCCCATAAAATAATAACTGAACAGACCAATCAAAAGTGTGCAGGTAATAAATGCAGTAATCAAAAGATACTTTAAATATGCCAGTTTTGATTGCCCATTGGTGTCGAAAGCTCGCGTGAGAATATAATAGTTTTCGCCATTGATATTTCTTAAAGCTGCATATACTTCGGGTTCAGTTTTTTCTATATGCACAGATTTTTTCCGGTCGACCTCGTTCAGCAGATTTTTGTCCCAAGTGACTTCGCGGTCTTTTACGGTGCTGTAAATAAGCTGTTTTTTAGAATTAAAAATTAAAATCGTCTCATTGAGAAGGATATTATCGGAATTTTCATTGAAAAAAATAGGTGCTTCTTCTTCAAAATTTTTAGATTTCGAAATAAAATTGGTCGTAAAATCCAATCTGCGTACAAACCTTTCTTTAAATTCGTCTTTCCGGAAATCATTAAAAGACACATAAATAATAATCAGAACAATACCAAAAAGTAATGAAAAGGAAATACTAAGCGTAAGCGCTATTTTTCTCTTTAAAGACATCTATAAAGGATTTAAATAATATCCGAAGCCCGACCGTGTATGAATGAGCTTTACTTTAAAATCTTTATCAATTTTCTTCCTTAAAAAATTGATGTAAACCTCCACCGTATTCGTATTCGTATTGAAATTGTGTTCCCAAACGTTTTCTGTAATCTGTTGTTTGGAAACAGTTCTTCCCTGCGCTTCCGCCAGATACGTGAGCAACTGAAATTCTTTAAGCGTCAAAGCGATTTCATGACCGGCTCTGAAAACTTTTTGCTCGGTTTTATTGATAATTAAATCATCTACTCTGATGATATCCTGATCTGCAGTATCAGACGGCACTTTTCTTCTTAGTAAAGAATTCATTCTCAACAGCAATTCTTCAAACTGAAAAGGTTTTACAAGATAATCATCAGCCAATCGTGTAAAAGCATCTTTTTTATCCGAAATATCTCCGTAAGCCGAAATAATGATGATCGGTGTATTTTTGTCGAAAGACCTTATCGTTTGACACACATCTAATCCACTGATTTTCGGTACGTTAATATCCAATAAATACAAATCATAAGAATTATTTTTTATCTGACGAAGAAAAGTTTCCCCTTCATAAATTCTATCACATGTAAAGCGGTTTGATTCTAAAAACTTGCTCAATTCTGCCGACAGAATGAGGTCGTCTTCTAAAAGAAGAATGTTCATCAACAAATTATTTGACACGAATTTAATGAAAATTTTTATGACACTCTTTTATAATGAAGTTTCGTATTTTTACTTAAAATGCTGTGTTTATGGGGAAGTGCTGTTACTTGAATAACAAAAAATATGATTTATGATTAATTAAAATAATATTAAATTTTTAACTGATTAATTACATGCTTTTCTACCTTAAGAGTCGTGAAGAATTTAAGTTTATAAGATTAATCATCCGATTTAAGAATGATTCAATACATTATAAATTTCATTTAAGAATTTAAAGGATAATCATGACGATTAAGCATAAAAAAATCCCGAAGAAATCGGGATGAAGTTGAGCCAACTACGGGACTTGAACCCGTGACCTCTTCCTTACCAAGGAAGCACTCTACCGCTGAGCTAAGTCGGCCTTAAACAAAAAATCACACCTTTACAGCGTGATTCTTGTTGAGCGGAAGACGGGGGTCGAACCCGCGACATTCAGCTTGGAAGGCTGACGCTCTACCAACTGAGCTACTTCCGCAATTTTGTCTCCAAAATTATTGGTAAACGCTGTGCAAACTTATTAATTCCTTTCTAAATCTGCAAGTTTTTTTGTAATATAAAATGTGGGGAGAGCAGGATTCGAACCTACGAAGCCGAAGCAACTGAGTTACAGTCAGTCCCATTTAGCCACTCTGGAATCTCCCCAGATATTTTATATTAAATTGAGCTTCCAGAGGGATTCGAACCCACGACCCCGAGATTACAAATCACGTGCTCTGGCCAGCTGAGCTATGGAAGCAATTTAAAATAATCAACTGAAGGCAAACAGAGAAATGCTACTCTACGCTACATCAGTGGTAAAAAAAATCACGCCTCAATCGGTGTGATAATTTGAGCGGAAGACGGGGGTCGAACCCGCGACATTCAGCTTGGAAGGCTGACGCTCTACCAACTGAGCTACTTCCGCAATTTTGTCTCCAAAATTATTGGTAAACGCTGTGCAAACTTAGGAAATTACCTTTTAATCTGCAAGTTTTTTTGTAATATAAAATGTGGGGAGAGCAGGATTCGAACCTACGAAGCCGAAGCAACTGAGTTACAGTCAGTCCCATTTAGCCACTCTGGAATCTCCCCAGATATTTTATATTAATTGAGCTTCCAGAGGGATTCGAACCCACGACCCCGAGATTACAAATCACGTGCTCTGGCCAGCTGAGCTATGGAAGCAAAATTAAAAAAAGATTTCAAAAGATCGTCATTCCTTTTTGCGAGTGCAAATATAGAATAGATTTTTTGAAATCTCAAACTTTTTTGATGTTTTTTTCACTTTCTTTCCTAAGCCAATTCTTTTTTCTTGATTAACAGTTTCTTAGCAGCATCAACACACAGATCCAGACTTTCTTCAAAACTTGCGCTTGTTTTTTTTACTACAATATCATCTCCCGGAACGACCAAGATAAGCTCTGTTGTTTTGTTGGCTTTTTCCGAATTATTTTCTACCTTCAGAAAGACCTTGCATTCTAAAATTTTGTCATAAAACGTATTGAGCTTACTTACTTTTTTGTCTACATGAGACTCTAGCGGTTCGTGTGGAGTTAAGCCGATTGCTTGTACTGAAATCTTCATAATTCTTCTTTTTTAATAGCTCTAGGATGAGCCTGATTAAACACTTTTTTCAATTGTTCTATATTGGCATTCGTGTACACTTGTGTGCTTGCAAGACTAGAATGACCCAATATTTCTTTTACTTTTGAAATCTCTGCCCCGTTATCTAAAACATGTGTAGCAAAGCTATGCCTTAAAATGTGAGGACTTCTTTTTTGTTTTGAAGTAACAAGACTAAGGTACTTATTAACTACCACATAAACAAATTTTTCTGTCAGTTTTTTACCCTTCTTATTGACAAAGAAATACATTTCAAATCCGTCGAGAGGGTTTCTGGTTTCCAAATAGTTTTTAAGCAGTTTGGATAAGTTTGGAGAGATCGGGATGAATCTTTGCTTGTTTCCCTTTCCCTGTATCTTTAGCTCATTTCCTTCAAGGTTTACACTTTCAAATATTAAGCCACAAAGTTCAGCCTTTCTGATTCCCGTCTGATACAAAACCTCAACAATACATTTTTCAAGTAAATTTCCAGCTTTATCGAGAACATCGTGTTCAAGGGTTCTCATTTCGTCTTCGGACATCGGAATTTGTTTTTCGGCATAAAACTTCATGGAAGAAATTGTCTCAACGGGAGAAACGCTGATTTCCCCGATTCTTAAAAGAAAAAGATAAAAACTTCGAAGAGTCGAAAGCTTACGGTTGATGCTTCGTTTTGAAATGTTTTTTTCACTAAGCTCAACAATAAAGTTCCTGATAACTTTTTTATCGGCCTTTGAAATATCTTCGGATGATTCTGTTTTAAGATAGAAATGATAAAAATCTTCAAGATCTTTGCGGTAACTTGTAATGGTGTGAGGCGAATACCTCTTTTCAAACTGTAGATAGTCTAAAAACTTTTCTCGCATAATATCAATATAAAACAAAAATCACTTCTCAAATATAACTATTTAAGAAGTGATTTAGTATGTGTTTAAGAAAATTCTTAAGCTTGTTCTTCCTTGCTTAATCCTCTTTGCTTATAAGCCGCTTTTAATCTAGCTTGTCTAAGAGTTACAGAAGGCTTGATAAACGCTTGTCTAGATCTTAATTGACGAACTGTACCCGTTTTATCAAATTTTCTTTTATATTTTTTTAGTGCTCTATCGATGGATTCACCATCTTTTACTGGAATTATTAACATATATTACATCTCATTTTGGATTGCAAAAATATGAATTTTTTATTAACCTGCAAACCTTTCGCACAGAAAATAAAAGTGAACATAAAAATTGTTGTTTTAAAGAAATATTAAAAAAGTAATAAATAATTAAATTCTCATATAATAAATATTGATTAGCTTTAAAAAATTAAGTTCAATTGAATAAATTATGTATTTTAATATTATTTAATTAAATTTGTAAATGCCATGAAAAAACAACTTACAATTTCAATTTACCGTAATAGTTTTAAAAAGTAATCGCAAATTATTTTAAGTAATGGTCAATTTTCACACAATTATTCTTTAAATATGATGAAAAAACTACTCTTTTCTTTATTATTGATTTTTAATATAACTGTTTTTGCGCAGGAAGACTGTGTTTCAGCGATTACGGTTTGCGGAAATTCTAATATAAACTATACTCCAGGAGGAATTGGAAACATTAATGAAAACCTTGGAGGTTGCCTTATCAGCGGTGAACATCATTCGGTTTGGTATAAATTCACGATTGCAACAAGTGGAACTTTGACTTTTGATCTCGTACCTACCGGACCTGTGGATTATGACTGGGCAATATACGGACCGGATAGAACATGTACAAATAAAGGTGCTCCCATAAGATGCAATGCTTCAGGAAACTTTGGAAATACGGGAATGAATCTGACCAATACAAATACAACATCAGGAGGAGGACCAACAGATCCTTATTGCAGATTCATGAATGTTGTTGCCGGACAAACTTACTTTTTATATGTTGATAATTGGTCTTCTACTGTTTTTACATTCAACCTGACTTGGGGCGGTACCGCTACTTTTGTCTCTCCGTTTACCGATCCGGCTCTAGCACCTAATCCTTTTATTCCACCGGGAAATTCTGGACCAAACGCAAACTCACCCAGAGAAATTTCTATTTGCGACAACTCTGCAACTTTTGATTTTAGTACATTAACTACAGGAATTTTAAATGGTAATGTAAACTTTACCGTTTCTTATTTTGACAATGCTAATAATGCTGCAACAGGTAATAATCCTATCAACGGACCTGTCACGGTAAACACAAATGGAACCTATTTTTATAATATCAGCTACAACGATCCCAATAATCCTAATAATGCGATAAATTCATGTAAAGAAACTAAAGCAATTGTTTTCAAGAATAAAGGCTTAACGGCAAATATAACAGCACCTACAACCGTTTTGTGCCCAAATTCAAGTATTACATTAACCTCAAATAATGCTACGGGAAACATATGGTCTACAGGAGAAACCACGCAATCCATCACCGTAACAACGCCCGGAACCTATACTTTAACAAGCACAAACGGAATTTGCACAAGTCCGCAAGCATCAATTACGATTACTCAAAATACAGATCCGAATATCCAAATCGCAGGAAATTTAATTCTTTGCGAATCTCCTACACAACTTACAGCAACAGCTAATGGAACAGGAAATATTTTCACGTGGTCAAACGGAACAAATGGAGCCACAACAACTATTGCTACCGCCGGAATTTACACCGTAACCGTAACAACGCCGAACGGATGTCAATATCAGAAGTCGGCAACTGTAACGCAAGGAGTTGTTCCTACGGTTCAGAACTCGAGCTTAAGTCAATGCTCGAACTCAACAACTGCAATATTTGATTTGACAACTTCGCAACCTAACATCAGCACAACAGCAAATGTCACTTTTGATTATTATTTAAATCAAGCCGATGCAATTGCAGGAAATACCAATACCATTGCAAATCCGACAACTCACACTTCCGGAAATACCATCGTTTATGTTCGTGTAAAATCTGCAAGTTGCTCTAAAATCGCAGAATTACAACTTATCGTAACACAACTTGCATCAGCAAGCATTACAAGTTCTTCAACAACGATTTGTTTTGGAGGAAATGTGATTCTCACGTCGAGTCAGGTTACCGGAAATACCTGGTCTACGGGAGAAACCACACAATCAATAACCATAACAACGCCAGGAACTTATACTTTAACAAATTCTAACGGACTTTGCACAAGCGCACCCGTTTCGGTTACTATTGCAGGCGAAAGTGATCCTAACTTACAAATTTCAGGAAATTTAATTCTTTGCGAATCTCCTACTCAACTGACAGCAACCGCTAATGGAACAGGAAATACTTTTGTCTGGTCAAACGGAACAAACGGAGCAATAAACACCGTCGCAGTTGCCGGAACTTACACTGTAACCGTAACAACGCCGAACGGATGCCAATATCAGAAATCGGCAACATTAACGCAAGGAGTTGTTCCTGTAGTTCAGAACTCGAGCTTAAGCCAATGTTCAGATTCAGCTACTGCAATATTTGATTTGACAACCTCGCAACCTAACATCAGCACAACAGCAAATATCTCTTTTGATTATTATTTAAATCAAGCCGATGCAATTGCAGGAAATACCAATACCATTGCAAATCCTGTTGCACATACTTCTGGAAGCACTATTGTTTATGTTCGTATAAAATCTGCAAGTTGTTTTAAAATTGCAGAATTACAATTAATTGTAAATCAAAAGCCAATTGCTGTAATTACCGCTTCTTCAAATGTTATTTGCGGTAATAATACCGTTACATTAATTTCAAACTTTGCGACTGGAAATCTTTGGTCAAATGGTCAAACGACACAAACTATCACCGTATCAAATCCTGGAACTTATTCATTAACAAACAATAATGGAAACTGTACAAGCGATCCCGTATCAGTTACAATTATACAAGATGCAAATCCTAATGTTCAAATCACTGGAAATTTAACATTTTGTGATGGCGATTCAACGGTATTGACTGCAACTGCGACCGGAACAGGAAATACTTTCACCTGGTCAAACGGAACAAACGGAGCCACGAATACCGTGACAACCGCGGGCGTACATACCGTTACTGTAACTACGCCTGCTGGATGCCAATATCAAACATCAGTAAACGTCGTAATGAATTCTGCTGTTGTTGTTAATATTGCTGCACCTGCACAAATTAATTGTACAAATCCACAAATAACTTTAGATGCTTCGGCTTCTACTTTTCAACCAGGAGCAACATTCTTATGGACAGCTACAGGAGGAGGAAACATCGTAGCAGGAGCAAATACTTTAAATCCAATTGTAAATAACAACGGAACTTATACCCTTACAATCACCAACCCGTCCGGATGTACAAATCAAGGCGCCGTGATGGTATTAAAAAACACAACACCGCCAATTATAGCTGTTAATGCTTCCAAGCTGAGCATTTGTGAAGGTGAATCTGTGATTCTTACAGCCAATGGTGCGATTTCTTACACATGGACCGGATTGCCCGGCAACGGAAATACACAAACAGTTTCACCAACTGCTACTACAACGTATACCGTAACAGGAGTAGGACAAAACGGATGTAATGCCACACCAGTAAATATTACAATTGAAGTTGTACCTGAAATAATTTCTATCTTACATGATGTTGAAATCTGTAAGGGAGACATAGCTGTTTTAGATGCAGGTTCAGGACCAAATTATACTTATGTGTGGAATACGGGAGAAACTACACAAATAATCAACACAGAATTAGCAGGAACTTATACAGTAACCATAAGCAATGGCGTATGCAACAAAACATTTAACGCAAAGGTATCTTATATTCAGACTCCTGAAATATCAGAAATAACTTATAAGGACAATACATTAACAATAAAAGCTAAAAATAACGGGAATACAGCTTTAGAATATTCTATTGACGGAGGTATAACATGGCAATCTTCCAATATTTTTTATAACATATTCAAAAACACACAATATTCTGTGAGAGTAAGAAATAGTGACGCCATTTGTTATTCAGAAATAGAATATTATACTTTCTTCATGTCTAATGTTATCACTCCAAACAGTGATGGCAAAAATGATATTATTGATTTTAGTGAGATAAGTAAATTTGGTAATTTTGAAGGACTTATTTTCGATAAATATGGAAAAACCATTTTCAAACCGAGCTTAAAAACTCCAATCTGGAATGGAAAACACCTCGGAAGACCTCTTCCAACGGATACTTATTGGTATCAATTAATGTGGATCGACAGAATAAGTAAAAAGCAGGTGCAGTTATCAGGCTGGATTTTACTTAAAAATAGAGAATAGAAAAGTTTTAAAACTTTAATGTGAAATTTCATTGTCATTCAAAAAAGCTATTAAATTTACATTAATCTTTAGAAGAAAAGCGTATCTTTGCATTCACTTTCTATGGGGTTGACTGGTTTCGACAGCAAGGTCAATGGGTAAGTAAGCATGCAGAGAACCGTAGCGCGATCTCTATAATCCCTTGCTACAAAACTTTAACTGGCAACGAAGAGTTCGCTCTTGCAGCTTAATCCGAATAAAGTAAGATTCAAGCGCTTTCCCGAAGATAGTAAGGAAGCAAGATGTCTCACAAATGCTCTGTTCTGCGGCGTTTGATTCTGAGATATAGTAATGCAGAAATAAGGTTTTAGATGCTTTGGCTAAAACTCGAAAAATTCAGAAGATAAGCTGGAAGTTGGGCGTCTGCTCTCTGCTTTCAGTCGAAAACCAATAGCAGAATAAGCATGTAGAAATCTTATGTATTGCTTGTTTGGACGAGGGTTCGAATCCCTCCAACTCCACAAAATAAAACCTTAAATAATTCTTATTCAGTTATTTAAGGTTTTTGTTTTTTAAAATCTGTACGATTATTGTACGATATTTTAATTGTGAGTTAAAAAGCACTATTTCTAGAAATTTTGCATAAATAAAAACATTTCAAGAGATTCAGCAGAAATATCATTTTCATCTGCAATTTTATGCATTAAATCGTTATATCTTTTATAATGATAAAATTTACTTGATGGCTTGATATCTAATATTTCATAAATCTCTGGTGGGCAAGTTAATTTAACCAGTGATTTAGCTACTCTAATATCATAAATTAGAGAATAATGGCGTAGCTCTTTAGCTCTAGTAGCAAAATATAACAATTTAGAAATGTAGCTAATATTTAATCCATTTATTGTTTGCAACGCTTTGTAAGCACTTTCAATTTCATTATCTTCAGCAAGTTTAAACGAATATTCAATTACATTTCTATTACTTTCTGTTGCGTAAAATCTATTTGTTCTATAACTACCATATCCTGTATCTGCAAAACCCCAGATCATTGTTAAAGCAAATGGAGTTTCCCAATCACATATACCCTCATAATATTTTCTAAAGCTATCAATTACATCAACTCTCTTAATAAAATTATTTTCAAATTGAAAAAGACGAGCTTTTAATTCTATATTTAAATTTTTCCAAGTTTGGATGTCATATTTAAATTTAGATTCCTCTAATGGTTTAATTTTACAAATAAGCTCTTTATATTGCTTAATATCCATACTGTACGAATTATAATTTTTGTAATTTATAATTTCTTATATTTCTTATTTGTCTATTAAAGCTTATTCCTAATCCATATATATCAACTTGCTCAACTCTATATTTGGTATCATAATCTTTTTTAATTATCTGATCTAAAGCTTCATCAGAATCATCACTATTATTAGAAAATTTAAATTCAATTATGTATACTTTACGACTAAATTTAATAACAGCATCTATTCTGCCTGTATTTGTAGTTTCTTCAGGAAAAATACAGAAACCTAATAATTTTAGAATTAGAAAAACATTTGCATGGTAATACCCTTCCGTTTCGCGTGCTATTGCATATGAAACACTGGCAAAAATAGATTTAAGATCTAAAATAAAATTTTCTACATCACCTTTTATAAGATAATAACGTAATTTTTGATACAACAAAATATTTTCATCTTCTAAGTCATAAATTTCTATGGCATAATTAAAGGCAGATAAAATATTGTTTACAAAACAGGTAGCACTAGAAATAATCCAGTCCACTTCGGTCCTATTACATTGATTATCAATCAAGTATTTATTCTTTTCAATGTATTCGATCATACGTCTTAAAAAATATAGTAAATTTTCTGGAGTAGGGAATCTATGGGGTATTAATCTTTTAAATTTAGTCTGTCTTGTATATTTGAATGAATATTGTTTAAAAAATCAAGAATTTCACTTCCATCTTGTAATAGATAAATCCCTTCGTGCCTTTGATCATAAATACTTCTATAAAAATCTTCTAACTCAAAAATATTATGAGTGACGAATTCATGAAGATAGTTTTCTATTCTTTCAATTTTGTTCATTCTATTAACATGATACTAATTATAAATTAATCATATTCCTAATCCCCATAGTGATGCTCTGGAAAATTGAATGTAAGTTTCAGAATAATCTTTAAATTCTTGTCTTACATCATAAATATTTGGTGCAACAGAAGAGGCTGCAAAAAAACTTTCAAAATCTTCTAATAGAAATTCAATTTCAAACCACAAATCCTTTAACTCATTGGGAGACGAACTGCTCCATAAACCAAAATCATCACCAATTTTATTTATGTAGAAGTCCATTTCTGACCTTTGGATATTATTCTTATTCAAATAAAAAGAATTTGCTCCAGAACAAAAACGTAAAAAAAGTATAGCTCTCGCTATTATCGTTAAAGGTTTAATTTCATTTGTCGTGGTATCTATTTGAGTATCCATAGCTATTTGTATTATTGGATGCACATTGCCAGATGTAAAAATATTTCTTAAAATATAATCAGGACTTAGTCCGCTTCTAGTAAAAAAATCATCAATAAAATCAGCTTTTGTAACTGAACTACGTAATGTTGAAGAAAGCCTAGAATAAATTTCATTTAAATAAAAAGAAAACAAATGCCGATCTAAAAGATCAAAGCTACCATTAACTGGTTGAAGCACTTTCCAAAAAACATTAATCATTTCCATTTTATCTCTCAATGAAGCTGGAGTATAAAGCCTATTTACGTTTGGATTGTAAGAGGATTGATTTCTTCCTAATTTATCATCCTTAAAGTTTTGAATATCAAAACACCATGTCTTAAGCCAATTTTTTATAATAAAAATATTTGTAGAAGCAAGAGTACCTACGTAAGGAATAGATGTTGATAATTGTTCGAAATTTTGACCCTGATAAGAAAAATATTTTAAAACATTTGTAGGTTTATTACTTCTAGAAACCCATTCATCTATAATATTCCAAGTTGCACTATGTGTTCCTCCTAGACTTGTAAAGTATAAATTATTATTTGATTCAATACATGCTTGGTGATTACCCAATAAGAGTATGTCTTCTGTTGCAAGAAATGCCAATGCTGCCCTTAGTTCAGCATAATAAGCTAAGTGAATCGCTATAGATGGCTCTCCCTTTATCAATGAGTGAACAGCATTACTAATATAAGACCATCCATCTATAGTATGCGCTATCGTTGATATTGCAATAAATTCTTTAACATCATTATTAGACAAAGAATTTGTAGAATGATTCTTAAGAACGTCCGCAGGATTGTTACATGACAATTGATTAGTCAAGGACAAAATTGTATTATTAGGTAAAGCCTGCGTTTTCATCGATGCAAAACCTTGATCAACTTTACTAATATCAGCCTTAGAAATTAAGTTTGCGTATGACATATCAAATCATTTTATCAACAATAAAACTCACTTTTTCGTCATCCGACCTTAAAATACAATCTTTTATTAATTTATAGTATTCAGCATATCCTCCACTTCCTTTATAAATAAGTTGATTTCTTCTTTCTTCTTCATTATCAAAAGGTGCGGATGGGGTTCTCCAATCAATACTAATAATTATATTTGCTATATTATCAATATATTCATTTAGTACATCGTTAGAATAAAACTGTTCAATAGCAATATCAACATTTTCTAAATCTATAATTCTATCTTCAGGTTCTCCTTCCCAATTAATAGAATTTAAGTTTAAAATTGACTCATCCATTAGTGTAAAGAAGAAATCATTAATGAAAATCATTATAGGTCTTATGGCTTGATCTCTGTTTAAAAATGTTTCCTTTCCTTGATATGCAGGATCATACTCATCCGAAAAATTACCATCAGCATCTCTTATTTTTTTAGCCCACAATAATTCGTTATTAACTTTTAGCCTGTCAAAAATTTTATTCCAAATAAAAATAATAAATGCTGATTGTTGTGTTCTATTCCAACTTAGAACCTGAGGCTCATTTTTAACTAAATTACTTGAATACAAACCTTTTGTAGGTCGAAAAAAAGAATTGATTAAACTTCTCACAAAAGCAGCTTGAGAAATAACAGCCCCTCCCGCTTCACCTAACATATTTATTCTATTATACCAAGAACTATTTGAATATGACCAAAGTATTTCAACAATTTCTTGCGCTCTACTTTCTCTATAAGCTAACACCCCATCCCTAGTATTTTCTAACCATTTTTGAGTTCGTAACATAGGATACAAATCAAAACCTAAGCTTGTATTGATTTTAACGGGTTTAATATTAATTGTATAAAAAAGATACGCTTGCCATGCTTTATCTAAATTATCGAAAGCTATTACTGGTAATTCATAATCACCATTGAAGTTTTGATTATCATCAAAAGCCCAAAGCCTGTGTTGACCATCAATTATTTCTATTGGCTTAAGTTCTGGATCCCATCCGTCTTCAAAAACATGATCAGGAATTCGTAGTGTTGGAAACGATGAAATTTTCCCGTGTTGCCAAACATCATCATTATCTAATTTATCTTCAATAACTAATGCATCTTCTTGAGCTAATACTTTACCACTTCTTTTAGTATCGGGCGAAAGTATATTAACAATTATTGCCGTTGGGAGCAATCCCGGCATTTTTAATTTTGAATTCTCATTTGTTTTTTGTTGATCCTTGGATAAAGTTGACCAAGGAAATCCTCCTTCAATATAATTTGTTATTTCATTAACTCTAGCATCACTCTTTTTTCTCTGTATAGCTTCCCTATCATTTACATTTCTTCTATGTACGTCCGACAATCTTTTTAGTAATCTTGCATCCATACTAAACATGTAAAATCTAGGTTTAGGTTTTCTCCGATTTTCTAATATATTAAAATCTATATCCTCCCAGCCATTCATCCATTGATTAACTCGCAGCATAGGCGTTCTTGAATAGATTTTTAACTTATCTATAGAAAATACATCAGCTTCTACATTCAATGCTTCACCATTTAGCCATTTTGTAAATTGCTCAGTAGTTAAAGCTATAGCATCGATCATATTGGATTTATTGCATGCTTCTATAAATTTAGAATCATTATTTAATTCATTTAAATCATAACCAATAACTGTTAGTCTCTTTTTAAACAATTCTTTTACTAATTTTCCTACATCACCGTTTTCAAAAATTGTAGTAAAATTATATGGAACTTGTTTTTCTCTTCTATAATTTTGAAGGGACGCTCCAGCAACAACTAGAGCACTTCTTATATTAGTTGATTGTTTATTACTTTCTCCTTCATATAAAAAGTTCCCTGAAAAAGTGCCTTTATAACTAAATTTAGCAAATTGATTAATTATTTGATAATGTGTAGTAATAGCAGCAAATAATGAAAATAAACGTATTTCATTAGGGTGATTTTGAATTTCATTCCAGAATACGGGAATTTGATCTGATATTTTTTCTATTCCTAAAAAGTTTCTTAGAACAGGTTCATCTATAACTTTTTGTTTTTCTACATACGTCTGCAAATCATTTTCTGAAATTATATCAATCAACTTAACTATGTCAAATTTCGTCCACGAAGATTTAAGTTTTCTAATGTCAATATTGTCCATGATTATAGTTTTTATAGTCTTTTATATGCTATTATAAGTTCATCAACCTCCATAGATTTCTCATCTGCCCGCCCCATTTTACTGTGTAAATATTTTTTAGAAAAAATGAAACTTTCGTATTCATTTCCAAATGACTTATTAGCTATATTAATAATTTCGTTTTCAGTAATCATTCCATTATTGCTATAGCTTAATATTAAATGTGATTTTCTCTCTTTAATCCGATCAAACAGATCTTTAAAAGCTTTTTTAACCTCAGTTTTTTTCCCAAATGGAGATTGATGTCTATCTTCTCTATATCGCCCCTTATACTTGATGTCAGGATAGTCGTACTTTACAATTGTTTCAACTGCATGATAGAATCTTGAATAATGTACAGAACTATATGGGGGATCTGCATACACGATGGTATTTTCATCAATCAATCTCAAACAATCCAAATAGTCGAGAGATGTAATTCTATAATCATTAGCTAAAATATTACTTTGCTGAAAATTACTTAATTCTTTATATTTTTTCTCAAATAATGCCCATATACTTCTTGTTCTATATTGAAGTATATCACTCATATTTGATTCGGTTATATCTCTATATTGTGCAAAGTGCCCGGTACTTTGAGAACTATATGACATAGCAAAAATTAAAGAAGATAGAATCAAATAATAGTCTGATTCAGTTTTATACTTTTCAGCTACTGCTCTTATAGCGTCAATCCAAACACATTGCTCATAAGACCAATATGTTCCTGAATAATACTTTGCAAAAAGATGAAAACCAATTTTAAATTCTTTGTTTATTAATCCTTGTTGAGCTTCTTCTAGCTTTTTAAAAGCTTCATAATCTAATTCATTATAGTTGAATTCTAACTCTACATATTTGCTAATAAATTCATCTTTAAAATGAAAAACTTGTTCTCTAATTAAATCAAAATCTATTTTATTTCTAATGTCAGCTTCATTTTTAAGATATGTATTTGCAAATATTGATGTATAATATTGGATGTCATTTATATGTATATTATATTCATCTCTTAAACTACAACCTACAGTAGAAGTTCCAGAAAACAGATCACAAAACCAATCAGAATCAGTCTGCAATTGATTGATTGCATGATTTATAAATTCTAACAATTCACGTTTTGACCCCATATATTTAAGCAAATGGGGTAACTTTTGAGGGTCTACCATTAATAATGACTTCATTTAAAATATAAAACTTCAAATGTAGGAATAAGAAAGTGTTTTTTTATAGATTAACCAATAGTTTTACTTCATTATTTTATAAACTTTATTTATGCCAGCAACAGATTATCTTTAAAAGCACTAAATACATCAAGTTTAACAAATATTCAGTTTCAATATCTTTAACTTAAATATCAATGTAAGACTGAAATCTTATTCCAATAGATACTTTTTCTAATGCCTAGGATTAATTTAATAATATCATTTGTGAGTTCTATTCTGCATTCTTTCATAAGACATTATTAAAGTTTAAGTCCCGAAGTAAACATATTATTTTCTTTGTTATAAAATTCAAGAACATCATTATTTAAGATAAAATATTCGCCCTGACTTCCTCCGTCTACATTAATTAGTTTAATCCCGTTCTTGTTATCACTTTCCATCATTTCTTCTACCATTGATTGACCATCTTTAAAGGAAGTTTTCACAAAAATTTTCCCGTTATCTTCATAAACTGTATAAAGTGAGAAAGTATAGTTTTGTTCATTAAAGATTCCAATAATATTACCTTTTACTTTTTTAGCTTCAAGCAGCATTTTATTATCTTCTTTATTAGTTGAGCTATTAATAGCAATCTCCAACTCAGGATCAAAATGGCTTGTTGCCCAAGCAACAACACTATTATCATTATCTTTTAAATTGTAAAAAATGTAGAAACGTCTTTGTTTGTCTTTAGTGTTGTAAAGCTCTTCGGCTAAAGTTGCAATTTGCCCCTCTGTAAGTTTTTGGTTAATTTCTACTTGTAGTTGGTTTTTTTCAACACCGGGATTGCTCTCGTCTTTGGTAACTGTATATTCAAAATTATTCGGTAAATCTTCTTTGGTATATTTGCCACTTGTAGAACTGGAACTATCTCCAAAAATTAATTTCACAATAAAGATAATTAAGGCAGTAAAAAGTATTAGAGTTATTAATACTGCTAGTTTGTTGGGTTTCGAGTTGGTCGGTTTACTGGTGTTTGGAATGTTTTGTTTTTCCATTTTGTATATTGTTTATATCCAAAATGTCCCGAATTGGAAGTTGTTATAAATAATCAGCGTGGGACATTTCCTACCTGCCAGCAACGTCCGACCAAGAACGCATACGAAGAATAAGAAAGCCCACGCCTTTAAACGTGTGCAATTCAAATCCTCTTCGTATCTTAATTAACTTGGTCGGTTTAGCTGACAAGAAAAAGGAGTGCCGATATATATATTATTTTTTGTTCTATTTTATTTATTCCATAGTATGTAATTATATAATGCAAATATAAGTATTTGGTTTAAAGAGGGCATTTAGTTACTGTAAAAGTTTATTTTGGCAGTTGCAATATGTTGCGCACTGCGTTTCATATATACTATACACATATTTTAATGCTGTATTATATTTTGTTATAATTATAAAATTGTTGTTGTTTCAAAAGGCGTTTCAAGTAGTATTAAAACACTCTAATAGTCGATGTGCTGCTCTTTTTTTGTTGTTTTTCACTTAAAACAAATAGGTAGACTTAGTAAAGCTATAATTGTAATATATTTTATATAAATATTTTTTTTATTTTAAATTTGTAGGTAACACGGTCTACCAACTCTACCTGATCTCATTTTCGCTTAAATGCAAATTGGGTTATTCCTTTAATTTTTCTGCTAATTAGTGCATTGCCCTTATATTCTGCGTATAAATGGATTAATTTCAAATTACTAATTCTAAAATCTTTAAGAATATAGAAAGCATCTAAATCTTTACATTTTTCTTCCAAAGCTTCAAAAAGATGGTTTGGCATTACTGATCTTATTCTTTTTCGCCTCAGCTCTTCATTCTGCCTGTATTCCAACAGACCATGTACTAAAAAATCTTTAACACAACTAATTATAAACGTATCAAACTTATTCCATTCTGTTTCATCCCAATCATCAAAAAAGAGATGTCCAAACTCATCCTTTGGTGTATAAATCTCACTATAATAGTTGTTTAGAAAAATTAAATGTTTTCTTCTTGCATGGCTGCTTGAATCACCTTTCATTTGATAGTTTGTTGTAATGACAATCTTAGGTGAGAGTTCAAATGGTATGGAAAAACTGGGTTTATTCTTTTTTTCAACAGTCATATCATTAGTTATAACTGTAAAAAGCTGTTCGAAATCGAAATCTTTTTTAATATCATCTAAATAGAGCAAATCGGTATCAAGGTTTACACTTTGGAATGCGAAACGATTATCGGTAAGGTCAATATTTTTACCGTTTTGCTGTGCAATATTCAAAAAATATCCTAATGCAGTTACGATAATTCCTTTACCAGTGCCGCCATTTGCCGAATTTTCTACTTCAGTATTTTCATCACTAATAATAACTGCTTTTGTAGTACTGGGATTTTTATATTTATGGAGTAAATACCCTATTGCAGTAATAACACTGTTATAATGTTCCTCATTATTGGTAACTGTTCGTAAAAACAGTTCGAATACACTTGTATCATCATTTTGAAGAAACTTTCTTTTAATTATAGACTTTTCCCATACAAAACCTCTTAGAGAAGGAATCGTAGTGCTATCTTTAATTTGTATAGTTCCATTACTTCTTATTTCAACATAACAATTTTGGAAAAACAAAAATGCTTTATTTTGTGTATCTCTTAATGGAGATAATTTGATTTCTTGCAAACTTCCAAGAATAGCTTTTTTACTTAACAAAAAGATTTCCCCTTGTTTATAGAAAGCATCTTCCAATATTTTATCCCTAATAGTTCTTACATATTGTAAAACAATATTAAAACTCTGTTGATTTGTAATTTCTTTCGCTATTCCATTTTTGGAATTGTAATGTATTATTTTTTCAACATCATTTAAAATATATTTACAGATGCCTTTACTTTCTATAAAAATTGTTAAATCAGAGGGATTTATTATAAAGGTATATCGCCCATGTGCTTTATAGACTTTTTCCCAAAAGATTATTTTGTTGTCGGAATTATAGTTTTTCTTTTCCATATTCTAACCAATTTTTAATTTAGTTAGACATTCCATAATTTCCGAACGCTTGTAGTAACGACGATTAGCAATTCCATAACAGGTAACTTTACCTTTGTTGGTCCAGTGCCAAAGAGTGCTGCTATCTATTTTTAAAAGATCGCAAGTTTCCTGCCGTGTTAAAAGTTCATTATTAGAATTTTCGGGAAGCGATTTAGAAAAACTTTCTAACTCACATTTAACTGTCACTTGTATAATCTCTTTAAATAAAGCAGGAGAGATTTCATGTAATAAAATTGAATTTGTCATATAAATTATTTTAATTAATACGACAAAAATGGTAGCTTTTCATGGGTACCTTTTACAAGTACCGGTACTAATAAAGTACTATTTAGTTTTAATATTTTGTAAAAAATTAGGGGATATAGAAATATTCTCCTGTTGACAATAATTAAGAATCTTCTCAATCTTTTGGGGATAGTTGAATATGTTTTTATCTTTATTAGAATTCTCCTCAGAATAATTATTTATAGATGCTAAAATAAATTTTTCGCCATTTATAAGATTTATTTCTTTAGAAATTTTAGATGCGTTATTGCCATACCTTTCTATCAGTTGATAGATTTCACCATTTGCCAGTTTAACACCAACTTTAAACCACAAAAAATTTGTATAAGAATTAGCAGGTGTAATACTTTTTACTTTTTCAGTATTTAACATTGTACAACTGGAAATTTCTTTTAATTCAAAATACCGTTGTTGATTTTCAAGCTTATATGTTTCTTCTTTTGCTAGTAAAGTTTCTACATCTCTATAAAATTCTAAATACTCATCATTAACGGTAAAATCTTTTTGGAGAATTTCCGCTTTTATTTTATCGAATAAATTTACAAGATTTATAAATTGTTTTTTAAACTTATCAAAAACAACATTATTAATTTCGTTAATTAAAACATAATCATAACAATGAGTAATTTCAATATCAACTTCAATCAATAAACTATTAAGAAATTCCTCTTCACTTTCATCATGCCCATATTTACAATTAATTATTTTTCTTGTTATTTCGTCAATAAAAATAATTATAGACTTTACTTTATTACTTATTATACCTCTTGCTGTAGAACTCATTTTAATAAAAAATTAAATCAAAAATAATTAAATAATTCAAGTGCAGTATCTTTTGGACTCTTTCCTATATATTCAAGAAACATTCTTTCGGTAGTATGTCCTGTCATAAAAATTAAATGAGATGTTGGTATCTTACCGTAAAAATTAGTTGCAAAAGAACGTCGCCCAATATGTGAAGAGACTAGTTCCCATTTCTCATAAATGCCCTCCTCTTTTCTATATTTGCCACTTTTAGGCACAATTTCAACTTTTTTACTTCCTTCTATTTTTTCATTTAGTTTAGCTTCTTTACAAACATCCTTTAAATAATCATTATACTTTTGATCTGAAATCTGCGAGGGGAACAGACCATTTCTTTTTTCCAATACTTCTATAACTTTTGGATGCACTGGAATAGTCATTAATTTATTTGTTTTCATTTGTTTAAACTCTAGCAACGGTTTTCCTTTTTCGATTCGTATTTTAGCAGCAGTAAAGTTTTTAAAATCAGAAATTCTTTGTCCTGTATAACACGATATAATTAACCAATCTCTAACATTTGAAAGACTATCGTTTAATTCTGCTTTTTCAATTTGTTCTAATTCTTCAAATGATAAATAAGGATGCTTAATTTCTCTTTTTACTTTAATTTTAACTTTGTTAAGGTTTCTGTCAACTTCTAAGCCTTTTTCAAATGCGTAATTGCAAAATGTTTTAATAAAAACCAAATCCCTTTGCGTTGTTCCAATAGCGTAATTTTCTTTTGTGCAGTAATCAATAAAACTGTTTTTAAACTGCTCGTTAATTTCCGAGATAAGAAGAGTGATATTTTTTTCCTCTTCATAACGCTTTAGTTTATGTTTAACAACATTAAGCTTTTTAACAGTAGAAGAAGTAATATCGTTACCCTTTTCTTTTATGTAAAAAGTCACAAAATCAACAAGTCCTTTTGGGATTCGAACCTTCTCAGGATCTTTGTTATAATAAGTATCAATTTTAGCTTGTAGCCATGCCTTATCAATTGTTGAAGGAACTGTTTTTTCAAAAGCATCCATAACAAAATTCTGAATCTTATTTATTTCTGTATTTACTTCTTGTTGCCTATTAACAATTTCAATGTTTTTGGGGCGTTTTTGGTTATGCTGCTTTTCCCAATAATCTTTATTAACCTTGAGTAAAGTTTTCGCACCATAAACATAATCAACACCTTCAAATCGATACAGTAATCTTATATTTAGTGGTGCTTGTTCTTTAGTTGAGCGGTATAGAAAGTTAATAGTGGCCATATCAATTCATTTAATCGTACAAATATAAATATATTGTATGATTTTTGTACGACAAATTACAAACTGATTAAAATAATTACAAACTAAATCAATACTTATTAAATGCAAAAACGTGCTTAAATATTATAAATACACGGATTTAGCGTTTGGAGTTATTCTGTTAAATATATAAGCTTGTATTGATTGTACTCCCTCCAACTCCACTTTATCTTAAAAAGCCATTACGAATAATGGCTTTTATTTTTCTTAAATATTCTATGAGTTTCAAAAAATATTATTCAGTTATACTTTCAGTAAATAAAACCTCATAAAACACTATAAAAAAGCATTTATTTATTCATTTTTATAAAAAGGCACAAAATATGTATAGTACAATACATAACATTAAAATTTTATAGTCATGAGAAGTATACTATGGTTAGTCGCAGTCATCTGTATTATTGTTTGGCTGCTAGGAATGCTGGGTATTGTACCAGGAATGAGCACAGGTTATTTAGTACATGTTTTGCTGGTAATAGCAATTATTGTGATACTATATAATATTATTACAGGACGAAAACCACTAGATTAAATTAATAATTAAAAAGAAAATACCATCAGTAATCTGCTGGTATTTTCTTTGTGGAAAAACTTTAAATTTAATCTTTCTTATGTCATGCATTTAAATCAACTTTTGATTAATGTGAAAACATTTAACTCAATATCAATACTTAAAAGCTGATTAATCAAATATAAACAGCTGAGAATTAAAATACTAAACATTTACACAATAAAATACGCATTATCTAGAGACAAAAAAGCCTAAAAAAATGTTTTATCCTAAAGAATTTTATATATTTGCACAATCTAACAATTAAAAAAATAATTTACTATGTCAGACATTGCATCAAGAGTAAAAGCTATCATCGCCGATAAGCTTGACGTTGAAGAAACAGAGGTAACTCCTGAGGCTAGCTTCACAAATGATTTAGGAGCTGACTCACTAGATACAGTTGAGTTAATCATGGAATTTGAAAAAGAGTTTAACATTCAGATCCCGGATGACCAAGCTGAAAAAATTACTACTGTAGGGCACGCTATCGCTTATATAGAGGAAGTAGTAAATAAATAATATTCTTCAACAAAGAAAATTTACAAAGTTTATGGAATTGAAAAGAGTAGTTGTAACCGGTTTTGGCGCAATAACACCTATCGGTAATAATGCGAATGAATACTGGGAAAGTCTTGTAAAAGGCGAGAGCGGAGCCGCTCCGATTACTCTTTTTGATGCCAAAAACTTTAAAACTAAATTTGCGTGCGAAGTGAAAAACTTCGATCCGTTGCAGCATTTTGATAAAAAAGAAGCAAAAAAGATGGATCGAAACACTCAACTTGGAATGGTGGCTGCCAGAGAGGCAGTTGCACATTCAAGAATCATGGAAGACAATGTAGACAAAAACAGAGTCGGAGTAATTTGGGGATCAGGAATCGGAGGTTTAGAAACTTTCGAAACCGAAGTTTTAGGATGGGCAAACACCGAAATTCCTAGATTTAATCCTTTTTTTATTCCAAAAATGATTGCGGATATCACACCGGGACATATTTCTATTGAATATGGCTTTCATGGTCCCAATTATACTACTGTTTCTGCGTGCGCTTCATCTGCAAATGCATTGATTGACTCTAAAATGCTGATCCAATTAGGCAAAGCAGACGTTATTGTTTGCGGTGGATCAGAAGCTGCCGTTACTGCAAGTGGCGTTGGCGGATTCAATGCTATGATGGCACTTTCTACAAGAAATGATGATCCTACAACAGCTTCAAGGCCTTTCGACAAAGACAGAGACGGATTTGTATTGGGCGAAGGTGCAGGAACTATTATTCTTGAAGAATATGAACACGCTGTAAAGCGAGGCGCAACAATATATGCAGAATTATTGGGTGGTGGCATGAGTGCAGACGCACATCACATGACAGCACCACATCCTGAAGGCCTGGGCGCTTATTTGGTAATGAAAAATTGTTTGGAAGATGCAGGATTAACTGCTGATGAAGTAGATCATATCAACATGCATGGTACTTCTACTCCATTAGGAGACGTTGCAGAATCCAGCGCAATTTCAAGGTTATTGGGTGAGCATGCTTACGACATTCAGATTAATTCTACAAAATCAATGACGGGCCATCTTTTGGGTGCTGCCGGAGTTATTGAAGCTATTGCTGCGGTGGGAACCATTATTCATGGTATTGTTCCTCCTACAATCAATCACTTTACTGATGATGAAAGTATTGACAGCAGATTGAATTTTACATTTAATAACGCTGTAAAGAAAGATGTGAAAGTAGCTATGAGTAACACTTTTGGATTTGGTGGGCACAACGCTTGCGTTCTTTTTAAGAAAATCTAATTATCACTGAATGGAGTTACAGAAATACTTTTCTAAATTCCTCCTCAAACACAGAAAAAGAAAATTATCGGAAAGAGATTATTTCCTGAGCATGGAGCTTAATAAGATTTTAGGCACCGAGATTCAGAATATCAGCTTTTACCGGGAAGCATTTTCTATTAAAAGCTCTTCTAAAAATCAAGACTCTAATTATGAAAGACTTGAATTTTTGGGCGATTCTGTTTTGGGTACAATTGTTTCATGTCATTTGTTTCAGACTTATCCGAAAGCAAACGAAGGATATATGACGCAAATGAAATCTAAGATTGTAAATAGGAAAAATCTGAATAAATTAGGAGAAGATTTAAAACTTATTGCCCTTTTACAAAAAAATAACCATGCCGTAGCATTGGGAGAAAACATTGCAGGTAATCTCTTCGAAGCTTTAATCGGTGCGGTTTATCTTGATTTGCAATACGATGCATGTAAAAAAATTGTATTGGAAAGGCTTTTGACACCTTCAGAAATCAATAAGCTTGAAAATAAAATCGTAAGCTATAAAGGTCTTCTGCTAGAATGGAGTCAAAAGAAAAAACTCATCATCAGGTACGAAACCTGCGAAGAAATACAGGTGAATAAAAGCATTGTTTTCCGCTGCCATGTATGGCTTGGGGATGAAAAAATAGCCAATGCAACAGAAACTTCAAAAAAGAAGGCAGAAGAAAAAGCTGCACAAAGAGCATTTTATATTTTAAATAAAAAAGAAAATATACTTGGAAGTACAAAAACTTTATGATCTAGACGATATAGAATTTGAAGATATTACCATAGCCTTGGTAAGATTAGCCAAATATATTCCGGATCATGAATTTTTTTATAAAATAAATCAAATTAACGATCTCAAATTCTCAAGAATTAATGATCTCGTTTTCAACGGAATCTATTATGATTATTATTTTCCGAGATTTGAAGCTTATCATAAATCTACAAAAACCTGCTTTACTTTTATTTCAAACAAATCAGCAGAAAGTAATCAAAAAAAACTACAAACTGAGCTTTTCTCAGAAGAAGAAAATATTAAATTTTTATTAAATAATCAGACAGAAGTGGAATATATTCTGCATAGTTCGGAACAATTACCTGATTTTTCCGTAATTTTGCTGCCTGAAAATCTTGTGTTTCCGATTCAAGATTACAACTTAAGTTCTGAAGAAGAACTTTATCAAATAATCCAGTATTATGAATAAGTATTTAAAGAAAACAAAAATTATCGCAACACTTGGCCCGGCTTCATCATCAAAAGAAGTAATGTTGGGGCTTATGAAGGCCGGTGTAGACGTTTTTAGAATAAATTTTTCGCACGCAGATTACGACTTAGTTCGTTCCAATATTCAAATTATCAGAGAACTTAATAAAGATTACGGATATTCTGTAAGTATTTTAGGAGATTTACAAGGTCCAAAATTAAGAGTTGGCGTTGTAAAAGAAGGTTCATACCTGAATCCTGGTGATATATTGACTTTTACCAATGAAAAAATTGAAGGAGATTCTACAAAAGTTTATATGACTTATCAGCAATTTCCTCAGGATGTAAATGTTGGTGAAAGAATCTTGATTGATGATGGTAAGCTGGTTTTAGAAGTTCTTGAAACCAATAAAATTGATACTGTAAAAGCAAAAACAATTCAAGGGGGACCATTGAGCTCTAAAAAAGGGGTAAATCTTCCCAACACGAATGTATCGCTTCCGGCACTTACAGAAAAAGATATTCAGGATGCCAATTTCATGCTTGATATGCAAGTTGACTGGATTGCTCTTTCTTTTGTGCGTCACGCTCAGGATATTATTGATTTAAAAGAATTAATTAAAAAACATCCAAACGGCAAATTCAAGACTCCGATCATCGCAAAAATTGAGAAGCCTGAAGGCGTAAAAAATATAGACCAGATCTTATTGGAATGCGACGGATTGATGGTTGCAAGAGGAGATCTTGGTGTAGAAGTTCCGATGGAGGAAGTTCCTGCCATTCAGAAAAATCTTGTAGAAAAAGCAAGATTCTATTCTAAGCCGGTAATCATCGCTACACAAATGATGGAAACGATGATTAATAGTTTGACGCCAACAAGAGCGGAAGTAAATGACGTTGCCAATTCCGTATTAGACGGAGCCGATGCCGTAATGCTTTCCGGTGAAACTTCGGTAGGAAGATATCCTATTCAGGTGGTTGAAAATATGGCGAAAATTGTTCAGAATATTGAAAAGACTACTTTTTATAGACATAAAAACGAACCAATCGAGAAAGATTTTAATTGTATCGATGAAAGATTCATCACCAACAGAGTTTGTCTTGCCGCGGTAAGAATCGCCAAGAGCACCAATGTAGCTGCAATTATCACTTTGACGCATTCCGGCTATACTGCATTCCAGCTTTCAGCTCACAGGCCAAACTCCCACATTATTGTTTATAGCGGAAATAAAAGGGTAATTACAATGCTGAATCTTCTTTGGGGCGTTCGTGCTTATTATTATGATATGAATAAACCGACTGATGAAACAATTATTCAGGTCAATATGCTGACGCACAACAGTGGATATATAGAAAGTGGAGATTTTGTAATCAACATCAACGCTACTCCATCATATGAAGGCGGAAAAACAAATACACTGAGATTAACTACAGTTTAATTTCATTTTTTATAAAATAAAACTCTCGATATTTTCGAGAGTTTTTGTTTTTATTATTTTCCTAAAATCGTTTTTGCCGTTACGAATTCCTTTAAAGCCAATAAAGAAAGTTCGGTTCCGTAACCTGATGATTTTGTACCTCCAAAAGGAAAACGCGGGTCCGAGCTCGTCATTCTGTTGATATTTACAGTTCCCGATTCAAGGTTTTCAATGAAAAATAATTGACGGTTTTTATCATTTGTCCACACAGAATTTGAAAGCCCAAACGGAATATTATTTGCCAATTTTAATGCTTCCTGATCGTCTTTTGCGGTCATTATCATTCCCAGCGGCCCAAATAATTCTTCCTGCAAAACAGGATTACCTTCTTTCACGCTGATCAAACCAGGATTAAATTCTGTGTCTGAAATCCTTTCCAAAGGAATAATAGCTTCCGCTCCATTTTCTAAAGCTTTTTGATATTGTTTTTCCAAATCATCTGCCAAATCTGGTCTTGCCATACCGCCTAGTTTCGTTTCCTTATTCATCGGATTGGCAGGAGAATATTTTTTGTATTCAAGAATAAACTTAGGAAGAAAATCGTTTTTAATATCTTCCTGAATGATAAATCTTTTGGCAGCCACACAAGTTTGTCCGCAATTTTGCAACCTCGCCAAAGCTCCAACTTTTGCAGCTTCATCTAAATCTGCATCATTTAAAACGATAAACGCATCGCTTCCACCTAATTCGAGAAGAGATTTTTTAATGTTTTGTCCGGCAATTGATGCGACTTCAGCACCTGCTTTTTCACTTCCGGTAAGACTTACGCCTTTTATAACTTCGTGTTCCAAAATTTCTTTTACTTCTTTATGACCAACTTCTAAATTTTGAAAAATACCTTCCGGGAAACCTGCTTCCAAAAAAACTTTTCCGATTGCATTTCCACTTCCGAAACAAATTGAAGCATGCTTTAAAACTACCGTATTTCCTGCTAAAATTGCGGGAGTTGCAAATCTTAAAACCTGCCAGAAGGGGAAATTCCAAGGCATTACACCCAAAATCACTCCTTTCGGAACATAATGAATTTCAGATATTGAAAATTCCGAATCTACTTTTTCAGGCTTCAAAATATTTTCAGCTTCAGCATAATAAGTCATCATCAAAGCACATTTTTCAACTTCTGAAATCGATTGAGAAATAGGCTTGTTCATTTCTTTAGTGATAATTTCTCCAAACTTTTCGGATTGAGCTTTAAGAATTTCGGCAGCTTTTTTAATTAATTTTTGCTTTTCATCAAATGGAACTTTTTTCCATTCAGAGAAAGCACGATCTGCCTTTATGAGTTTATCTTTAATTGATTGTTCCATAATGTAATTGTTTAAATTCAAAATGAATTTGTAATGCTTTATTCAAGCATGATGAAAGCAACAAAACTTGTTCCTTAAGAAGGATTAAAAGAATGATTTTCTCTATTGAAGAAATGTAATTTTTATGATTAAATCATAAGCCATTCATTCACAAGACAAGCCGCCAACCTTGCAGTTCTGTCCTGAATATCTAAAGACGGATTTACTTCTGCAATATCCAAGGCTAAAAGTTTTTCACTCTTCAAAATGTGTCTGTAAAAATGCATAAAAGAAGCATCCGCAAAAATTCCATTGTAAGCCGCAGCCGAAACTCCGGGAGCAATAGACGCATTGAAAACATCCATACAAATCGTAAGATAAACCACATCAACTTCCTCTAAAAGGGCATCAATTCTTTGGTAAATTGAAGGAAGATTTTCAAAAAACAACTCATCTGCCAGAATATATTTCATCCCAAATTGATGAGCAGTATCAAAAAGCTTTAAAGTATTCGAATTTCTCTGAATTCCGATGTGTAAAGAATAGATTTCCCCTTCTTGTGCAATTTGCCAAAAACCGGTTCCTGAGCTTGCTCCTATTCCACTTTCGGGTTGTCTGTTGTCAAAATGTGCATCAATATTGATGATTCCTATTTTTTTTTTTGGAAACGCTTTTCTGATTCCTGAATAATGAGCATAAGTGACTTCATGTCCGCCTCCTAAAATGATTGACTTTGCTCCTTTACCTAAAACTTTAGATACATTATTTGCAAGATTTTCCTGAGCTTGTTCTAAATTTCCGTTTTCACATGGAATATTTCCAAAATCAAGCAACGAAAAATCAGGAAGAACAACCGGAAAATTAGACATATTTTTTCTGATCACATCAGGAGCGTCTTTTGCGCCTTGCCTTCCTTTATTTCTTCTTACGCCTTCATCCACCGCAAATCCGTGTAAAACGAAATCATTAGTTGAAATAATCTCATAATTACTTTCTTCTTTTACTCGTTGAAATATTCTGTGATGAAGAAGCTCCTCACCATCTAATCTTCCTTGCCAAATATTTTGATTCATTTTGATTGTAATATTATCGTTTAAAGCCTGGAAATAATTACTATTTAACTTTTTACTCCGTCAATATAAACACTTTCCGCCTTCAAACTTCCTTGATTATAGAGAATATTTTGGAAATTATTAGTCTTAAAAGTAACAAAATCAGCTTTCAATCCGTTTTCTAATTTTCCTCTGTCTTCCAAACCAAGCGCAAAAGCAGAACGAAAAGTCATTCCTGCTAAAACTTCTGCTGTCGTCAATTTTTCAAAAGTTGCTAAAATCGAAGCTTGAGTAATCAAATTTCCCATCGGCGCCGAACCCGGATTCCAGTCGCTTGCAATCGCTAAAATAGCGCCTGCGTCTAATAATTTCCTTGCCGGAGTAAATCTTTCTCCTAAACCTAAACTAGCGCCGGGAAGTGCTGTTGCAACAGTATTTGATTTAGCTAGAAACTCAATATCTTCATCAATTGTAGCTTCCAAATGGTCCGCTGATTTTGCGCCAACTTCCACTGCAATTCTCGAACTTCCAGGCGTAAACTGATCTGCATGAACTGTAATTTCAAAACCTAATTCTTTAGTTTTAAGAAGGAAACTTTTACTTTCTTCAGGTTGAAAAGCAGATTTTTCAATAAAAATATCAACCCTTTTTGCTAAGTTTTCTTCTTTTACTTTCGGTAAAATTTCGGTAATAATATAATTTAAATATTCTTCATTATTCCCTTCAAAATCTCTAGGTTTCAGATGTGCAGAAAGACAAGTGGGAACTAAAGTAGCTTTCGTCATTTCTTGTGCCTTTTTAATCATTCGAAGCATTTTCAGTTCGTTTTTTACGTCTAAACCGTATCCACTTTTTACTTCAATTGTTGTAATTCCAAGAGAAATTAAAAAATCAATTCTTTCCAATAAAGTCTTTAATAATTCTTCTTCAGAAGCATTTCTTGTGTGCTGAACAGAACTCCAGATTCCGCCGCCATTTTCGGCAATTTCCAAATAGGTTTTTCCCGCATTGCGCATTGCAAAGTCGTTTGCACGGTTTCCACCAAAACAAATATGAGTGTGAGAATCTACAAAAGCAGGAAGAGCAATTTGCTCGCCCTCAACTTTTTCAATTGGTATATTTTGGTTTTCAGATTTTAAATCATCAAAATTTCCAACTTTCTGAATGGTGCCTTTTTTAATTAAAATTCCACCATCAATAACGATTTCAAGCTGTTCGTCGGATAATTTTCCTCTTAACGGAATATTGGCAAGCGTTACGATTTGCTTAAATGGTCCTAATAATTTCATGCTTGCTAATTTACAAATACAATTTCAGAATTAAGCTTAAAAATCCTATCTTTGAGGTAAATGAAATGAATTAATGCCTGATTTTTTACATCCAGATAAGGAAAACTTTTCCGATGAAGAGCTGATGCAGGAAGAACAAATTCGTCCCCAGAGTTTTAAAGATTTTGCGGGGCAGAGAAAGACACTGGAAAATCTTGAAGTTTTCGTTACTGCTGCCAAAAAACGTGGCGGGGCTCTTGACCATGTTCTTCTTCATGGGCCTCCCGGTTTGGGTAAAACGACTTTAGCCAATATTATAGCAAATGAACTTGGCGTCAATTGTAAAATTACTTCCGGCCCTGTTCTGGATAAACCCGGAAGTTTGGCTGGTTTGCTTACCAATCTTGAAGAAAATGATGTGCTTTTTATAGATGAAATACATCGTCTGTCGCCAATTGTAGAAGAGTATTTATATTCTGCAATGGAAGATTATAAAATTGACATTATGCTGGAAACAGGCCCGAACGCAAGAAGTGTTCAGATCAGCCTAAATCCTTTTACGTTAGTCGGTGCAACCACAAGAAGCGGAATGCTGACGAAACCAATGCTGGCAAGATTTGGAATTCAAAGCAGACTGGAATATTATACAATTGAACTTTTATCAACGATTATTATAAGAAGCGCAAGAGTTTTGGGCGTGAAAATATATGAAGATTCAGCGATCGAAATTGCAAGAAGAAGCCGCGGAACTCCAAGAATTGCCAATGCTCTTTTGAGAAGAGTTCGTGATTTTGCTGAAATAAAAGGAAATGGCGAGATTGAAATCAACATTACCAAATATGCTTTAAATTCATTAAATGTAGACGAATTTGGCTTAGATGAAATGGATAATAAAATCATGCGCGTAATGATCGAAAACTTCAAAGGAAAACCTGTTGGAATTTCAGCTTTGGCAACGTCGATTGCAGAAAATCCTGAAACGTTGGAAGAAGTTTATGAGCCATTTTTGATTCAGGAAGGATTTATAATCAGAACTCCGCGTGGAAGAGAAGTTACAGAAAAAGCGTATCGACATTTGAATATTGCAATACCAAGAAAACCGGGAGAACTTTTCTAATTGATGGTTTGGAGTTTTATGTTTAAAGTTTATTGAAGTTATGTTTATTCCAAAATTATACAGAAGCGAAGATTTTAATTTGATGAGACAAATCATCAAAGAAAATGCTTTTGCTTTATTGATTTCTTCGGTTGACAAAATAAGAGCAACTCATTCAATGATGATGCTGAATGAAGATGATCCTGATAATATTTATATTGAAACTCATATTTCAAAAGCCAATTCGCAAGCCAAAATACTGAAAAATGGTGATGAAGTTTTGTGTGATTTTTTGGGAGCTCATACTTATATTTCAAGTAGCTGGTATGATCACATTAATGTTTCAACCTGGAATTATGAAGCCGTTCAAATCTACGGAAAGATCGAATTGATGAATCAGGAAGAATTGTACAAACATTTGGAAAAATTAACGGCTAAATATGAGAACTTTCAAAAATGTCCGATGTTTGTCGACAAGATGGGAAAAGAATTCGTAGAAAAAGAAATGAAAGGAGCTTTTGGCTTAAAGATAATTCCGACCGAGATATTTATTAAACAAAAACTTTCTCAAAACAGAAAAGAAGCAGATTTCAAAAATATCATTTCTCATCTTGAAAACTCGGATGAAAATGGAAAGAAGATCGCTGAAAAGATGAAATTAATTAGATAGGCATCAGATTTCAGACACCAGATATCAGACTTATAATTTAAAATTTAACTAATCAAATATTACATATGAAATTATATCCTATACAATGTGGAAAATTTAAGCTGGATGGCGGCGCAATGTTTGGAGTCGTCCCAAAGAGTTTGTGGGAAAAGACAAATCCTGCAGACGAAAAAAATTTAATTGAATTGGGAACCCGCTCTTTACTTATCGAAGACGGAAAAAAATTAATCTTAGTTGACTGCGGTCTCGGAAACAAGCAAGATGATAAATTCTTCGGTCATTATTCGCTTTGGGGAGACGATAATTTAGATAAAAACTTAAAAAAATACGGGTTTGTAAAAGAAGATATTACAGATGTTTTTTTAACACACCTTCATTTTGACCATTGTGGTGGCGCCATCGAATGGAATGACGACAAAACAGGCTACAGACCAGCCTTCAAAAATGCTCAGTTCTGGACTAATGAAAATCATTGGCAATGGGCAGCAGAACCCAACCCAAGAGAAAAGGCAAGTTTTTTAAAAGAAAATATTCTGCCGATGCAGGAAAGCGGACAACTGAACTTTTTGCCACTTCCGGCAACAGGGAATTATGGCTTTGCACCAGATTTGAAAATGGACGTCATTTTCGTTGACGGACATACCGAAAAACAGATGCTCCCCGTAATTCAATATCAGGAAAAAACGGTGGTTTTTGCGGCTGATCTTATTCCCACTGCGGGACATATCAACCCTGTTTACGTGATGGGATACGACACAAGACCTCTTTTAACGATGGAAGAAAAAGGGAAATTCTTAAAGCAATGTATTGACAATGAATATCTATTGTTTTTTGAACATGATGCTCATAATGAACTGGCAAGCCTTAAAATGACGGAAAAAGGAGTAAGGCTCGACGAGACTTTTAGTTTTAATGATGTTTTTGGATATTAATTATGGAAGACTTACATTCAGAAGCGCAACAGCCGGAACCTGAGCCGTCATCGAAAATAATTGGACTTACAGGAGGAATCGGCTCCGGAAAAACTACTGTTGCAAAATATATAGAAGATTGCGGATTTCCGGTTTATTATTCGGATGACAGGGCGAAAACCATCGTCAATGATAATGATGATTTAAAGCTTAAAATTAAAGAACTTTTAGGAGAAGAAGCTTATGATGCAAATGGTATTTATGATAGAAAATACGTTGCAGAAAAAGTTTTTAATGATAAAGAGCTGCTTCAAAGTTTAAATGAAATTATTCATCCGGCAGTAAGATCAGATTTTGAAAATTGGGTTTCAAAACAAAGTAAATATTTGGTTTTTAAAGAAACTGCTTTATTATTTGAATTAAAATTAAATCTTCAATGCTATAAATCTCTTTTGGTAACGGCAGAAGACAACATCAGAATAAAAAGAGTGATGAATCGAGATGGAAAAACCTACCGCGAAGTAGAAACCATCATGGAAAAGCAAATGCCGGAGAAAGACAAAATAAAACAAGCAGATTATATCATTTACAACAATACAAATCTGGATGATCTGAAAGAACAAACTGAAAAAATCATCTTTGAAATTGAATAAGAAAAAAGCTCGCTGTAAACAGCGAGCTTTTTATTTCATCAAAAAAATAAGCTCTCATTTCTGAGAGCTTATTTTATTTAAAATTGTTAGTTGATTATTCTTTAATGAATTTCTTCTGAACAGATCCCTGAACGTCGTCTATGTCGATAACATATAATCCGTTGATCAGTCTGCTCACATCAATTTTATTATTTAAAATCAATCCGCTTGATACAAGCTGTCCGGAAGCACTGTAAATTTTGTAATTCGCTTTTTTACTGATGTTCTTCACATTCAATATTGTGCTTACAGGATTCGGATAGATCAGAATATCATCTTGATTTACCGAATTCACAACTCCCTGCTTAGAGATTCTTACCGTGTAATCTTCAACTTCGCCATTCGCAAAGCTTGTACAGTTGACAGGAATTCCGTCTTTCTGCATCGCCACTCTCATCACAACATATTTGTAATCGGTCATGCTTACAAAAGCATCAGCCGGTACT